>JBFWNN010000073.1:0-25277 GCA_050251035.1 Parvibaculaceae bacterium
CAGCCGCGCATGAACGAATCCGGCACCTTGCTCGAAGGCATAAAGCTGTGGGGCGAGCTCAAGCCGCGCCTCACGCATGAAGCCGTCATCGAGCGCGCCTTGCGCTATTGCGACCTCGCGGTGGCGCAGGGGCTGCTTGCCATCCGCACCCATGTCGATGTGTGCGACGATCGTCTGCTCGGCGTCGAGGCGTTGATCGAAGTGCGCCGCAGGATCGCGCCCTATATCGACCTGCAGCTCGTCGCCTTCCCGCAGGACGGCTATTTCCGCTCGGAATCGGCGGCCAAGAACCTGAAACGCGCCTTGGTCCTCGGCGTCGACGTGGTGGGCGGCATTCCGCATTTCGAGCGCACGATGGAGGAGGGAGCGGCGAGCGTGAAGGCCTTGTGCGAGATCGCCGCCAAGCGCGGTCTCCTGGTCGACATGCATTGTGACGAGACCGACGATCCGCTGTCGCGCCATGTCGAGACGCTGGCCCATGAGACGCAGCGGCTCGGCCTTCATGGCCGCGTGGTCGGCTCGCATCTGACATCGATGCATTCGATGGACAACTACTATGTCTCGAAGCTCCTGCCGTTGATGGCGGAGGCGGAGCTCCACGCGATGCCCAATCCCCTGATCAACATCACGCTGCAGGGGCGGCATGACACCTATCCCAAGCGCCGCGGCATGACGCGCGTGCCCGAATTGCGCAACAGCGGCATCAATGTCTCCTTCGGCCAGGATTGCACGCTCGATCCGTGGTATTCGCTGGGCCAGGGCGACATGCTGGAAGTCGCCCATATGGGCGTGCATGTGGCGCAGATGACGAGCCGCGAGGCGATGCGCTGGTGCCATGACGCGGTGACCGTCAATCCGGCCAAGGCCATGCATCTCGACGGCTACGGGCTCGAGAAGGGCTGCCATGCCGACATGGTCATCGTGCAGGCCAAGGATCCGGTGGAGGCGATCCGGCTCAAGCCGCCACGGCTCTATGTCATCAGGCGCGGGCGGGTCATCGCCGAGACGCCGGAAAAAGTAACGAAGCTCCATCTCGAGGAGCGGCCCAAGACCGTGAATGCGGCGGACTACGCGCCTCGGAATTGACACGCGGCGGATGATCGAACCGCAGCGCCTTCATTTTTTTGACCTTTTGATAAATAATTTGACCAAAAAAGAAAATTAACCCATTATGTCCAGCATCCGGCGCCGGAGCGATCGCTCCCGAAGAATCAAGACCGGTATGCGAGGAGACTGCCCATGGGCCACCCCGATATTGCGGGCCGCCGTCTGTCCAAGGACGCCTATGCGAAGAATTTCACCGACCTGCATCCGCCGCTGAGCGCGCATGAGGCGCTGGTCGAGAGCGACCGCTGCTATTTCTGCTATGACGCGCCCTGCCAGGAAGCCTGTCCGACGGCGATCGACATTCCGATGTTCATCCGCCAGATCGGCGCCGGCAATCCTAATGGTGCCGCCGAGACGATCTTCGAGCAGAACATATTGGGCGGCATGTGCGCCCGCGTCTGTCCCACCGAGACCTTGTGCGAGGAAGCCTGCGTGCGCGAGACGGCCGAAGGCAAGCCGGTCAAGATCGGGCTTTTGCAACGTTATGCCACCGACACGCTCATGCGGTCGGGACGGCAGCCTTTCCAACGAGCGGCCGCGACCGGGAAGACTGTGGCTATCGTCGGGGCGGGGCCTGCGGGCCTCGCCTGCGCTCACCGCCTCGCCTTGCATGGTCATGACGTGATCATCTTCGAGGCGCGCAAGAAATCGGGCGGCCTCAATGAATATGGCATCGCCGCCTACAAGACCGTGAACGGCTTCGCCCAGGCCGAGGTCGATTTCATCTTGGGCGTCGGCGGCATCACCATCGAGCACGGCAAGGCGCTGGGCAAGCAGATCACGTTGGCGCGCCTGCGCCAGGATTATGACGCGGTGTTCCTCGCCATGGGGCTGCAGGGCGTGAATGCGCTGGGCGGCAAGCATGAGACTGCCGACGGCGTCGAGGACGCCGTCGACTACATCGCCGAGCTCCGCCAGGCGAAGGACCTGGGCAAGCTTCCCGTCGGCCGCCATGTGCTGGTGATCGGCGGCGGCATGACCGCCATCGACATCGCGGTGCAGTCGAAGCTGCTCGGCGCCGAGGACGTCACCATCCTCTATCGCCGCGGCGCCGACCAGATGAAGGCCTCGACCTTCGAGCAGGAGCTGGCGCAGACCAAGGGGGTCAAGATCAAGCACTGGGTGATGCCGAAGAAGGTGCTGGTCAAGGACGGCAAGGCGATCGGGCTCGAATGCGAATATACGGAAGAGAAGAAGGGCAGGCTCCAGGGCACCGGCGAGACCTTCAAGCTCAAGGCCGATATGATCTTCAAGGCCATCGGCCAGACATTCGTGGCGGAGCCGATGCGGGATGTGATCGTGCTTGACGGCGGTCGCATCAAGGTCGACGCTTCCCGGCGCACCAGCCTGTCCGATGTCTGGGCGGGCGGCGATTGCGCCCAGGGTGGCCAGGACCTGACCGTCGCCGCCGTCGATGACGGCCGCCGCGCCGCCGAATCCATCCACGCCGTCCTGTCGAGATGATTTTTTGCGCATGATCTCATCCGGAAAGTCTTCAACTTTCCGGGATCATGCGGCCTAGGAGAGACCCATGGCAGACCTTCGCACCAATTTCGTCGGCATCAAGTCGCCGAACCCGTTCTGGCTCGCCTCGGCGCCGCCGACCGACAAGGAATACAACGTCGTGCGCGCCTTCAAGGCGGGCTGGGGCGGCGTCGTGTGGAAGACGCTCGGCGAGGATCCGCATATCGTCAACGTGAACGGGCCGCGCTATGGCGCCATCCATTCCGGCGACCGCAGATTGCTCGGCCTCAACAATATCGAGCTCATCACCGACCGGCCGCTGCAGACCAATCTCGACGAGATCAAGCGGGTCAAGCGCGACTGGCCGGACCGCGCCATGGTGGTCTCGCTGATGGTGCCGTGCGAGGAGCACAACTGGGCCCAGATCCTGAAGCGCGTCGAGGAGACGGACTGCGACGGCGTCGAGCTCAATTTCGGCTGTCCGCACGGCATGTCGGAGCGCGGCATGGGCTCGGCGGTGGGCCAGGTGCCGGAATATATCGAGATGGTGGCGCGCTGGTGCAAGGCCAATACACGCATGCCGGTGATCGTGAAGCTCACCCCCAACATCACCGACATCCGCAAGCCGGCGCGCGCCGCCAGGCAGGGCGGCGCCGATGCCGTGTCCTTGATCAACACGATCAATTCGATCATGGGCATCGATCTCGACAGTTTCGCGCCCGAGCCCACGATCGACGGCAAGGGTACGCATGGCGGCTATTGCGGTCCGGCGGTGAAGCCGATCGCGCTTTCCATGGTGTCGGAGATCGCGCGCGACGCCGAGACCAAGGGCCTGCCGATCTCCGCCATCGGCGGCATCACCAATTGGCGCGACGCGCTCGAATTCATCCTGCTCGGCGCCGGCACGGCGCAGGTCTGCACCGCCGCCATGACCTATGGCTTCAAGATCGTGCAGGAGATGATCACAGGGCTCGAGAACTGGATGGATGAGCGCGGTTACAAGCGCCTCGACGAGCTTGTCGGCAAGGCGGTGCCCAATGTCACCGACTGGCAGTATCTCAACCTCAACTACGTCACCAAGGCGAAGATCGACCAGGACAAGTGCATCAAATGCGGGCGCTGCTATGCGGCCTGCGAGGACACATCGCACCAGGCGATCTCGAATGCGCCGAAGAACGGGCAGCGCCATTTCGAGGTGATCGACGAGGAATGCGTGGCCTGCAACCTGTGCATCGAGGTCTGTCCGGTCGAAAGCTGCATCACCATGGTGCGGCTGACCGACGGCGTCGATCCGCGCACCGGCAAGAAGATCGACAAGCGCTACGCCAACTGGACGACGCATCCCAACAACCCGGCGTCCAAGATCGCGGCGGAGTAGCTGCTCCTCCCGAGGCTTGGCATCGCGCGCGAAGTCGGTGAAGATGGTGCGGGAGGTGCCGCATGCAGAAGCACAGCGATTGGACGCTCGGCCTCATCGATTCCGCCTGGTTCGGCACGGAGTATGAGGGCAGGCGCGGCCGCGAGGAGGCGAAGCGCATCGGCTTCGAGAGCCTCGACCTCTTTGTCGGCTTCGATCCGGGCCAGCTCGGCCAGAAGGAACGCCAGGCCTATGTCGACGACAATCTCTCGACCGGTCTGCCGGTCGTCTCGCTGGTCTGCACCTGCCTGGGCCTGAGCGATTTCAATCCGGCGATCCGCGACTATCACATCGCGCGGGCGAAGAACGTCGTCGACCTCGCCGGCGACTTCTCGACCGCGCGCAATCTCTGCTTCGTGCCCGGCGAATATATGTTCCAGAAGAAGCTCATCCCGCCTGAAGGCGAATGGGACAGAGTGGTCGACGCCACGCGGCAAGTGGGCAGGCATGCCGCCACTCGTCACCGCGAGCTCGCCATCGAGCTTCTGCCCTTCGAATTCGCCTTCATCCATTCGCTCGACACGATGGAACGTTTCCTCGACGAGGTCGGGCTCGCCAATGTGAAGGCGACGGTCGACATCTCGCATTTCTGGCTGATGCGCATCCCGCCGGAGCAGGTGGCCAAGAGGCTCAAGGGCCGCATCGCCCATGTCCACATGTCAGATTGCGACGGCGTGAACCACGGCGACATGCCGCCCGGGCGCGGCAACACGCCGTTCGACGACTATCTCGAAGCCATCGCCGAGACCGGCTTCTCCGGCGCCGCCTCGATCGAGCTCGAATTCCCGCCCGATCCCAAGGGCATGGCGGCCTGGGTGGCGGAAGCCCATGGCGCGGCTCTTGCCCTTCTCAAGAAGGCGCATGTGCATGCGCCCTGACATCAGGCCTCGGTGAAGTCCTTCAGCAAGCGCTTCGGCGCCGTCGCCTTCCAGGACCGGAGCAGCAGCCGTTTCACCTGGCTCGGATGCGCCTTCGACAAACGGACCAGCACCATCGGCCAGCCCTTGTAATGATCGGTGATGTAGAAGATCTCGGGCGCCTGCGCCATCAGCATGTCGCGCTCGTCGAACTCGACATCCTTGATGACGAGACTGTCGCCGTCCTCCCGGAGCCTGGTCAGGAACTTGCCTTTGACCTTGAGGGCAGGCGTCCCGTAGGACGTCGCTTCCTCGACCCCTGGCCAGGCGAGCGCCATCCGGCGGACATCGTCATAAGTCATGGTGCGGCGATCACCTTGTCGACCCAGCGCGCGAACTCATCCAGAATCTCCTTCAGCACCTCGGCATCCTTGCGCCCGCTTTTCGCCGGCACATGGAAGGAATGATCGGCCTCCGCGAAGAGCTTCAGCGTCGCGCGCCTGCCCAGCGATTTGACGACGGGCTCGAGATGATCGAGCTCGGCCAAAGCATCGCGCGTGCCCGACAGGAACAGCATCGGTATATGGACCTCCGCCAGATGCTCGGCGCGCTCGCGCCCCGGTCTGCCGGCGGGATGCAGCGGGAAGCCCAGGAAGACGAGACCCTTGACGCCGGGCAGCGGCTCCGCCGCCTGCGCGCCCGAGGTCATGCGCCCGCCGAAGGACTTGCCGCCGGCGAAGAGCGGCAGGCCGGGCAGAAGCTTCTGCGCTTCGGCGACCGCGGCGCGCACCGCTCCTTGCGCGAGCTTCGGCGGATCGGGCCGCTTCGTCTTCTTCTCCATATAGAGGAACTGATAGCGCAGCACCGCGATATCGCGCTCGGCGAGGCCATTGGCGATGGCCGCCATGGCGGGATGCGTCATGCCGGCGCCCGCGCCATGCGCCAGCACATAGAGCGCCCTCGCCTTGGATGGTCTCTGCAACAGGCCGGAGACGCGGCCATGGCCGGAGATCTCGATGGTGACGGGCTCTTGGTCTCGTGCCGGCATCGCAATGTTCCCGGATGCGGCGGAGGGCTCGCAATTCCGCCTTACTGCTCTATCATAGGGACCCGATCCGAAAGCTCCAAGAGGAGGTGAAGATGTGCCGGAACATCCGCACTCTGTTCAATTTCGAGCCGCCGGCGACAAAGGATGAGATCCACGCCTCGGCGCTGCAATTCGTGCGCAAGCTCTCGGGCTTCAGCCGCCCGTCGAAGGCCAACGAAGCCGCCTTCGACCGTGCCGTCGAAGAAGTGACGGAAGCGGCGCGCAAGCTCGTCTTCGCGCTTGAGACGAATGCGCCGCCGCGCAACCGCGAGATCGAGGCCATGAAGGCGCGTGAGAGGTCGAAAGCCCGCTTCGCCTGACGATTTTATTCCGTTGTGAAGAAGGGGCCGGTCCCTGTGGGCCGGCCCCTTCCGTGACTATGAGCGGGCCGAATCGAGCTGCTCGTGGATCTTCTCGACCTGCTGCGCCTTCATGTAGCTCTCGATGAGCAATTGGTAGGGCGGGAAGATTTTCGTGTAGATCTCCGCCCATTGCTGGGCGTCGTCGCGATGCCAGGTGCGCTGCAGCTCGGAGGCGACGGCGGCGGTATCCATCGGCACGACGCCGGCCTGGACGATGCGCGCCAGGGTGATCTCCTGCGCCATCTTGGAATAGGTGCCGGAGGCGTCGACCACCGCGAACACCTTGTAGCCCTCATGCACCGCGGCGATGGCCGGGAAGGCCATGCACACGCTGGTGATCGTGCCGGCGATGATGAGCGTCCGGCGTCCGGTAGCCTTGACCGCCGCGACGAAGTCCGGATTGTCCCAGGCATTGATCTCGCCCTTGCGGGCGACATATTTCGCATGCGGCGCATTCGCATGGATCTCGGGGATCAAGGGGCCGTTCGGGCCTTGCGGCACCGAGGCGGTGGTGATCACCGGGATCTTGCAGAGTGTCGCCATGCGGGCGAGGGCCGCGGCGTGATTGCGCAGTGCCGGCATCGGCATGTCGGCGACCGTCTGGAACAGGCCGCTCTGATGGTCGATCAGCAGCATCACCGCGTCATCGGGGTCGATGATCGGCTTCTTGCCGTCGAAATTCGCGACTGTGCTGGTCATGATTATTCCGCCTTGTCGTAAGAGAACTGGATGCCCGCCGTGCCGCCGGTCTCGATGAACAGGTTCATGAAGGCCGGCGCCGTCTTGCTACGCTTCCAGTCCCGCTGCAGCTCACAGAAGAGCTGCGGCACGCTGACCATCTGGCCGCCCGCCTGCTCGATGCGGCGCAGCGCCGCCTCATGCGCCGCGAGCGACGTGCCGCCGACGGCATCGACCGGGACATAGACCTCGTAGCCTTCGCGCAAGGCATCGAGCGCCGGGAAGGTCAGACACGCCTCGGTCCACAATGCCGTCATGATCAGCTTGCGCCGGCCCGTCGCCTCGACAGCCTTGCGGAACTCGACGTCCTCCCAGGAATTGATCGAGGTGCGGTCGTAGGTCGGATAGCCGTCCAGGGCCTTGCGGATCTGCGGGATCGGCGGCTTGTTGAGTCCGGTCTTCACATTCACGGTCGAATGGACCACGGGCAGCTCATAGGCGGTTGCCGCCTTGGCGCAGCCGACGATGTTGTTGACGAGCAGCTGTCGGTCCATGGAGGCGATCGAGTTCACCTGGACGGGCTGATAGTCGATGATGATGAAGGCCGAGTTCTGCGGCGTGAGCAGGTGATCGGCGGCGGGATCGCGAATGGCTTCGCTGGTCATGGCAGGTCCTTTCGTTCGAGGCTCGCTCTCTTCCGGCGGAGCGCATGCGTCCGCCCTTCGCGAGCCGGGCGAGCGTGTCCGGCTCGTCGAATTGGACAGGCGGCCGGTCAGCCCGGCCGCTGGTTGGTCTCCATCGGCGCGATCGTGCCGAAGCGGCCGGCCTGGAAGTCGGCCATCGCGGCGCGGATCTCGTCCGGCGTGTTCATGACGAAGGGCCCGTGCATTACGACGGCTTCGTCGATGGGCTCGCCGCTGAGCACCAGGATCTTGGCATCGCTCAGGGCCTCGAGCGCCACCGTGCCGGCCTCGCGGTCGAAGAGGACGAATTGCGCAGGCCCCGCGTTCTGCGCGTCATTGACGCGCAGGCTGCCACTGAGGACGACGAGGCCCACGGTGCGTCCGGCCGGAAAGTCGAGCGTCGTCCGCTTGCCGTGCATGAGCCGCACGTCCCAGATGTCGATGGGCGTGAAGGTCCGGGCCGGACCCTGGTGGCCGGCATAGGCGCCGGCGATGACGCGCAGGCTGCCGGCGTGGCCGGCGAGCGCGATCTCCGGGATGTCGCGGGCGAGCAGCGTCTGGTAGCCGGGTGCTGCCATCTTGTCCTTGGCCGGGAGGTTCACCCAGAGCTGGATCATCTCCAGCGCGCCGCCCTTGCGGGTGAAATCGCGCGAATGGAATTCCTCATGCAGGATGCCGGCAGCGGCGGTCATCCACTGGACGTCGCCGGGGCCGATCAGGCCGCCCTGGCCGGTCGAGTCGCGATGCTCGACCTCGCCCTGATAGACGATGGTGACCGTCTCGAAGCCGCGATGCGGATGCTGGCCGACGCCGCGCGGCGCTTCGGCCGGGGAAAAGTCGGCGGGTCCGGCATAGTCGAGGAGCAGGAACGGGCTCATATGGTCGCCATGCGTGCCATGGGAAAGGATCGAGCGCACGGGAAAGCCGTCGCCGACCCAATGGGGCCTCGGGCTCGAATACAGGCCGAGTATCTTTTTCATCATGTTCTCCAATGCTTGCCTCTTGGGGCGTGTCGATTGGAGAAGAGTGTATTCTCAGGACAATATATCGAGTAGACTGCGATATTCGCTTAGTCTGTCCTAAAAATGGGACAATCATGCAAGACCTCAACGATCTCTATTATTTTGCCCAGGTGGTCGAGCATGGCGGCTTCGCCGCCGCCGGACGCGCCCTCGGCCTCCCGCGCTCGAAGCTCAGCCGTCGCATCGCGCTGCTCGAGGACCGGCTCGGCGTCAGGCTGGTGCAGCGCTCGACGCGGCGCTTCTCGGTGACCGAGATCGGTCAGGAATATCACCGCCACTGCGTCGCCATGCTGGTCGAGGCCGAAGCGGCGCAGGAGACGATCGAGCGCACCCGTTCGGCGCCCTACGGCATCGTGCGCATGAGCTGCGCCTCGGCCGTCCTCTATTTCCAGGTGGGCGAGATGATCGCGCGCTACATGGCGCGCCATCCCGGCGTCGGGATCCATCTCGAGGTCACCAACCGGCAGGTCGATCTCATCAGCGAGGGCTTCGATCTCGCCGTCAGGGTGCGCTTCCCGCCGATCGAGGAGAGCCCGCTCATCATGCGGGTGCTGGCGGAAAGTCCGCAAAGGCTCATCGCCAGCCCGGATCTCCTGAAGGGCTTCGTCCAGCCCTTGGTGCCGGCCGATCTCGCCAGGCTGCCGAGCCTCGATCTCGGACCGCCGCATGGTGAAACCGTGTGGCGTCTGGATGGCCCCGACGGTGCGACCGCGCTCGTCAGCCACACGCCACGCTTCATCGCCAATGACATGGTGGCCCTGTGCTTCGCCGTCCGCGAGGGGCTGGGCGTGGCGCAGCTTCCCTTGATGATGGTGCGCCAGGACATGGCGGAGGGCCGGCTCGTCGAGGCGCTGCCCAATTGGGCGCCGCAGAGCGGCGTGGTGCATGCGGTCTTCCCGTCGCGGCGCGGGCTTCTGCCCGCGGTGCGCAGCCTGATCGAATTCCTCGCGGCGGAATATGACCGGCTCGCCCATGCGAGCCCGCCTTTGGCCTGATCAGCCTCCCTTGCCATAGGCGCCGAAGCACCACAGCCGGGTCAGGAGATCGGCGATCTTCTCCTCGTCATCGGCGAGATGCGCCAGCGCCGGCTCCTTGCGCAAATAGACCTGGACGAGGAAGTCGTCGATCATGCCGCCCAGCGCATAGGCCTCGGCGAGGGCATCGGCGGCCGATGTTTCTTCGCCGCGACGCCGGGCGATGGCCGCCGCGACCCGCTCATACCAGTCGCGATTGAGCCGCTGATAGGCGGCGGCGAAAGGCAGGCTCTCGCCGCCGAGACCGAGGAGGCAGCGCATGAGCCCGGCATTGCGGCGGAAAAGGCGCGCAAACAACAGTGTAGCGCTCCGGACCCGATCGCTGGAGCCCGTCTCGCCGTCCCGCGCGCCGGCGAGCCGCTCGGCGACAAAGGCCGAGAAGAGCTCGATGACGGCGGCGGTGGCGGCCGGGACGTCGGTGAAATAGCGATAGAAGGTGCCATGCGCGAGGTCGGCCTTGCGGGTGACCTCCGCCACCTTGAGATCGGTTCGTTCGACACCCGCCATGAGCTCGCGGGCGATGCTGGCAAGGAGCCTGAGGCGCGTACGCTCGGTCTTGCGGGCGGAAGGGTCTTCCGCCCCGGCGAGAAGGGCCTGGGCGAAATCGAGCGTGTGTCGCTTATCGAGGGCAACAATCATCATTCATCCTTCGAGCATATTGACATAATTCGGTAAATAATAAAAATGATATCATAATCATTTTCGAGATAATCCATGCTGATCGACCGGGCCGACTTTGCCGATCTCCAGGATCTCGCGGCGCATCGCCAGCGCCTGTGGGAAAAGCAGCGCGACTACGTGGCCGCGAGGTCGCCTCTGCACCGGCGCGCCTGGGGCGCGAGCCGGCTCCCGGCCCGGCTGGTCGGCCTCGCCGAGCTGCCCTTGATCGACAAGGAGATGCTGCGCCGGAGCCAGCGCGCGCATCCGCCCTTCGGCGATTATCTCGCCGCCGAGGACAGCGCCATCAGCCGCGTGCACCGCACCTCCGGCACCAGCGGCACGGCGATGAACCTCGCTCTGTCCCGGCGCGATGCCGAAGAGACGGCGCTGATCGGCGCCCGGGCCCAGTCGGCCTCGGGCCTCGGGCCGGGCATAAGGGTCGTCCATTGCCTCAATTACCGCCTGTGGATGGGCGGCTTCACCGATCATTCGATCCTCGAGGCGACGGGCGCCACGGTCATTCCCTTCGGCGTCGGTGACACGCAGTTGCTGATCCGCACCGTGCAGGAGCTGGGCATCACCGCCATCTCCTGCACGCCCTCCTACCCCGCGGTGCTCGAGCGCGTCATCGCCGAGCATTTCCCGGGGCTGAGGCCAAGGGATCTCGGCCTCGAGCTCGGGCTCTTCGGCGGTGAGGCCGGGCTCGACGATCCGGAATTTCGCCGGCGGCTCGAAGCGACCTGGGGCTTTGCGGCGCGCAATTCCAATTACGGCGTCACCGACGTGTTCAGCACCTTCGCCGGCCAGAGCGCGGTCGACAACGACCTGCATTTCATCGCCCTCGACATCCTCCATCCCGAACTCATCGATCCCGCGAGCGGCGCGCCGCTCGTCTGGGAGGAGGGCGCCAAGGGCGAACTCGTCCTCACCCATCTCACGCGCCAATGCCAGCCTTTGGTGCGCTTCCGCACCGGCGACATCATCCGCATCACCGGCACGGGCAAGGCGCGCTGCGGGCGCACCGCGCCGCGCTTCCGCGTCCAAGGCCGCAGCGACGACATGGTGGTGGTGCGCGGCATCAATGTGTTCCCGACGCAGATCGCCGCCGTCCTCAATGCCTTCCCCGAGCTTTCGGGCGAATACCGCATCGTGCTCGACGGATCGGGGCCTTATGACGCCCTGCCGGTAGAGGCCGAGTGCGCCGAAGGCGCCGCTGCGGGCGCAGGCCTGGCCCCCGCCATCGAGCGGCGCATCAAGGCCGAGATCGGCGTCACCGCCAGGCTCTCGCTCCTCGCCTTCAACAGCCTGCCGCGCAGCGAAGGCAAGACCCGCCGGGTGATCAGGAGATAGGCCATGACCAAGACCGTGCTCAGCGACTATCTGGGCGATGGCGTCCAGAAGATCTCGCTCAACCGGCCGCATCGGCTCAATGCCATCGTGCCGGAGCTGCTCGAGGACCTCATCGCCGCGGTCGACGCCGCCAACCGCGACACCAATGTGGGCGCCATCCTGCTCACCGGCGAAGGCCGCGCCTTCTGTGCCGGCGACGATCTCAAGGAGTTCAACTCGCAGGCCGCGGAAGAGGCGGAGACCCGGGCCTATATCGAGCGCATCCAGGACGTCACCCGCGCGATCATGCTGGGGGCGCGGCCGGTGGTCGGCGCGATCCACGGCTGGGCTGTGGGCGGCGGGCTCGAATGGGTGATCAATTGCGACTTCGCCATCGCCGCCAGGGGCACGCGCTTCTTCTTCCCGGAGATCACGCTCGGCGTCTTCGTCACCGGCGGCGTCACCGAGCTCCTGCCGCGCCTCGTCGGCCTGGCGCGGGCACGCGAAATGATCCTGCTCGGCGAGAAGTTCGATGCCGAGCAGGCGAAGTCCTGGGGTCTCGTCCGTGACGTCGTCGCCGACGCGGCGCTCCTGCCTGCAGCCTTCGACCTGGCCAAGCGGCTTGCCGCCTTGCCGAGAGAGCGGGTCGCCGATCTCAGGCGCATCCTGGCGCGGCCCGACCAGGCCGGGCTCGAGGCGGCAATGGCGCAAGAGACCGCGGCGACGGTGAAAGGCTTCCTCGATCCGGCGACGGCCTTGCGGGTGGCGCAATTCCGTTAGACTAGCGCGGCTTCTTTGCCTTGCTCGAGCTTTGCTTGTCAAAAAAATCCGTACAGAAACGGTCAAAAGCCTCAGCGCGCGTCGACAGACGCGTTCCCGAGACATGCGCAAGAACCAGATCGATGGACGGCGGGTTGCCCGCCAGCTCGCAGATGGCAAGCTTCTGCCCGTCATATGTCATGTCGGGCCAGCGGCGTTGGTTCAAGATCGAATAGCCGTAGCCGTGGCCGACAAGGCCGCGCACCATCTCGAAGCTGTGGGTGCGGAACGCCACGTTGAGCTTCACGCCAAAATACGCTGCGAGATTCTCGGAATAATCGCGGCTGTTCGGCAAATCGATCTGGATAAAGGGCTCGCTGGCAAGTTCAGAAAGCGACACCTTCCGCTTGCCCGCCAGGCGATGCCGGTGCGGAAGCAGGACATATGGCGGGAAGCTGGCGATGAACTTCTTGTCCAGCCGCGGCGACAGGTTGATGTCGTATAGCAAGGCGATATCGCTGGTCGCATGCAGCAAGGATCGCTCGATACCCTCCAGATCATGCTCTTGGACCCTGATGGCCACATTCGGATAGCGCGTTCCAAATCGCGAGAGCAGCGCCGGCAGAATGAAGGGAGCGATAAACTCAAAACATCCGATGACGAGGTCGCCCGTCAGCGATCCTCCCAGCTCCCGCCCGAACTCGCCAAGCTTCTGCGCCTGGGCCAGCAACTGGCGCGTGTTGACGAGCAACTGGTCCCCGGAGCGGGTGAGCACAACGCCCCGTGCATGATTGCGAATGAAAAGCTGCACCGAAAGCTGATCCTCCAGATTCGAGATCGCCGCCGAAAGGGCCGATTGCGCTATATGGAGCTTGTCGGCGGCCTCTTTGAAGCTTCCCGCTTCTGCGACCGCCGAGAAATACCTCAGCTGGTTCAGCGTAAAGTTGGGTGTGCTCGGCACAATTTCCCCGCTAAATCGGATTTTCAGTTCTATTACAGCACATAAAAGAATTTTACGATCCTGTTCCTCGATGCCACCCTGCGGTCGACAAAAATTCGATCAGGAGGGTAGGGTGACTCGGAATTGTGAAACCGGTCCTCTGGGTGAAGTGAGTGCCGTTGCGCAGCGGGACGATTTTGTCCGCGCCATGGCGTCCATCGCCAGCAGCGTGACGGTGGTCACGACGGACGGCCGGGCTGGACGCTTCGGCCAAACCGTGAGTTCCTTCTGCTCGGTCTCGGCAGATCCACCGCAGATGCTCGGCTGTCTGCGCAGCGAAAGCCCGATCTGCGCGGCGATCGACGTCAACCGTTGCTTCACGATCAACATCCTCTCCGACAATCAGGCGCCGGTCGCGAATGTATTCGCAGGCCGGGCGGAACGCGGAGCATCATACGACTTCTCGACGGATAGCTGGATCAAAGATTGCCTGGGCTGTCCCGTTCTGCCGTTCGCTCCGGCCTCGTTCTCGTGCGCTCTCCACAATCGCGTCCTGTCGGGCACGCATTGCATCTATATCGGGAGAGTCGTCTCCGTCGGTCGGGCAGAGACATCTCCGCTGATCTACCGGGCGCGAGCGTATGGCCGCTGTCTGCCGCTGTCCTGACACGACCGATACTTCACCTTCACAACGCTATCAGACCTGGAGCAAGAGATGGTCGACTTTGATCTGACAGAAGAACAAGTGCATTGGAGGAGCAAGGCCCGGGAACTTGCCGGAGGATTTGCCAAGCGCGCGCGCAAATTCGACGAGGCAGGAGAATACCCGCGCGAGAACATGAATGAATTGCGTGACGCCGGCTTCCTCCGGCTGGCCGTCCCCAAACAGTATGGCGGGCTCGGCAACGATGCAGGTTTCTGCACCTGGCTTCCGCATCTCGTCATTGAAGAAATCACCACCGAATGCGGCGGGACCGGCTGGTGCGTGATGACCCACTACCATGCATGTGGCCTCCTCGCGGGTCTCGGGTCGGAAGAACAGAAGCGACGTATCTTCAAGGAGGTGGTCGAAAACGGAGCCCTCGTCGCGACGCTCGGCAGCGAGGTGCAGCCGCAGCAGATGAAAGCACAAGTATCCAAGGCCGGACCCCTCATCAGCTTCGAGGCCGGCATGGAGCCGGTCGAGGGCGGGTTCCGCGCGAATGCCCGCAAGGGCTTCTGCTCCACGGCGCGCGAAGCGGATTACATCATTTACTGGTCGCAAGCCCCCGGAACCGCGACTCCCGGCGACGGGCTGACGATGTCGATCGTGCCGCGATCGTCTCCCGGACTGAGTTTCCTGCCCGGCTGGGAAGACGCGATCGGCATCAGAAGCTCGGAAAGCGGCGGGGCGCTGTTCGAGAACGTGTTCATCCCGTGGAAGAACGTCATGGGCCAGCCGGGCGATTACGTTCAGCGTCATCCCTACACATTCGAATTGTCCTACGCAATGTTCCTGCTCGGGTTGGCTCAGGGTGCGTTCAATTTCATTCGCGAGACCATCAGAGGCCGCGAGTTCCTCCAGGAAGACGACACGGTCATGTACGCCCTGGGGGAAATGAGCAGTGAGATACAGGCGACCCGGATGTCGTGCTGGTATTCCCAGTGGCTCTGGGAGAGACGCGAATTCGAGGAGGCGCACCAAGCGGCACTGCGCGCGCTGCACCAGGCGAAGAAGACATCGGTAAAGGTTGCAACCGACGGATTCGACTTGGTCGGCGTTCGCGGCCTGTTCAAATTCAATCCGCTCGAAAGAATCTGGCGTGACGCACGCACGGCTTCGCTGCACACGCGGGAATCGCAGTTCATGCGTCTTCTGTCGATGGGCGAGCTGCGCGGCCAGAAATTCACCAAGCAGAAGTACGGAAACAAAGTCGAGAACCGAAAGACCTGGAACGATCTTTTGGGAGAAGCACGGCCGGCCATGGCCGATGCGGGCTGAAGCGCCCAGTCGGCCTAAACGACAAAACAAAAACGGAAGAGAGAGGAAAAAATGACGATATCGCAAGCAGGGGTCGTTCAATCTACCGGGACCGAAGTCGGCGCCGACACGAAGAAGGTCGTCGTGTCCGCCTCCGTCGGCACGATGATCGACTGGTACGACTTCTTTATCTTCGGGACGGCAGCGGCGCTGTTCTTCCCGAAGCTGTTTTTTCCGTCATTCGATCCGCTCGTCGGAACGCTGCTGTCGTTCGGCACTTTCTCCGTCGCCTTCATCGCGCGGCCGTTGGGGGCAGTCATCTTCGGCCACCTGGGCGACAAATCCGGAAGAAAGAACATTCTCGTCGTCAACCTCCTGATCATGGGCGTCGGCACGGCGCTCATCGGCTTCCTGCCGACTTATGAATCCGTCGGCGTGCTTGCGCCGCTTCTCCTCTTGATCCTCAGGTTCATTCAGGGAATCGGCCTTGGCGGCGAATATGGCGGTGCTATGAGCCTGGTTGCCGAGCATTCACCGCCCGCGCGGCGCGGCTATTACGGCGGCTGGGTCGAAATGGCATGTCCTGCCGGCCTGGCGCTGTCGTCCACGACGGTCCTCATTCTGGCCGCAGTCCTCTCGGAGCAGTCGCTGCTGTCGTGGGGATGGCGAATTCCGTTTCTCGTCAGCGTGTTGCTGATCGGCGTGGGCCTGGTCATCCGGCTCAAGGTCGAAGAGAGCCCGATGTTCGCCCGCGTCAAGACGGTGCATCGGAACCCGGTGTGGGTCCTTTTGCGTCACAATTTCGGGCAGACCATGATCGCTGCGGCGATCTGGCTTGCAGTCAACATCTGCTTCTATATCGCGGCCGTGTTCCTCGTTTCATACGGGCGGACCAAGCTTTCGCTGAGCTACGAGCAGGCGCTGGGCAGCGTCGTCGGCGCCTCGCTCGTTGCCGTCGTGGCTTGTGTCTGGGCAGGTCACCTGTCGGACGTCTTCGGACGCCGCACGATCGGGACCATCGGGAGCCTGCTCATGGTTCTGTCGGCATATCCGGCTTTCTGGATGATCGACACCGGGCAGACCGCCTTGGTGTTCGCCGGCACGTCGCTCATCCTCATCGCCACATTCGCCGTCGCAGGGATAGTCCCGGCATTCTTCAGCGAAATGTTCGAAACACGCGTCCGCTACAGTGGCGTGTCCATCTCGATCGCGTTGGGAACATTGCTGGGGGGCGGCGCCGCGCCGTCCATCGCGACCGCCAGCCTGATCTGGACCGGCGGGGCGAGCTGGGGCGTTTCGCTGATGATACTGTTGAGCGGCGTTGTCGGGCTGATCGCCTTCGCGCTGGTGCGCAAGACATATCCGGTTCACCCCTCGGAGGAGCCGGCATGAGAGGGAGCATGTTCATCACCGAGGCATCAACCGGGACAGGCAAGGAGTTCGCGGCCACATGGTCGAGCTAGATTGGGATTTTCCCAAGGCGGAGTATGAGAGACGGGTGCGTGCCGTCAGAGAGGATCTGGCGGCACGCAAGATCGAGGTCCTGATCGTCGATCAATTCGAGCATCTCGTCTATCTGTTTGGCTATCTTCCGACCGCGGCAAAGTACCAGGCCTGCATCCTGCCGCTCGAGGGGCCACCGCATATGATCGTCCGGGCCATGGATCGCCCGGTCTTCGACCACCAGTCATGGGTCGGATCGTATCGCGAGTTTGCCGATGCCGATGATCCGCTCGATATCCTGTTGGATGAGCTGGCCGGCAAATTCCGATCGGTATCGACGATCGGACTGGAGATGGACTCGCACATTCTGACAGCCGGGCGATATCGGTATCTGACGGAAAAGCTTCGGCATTGCCGGTTTGTCGATTTCTCGGGCGTCCTCGCTGAAAAGCGTCTGATCAAGTCCCCGGCGGAGATCCGCTATCTGCGGCAGGCCGGGGACATTGCCGACAAATGCATCACCGGGGCCATCGAGACGGCCGGCGTCGGCGTCAACGAGCGCACCGCCGCCGCGGAAGCCTACCGGATAGCCCTGCAGGCCGGGGCCGACAACGGCCGCGTCTTGCTGGGCGCCTCGGGCGCGCAGTCGGGTTCAATTCACGGCCGGCTTGGAACCCGAACCCTTGCCGACGGGGACATCCTCCACCTGGAGATGGTTCCGCAGGTTCGCGGCTACAGCGCGCGATTGATGCGCCCGACGAGCATAGGATCGCCAAAGCCCGAACTCGTTTCCCTGGCCGAAAGGCTGGTTGAAATCCAAGACGGGCAGATCGCGGCGATGGCGCCAGGCAAGACCGGCGGCGAGATCGATGCGATCGGCCGTGAAAGAATCATAGCCGAAGTGGATCCCTCATACCGGAACCACACCGGCTACACGCTCGGTTATCATGCCCAGCCGCGGACGAGCGACCACACACGGATCTTCACGCCCACGGCGGCGTGGACTTTGCGGGCGGGCATGGTGTTTCACATGTTCGTCGCCGTCCGGGGCATAGCCTTCGGCGAGACAATTCTGGTCACGCCGATGGGATGCGAGCGATTGACGCAGACCAGCCGGCAACTCTTCCTGCGCCAATAGACCATGGGAACACGCGGCATGAATCCGTCTTTCGAATGGCCTTCGGGAAAATCCGCTGCGGCGATCATCACGGTCGACATGGATGCCGAAAGCGGCGTGCTCCACACGCATCCCGAGACCGCTTCGCAGCTCGATGTGATGGCGCACCAGTCCTATGACGTTCGAACCGGAATATACCGGCTGCTGCGCATTTTTGCCGAGCGCTCGGTTCGGGCGACGGCTTTTGTTCCCGGATTCGCGATCGACCGTTGGCCGGACACGGTCCGCGATATCGTCTCGGAAGGCCACGAGCTTGGGCACCACGGCTATCTCCACGAGTATTTGAACGGCATCGACCGGGATGCCGAGGAAGACATTCTGCTGCGCGGCATCGATTCGATCGCGAGGATAACCGGAAGGCCGCCGATCGGCTATCGGGCGCCGGGTTTCAAGGTCAACCGATGGACGCCCGAGCTTCTGGACAAGCACGGCTTTCTCTACGACTCCAGCCTGCAGGACCTCGATATCCCCTACAGCCTGGCAATTGCGCCGGAGAGCGCCGCGCCGGCGATCATCGAGCTTCCTGTCCAATGGATGCTGGATGATTTCGCCTATTATGTTCATCTTCCGCGCATACGTCCCGGCCTCGGAATCGAAAGTCCGAAGAAGGTCTTCGAGATCTGGCAGGCCGAGCTCGATGCGCTGGTGGCCGAAGGCGGATGTTTCAATCTCACGCTGCATCCGTTCCTGAGCGGCCGCGCGTCGCGTTCCCGCATGGTCGATGACATGATCCAATATATGCAGAGCATCGATGGATTGTGGATCGCTCAGGCTGTCGAGGTCGCAAGACATGCAAAGTCGGTGAAGACCGTCCGCATCTGGAATCGGCCGATCGATCCCGATGGCGCAGGGAAGGCTTCCCCGGTCTAGAGCTCGAGCCGCCAGTCGTTGCAGCGCATGGTGTGTCCGGGCGGGAATTCGAACGCGACTTCGCCCAGAAACGTGAAGCCTGTCTTGCGGCAGATCGCATTGGAGGCGAGATTCTCGGGCGCGGGGAAGGCGTGCAGATGCGGGTGGCGCGCTTCCGGCTTCAGCACGGCGATCAACGCCAGTGTCGCGGCAAGAGCGATGCCGCGTCCCTGGAATTCCGGCACCACGGCCCAGCCCGTTTCATAGATAATCTTGCCTTGCCAGTCCTTCTGCCAATAGCCGATGGACCCCGCGGGCTCACCCTCGTCATCGATGCGGAACATGCGCGTCTCGCCCGGGATCACGATCAGCGCATAGTCGCGGTTGCGTTTCAGGAGACGTTCACGCGTCTCCGGGCCGCCCAGATATTTCTTCTGCTTCGGCGTGTTGCAGGCCTCGAGGATCGCGAGATCGTCCTCCGACCACGGGCTCAGCGCGATCACGGCCGGGGTCTCAGCCCGTCTTGGATGAGGCGGATGATCGTCGTCTCGGCATCGGTGAAGTGTTCGCTGTCGGCGCCGAGGACGGCGCGGATCTGGATGTCGAAATCGGCATAATGCTGGGTCATCGCCCAGATGGTGAAGATGAGATGATAGGGATCGATGGCGGCGACCTGGCCCTTGGCGATCCACCCCTTGACGATGTTCGCGGTGTCGTCGACCAACAGCTTCATGGGACCGGCGAGGAAATCGCCGATGGCCGGCGCGCCATGCAGCATCTCATTGGCGAAGAGCCGCGAGGCCTTGGGATTGTCGCGCGACATGGCCATCTTGGCGCGGATATATTTCTCGATCTCGGCCAAAGGCTCGCCCTCGGGGTCGAGGCCGCGTAAGGGCAGCAGCCAGTCGGCCAGCGTCTTTTCCAGGACGGCGCGGTAGATGTCGTCCTTGCGGCGGAAATAATAGAGCAGGTTGGGCTTGGACATCTGGGCGCGCTCGGCGATCTGGTCGACGGTCGAGCCGCGATAGCCATAGACCGAAAAGACCTCGAGGGCGGCGGCGAGGATGATGTCCTCGTTGATCGCCTGGATGCGGGTCTTGCCCTGCAGTTTCTGCTTCGGTTGGGCCATGGCCGATGGTGTTAATTCTTGATCAAATGGTCAAGACCGCATAGCATCATTTTCCAACGAGTCTCTAAGAAAATCGTCCAGGGGAGGTTGAATGGCGGCAGCGTCCGTTATCGAGGCGCGCGAGCTGAGCCTGACATTCGAAACGGCCGATGGGCCGGTCTATGCCCTGTCGAAAGTCAACCTCACCGTCGAGGATGGGGATTTCGTCTCCTTCATCGGTCCTTCGGGCTGCGGCAAGACGACCTTGCTGCGCGTCATCGCCGACCTCGAGCAGGCGAGTCAAGGCAAGATCACGGTCAATGGCATGACGCCGGACGAGGCGCGCAGGCAGCGCGCCTATGGCTATGTGTTCCAGGCGCCGGCACTCTACCCGTGGCGCACCATCGAGCGCAATGTCGCGCTGCCGCTCGAAATCATGGGCTTCAGCGCCCGGGAGCGGGCGGAGCGCATCGCGCGCAATCTCGATCTCGTCAATCTCAAGGGCTTCGAGAAGAAATTTCCCTGGCAGCTCTCGGGCGGCATGCAGCAGCGCGTGTCGATCGCGCGGGCGCTCGCCGTCGACCCGAAGCTCCTGCTCATGGACGAGCCCTTCGGCGCGCTCGACGAGATCGTGCGCGACAAGCTCAACCAGCAGCTCCTCGAGCTGTGGGCGCGCACCAGGAAGACGGTGGTCTTCGTCACCCATTCGATCCCGGAAGCGGTGTTCCTGTCGAGCAAGATCGTCGTCATGTCGCCGCGGCCGGGGCGCATCATCGACGTGATCGAAACGAAGTTTCCGCAAGACCGCACGCTCGATATCCGCGAGACGCCGGAGTTCCTGAAAGTAGCGCATCGCGTGCGCGAGGGCCTGAGGCAAGGGCACTCCTATGATGATTGAGCAGCGTTCCCCTCTCCCCCGCCGGGGGAGAGGGCAGGGTGAGGGGGAACTGACGGCGCGACCTTTGCCGGAACTGACGGCGCGACCTTTGCCGACGTGTAGGGTTGCTCCGTCTGTTCCCCCTCACCCTCCCATTGCTGCGCAACGGGTCCCTCCCTCTCCCCCGATGGGGGAGAGGGGATGCATCGAGACCGTCCCATGACCCTCGCCGTCACCGCACAACGGCCATCATTGGCCGGCGCCATCGCCCAAGGCCACGCTCTTCCCGTCGCGGTGATCGTGCTGATCGTCCTCGTGCTGTGGTATCTCGCCGCCATTCCGATGAACCGAGTGCTGAGCCAGCCCTTGATCGAGGCCGCGGGCGGCGGGCTCGCGAATACGCTGTCGATCTCCTGGTCGCTGCCGCGCCCGGTCCTGCCGGCGCCGCATCAGGTCATCGCCGAATTGTGGACCACGATCTTCACCACGGCGCCCTGGCGGCCGCGATCGCTTCTCTACCATTGCTGGGTGACGCTGTCCTCGACGCTGCTCGGCTTCGTGCTGGGCTCGATCCTCGGCATCGCGCTCGCCATAGCCATCGTCCATGTCAAGGCGCTCAATCGCAGCCTGATGCCGTGGATCATCGCTTCGCAGACCATTCCGATCCTCGCCATCGCGCCGATGATCATCGTGGTGCTGGGCTCGATGGGACTCACCGGCCTCGTGCCCAAGTCGCTGATCTCGATGTATCTGTGCTTCTTCCCGGTCACCATCGGCATGGTGAAGGGCCTGACCTCGCCCGACCCGATGCAACTCGACCTCATGCGCACCTACAATGCGAGCACGGCGCAGACCTTGTGGAAACTGCGCTGGCCGGCCTCGGTACCCTTCCTCTTCACGTCCCTCAAGGTGGCGATCGCCATCGCGCTGGTCGGCGCCATCGTCGGCGAATTGCCGACCGGCGCCCAGGCCGGCATCGGCGCCCGGCTCCTCAACGGTTCCTATTACGGCCAGACGCAGCAGATCTGGGCGGCGCTCGTTGCCGCCGCCGTCATGTCGTCGGGCCTCGTCTGGCTCGTCGGCGTCATCGAGCGCCAGGTGGCCCGCGCCATGGGGACGAAGCCATGATCGGGACGCTCAGACGCAATCCGCTCGCGGTGATCGCGACGCTCATCGTCGCGGGCGCGCTGCTCTGGCTGATGGCGCATCAGGCCGCGGTCAAGCCCGGCGCCCTGTTCTGGCTCGGCGTCGTCGTGCTCTGGGTCCTGATCTGGATCGGCAATGACGCGCTATCGGGACTCGAGGCCGCCTCGCCGCTCTCCGCGCAGCTGCGCAATCTGGCGGTGCCGGCGATCTTCGGCGTGACGCTGCTGCTGCTCTGGCAGCTCGCGGTCAAGGGCTTCGGCGTTCCCCTGGTGCTGCTGCCGGCGCCGTCCGATATCTGGGCCAAGCTCGCGACGTCGCTGCCGACGCTCAAGGCCGACTTCGTCCAGACCTTCCTGCGCGCCGTGCTGCCTGGCTGGGCCCTGGGCTCGCTCGCGGGCTTCCTGGTGGCGATCCTGTGCGATGCCTGGGGTTTCCTCAGGCGGGGTCTGTTGCCGCTCGGCAATCTCTTCGCGGCGCTGCCGATCGTCGGCGTGGCGCCGATCATGGTCATGTGGTTCGGCTTCGATTGGCAATCCAAGGCCGCCGTCGTCATCATCATGACCTTCTTCCCGATGCTGGTGAATGCGGTGGCGGGGCTTCAGGCGGCGGGCCATCTCGAGCGCGACCTGATGCGCTCCTATGGCGCCAGTTACTTCGACACGCTGGTGAAGCTGAGACTTCCCGCCGCGATGCCCTTCATCTTCAACGCGCTCAAGATCAATTCGACTCTGGCGCTGATCGGCGCCATCGTCGCGGAATTCTTCGGAACCCCCATCGTCGGCATGGGCTTTCGCATCTCGACCGAGGTCGGCCGGCTGGGCCTCGACATGGTTTGGGCCGAGATCGCCGTCGCAGCCATTGCCGGCTCGGCCTTTTACGGGGTGATCGCGCTCGTCGAACGCGCGGTGACCTTCTGGCATCCGTCCTACCGGTCACGCAAGGACCAGTAGGCAGCAAGGAGAAGAGGAGACGTTCAATATGAAGAGACTTCTGATGGCGGCCGCGGCAGGCGCGGCCTTGCTGGCAGCATCGGCCCCGGCCTTCGCCGAGGCGGTGACCATCCAGCTCAAATGGGTGACGCAGGCCCAGTTCGCCGGCTATTACGTGGCCGAGAAGCAGGGCTTCTACAAGGAAGCGGGCCTCGATGTTACGATCAAGCCGGGCGGTCCCGACATCGCCCCGCCGCAGGTGATCATGGGCGGCGGCGCCGATGTCGTCGTCGACTGGATGCCTTCGGCCTTGGCCTCGCGCGAGAAGGGCGTGCCCTTGGTCAATATCGCGCAGCCCTTCAAGCGTTCGGGAATGATGCTCACCTGCCGCAAGGAGACCGGCATCACCAAGCCCGAAGACTTCAAGGGCAAGACGCTCGGTGTGTGGTTCTCCGGCAATGAATATCCGTTCCTGTCCTGGATGAGCCAGCTCGGCATCTCGACCTCGGGCGGCGCCGACGGCGTCAATGTGCTGAAGCAGGGCTTCAATGTCGATCCGCTCCTGCAGAAGCAGGCCGACTGCATCTCGACCATGACCTACAACGAATATTGGCAGGTGATCGAAGCCGGCGTGAAGCCGGAAGACCTGGTGGTCTTCAAATACGAGGACCAGGGGGTGGCGACCCTCGAGGACGGGCTCTATGTGCTGGAAGACAAGCTCAAGGACCCGGCCTTCGTCGCGACCATGGCGAAATTCGTCAAGGCGTCGATGAAGGGCTGGGACTGGGCGCGCGAGCATCCCGACGACGCGGCCAAGATCGTGCTCGACAATGACGCGACGGGCGCCCAGACCGAAGGCCATCAGAAGACCATGATGCAGGAGATCAACAAGCTCACCGAGGGCTCGGACGGCACGCTCGATACCGCCGCCGCCGAGCGCACGGTCGAGACGCTGATGAAAGGCGGCTCGGATCCCGTCATCACCAAGAAGCCGGAAGGCGCCTGGTCGTCGGCTGTCACCGACGAAATGAAGAAATAAAACGCGCTTCCCCTCCTCCTTGCGGACCATAAGGGGGAGGGAAAATTCTTTAACGGAGACTTCCCATGGCCATACTCATCCGCGGCGGCACCGTCGTGAACCATGATCATTCGCGGCGCGCCGACGTGCTCGTCGACGGCGAGCGCATCGCGGCGGTGGGCGAGAAGCTCGAGGCGCCGGCGGGCGCCGAGATCATCGATGCCGGCGGCCTCTATGTCATGCCGGGCGGCATCGACCCGCACACCCACATGGAGCTCATGTTTATGGGCACCGTGTCGGCGGACGATTTCGAGTGGGGCACCAAGGCGGCGCTCTCCGGCGGCACCACCATGATCGTCGATTTCTGCATCCCGGCGCCCAAGCAGTCGATGCTTGCCGCCTATCAGGACTGGCGGCGCAAGGCCGAGAAGGCGGCATCCGACTATTCCTTCCACATGGCCGTCACCTGGTGGGACAAGCCGGTGTTCGACGAGATGGAAACGGTGGTGAAGACCTATGGCATCAACACCTTCAAGCATTTCATGGCCTATAAGGGCGCGCTCATGGTCAATGACGATGAGCTCTATCATTCCTTCTCGCGCTGCGCCCATCTCGGCGCCATGCCGCTGGTCCATGCCGAGAACGGCGATGTCGTCTTCCGCATGCAGGCCGACCTCCTGGCGCAAGGCATCACCGGGCCCGAAGGCCATGCCTATTCGCGCCCGCCCGAGGTCGAGGGCGAGGCCACCAACCGCGCCATCATGATCGCCGACATGGCGGGATGCCCGCTCTATGTCGTCCACACCTCCTGCCGCGAGGCGCATGAGGCGATCAAGCGGGCGCGCGAAGCCGGCAAGCGCGTCTATGGCGAGCCTTTGATCCAGCATCTGACCCTTGATGAGGACGAATATCGCAACAAGGACTGGGACTATGCGGCGAGGCGGGTGATGTCGCCGCCCTTCCGGCTCAAGAAGCACCAGGACTCGCTCTGGGCCGGGCTGCAATCGGGCTCTTTGCAGGTGGTGGCGACCGACCATTGCTCCTTCACCACCGAGCAGAAGCGCATGGGAGCCAAGGACTTCACCCGGATCCCCAACGGCACCGGCGGCCTCGAGGACCGCATGCCGGTGCTGTGGACGGCGGGCGTCAATTCGGGCCGGCTCACCAAGGAGGAGTTCGTCGCCGTCACCTCGGCCAATATCGCGCGCATCCTCAACATGTATCCGAAGAAGGGCCGGATCGATGCGGGCTCAGACGCCGATCTCGTCCTCTGGGACCCGACGCGGTCGAAGACGATCTCGGCCAAGACGCAAGTGAGCCGCATCGACTACAACGTGTTCGAAGGCTATCAGGTGACCGGGCTGCCGGTCG
>JBFWNN010000074.1:0-24884 GCA_050251035.1 Parvibaculaceae bacterium
CGGCCTCGGCCATAGCCGATCCGTTCGAGCAGGCTTTCTTCGCGATGGTGCAGCTTCCCTATCTGCAGCCCTTCGACGATGCGAACAAACGCGTGTCGCGCCTTGCCGCGAATATCCCGCTCATCACGAGAAATCTATCGCCGCTGTCGTTCGAAGGCATGCCTCGCGGGCTTTACACCGATGCCATCCTCGGTATCTACGAAATGAACAGGGTAGAGCTGCTGCGCGATGTCTTCATCTGGGCCTATGAACGTTCGGCTGACCGATATGCCGCCGTCAGGCAGTCGCTCGGCGAGCCCGATCCCTTCCGCCTGCGCCATCGCATGGCTCTGCGGGAGCTCGTGGGATCGGTCGTTCGCGGTCGCATGGATAAAAGACAGGCGATGGCCCATATGCGGGCTTGGGCGCGCGAGCACATCGAAGCGGGCGACCGCGAGCGGTTTCGGGAAACGGCGGAAAACGAGCTTTTCGGCCTGCACGAAGGAAATTTCGCGCGCTACCAGGTCAGGCCGTCCGAATTTGCGGCCTGGCGAGAGGCATGGGAAAAGTGAGCGGATATTTTCCGCTCCGACCTCTCCTCACTTCCGCCAATAGGGAATGCCGAGCATCGCCGGCGCGCCCGAATGCGAGCGGCGAACCGCCAGCACCAGGATGGCGCAGATATAGGGCATGGCGAGCAGCAGCTGATAGGGAATGGCGACGCCGATGCCCTGGATCTGCAGTTGCAGCGCATCGAGGAAGGAGAAGACGAGCGTCGCCAGCAGCACCGGCACCGGCCGCCACATGCCGGCGATGACGATGACGATGGCGAGCCAGCCGCGGCCATTGGTCATTTCCGGCACGAAGCGCGCCGCCGAGCCCACGGTGAGGAAGGCGCCGCCCAGCCCCGCCATCACGCCGCCGAACACCACCGCGGTATATTGGCGGGCCGCGACGTCGATGCCCTTGATGTCGAGCGCCTTCGGATTCTCGCCGGCGCAGCGCAGCTCGAGCCCGTAACGGGTGCGAAAGAGGAAATACCAGGCGGCGGGCACGGCGAGGAAGGCGACGTAGGTCAGAAGCTTCTGATCGAAGAGGATGGGCCCGACGAAGGGAATGTCGGACAGGAGCGGCACCGGCACATTGCCGAAGAACGGGATCGTCGGCGTCTGGCCGGCATCGGCGAAAGCGGCCCTCAGCCAGAAGATCGAAAGGCCCGACCCCAGGAGATTGAGCGCCAGGCCGGTGACGATCTGCTCGACCTTGAGCGAGATGACCAGGACGCCGAAGAGGAGGCTCATCAGGCCGCCGGTCGCCATCGCGACGAGGACGCCCAGCCATAGCGAGCCCGTGTGATGGGCGCCGATATAGGCGGTGAAGGCGCTCATCAGCATCGTGCCTTCGAGCCCCATATTGTAGACGCCGCTGCGCTCGGCGATCATCTCGCCGACGGCCGCCAGCAAGATGGGTGTGGCGATGCGCACCGTCGCCGCCAGGACGCTGATGATGATCGAGGTTTCGAGAAGATCGGCGATCATGCGCGGGTCCGCCTCAGCCTGAACGAGGATGCCGCCCAGCCGGCGAGATAGAACAGGAGGATGATGGCCTCGATGGCATAGATGAGCGCCGAGGGCACGCCGGTCTTGATCTGCATGAAGGTCGCGCCGTTGACCAGCGCGCCGAAGAGGATGGCGGCGACGACCACGCCCAGCGGATTGAGCTGCCCCAGGATCGCGACGATGATGCCGGTATAGCCGTAAGTGGCGAGCGCCCCCGCCTTGACGCGGTAATGCACGCCATAGACCTCGCTCATGCCGGCAAGTCCCGCGAGCGCGCCCGAGATCAGCATCACCATCAGGATCACACGGGCCGACTTCGTGCCCTGCACCTCGAGCGCCCGCAGATTGGAGCCGGCGGCGCGGATCTCGAAGCCGGCCGGCGTGCGCCTGACGAGGAGCCAGGCCAGGACGGCAGCGGCGAGCGCCACCAGGAAGCCCAGATGGAGGCGCGTCTTGTCGAAGAGGATCGGCAGCACGCTCCCCGGATCGACCTTGGCCGTCTGCTCGAAGAAGCCGCCGGCCTCGCTCCACGGTCCCTTGAGCAGCAGGAGCGAGAGCATATAGACGATGATGTAGTTGAGCATCACCGTCGAGATCACCTCATCGACGCGGAAGCGGGTCTTGAGGATGGCGGCGAGACCGGCATAGAGGCCGCCGCCGATCATCGCGGCGAGGATCACGACCGGCAATTGCAGAAGGGGCGGCGTTCCGGCGATGGCGCTCTGGCACCAATAGGCGAACATGGCGCCGGCGAAGACCTGGCCCTCCGCCCCGATGTTCCAGAGCCTGGCGCGAAAGGCTATGGCCGTGGCGAGGCCGGTGAAGATCAGGGGCGTCGCCTTGACCAGCGTCTCGGTCGCGGCGCGCCAGGTGCCGAAGGCACCCTGCAGCAGCGCCCGGAAGGCGGTCAGCGGATTGACGCCCACCGCCAGGAACAGCAGCCCGCAGAGGACGAGTGCCGCGGCGAGCGCCGTCGCCAAGGTCAAGGCGCGGCCCTTGGCCGTGGCCTCGCTGCGGGGCTCCAGGCGAAAACCGAGGCTCTCGGTCAGGCTCATGCCGCGGCCTCGGAACGGTGGCCCGCCATCAGAGGACCGATCACCGCGAGCGTGGCGGTGTCGCGCGGGAAGACGCCCATGATCTCGCCCCGGAACATGACCGCGATGCGGTCGCTCAAGGCGAAGATGTCCTCGAGCTCTTCGCTGACGAGTAGGATGGCGCAGCCCTCCTCGCGCTTGCGCAGGAGCTCGCGATGCACGAATTCGACGACGCCGATATCGACGCCGCGCGTCGGCTGGTTGCACAGGAGCAGATGGCGCGCCTTGGCGAATTCCCGCGCCAGTATCACCTTCTGGGCATTGCCGCCGGACAGCCGGCCGCAGGGCATCTCGGGCCCGCTCGCCATGATCGAGAAGGAGGAGATCGCGTCACGCGCGTTGCTCGCGGTCGCCGCGTCGTCGAGGAAGAGGCCGGAGCGCCAGCGTTTCTCCCAATGCTGGCCGAGGATCAGGTTCTCCGCGATGGTGAAATCGGAGACCAGCCCGTCGCGGAACCGGTCGCTCGGCACATAGCCCACGCCGCGGCGCGCTATGTCCTCGACGCTGAGGCGCGTGAGATCGTCAGGGCCGAGCCGGATGCGGCCACGATCCGGCCGCGTGAGGCCCGCGATCGCTTCCAGCAATTCGTCCTGGCCGTTGCCGGCGACGCCGGCGATGCCGAGGATCTCTCCCGAGCCGATGTCGAGATCGACATCGGCAAGATATGTGCGGCCGGCCCGCGCCAGGCCGAGCCCTTCGATCTGAAGGGCCTTCTCGCCTTGCGCGGGGCGCGCCCGGCCATGGACCTGGACGATCGGGCGGCCGACCATCATCATGGTGAGGTCGGCGCGCGTGACATCCCTGGTCGTGACCGTGCCGACAAGCCTGCCCTTGCGCAGCACGCTCACCTGGTCGGAGCGCATCACCTCGTTCATCTTGTGCGAGATCAGGATGACGGCGATGCCCGCCGCCTTGAGGCCATCGATGATGGCGAAGAGGCGCTCGGATTCCTGCGGCGTCAGCACCGCCGTCGGCTCGTCGAGGATCAGGAGCCTGGCGCCGAGATAGAGCGCCTTGACGATCTCGACCCATTGCTTCTCGCCCACCGACAGGTCGGCGACCAGATGGTCGGGCGCCAGTTCCAAGCCGAAGCGGCGGCCGAGATCGAGGATCCTGTCGCGCGCCGCGCCCATGTCGAGGCGAAGGCCCGAGCCGGTGCCGACGACGATGTTTTCGAGCACCGTGAAGCTCGGCACCAGGACGAAATGCTGATGCACCATGCCGATGCCGGAGGCGATCGCCTTGGCTGGGCTCGTGAGCTCGACTTTGCGCCCGTCAATCTCGATCTCGCCTTGATCCGGCTGCAGCAGGCCATAAAGGCAGGCAGAGAAGGTCGATTTGCCGGCGCCGTTCTCGCCCAGCAGGCAGTGCAGCTCGCCCGCCGCCACGGCGAGCGATATGTCGTCATTGGCAGCGAGCGCGCCGAAGCGCTTGCTGAGATGGCGGACGGAAAGGCGGGGAACGGCGGTCATGTCAAATACCCTCGCCCCCAACGGGGGAGAGGGAGGGGCCCAATGCGGAGCATTGGGAGGGTGAGGGGGAACGGACGATGACGTTCTTTCTCATCTTGCCAGAAACATCCCGCCGGTTCCCCCTCACCCTAACCCTCTCCCCCGCAGGGAGAGAGGGGAACAAACCCGCGTCAATCAATCCGACTTCACCTCGTTGAGATTGAGCTCGACTGTCTTGGCGCCGCTCTTGATGGCGGCGATCGTGTCGTCGGCGAGTTTCTTGACGTCGGCCGGGATCTTCCCGGCCCAGGTCGTGCTGACGGCGATGTCGCCGGCGCCTTCCTTCCAGGTGAACCATTTCGGCTCCTTGGGCGCGTCGAATTTGCCGCCTTCCGCCTTCACCTTCCACCATTCGTCGATGATCCAGTTGATATGCGGATCCCACTTGACGATGGCCGAGGCCACGATCGATTTCGGCGCGAAGGGCGACATGTCGACATAGTTGCCGAAGCAGCCGATCTCCTTCTGCTCGCAGACTTCGAAGGCGCCCGACATCTGGTAGATCATGTCGGCGCCGGCGGCGATCTGCGCCGAGGTGGCCTCGTTGGACTTGGCCGGGTCGTACCAGGACTGGATGTAGGTGATCTTCTGCTTGACCGCGGGATTGACCTCCTTGGCGCCGGCGAAGAAGGCATTGATCTGGTCGTTGGTGTCCTCGGCCGGGAAGGTCGAGACGGTGCCGACGACATTCGACTTGGTGAGCGAGCCCGCGAGCTGGCCCATGACGAAGGCCGGCTCATGGGCATGGACGAAGACCCAATAGGCGTTGCCGCCCATGCCGCGGTTGCCCGAGCCCGACATCACGAACATGATGTTGGGGAACTCGTCCTTGAGCTTCTCGATGGCGTCGGCATAGGCCGTGTCGCCGAAGAGAATGTCGTATTCGCCGGTCTCGGCATAGGTGCGGAAGACCTGCTCTGCATTGTCATAGACGTTCTCTGTGTAGTTCACCTCGATCGCGAGCCCATGCGGCTTGGCGGCGATGATGCGGTCCATGGAGGAGACGAAGGACGTCTCCCACGGCGCTTCCTTGCCAGCCGACAATATGCCGGCGATCTTGAGCTTGGTCGGGTTCTCCGCCAGCGCGGCCGGGACCACAGCCAGGATGGCGAGCATCACGCCCGCCAGCACAGCCCATAATCTTCTCATTCTCTCCTCCCTTGTTGTCTAGAACGGCGCCAGGACCGGGTCGACGACCTTGAGGTCGATACAATCGATAGCGCCGAGATCGGTGATCGCATAGTCCGGAATGGCGGTGATCTGCAGGACGAACATATACATGAACGGCCAGGGCAGCTTGCAGCCAAGGGCGCGTGCCGCGCCATCGAGGGCGTCCTCCTGCCGCGCCATCGCCTCGGGCTCGATATCGGAGACGATGCCGCCGATGGGCAGCTCCAGGAAAGCCAGGACCTTGCCGTCCCTGACCACGGCCTGGCCGCCATTATGGGCGATGATATGGTTGATGGCCACGGCCATGTCCTCGGGGTTGGTTCCGACGCAGACGATATTATTGTCATCGGGCGCCGTCGAGGTGGCGAGCGCCCCCGTTTCGAGGCCGAAACCCGCGACGAAGGCGACGGGGCGGTTGTCGGTGCGGCCATAGCGCTCGACCACCGTCACATACTGCACGTCCTGCTTCGGATCGGCGCGGATGATCCCGTCTTTCGCGGCCAGCGTCACGTCGCGGCGCTTGCGCACGAAGATCTGGTCGGACGAGACCGCCATGGCGAGGATCTTGGCTTTCTCGCCTTGGCCTTTGCCCCGCACAACGAGTTCGTCCGGCTTGACGGGTGCCACCTTGAAGGTCCGCGTGAGCGTGTCACTGCGCCGAGGCGACGAGAGCTCGGCCATGAGCCTGCCCTTCTCGGCCACGAGCCGGCCCTTGGCGACGACGCGGTCGACATGGAAATCGGCGATGTCTTTGACGAACAGGATGTCGGCGGCGCGGCCCGGCGCGATCAGACCGACCTTGTGGTCGATGCGCAGGGCCTCGGCGCCGTTGATGGTCGCCATCTGGATGGCGGTCAGCGGCGCGATGCCCATCGCGACCGCCATGCGCACCATGTTGTCGAGATGGCCGCGCTTGAGGATATCGCTCGCCACCACGTCGTCGGTGCAGAAGGAGATGCGCCGCGTCGCCTTGATGCCCATCTCGGTGACGATGCGCAGGTTCTCGGTGAGGAAATGCGAGATCGAGGATTCGCGGATCACGACATGCATGCCGTTGCGCAGCTTCTCCAGCATCTCATCGGCGGTGTAGCTCTCGTGATCCGCCCTGACCCCGCACTGCAGATAGGAATTGAGCTTCTGGCCCCGCGCCATGGGTGAGCAGCCGAGCACCGGCAGGCGGCTCTTCTCGGCCAAGGCGAGCGCTTCGAGCACGTTCCCATCCATCTCCTGGATGAACTCGCGCACCGTCTCCCAGATGCCGACGCATTCCGGCCAATGATGGGTGGCGCGATGATCGTCGGGGCCGAAATAATGGCCGACATTGGAGACGGGCAGCGTATAGGGCGTCTTGCAGGGCGCGCCCCAGAAGACCTTGAGCGGCGTCCCTTGCGCCTCGTCGAGGAATTCGCGCGCGCCCTGGACGCCGGCCGAGACCAGGATCTGGTCAAGGCCGGAGACGATCGCCGTCGTGCCCAAGGGCACCACCGCCTTGGCGAAGCTGGTGATCGACATCTTCGAGCATTCGACATGGAGATGGCCGTCGATCATGCCGGGGCAGAGATGATAGCCCTTGGCGTCGATGACCTCCGTGTCCTTGCCCTCGTAGACCTTCACATCGCCCACGGCCACGATACGGTCATGGTAGAGGGCGATGTCGGCCGGATAGATTTCCTCCGAGGCGACATTGACGAGCCGGCCGCCTTTGATGACGACCGTCGCCTTGAGCTCGGCGCGGCCGGCGCGGATGAAATCGCGAATATCGGGCAAAATGGGCTCCTTTCCCCTTGTTGCCGGCAACTTTCCCGTATTATTCTCGTCCATGCAATTGGCGAATTGCCTGTTAATTTTGGACGTTTCGTCCAATTTTTTGGACAAACCATGGATCTCGAGGCTATCGATTATTTCATCAAGGTCGCCGATGCGCGCTCGCTCTCGAACGCCGCCAAGCTGCATGGGCTGCCGAAATCGACGCTCAGCCACAAGATCCGCCAGCTCGAGGACAAGCTCGGCGTGGCGCTGTTCGTCCGCGAGGGCCGCGACATGTTCCTGACCGACGCCGGGTCCGAGTTCCTCGACCATGCGCATCGCATCCAGGCGAGCTGCGACGGGGCGGAGGCGGCGATCGCGGCGATGCGCCAGGAGATCGCCGGCACCCTCACCATCGGCTCGACCGGCGAGTTCGGCACGTCCTTCACCTCGGAACTGCTCTTCGCCTTCCGCCAGCGCTTCCCGCAAGTGAAGATCGACGTGATCTTCCTGTCCTCCGGCTATCTCTTCGCGCCCGAGCGCCAGCAGGCCTTCGACGGCATCTTCTATTGGGGCGAGCCCTCCAATGTCGACTACATCGCGCGCCGCCTCACCAGCGCATCCTTCGGCCTCTATGCCAGCCCCACCTATCTCGACAAGCACGGCCAGCCCGAGACGCCGTCGGCTCTGCACGACCATCGCGGCATCGCCTTTCGCACGCCGACCGGCCTGCAGTCCTGGCACTTGAAGCGGGCCGATGAAACGCTCGACGTGCTGCCGCCGGCGAGCTGTGTCGCCAATGACTATTGGATGATCAAGTATTTCGCGGTGGCCGGCGAAGGTCTCGCCTATCTGCCCGATTTCTTCACCGAGATCGAATGCGCCACCAGCCATCTCGTGCCGGTGCTGCCCGACTGGCGGTCGCCCGAAGTGTCGGTCAACCTGCTCTATCCGCGCCGGCGCTATGTGTCGCGCAAATTCGCCGCCTTCCAGTCCTTCTGCATCGATTTCTACAAGCAGCGGGCGCAGCATTATGTACCGCGCTACTGCGTCGAGGTGGTGAGCACGCCGCCCAGGCGCCCGCAATAAAGGAGAATTGCCGTCCATGCCCAAGACCTGGTCCGAAACAGCGCCGCAGCTCATCGATGTCGCCATGGGACGCGCACCCGCCGACACCGTCATCCGCAAGGGTCGCTGGGTGAACGTGCATTCGGGCGAGATCATTCCCGACACCGACATCGCCATCTCGGCCTCTCGCTTCGCCTATGTCGGTCCCGACGCCGCGCATGCGATCGGCCCCAGGACGACGGTCATCGAAGCTGATGGCCGCTATCTCGTGCCGGGCCTCTGCGACGGGCACATGCATGTCGAGAGCGGCATGGTGACGGTGACCGAGTTCGCCCGCGCGGTGATCCCGCATGGTACGACGACGATGTTCATCGACCCGCATGAGATCGCCAATGTGCTGGGCCTCGAGGGCGTCAAGCTGATGCATGACGAGGCGGCTAGCCTCCCTATCAACGTCCTGGTGCAGATGCCGAGCTGCGTGCCGAGCGCGCCCGGCCTCGAAAATGCCGGCGCCTCGCTCGGCGTCACCGAGGTGAAGGAGGCGATGACCTGGCCCAATATCATCGGCCTCGGAGAGATGATGAATTTTCCCGGCGTCACCTTCAAGGACGCGAAGATGCTGGGCGAGATCGCGGCGACGCAGGCCGCGAACAAGACGGTCGGCGGCCATTATGCTTCGCCCGATCTGGGCCTGCCTTTCCATGGCTATGTCGCGGGCGGTCCCGCCGATGACCATGAGGGTACGCGCATCGACGATGCGGTCGCGCGCGTCCGCCAGGGCATGCGCGCGATGCTGCGCTTGGGCTCGGCCTGGTATGACGTCGCCGCGCAGATCAAGGCGGTCACCGAGCGCGGCATCGACCCGCGCAATTTCGTGCTGTGCACCGACGACAGCCATTCCGGCACGCTGGTCAATGACGGCCATATGAACCGCGTGGTGCGCCATGCCATTGCGCAAGGCCTCAAGCCCATGACCGCCATCCAGATGGCGACGATCAACACCGCCCAGCATTTCGGCCTCGAGCGCGAACTCGGATCGATCACGCCCGGACGGCGCGCCGATCTCATCCTCACCTCCGATCTCGTCACGCTTCCCGTCGAGATGGTCATCGCCCACGGCAAGGTGCTGGCCGAGGACGGCAAGCTCACCGCCGACATCCCGGCCTATGCCTATCCCAAGACGGCGCGCGACACGGTGAAGATGGGCCGCAAGCTGGCGGCCAAGGACTTCGACATCGCGGCCCCCAAGGGCGCCAACCAGGTCAAGGCGCGCGTGATCGGCGTCATCGAGAACCAGGCGCCGACCAAGGCGCTGGAACGCGAGCTCAAGGTGAGCCAAGGCCTCGCCTTGATGGACCGCGGCCAGGACGTCTGCCAGATCGCGCTGGTCGAGCGCCATCGCGCCACCGGCCAGGTGACCAACGGCTTCGTCTCGGGCTTCGGCTACGACACCGATTGCGCGGTGGCGAGCACCGTCGCCCATGACAGTCACCATATGATCGTCGTCGGCACCAGCAAGGAGGACATGGCGCTCGCCGCCAACACGCTGGGCGAAGTGGGCGGCGGCATCGTCGTGGTGAGCAAGGGCAAAGTGCTGGCGCTGGTCGAGCTGCCGATCGCCGGCCTGATGTCGGACGAACGCGCCGAGATCGTCGCCGCGAAAGCAGGCAAGATGGTCGAGGCGATGCGCGCCTGTGGCTGCACCCTCAACAACGCCTATATGCAGCATTCCCTGCTGGCGCTGGTGGTGATCCCGGAGCTGCGTATCTCCGACATCGGCCTCATCGACGTGACGCGCTTCGAGAAGACGGAGCTGTTCGCCTAGTCGTGCCCGGGGTTTGCAGCGCGCAGCTGTCCCTTGGCCGACAGGTCCGAGACGTGATCCAGGATCGCCTCCGCCGCGTCGCGAGGCGAGAGTTGCGTTACATCGAGCTCAAGGAATTCCGGCGTATCGGGCCTCTGGATCGCGTCGGCAGTCATGAATTCGCGCAACAGGCCGGGATCTGTCATCTTGAGGCCGACACGCTCTCGGTTCCGTAACCGGCGCGCATTCTCCGCGAAGTCCGCTCTGAGGACGATGGGAACGAGCGGAGCCTCACGGTCAGCCGCGAGGCTCACGACATGGTTCCAGGCTTCACGCTCGCGTTCCGAGCCTGCGCAGAGTGCATTGGTCATCACGAAGATCTCTTCGCGCGGTCGCGCCCGCAGCGCCTGATAGGCCGCCTGCCGCACCTCTTCATAGAGCGCCCAGCGTTTCGGATCGTTCAGGCCGTGGCAGGCGATCGCCACATCATGGAGGAGATGATTGTGGATGAAGCGCGCGCCAAGCCGCGCCGCCACGATCTCGCCGATCGTCTTCTTGCCGACGCCCGGCCAGCCATTGAGGTGGATGATCATCTCGGCCGCAGTCTAGCCAAAGGAGATTGAGATCGCCATCACTCACGGGCAACGAGGGCCAGCTGTGCCGGGTCGGGCTTGACATAGACGCGAGTGCCCGCCGCGAAGCGCCGGCCGATGGGCTGGGTGACGAAGATCGACTGCCCGGCGATGTCGACCGTATATTCCCAATGTGATCCCAGATAAGTGGCGCGCTCGACTTTGCCCAAAAGCCCGTCGCTCTTTCCCGTCTTGTCGTCGAGCGCCACACCGCTCGGCCGGATGACCAGGAAGACCTTGTCGCCGTCGATTTCCCCGGCCTCGAGCGTGAGCTTCGACTTGCCGAGGCCGACCGTGACCGTTCTCTTCCCCTCGTCGCGCGACAGGATCTCGCCGGGCACGAGGTTGGCGCTGCCGATGAAGTCGGCGACGAACGCATCGGCAGGCCGTTCGTAAAGATCGGCGGGCGTGCCCTGCTGGGCTATTCTTCCCCGGTTCATGACGACGATCCTGTCGGAAACGGCGAGCGCCTCCTCCTGATCATGAGTCACATAGACCGAGGTGAGTCCGAGCTTGAGCTGGATCTCGCGGATGTCCTCGCGCATCCTGCGGCGGAGCTTGGCGTCGAGATTGGACAGAGGCTCGTCGAAAAGGAGGACCTGCGGCTCGAGAACGAGAGCGCGCGCCACGGCCACGCGCTGCTGCTGGCCGCCCGAGAGCTCGGATGGCAAGCGGCCGTCAAAACCGCTGAGGCCGACGAGTGCCAGGCCTTCATGCGCCTTGGCGCGTTGCGCCTCGCGCGAGAGACTGGACCGGCTGAGGCCGTAGGAGACATTCTCCATCACCGTCATATGTGGAAAGAGCGCATAGGACTGGAACACCATGCTGACATCGCGCTCGTTGGGTGGCAGCAAGGTCACGTCCCTGCCGCCGATGAAGACCCTGCCGGAGGTCGGCATCTCGAGGCCGGCGATCATGCGCAAGGTCGTCGTCTTGCCGCAGCCGGAGGGCCCGAGCAGCGTCACCAGCGTGCCGGGCTCGATGACAAGATCGATATCGTCGACCGCGGCAACGGCGCCGAAGATCTTGGTGACGGTGTCCAGCCGTACTGCCGCGGAGCGGCCTTCGATGCTCATGTCGTCCCCCTTCCGATGCCGAGGGCGGCCGGTGCCATGCGCCGGGCGGCGCGGCGCTGCTCGCCTACCCCCAACTGGATCAGCCCGATCGCCAGCAGCATGAAGAGGATGAGGACCGAGCTGTAAGCGATGGCGACGCCGAAATCCGAGACCTCGACCCGCCCCACGATATAAGCGGTGGCGAGATTGTACTGGGCGCTGACCAGGAAGATGACGGCGCTGACGGACGTGATGGCGCGCACGAAGGCATAGACGAGGGACGCGACAATGGCGGGACGCAGAAGCGGCAGCACGACACGCCGGAGAGTGGCGAAGCTGCCGTGGCGCAGCATCAGGGAGCATTCATCGAGACTCTTGTCGATCTGCGCCATGGTGGCGAGGCCGGCCCTGATCGACACCGGCATGTTGCGGAAGACGAAGCAGATGACGAGGATGAGTCCGGTCCCGGTCAGCTCGATCGGCGGGACATTGAAGGCGAGGATGTAGCTGACGCCGATGACCGTGCCCGGAATGGCGAAGCTCAGCATGGTGATGAACTCGAAGGCCGATTGGCCGATGAAGCGCTGGCGATTGAGCAGATAGGCGGTGAGAAGGCCGATCACGGCGGTGAGCGGTGCAGCGATGGCGGCAAGCTCGACGGTGGTGAAGAAAGACGGCCAGGCACGCCCGCTCCACAGCAGGCCGTGCTCGCTCCAGTCGATGCCGAAAGCGGTGACATAGTGCTGCAGGGTCGGCGTATTGTCGATGCCGAGCGACTTGACGAAACCGCCCGCCAGGATGATGCCGTAGAGCAGGATGGTGAAGGCAAGCCACGGCACGGTCGTCCAATAGACGAGCCGCCTCACGCCGTCCGGCAGCCGCGCCGGCAGGCCTGAATCGCCTTTTCCGGAGATCGTCGTGTAGACCTTCTTGCCGATCCATTGCCGCTGCAGGATGAAGGCCGAGAACGTGAGGAAGAGGAGCGCAATCGACAGGGCGGAGGCGCGGCCAGGGTCGTTCTGCGCGCCGACGATGGCGAAGAAGATATCGGTCGACAGCACGTCGAAATTGCCGCCGAGCACCAGCGGATTGCCGAAGTCGGCAAGACTCTCGACGAAGCCGATGAGGAAGGCGTTGGCGAGGCCGGGCCGCATCAACGGCCAGGTCACGGTGCTGAAGGTCCGCCACCGGTCGGCGCGCAAGGTCTGGGCCGCCTCCTCCATCGACGGGCTGATGCCGTCGACGACGCCGACGAGCACCAGATAGGCAATGGGCGTGAAGGCGAGCGTCTGCACCAGCAGGAGACCGAAGAAGCCGTAGATCCAGCGGCTCGGCGGAATGCCGAGGAACTCGCTCATCATCCAGGTCGCCATGCCGTTGCGGCCGAACAGCAAGATGATGCCGAGGCCGATGACGAAAGGCGGCGTGATGATCGGCAGGATGGCGAGCAGGCGCAGCAGGCCCTTGGCGCGGAATGCCGTGCGCTTGTGGAGAAGCGCAAAGCCGAGGCCGAGAAGCGTGGTGGTGAGGCCGACCGCGATTGCGAGAACCAGGCTGTTCCAGGCGACAGCCCAAACATCGCCCGAGAACAAGCGGCCGGCGAATGCCGCGATCGAATAGCCGCCCTCCGGCGCCAGAGCCGCTTCGATCAAGATGAGGGCCACCGGAAAGAAGACGAAGAGGCCGATCGCCGCCACCACCAGGGCGATGGCGGAGACGAGGAAGACGTCGCCGCGCATATGGCCCGCGAGCGCCAAGCCGGCGGAAAGCAGAAGCAGGAAGCCGGTTCCGACGATGAAGGCGCCGGCGCCCATGCCGATCTGCGGCGCGACCGGACCGAAGAGAGTTTCCAGGCCGGTGAAGCTCCAGCCCTTGAGCCCTATGGCAAAACCCTGAAGCAGCAGATAAGCCAGCCCGAGACCGCCGCACCAGGCGATGACCCTGGCGCGCGGACCGTCCCTGCGCACCATCTCGATCGAGGCAACGGCCAGCAGGACCGGCAAGGGCCAGAACCATGGTCGGCCATGCAGCAAGGCCTGCAGCAGTCCCGACGCATGGGCCGCTTCCGCCGGCGCACGCAGCCAGGCAAAGCTCCAAAAGCCGGAAGCGATGCCATACCAGGGCAATGCCACGAAGCCGAGGCCGGTGATGATCAGGACGAGCCCTATGTGGCACGATTGCCGATTGAGCGCGAGCATGGCGTTTGGAATAGAGCCCGGCTGCTCACGCATGCCGGGCTACCGTCGTCATTTCGCGCCGATTTCCTTGTCCCAACGGCCCAGCAGGCGCTTGCGTTCCGCCGATGAGCCGAACTTCGCGAAGTCGTAGTCGATCAGCTTGATGTCGGCCATCTTGGGCGCCTGCTCCGGAACCGGCGCTTCCTTGTTGGACGGGTTCTGATAGGAGTTGGCCTGCGCGCCCAGCTTCTGCGCCTCCGGCGTCAACGCCCAATCATACCATTTCTTGGCATTGTCGAGGTTGGGAGCACCCTTGATGATGCTCATCGAGCCGATCTCGAAGCCCGTGCCTTCGCACGGCGAGACATTCTCGATCGGCGCGTTCGACGTGATGGTCGGCGTCACGATGTCGTGCTGGAAGGCGATGCCGATCAGGGTCTCGCCGCGCGCCGCGGCCTGGGCCGGAGCGGCGCCCGACTTGGTATATTGATTGATGTTCTCGGCGAGCGCCTTCAGATATTCGAACGCTTTGTCTTCGCCCATGATCTGGACCAGCGTGGCGATGAACGTGTAGGCGGTGCCCGACGAGTTCGGATTGGCGACCTGCACCTCGCCCTTGAAATCCGGCTTGATCAGATCGGCCCAGCATTTGGGTGCGGTGAGTTTCTTCTCTTCGAGAAGATCGGTGTTGTAGCCGAAGCCGAGCGCGCCAAGGTAAATGCCGACGGTGCGTTTCTGCGCCGTCTCATGCTGCTTGACGGCCCAGTCATGCAGCTTTGTCAGCATGGGAGAATCGTAAGCTTCAGTGAGTCCTTCTTCCGCGGCCTGCAAATGCGGATCGCCGGTGCCGCCCCACCAGATGTCGCCCTTGGGATTGGCGGCCTCCGCCTTGACCTGCGCATAAGTCTCGCCCGAGCTCTTGCGCGTCATGGCGACGGTGATGCCCGTCGCTTTCTGGAACTCGTTGACCATCAGCTGGCACCATTCCTCCTGCACCGAGCAATAGACGGTGAGATTGCCGTCAGCGCGCGCGGCGCCGGAAAGAGCCACAGCGGTGAAAACCGCGAAAGATGCGACAAGAGCCTTGGCCGATCGTCTCATGGAGTCCTCCCTGTTCCCGCCCCCGCCCGTTATTGTGGAGCTGGGAACGCTGCCTTTGACCAATTGTGACAGTTGTGTGACAGATTGGACCAAGCAAAAAGCCTTGGCTAGTCGAAATTTCAGGAGCCGCCGTGGAGAACACTGAGATCGAGTTGCGATACTGGACGGCGCTCGCCGTCGTGCGTGAGGCAGGCGAACGCGCGGCCGACCTTTACCGCAGACGGCACGAGCTTGCGGTCGAGCGCAAGGGCACGCAAGACCTGGTCAGCGAGGCCGACCGCGCCTGCGAGGATATGATCGTCGGCGCGCTCGCCCGGCTGTTTCCCGAAGACGGCTTCATCGGCGAAGAGCGCGGCGTGCAGAACGACGGCGCGAGGGCCGTCTGGATCATCGATCCCATCGACGGCACGGCCAATTTCCTGCGCGGCATTCCTTTCTGGTGCGTCTCGCTCGGCCTCCTGACGGCCGGAACGTTCGTCATCGGCGTGATCTACAACCCGATCACCGACGAGCTCTATGCCGCCCACCAGGGGCAAGGCGCGACCCTCAACGGCCGCAAGATCGAAGTCAGCAAAGTCGATGCGCTCGCCGATGCGCGGCTCGCCGTCGGCTTCAGCTATCGCCGCCCCGTCGCTCCGCATGCCGAAGCCGTCAAAGCCCTGCTCGACGCCCATTGCGAATATAGCCGGCTCGGATCGGGCGCACTCGGCCTCGCTTTGACGGCGGATGGCCGGCTCGACGGCTATTGGGAGGCGCATATCAATGTCTGGGACGTCGCGGCAGGCTTGTGCATCGTGAAAGAGGCAGGCGGCCGCGTGAATGATTTTCTGGGCGAGGACGGCCTGCGGAAAGGCAATGCCGTCCTCGCCTCCACCCCACGACTTTATGCGCCGCTCAACGGGCTGCTCAAAGTCAGCCCCTGATCACAGCTGGTTCGCCGAATTCACGGTCCGGATGGCGGAAGCCGGCGGCGAGATCGCCGAGCCCAATATCCCCAAGAATTTCTGCAGCGCGACGGTCGAGGCATCGGCCACATAGATCACGTCGCGGTCCTGCATGGCGATGGCCTGAGCGAAGAAATACTGGTTCGGATCCCTGAGATTGAGCCGGTAGATCACCGGCACGCGCTCGCCCTGCCCCCGGACAGGCTCCGTCGCGAAACGTTCCGCGGCGGCGCGCTTCTCGAAGCGGAAGAGGAAGACGCCGGACGCATCGGCACGGATATCGGCGAGGCCCGACGACTTGCCCACAGCCTCGAGCAGATTGAGGTTGCTGGCACCGAAGGGGATATTGCCCTTGCGCTCGACCGCGCCGAAGGCCGTATAGGTGCGTGGCGTCTTCTCGATGCTGATGAGATCGCCCGGCCGCATATAGATGTTGTCGGTCGGCGTCTCCTGAACGTGGTCGAGATAGGACGAGGCGATCTCGCCCTGCCGGGTGATGTTCACCACCGTCTCGTAGGCGGGATAGGACGACCCGCCCGAGCCGGCGATGACGTCGAGCAGCGTGTCACCGCGCAGGCTCAACGGATAGAGGCCGGCCTTGCCGACGCCGCCCGAGACGGTGACGACTGACGCGACCTTCTCCTTGCGCGCCACATGCACTTGCGGCTCGACCGCCTTGTTCGACAGGGCCTTGGCGATGGAGGCGGCAAGCCCTTGTGACGTGCGACCGGCCGCCTTGATCGTTCCGGCATAGGGAACGGAAATGGTGCCGCGGCTGCTCACCTCGACATCGGGAATGGTGCCGCGGTCGGCCGTGCTCGTGCTGGCGAAGACGCCCGTCTGGTCGGCTTCCCAGATGGTGACGGTGAGCACGTCGCCCGGCCCGATCAGCTCGGCGCGCGACGGCTTGCCCTTGCCGAAGCGGTCGCCGAAGCTCAGCGTCTGATGACGCGCGAGATAGTCGGCGACGCCGCGATTGACATTGACCAGGACGAAACCGGCGGTGTTCTTCTCGAGATAAGCCTGCTCGATCTGCTTGCTGCGCGGCCCTTCGCTCGGAAGTGCATTGCAGCCGGCCAAGGCGACACACAACATGGCCGGCACGACCACGGACGCTTTTGAACGCATTTACTTAATCATCCCCTCGATTGGTGAACGATGACAACGCAGCGCCCGTCCCTCGCGCTCATCGGTTCCCCAACCCTCTAGTTTGATAACATCACAACTCTGCGAGGACCATCGGCATTTTTTGGGCACTCGCAACGTCACTTTGCCTCTTTTGCGTCACATCAAGATCGAGCTTGAGCTATTTCAATAGTTTGCTCGTGCCTTGATTTTGACCACGCATTTTTCGTGCCGTCGATTTTTGTGCGACGCGACAATGTTCGTTGCATGTCGGTCACAGTTTCCCTAGGGTTCTCTCGCAACGACAGTCTTCGAAACCCTTGTGGTATTTCGCAGCGTCAGCCGCTAATAGGGCGAGATCATGACCAATCCATCACGTGGCGTCATCGCTTCCCGACTCACCATCGCCCCTCTCACCCGCGACGGCTTTGCGCGCTTCGGCGATGTGATCGAGATGACAGGCGCGCATCATTATCCGATCAATCAGGGCTATGCCGAGCGCTTTCATGACTTGGCGCGCATCGACACGCAGACCGAAGGCGGCGAGACCATCGTCAGCGTATTCCATGGCAGGCCGCGGCCGCGCCCCATCGAGATCGGCTTCGTCGAGCGCCACCCGCTCGGCAGTCAGGCCTTCTATCCTTTGCAGGATCGCGATTGGCTCATCGTCGTCGCCGAAGCGGACGTCGCGCCCTCCATCGCCACGCTCCACGCCTTCCGCGCCACCGGCCGGCAGGGCATCAACTACGCCCGCAATGTGTGGCACTATCCGCTCCTGGTGCTCGATGAAGTGAGCGACTTCCTGATCATCGACCGCAAGGGTCCGGGCAACAATCTCGAAGAGGTGGCGCTGCCGGAGCCGGCGTTCCTCGAGCTTTAGCCGATCACCAGCGCACCTTGCGGCCGCGCTTCCTGGGCTTCAGCGAACGGCCGAGCTCATATTCGATGCGGGCATAGAAGTCGGCATCGCCGGCCGGCCGGCCGGTGCGCGTCGCCCGCCTGATCGCCTCGATATGGCGCTGATCCGCCGGCGCGCCGGGTGGCGCCTCGCCGATGAACCACGGCCATTGCGCCGGATCATGCACGATGCCGGCACGCACCGGATTGAAGCTCACATAAGCGAGCGCCGCCTTGGCATGAGCGTCGTCCAGGGGGCAGGACTGATAGCGGCCACGCCAGAGTCCTTGCGGCCCGAGCCTTTTGTAGCGGGCGAAGAGCCGCCGGGTCTCGCCCATCATGCGCGCCAGCGCATCGGCCGTCCCGGGCACGGCGATCAGATGCACATGATCCGGCATCAGGCAGGCGGAGATCAGCCTGAGGCCGCGCAGGTTGCGCAGAAGGATGTCGCGATATTCGGCGTAGTCGGTGTCGTTCGCGAAGAGCGTGAGGCCGGGCCGCACCCGCTGCACCACATGATGAGGCACATCCGGAATGACGATGCGCGCGAGCCGGGCCACGGCCGGTTCACGCCGGTGGGAAATGCTTGTGCCAGTGCCTGGCGATGTCGATGCGGCGCGGTATCCATACCTTGTCGTGGCGCATTATGTGATCGAGGAATCGTTCGAGCGCCAGCGCGCGTCCCGGCCGTCCGATGAGGCGGCAGTGCAGGCCCACCGACATCATCTTGGGCGAGCCTTGCCGGCCCTCCTCATAGAGACTGTCGAAACTGTCCCGCAGATAGGCCAGAAACTGGTCGCCGCTGTTGAAGCCCTGCGGCGTCGCGAAGCGCATGTCATTGGCGTCGAGCGTGTAGGGGATGATGAGATGGCTGCCGCCTTGCGGGCGCTTGACCCAATAGGGCAGATCGTCGGCATAGGCATCCGACGAATAGAGGAAGCCGCCTTCCTCCATTACCAGCTTCGTCGTATTGACCGAGCAGCGCCCGGTATACCAACCGAGCGGGCGCTCGCCAGTGACCTTGGTGTGGATCCGGATCGCCTCCTCGAGGTCGGCGCGCTCGGCGGCCTCGCTGAAATCCTTGTACTCGATCCATTTGAGACCGTGGCTGGCGATTTCCCAATCCGCCTCCTTCATCGCCTCGGTCTGGTCGGGCGAGCGTTCGAGCGCCGTCGCCACGCCATAGATGGTGAGCGGAATCTTGCGGCCGGTGAACAGTCGCCACAGGCGCCAGAAGCCGGCACGCGCACCATACTCATAGATCGATTCCATGTTCCAGTGGCGCTGCCCCGGCCAGGCTTGCGCGCCGACGATCTCGGAGAGGAAGGCCTCCGACGCCGCATCACCGTGGAGAACGCAGTTCTCGCCGCCTTCCTCGTAGTTGAGCACGAACTGGACGGCGACATGGGCGCCGCCGGGCCATTTGGGATCGGGTATGGCGCGGCCATAGCCCTTCATGTCACGCGGATAGGTCTTCGTCATTGCATCCTTCTTTCATGAACCTTGCGACCCGCGACATAGGTCGCGCGGATAGCGCGGTCATCGCCCAATATCGCCAGGGCGAACAGCATGTCCTCCAGCGATTGCGAGAGCTCCTGGCGGCTGGCCAGGACCTCGGTCGCCCGGGGATCGATCACCACGATGTCCGCCCATTTGCCGGGATCGAGTGATCCTGCCTCGTCGGCGAGACGCAGTATCTCGGCATTGCGGCGGGTGGCCAGATGGAACAGCTCGAAAGCCGTCGGACGGTAGCCCGTCAGCATCTGCACCTTATAGGCGGCCCCCAGAGTGGCAAGCATGGAATAGCTGGTGCCGCCGCCGACATCGGTGCCGAGCGCCACATTGACCGGCCGCGCCGCATCGCCGAGATGCGCCATGCTCATCAGCCCTGACCCTAAGAACATGTTCGAGGTCGGACAATGGGCCACGGTCGAGCCCGTCTCCGACAGACGCCGGCATTCGCGGTCGGAAAGATGGACGCCATGGGCGAAGAGGCTGCGCGTGCTCAACAGGCCGAAGCGGTCATAGACGCCGGTGTAGTCCTTGTCGTTCGGATAGAGCGCGCGAATACGCGCCACCTCGCCGAGGCTCTCGGAGAGATGCGTCTGCATCAGCGCATCGGGCAGCGCCCTCATCAGGTCGCCGGCGACCTTGAGTTGGGCCTCGCTCGAGGTGACGGCAAAGCGCGGTGTCACCGCATAGCGCAAACGGTCGCGGCCATGCCACTTGCGATAGAGCGCCTCGCTCTCGACTGCTCCGTCCTCGGGACTGTCGCGCACAGCGGCCGGCACGTCGCGGTCCATCATGGTCTTGCCGGTGATGATCGCCATGCGCCGCTTGTGCGCCGCCGCGAACAGGGTGTCGGCGCATTCGCGATGGACGGACGAGAAGACCAAGGCCGAGGTGGTGCCGTTGGTCACCAGCCGGTCGAGGAATTTCTCCGCCGCGGCTGCGGCATAGTCGCGATCGCCATAGCGCGCCTCTTCCGGGAAGGTGAAGCGGCTCAGCCAGTCAAGCAGATCCTTTCCCGGCGCCGCCAGCATGCGATATTGCGGGAAGTGGATATGGGCGTCGATGAAGCCCGGCAGGATCAGGCAGTCGCCGAAATCATCCGCCGGGCTCGACCGCCAGGCTTCCGGCAGAGCGCGACGGGCGCCGCGCCACAGGATGCGCCCGTCATCGCCGGTGACGACGGCGCCTTGCGGCTCGTGGATATGCTCCTGTGCCGAAGCCCCGAATGTCAGGAGGGCGCCTTTGACAATGCGCGTCATGGCGATACCCTGTCTTCGAGGCGGAATCGGAAAATGCGGGTGATCTGGGCGAGTGCCGTCTCGAACTCGACCTCCGGGCTGTTGCCGACACGCTCCTCGAAGGCCGCGAGGATCTGGTTCTTGGTGGCGCCCCTGACCGCAAAGATGAACGGGAAGCCGAAGCGCGCCTTGTACGCTCCATTGAGCGCGGTGAAACGGGCGAATTCCTGAGCGCTCAACCGGTCCAGACCGGCGCCAGCCTGCTCGCTGGTCGACTCCGCCGTCAGCCGGGCACGTGTCGCGAGATCGGGATGGGCGCGGATGAGCGCCAGCTTCGCGTCCGGAGCCGCCTCACGCAAGGCTTGCGCGAAAGCCCGAATGAGGGCTTCACGATCCGCGAAAGGCCGCCTCTCCCAGGCTCGTTCCGCCACCCATGGCGAATGCTCGGCAACGTCGCCGAAGGCAGCGACGAAGGCCGCCCGTGTCATGGCGTTGATGTCGTCAAGCTTTGTCATTGCTTGTTGAGCCAGGCACCGAGCTTCTGACGCTCCTCGTCCGTCATCGCCGTCTCGTTGCCGAGCGGCATCGACTTGTTGCGCACCGCCTGGGCTTCGATCTGCGGACGGTAGCGGCGCAACTCGTCGAGAGTCTCGAGCGCCATGCCCTTGGGCGCCTCCTTGAAGCCCTGATGCGTCGGCTTGACGGCATGACACATGGTGCAATGCTTGACGGTAATGCCCAGCACCTCCTGGTCCGAGACGACGAGCCCTTCGCCGATGATCGGCTTGGGCTCGGTGAGCCATAGCGCCGCGGCGAGCGCCCCGAAGATGATCGGCAAGGTCCAGGCGATCTCCTCCATGCCGTCGCCCACCTCGTGGCGGACGAGGAAGTGACGCAAGGCGCCGCCGCCGATGACGATGAGACCCACCAGGATCCAGGCCTGCGGATGATTGGTGATCATCGGATAGTGGTTGCTGATCATCATCAGGAGGACCGGCAAGGTCAGGTAGGTGTTGTGCAGCGAGCGCTGCTTGCCGGTGACGCCGAATTTGGGATCGGGCGCCTCGCCCCTGAGAAGGGCCGCGGTGATCTTGCGCTGATTGGGGATGATGACGGCGAAGACGTTGGCGGCCATCATGGTGCCGACGAAGGCGCCGACATGGATGAGGGCGCCGCGGCCCGAGAAGACATGGGTGAAGCCATAGGCGGCGACGAGGATCAGCAGCAGGACGGCGAGCGCCAGCCAGCCCGGGCGATGAACCAGGGGCGAACGGCAGAGACCATCATAGATGAACCATCCCGCCGCGAGGCCTGAGAGCGAGATGGCGATGGCCTGCCAGGGCGTCAGCGGCAGGAGGGCCGGATCGATCAGATAGGTCGTCGCATTGAAATAGAACTGCACGATCAGGAGCAGGAAACCGGTGAGCCAGGTAAGGTAGGCTTCCCATTTGAACCAGATGAGATCGGGCGGCAGGTCGGCCGGCGCCACCGAATATTTCTGCACATGATAGAAGCCGCCGCCATGGACTTCCCAGGCCTCGCCATAGACGCCGGCGGGCAGGCCAGCGCGGCGCTTGAGCGAGAAATCGAGGGCCACGAAATAGAAAGACGTGCCGATCCACGCGATGCCGGCGATCATATGAGCCCAGCGCAGCAGCAGATTGAGCCAGTCGGCGATGAAGGGATCGAGAGTCAAAATCTCACTATTCCAACTCTAAAGCGTGAGCGCAGCTCTCTCCATTCGTCATGGCAGGGCTTCGACCCGGCCATCCAGACTCAACGCCGCACAGTCGCTGCATGGAGGGGCTGGATGGCCGTCTCAAGGGCGGCCATGACGAGATGGTTGGAGCGGCCACCAAGCAAATGTCGAGCCAGTTATTTCGGCAACTGGTCGTCGATGCCTTTCACATACCAGTTCATGCCGAGGATATCGCCGTCGGGAAGCGGCTTGCCGGCCTCGCCGACGACCGTTCCGTCCTGTTTGGTGATCGGGCCGGTGAACGGATGGAGCTTGCCGGTCTTGATCGCGTCCGAGGTGTCGGTCGCCATCTTCACCACGTCGTCAGGCAAGTTGGTGAAGGGCGCGATGCTCACCGTGCCTTCCGCCATGCCGTCCCAGACCGCTTCCGACTTCCATGTGCCGTCGAGAACTTCCTTGATGCGGCGGACATAGTATGGCGCCCAGTTGTCGACGATCGCCGTATATTGCGCCTTGGGTGCGAATTTGATCATGTCGGACGCCTGGCCGAAGCCATGCTTGCCCTGCTCCTCGGCGACCTGAAGGGCCGCGGTCGAGTCCGTGTGCTGGACGATGATATCGGCACCCTGGCTGAACAGGACCTTGGCGGCATCGGCTTCCTTGCCCGGATCGTACCAGGTGTTGGCCCAGACGATCTTCACCTTGAAGTCGGGCTTCACCGACTGCGCGCCGAGCATGAAGGCGTTGATGCCGGAAACCACTTCCGGAATCGGGAAGGACACGATGTAGCCGGCCGTGCCGGTCTGCGACATCTTGGCGGCAATCTGGCCGATGACATAACGGCCTTCATGGAATTTGGCGTTGTAGGTCGCGACATTGGGCGCGGTCTTGAAGCCCGTCGCATGCTCGAATTTCACATCGGGGAATTTCTTGGCGACCTTGAGCGTCGGCTCCATGAAGCCGAAGGAGGTGGTGAAGATGATGGCGCAGTTCTCGCGCGCCAGGCGCTCGATCGCGCGCTCCGAATCGGATTCGGCGACATTCTCCACGAACACCGTCTGCACCTTGTCGCCGAGCTCCTTCTCGACTGCGAGGCGGCCCTGGTCGTGCTGATAGGTCCAGCCGAAATCGCCGATGGCGCCGACATAGATCCAGCAGGCCTTGAGTTTGTCCTGGGCCGAGGCGGATGCCGCGGAAACGCCCAGAGCGAGCGCAAAGGCCGCCGCGCATGTCATCAGTTTCTTCATTTGTGTCTCCTTGCTCCCTGTATTTATCGATCAGGCACGAAAGCTTGGCCGAGGCTCGCGGGCGCATTGGTCCGCGTCAGCCGCCGGTTGGCCGAAATCACCACGAGCGCCGCTATGGTGACGAGATAGGGCAGGCTCGACAAGAGCTGCGAGGGAATCCCCAAGGCGAAAGTCTGCACCGTATAGGACAGGATGGATATGGCGCCGAAGAGATAAGCGCCCGCCACCACGCGCCACGGCATCCAGGAGGAGAACACGACCAGCGCCAGCGCGATCCAGCCGCGCCCGGCCGTCATGTTCTCGATCCATTGCGGCGTGTAGACCAGCGACAGGTAGCCACCGGCGAGCCCGGCGCAGGCGCCGCCGAACAGGACGCAGAGATAGCGCACCCAGATGACGCGATAGCCCAGGGCATGCGCCGAGCTGTGGCTGTCGCCGACCGCGCGGATGACGAGACCGGCCTTGGTGCGGAACAGCACATAGGCGACGGCGGCGGTCAGGATGAAGGAGAAGAGGATCAGCATGTCGATGCCGAAGAGCTTGGGCAGGCGCACGCCGGGTTCGCCGACGAAGGATTCGCCCAGGAGACCCGAGAGGCCGAGGCCCAGAAGCGTCAGCGACAGGCCGGTCGCCACCTGGTTCGACACGAGCGTCAAGGTGAGGAAGCCGAAGAGCAGCGCCATCGCCATGCCGGCGATGATCGAGGCAATAACGCCGACATAGGGGCTGCCGGTGAGGAAGGCGGCGCCGAAGCCCGCCACGGCGCCCATCACCATCATGCCTTCGACGCCGAGATTGAGGACGCCCGAGCGTTCGGCGACGAGTTCGCCCATCGCCGCCAGCAGCAAGGGTGTCGCGGCGGTGACGATGGTGAGGAGGACGGCGGTCGAAGCATCCATGATACGTCACTCCGCCGGCTGCGCGGCCGCGGGAGAGACTTGCGTCTTCAGCCAGCGGAACCGATAAAGGATGAGCGTGTCGCAGCCCAGGATGAAGAACAGCAGGATGCCCTGGAAGACTTTGGCGATGCGGTCGGACAGGCCGAGCGAGACCTGCGCCGCCTCGCCGCCCAGATAGCTCAGCGCCAGCATCAGGCCGGCGAAGAGCGCGCCGATCGGATTGAGCCGGCCGAGAAAGGCGACGATGATCGCGGCGAAGCCATAGCCCGGCGAGATCTGCGGCTGCAACTGCGCCACGACGCTCGCCACTTCGGTGATGCCGGCAAGGCCGGCAAGTCCGCCCGACAGGAGGAAGCAGAACAGGATCGTGCGCGGCCGCGAGAAGCCGGCAAAGCGGCCGGCGCGCGGAGCATTGCCGCTCACCCTG
>JBFWNN010000075.1:0-24749 GCA_050251035.1 Parvibaculaceae bacterium
CCCCCCCCCCGTCGCGCGTGCCGCGCGCCCCCCCCCCCGCGCTGCGCGCGGCGGAGGGAGGGTTAGGAGACAATCTTGTCTGTATCTCTCACCCGCGAAAACGGCATCGCCGTCATCACCATCGACAATCCGCCGGTGAATGCGCTGTCGCAGGCGGTGCGGCAGGGCCTGTTCGACGCCGTCCGGGCGATCGCCGCCGATGGCGCGGTCAAGGGCGTCGTCTTGGCCTGCGCCGGCAAGACCTTCGTCGCCGGCGCCGACATCCGTGAATTCGGCAAGCCGCCGGAGCCGCCGATGCTGCGCGACGTCATCACCGCCTTCGAGGCGCTCGCCGTGCCGGTCGTCGCCGCGATCCAGGGCACGGCGCTCGGCGGCGGCTTCGAGCTGGCGCTCGGCTGTCACTATCGGCTGATGGACGGGCATGCTGTGGTCGGCCTGCCGGAAGTGACGCTCGGCATCGTTCCGGGCGCCGGCGGGACGCAGCGCCTGCCGCGCCTTATCGGCATGGCGGCGGCGATCGACATGATCACCTCCGGGCGCCGCGTCGCTGCGGCGGAAGCGGCGAAGCTCGGCATCGCCGACGCCGTCGCCGGGAACGATCTCCTTGCCGCCGCGCGCCGCCTGCTGTCGGAGAAGCGCGCGGCACCGCTGCCACACCTGTCGGAGCGTGCGCCCCCCGCATCATCGCCCGGGCTGTTCGCCGAGGCGCGCAAATCCCTCGCGGCGAAGACGCGCGGCCAGGTCAGCCCCTTGCGCGCGCTCGATCTTCTCGAAGAGACCATCGGCGTCGACTTCGACAAAGGCATGGCGCGCGAGGCCGAGGTCTTCGCCGAATTGCGCAGTTCGAGCCAGGCCCGCGCGCTGCGTCATGTGTTCTTCGCCGAGCGCGAGATCGCGAAGATCCCCGAGGCCGGCGCCAAGCCGATGACCGTCGCGCAATTGGGTGTCGTCGGTGGCGGGCTGATGGGGACCGGCATCGCCGCGGCGGCCCTCCTCGCCGGCCTGCGCGTCATCCTGGTCGAGCGCGACCAGGCCGCCGCCGATCTCGCCAGAGACCGGACGCTCGGTCTGCTCAAGGCCTCGCTCGAGCGTGGCAAGCTCTCGCCCGCCGACTATGACGCCATCGCTGCCGGCCGGCTCACGACCGCCGCCGCCTATGCCGATCTCGCTTCCGCCGACCTGGTGATCGAGGCGGCCTTCGAGGATCTCGCCGTCAAGCAGGCGATCTTCCGCGAGCTCGCCCGGGTGACGCGGCCTGACGCCATCCTCGCCAGCAACACCTCCTATCTCGATGTCGGCGTTATCGCTGAAAGTGCGGCGCGGCCGGGAAAAGTCATCGGCCTGCATTTCTTCTCGCCCGCCCATATCATGAAGCTCCTGGAAGTGGTCGTGCCCGAGGGCGCCGCGCCCGAGGCCGTGGCGACGGGCTTCGCGCTCGGCCGCAGGCTCGGCAAGATCGCGGTCCGCGCTGGCGTCTGCGACGGCTTCATCGGCAACCGTATCCTCTCGGCCTATCGCAAGCAGGCCGAATATCTGATGGAGGATGGCGCCGCGCCCGCCGAGATCGATGCCGCGTTCCGGAGTTTCGGCCTGCCCATGGGCGTGTTCGAGATGCAAGACATGGCGGGACTCGACATCATCTGGGCCAACCGCAAGGCGCTCGCCCCGCGGCGCGATCCGAGAGAGCGCTATGTCCGCATCGTCGACCGCATTTGCGAGAGCGGCCGTTTCGGCCGCAAGACCGGCAGCGGCTATTACACCTATGCCGGCAAGGCCCCGGCGCCCGACGAAGCGACCCTCGCCATCATCGCCGAGGAGCGCCGCCACCAGGGCATCACGCCGAAGCGCTTCACCGCAGAGGAGATCATGGACCGTATCGTGCTCGCCATGATCAATGAGGGCGCGCGCATCCTCGATGAGGGCATCGCCTTGCGCGCCGGCGACATCGACGTGGTGATGGTCAATGGCTATGGCTTCCCGCGCTGGCGCGGCGGCCCGATGTTCATGGCCGACCAAATGGGTGCGAAGGAAGTGCTGCGCCGCATCGCGGCGCTGGCCCGGGAGGATGCCTGGTTCTGGCAGCCCGCCCAACGGGTGAGGAAGCTGGCCGAGACGGGTGGGTCGTTCACCGGCCTTTGATCGCCTAGGTCATTGACTTCATGGGCCGAGGCGTGCGATTTGGGAAATATCAGGATCGGATCATGCGCGCCCGCCAGCCAAAGCTCGCGGGCGTTTGTGTGTCAAGTCTGGACGGCGCGACGAGAAATTCCCTGCTCCCGCCGCTAAGTCATTGGTCTCTCTGGGTCGGGATTCTTTTCGCAAAAATTCCCTGATAATCCCTGATATTCCCTGATATCGCGTCAGCCCCGGCTGCGCAGCGCCTCGGGATCATAGGGCGAGTCGGCGATCACCTGGGCCGTGTGCCGCTCGCCCAGGATCGGAACCTCGAGCTGTGTGCCGGGCGCTGCGAGATCGGCGGGCAGCAGAGCGAGCGCCACATCATGTCCGAGCGTATGGGCGAAGCCTCCCGAGGTCACGCGCCCCACCAAAGTGCCCTGATGATAGACGCTCTCATGCGCCAGCACGCTGGCGCCTCGGGCGTCGATCCTGAGCGTCGCCAGCCTGCGCGCGATCCCGCCTTCGCGCTGGCGGATGAGCGCATCGCGCCCGGTGAAATCGCCTTTTTCGAGCGCGATGAAGCGGTCGAGGCCCGATTCCCAGGCAGTGAGCTCGGGGTTCATGTCGCGATACATGGCCCTGAACGATTTTTCCAGGCGGAGCGATTCGAGCGCATGCAGTCCGACGAGCCTCATCCCATGCGCCGCGCCGGCGGCGAGGAGCGCGTCCAGCAGATGCCGTTGATAGCTCAGCGGATGATAGAGCTCCCAGCCGAGCTCGCCTTCGTAATTCACGCGCAGCAGGCGCACGTCGCTCGCGAGCCCGACCGTTCCCGAGCGCAGGCTGAACCAGGGAAAGGCCGCGTTGGAGAGATCGATCTCCGTCACCTGCTGCAGCACCTCGCGCGCCTTCGGCCCGACGATGGTGAAGACGCCGCGTTCATTGGTGACGTTGCGCAGGCGCACGCTGCCGTCCGCGGGCAGGAGCTTGGTCAGCTCGTCGAGATTCCAGCGCTCGGCGCGCGGCGTCGAGATGAGATAGAAGGCGTCCTGAGCGAGGCCCGCCACCATGTATTCGGCCCTGACGCCGCCTGTTTCCGTCAGATGGTGGCTGAGCTTCACCCGGCCGGGCTCGGGCAGACGGTTGGCGAGGATCCGGTCGAGCCATTGCGCGGCACCGGGCCCTTCGACCTCGAACTTGGTCATCGGCGAGATGTCGACCAGGCCCACGCCGTGGCGCACCGCATGCACTTCCTCGCCGATATATTTGTCGTAAGGCGTCCAGCGCCAGCTATAGCTGTCGGGCAGGTCGATACCCTCGGGCGCATACCAGTTGGCGATCTCCCAGCCATTGAGCACGCCCCATCGAGCGCCCAGCGCCGTGAGGCGGTCATAGGCGGGTGTCGTCTTTTGCGGCCGCGCCGCCGGCAGGCTTTCGCCCGGATAATGCAGGAGCGCATGTGTGCCCCAGGCCTCGCGCACCTTCTCGCGCGTCCAGGTCTTGTTGGCATGGTCGCCGAAGCGGCGCGGATCGAGGTCCGATACGTCGATGCTGGTGCCGCCTTCGACGATGCGTTCGGACAGGTAATAGCCGATGGCGCCGCCCCACAATATGCCGCCCGGCACGCCCTCGGCGAGCCAGACGTTGCGCAGGCCCCAGGCCGGCCCCATCAGCGGCAATTCGTCCGCCGTCATCTGGAAAGGACCGCGGACATTGGCCTTGATGCCGGCGCGCTGGAGCACGGGAAGCAGTTCCGTGGCGCGTTCCCAGTTCACCGCAACGGCGTCGAAATCCTCTTCCAGGAGATCGGCGCCGAACCAGTCGGGAACACCGTCCTCGGCGAAGAGCTTGAGCTTCTCGGTCCGCTCATAGGGCCCGAACATCAGCCCGTCGCCTTCCTGCCGGATATAGCCCTCGACATCCTCGTCGCGGAGGATCGGCATCTCGGGATCACCCTTCCGCTTGCGCTCGACGAGCTCGGGGACGGCGTCGGTGATCCAGTATTGATGGATGATGGGGATGGCCGGGATCTCGAGCCCGAGCAGTGCGCCCGTCTGCCGGGCATAATTGCCGGTGGCGCAGATCACGTGCTCGCAGGTGATGTCGCCCTTGTTGGTCTTGATTGTCCACTCGCCGCCGCGCGTCCGTTCGAAGCCCTTCACCTCGGTTTCGAGATAAATCTTGGCGCCACGGTCGCGCGCGCCCTTGGCCATCGCCTGGGTGACGTCGGCCGGCGCGATATGCCCGTCATCGGGATTGTAGAGCGCCGCCAGCATGTGTTGGCTTTCGATGAGCGGCCAGAGCTTGCGCGCCTCGCTCGGGTCGAGGAGTTCGGCTCGCGTTCCTTGCGCCGCGGCGACGCTCATATAGCTCTTGAACTCGTCGAGCCGCTCTTTCGTGTTGGCCAGACGCAGCTGGCCGCATTTGTGCCAGCCCACACTCTGTCCCGTGTCCGCCTCGAGCCCTTCATAGATCTCGATCGTCCGGGCGATCATGCGGCCGATATTGAAGTTCCGCGTATAGGACGGCACCAGGCCGGCGGCATGCCAGGTCGAGCCGGCGGTCAGCTGGGTGCGCTCGAGAAGGACGATGTCGGACCAGCCGCGCCGCGCCAAGCCATAGAGGATGCCGGCGCCTACGCATCCGCCGCCGATGACGACCGCCCGTGCATGCTGCTGCATCCCCCCGCTCCCTCTCGCAAAGTCACAGACTGGCGTAACCAATCCGGCGGCGGCCGACAAGAGCGAAGCAAGCGAACGCAGCGGCAAGCCTGCGGAAATAAGAGATGTCCTTATGCGCGGATTTATGCGATATTTGCATATCGTCGGAACGATAGCGTGACCAAGGCATTCCGACGACTGAGAGCCGATATGCTCCCGCCGATACGAAGGAGCGGAGAGCAGTGGCAGGCACTTCCAGGGACACCAAGGCGCAGGCGACCCACGTGGCTGCAATGAAGATCGTCGAAGCCGAAAAGGCGCAGCATCGATTGAAGACCGCCCGTCTGCGGCAATTGCGGCTGGCGCAGCAAGGCAAAGCCGATGAGGACGGCCGATCGCCAGAGGCAAAGTGACGCCAGCCTGGCTCACATCGCTGCGGCTTGAACCGATATTTCAGCCCGTCTTATGACTATGGGGAAGCGCGGCCTTATATCTTGTTGGTGTCGAGGGAACGGTTGCGAACGCCTCGCGAAATTGGAGAAAATATGATCGAGCCTGCCCAGGAGGATATCGGCCGCGAAGTGCTCTATACCGGCAGCCGGGGACGTGGTCGCGCCGCCAAGATAGGCATAATCACGAGCTTCGACCTGCATTGCGTGTATGTGCGTTATGGCCAGCACACCACATCGGAAGGCAATCGTCGGCAGGATCTCGAATGGACGAGGAATCCGCCGCGCTGATCCCTTGTCGCGAATTAATTCCGGCCTACGGTCATTTACTGCTTGCACATTCACGGGAAAGCGCCCATATGACAGGCTTCGAGTTTTGGCCGCATTGATTATCGGTCTCGCGCATAGGGCAAAGCCCGGCGCCAACTGACAACCTCTCCTCCTGAACATCGATCGTCAAAGCGGATGCGATGATGCGTTCCCGCGACGCCTGGCATTATGAAAGGTTAATCATGCAGGTAGGCACTGTTAAATTCTTCAACACCCAGAAAGGGTTTGGCTTCATTCAGCCGGAAGACGGCGGCAAGGACGTTTTCGTCCATATCAGCGCCGTCGAGCGCTCCAATATCGGCACTCTCAAGGAAGGTCAGAAGGTCCGGTTTGAATTGGTTTCCGACCGCCGGACAGGGAAGACTTCGGCCGGCAATCTGGAAGACGCCGCTTAGTCGTCGCTGTTGGCAGGGCAGACCGCGGATGTACCGGCTGTGCTGCCAACTTTCCTAGTGACCTTCAAATCGCTCCTGCCAAGAGGTGTTCATGCAAGTACTCGTGCGCGACAACAATATCGACCAGGCGCTCCGTATCCTGAAGAAGAAGATGCAGCGGGAGGGAATCTTCCGCGAGATCAAGAAGCGTTCAGCGTATGAAAAGCCCTCGGAGCGGAAGTCGCGCGAGAAAGCCGAGGCCATTCGCCGGATCAGGAAGCTGGCGCGCAAGAAGGCGCAGCGGGAAGGGCTGATACCGCTGCCCAAGCCCAAGGAGAAGCCGGCGCGACCGCGTGACATCTTCCGTTCATCTCAACCCGCCAAGACTGCCGCGGCTCCGGAAGCGACGGTCGAACCCACGACCTGACGCGCGCTCGCGTCGCGTGATGCATTCGGTCGGAAAGGCCAACGACGGCGCTTGAGCAAGCGCCGGCCAGCGATATCTAGACGTGCCTGGAATCAGCCATCCTCTTCGCCCGGAGACAGGGATGACCCGAAAGCATGTGACGATCATCGATCTGGTGACCAGAGGCCCCACGCGCGGCCTGTTTGCCAGGATGATGAACGCCAACCTCGCCAGCATCATGCCGCAGGTCATCGGCGTCTGGTGCCAGGAACTCGGCCACCAGGTTTCCTATGTTTGCTATACCGGACACGAACCGCTCGCCGACCTGATCTCACAGGAGACCGATGTCGTCTTCATAGGTTCTTTCACGCGTTCCGCTCTGACCGCCTATGCCATCAGCAATCTCTACCGCCGTCGCGGCGTCATAACCGTCCTCGGCGGACCGCATGCCCGCTGCTACCCCGAAGACGCTTCGCAATATTTCGACTACGTTCTCGGTTTCACCAACAAGACGACGATCGACGATTTGCTGCGTGAGCTTGCGCCTCGCCCGCATGCCGGCCAAATGCTGACCACAGGCCGGCAGCCTGCCGACCTGCCTGCCGTCGCCGCGCGTTGGAACTTCATCGAAACGATGCTCGACAAGGCCCCCCTGATCAAGATCGTGCCGATGATCGGAAGCATGGGATGTCCTTATACGTGCAGTTTCTGCATCGACGCGACCGTCGACTACAAGCCGCTGCCGTTCGACCAGATCCGGCAGGATCTGAAGTTTTTGCTGACCAAAGTGCAAAGGCCCGTGGTCGGCTGGCACGACCCGAATTTCGGCATCCGCTTCAATGATTACATGACCGCCATCGAGGACGCCGCGCCAAAAGGTCGTATCAAGTTTATCGCGGAAAGCAGTTTGAGCATCCTTTCCGAAGACCGGTTGAAGAGGCTTCGGGACAACGGCTTTGTCGGCATGATGCCGGGTATCGAATCGTGGTTCGACCTGGGCAACAAGTCCAAGACCGGAAACAACATCGGGAATGAGAAAGTCAGGCAGGTCGCCGACCACGTCAACACCATCCTGCGCTACATTCCGTTCGTGCAGACCAACTTCGTGCTTGGCCTGGATAGTGATTTCGACTCCGAGCCCTTTGAGTGCACCAAGCGGTTTCTTGACCGTGCGCCTGGCGCTTATCCGGCGTTCTCCATGCTGACGGCCTATGGGCGTGCGGCTCCCCTCAACCTCGAGCTTCAGCGCGCTGGGCGGGTCTTGCCCATTCCCTTTCCGTTTCTGGACGGCAACCACGCCATGAATGTCCGGCCGCTGAATTACGAATGGACCGAGATCTACGCGCATGCGGCCGACTTGACGCAATATGCGATGAAAGGCGCTCGCATGGCGAAGCGTTGGGCGGCGAACCGAGGTTCGACGCGCTGGGTCAATCTCGTGCGCTCGCATTCGTCTCGACGGGCCAAATTCCAGAGAACGATGCTCACGGCACTTCGTAGCGACGATTCCATGCGCCGGTTCTTCGCCGGTTCGAGCCGTTCCTTGCCGAAATTCTACGTCGATCGCATCAATCGCAGTCTGGGCCCGCTTGCGGAAGCCCTGCTCGAGACGGCGTTCCTGCATGACGAAAATGCCTATTTGCGCGGTTCCTCGGCCGCGATTGGACCACAAGCGCCTCAGCCGGCACCCGGCTTGGCCTCTCGCGCATCGGCTTAAGGAACGACCGCCGTCGCTTCGATCTCGACCAAGGCCTTGGGCTCGACCAGGCGTGTGACTTCGACGGTCGCCATCGCGGGGTAATATTTGCCGACGATCTCGCGATAGGCGGCGCCCAGTCCCTGCGGGTCGGCGAGATAGCGCTCGACCGAGGTGACATACCAGGTGAGGCGGACCAGGTGCTCCGGCCCTGCCCCACCTTCCTTGAGGACCGCCATGACGTTGCTGAGCGTCTGGCGCACCTGCGGCACGAAGCCCTCCGGGAAAACGCCCTTCTCGTCCCAGCCGACGAGGCCGCCGGTGAAGACGAGCCGGCCTTCGGCGAGGATGCCGTTGGCATAGCCCTTGGGGCGCGGCCATCCCGGCGGCTGCAGGATGCGATGCATCGGCGGTGCGCTCATGGGCTTCTTCACGTCGTTCATGTCACGCGTTCCCTTCATTCAGCGCATGACGTTTCGGCCGCGCCTTGGTCTGCAGTTCCATCTGCTTCTGCCGGATCCGCTCCTGCTCGCGGAAGGCCTGGTTGCGTCCCGGCAGATATTGCTTGGGCCAGCTCTGGCCTTGGGCGCCATACCAGGCTCGCGCCTGATGCGCGAAATAGGGATTCCACAGATGCGGCCGCGCCAGCGCCACGAGGTCGGCGCGCCTGGTGTGGAGGATGGTATTGACCTGCGCGGGCTCGGTGATGGCGCCGACCGCCATGGTCGCCATCTTGGGCACGTTGCGGATCGCCTCGGCGAAGGGCACTTGATACATGCGGCCATAGACGGGCTTCTGGTCGGGCACCGTCTGGCCAGAGGAGACATCGATCAGGTCGCAGCCCGCTTCCCGGAACTTTTCGGCAATGACGAAGAGATCGGCCTCGCTGATGCCGCCCGGCTTCCAGTCGGAAGCCGAGATGCGCACCGACATCGGCCGTTCCTCGGGCCACACGGCGCGCATGGCCCGGAACACGTCGAGCGGAAAGCGCAGGCGGTTCTCGATCGCGCCGCCATAGTCGTCCCGGCGCTGGTTCGTCAGCGGCGAGATGAAGGAGGCGAAGAGATAGCCATGGGCGCAATGGAGCTCGAGCATGTCGAAGCCGGCGCGCGCCGCCCGCTTGGCGGCCGAGACGAACTCGCTGCTGATGCGGTCCATGCCGGCGCGGTCGAGCTCCGAGGGCGCGGCGCTGATCTCGTCGAAGTAAGGAATGGGCGAAGCCGAGACCAGCGGCCAGTTGTCTTGCGGGTCGGGCAGCGGGTGGTCGGCCTCTTCCCAGCCGACCTGGGTCGAGCCCTTGCGGCCGGCATGGCCCAGCTGCATGCAGATTTTGGCGTCGGAATTGGCATGGACGAAATCGACGATGCGTTTCCACTGCGCTTCATGTCCGTCCGTCCACAGGCCGGGACAGCCAGGCGTGATCCGCGCTTCGGGCGACGGGCAGGTCATCTCGGCGAAGATGAGGCCCATGCCGCCCAGCGCATGCGAGCAGTAATGTACCAGATGCCAGTCGGTGAGATTGCCTGAAGCGTCGGCCGAATATTGCGCCATGGGCGACATCACCACCCGGTTCTGGACGTCCATGCCGCGCAGGCGGAACTTGGTGAACATCGGCGTCGGCCGTGACGCGCGGTAATCATATCCGCTTTCGCGGTAATAGCGCGCGTACCACTCGGTGTCCGCCTTGGCGACGAAGCCCGGATCGCGCACCAGCAGGTTGTCATAGGTAATCGTCTTGGCGCGGCACATGACCACCATGGCGAACTGCATCGGCTCCATGTCGAAGGAGCGCTTCATATGCTCGAACCAGGCGAGCGATACATCGGCATTGTGCTGGACGATCTGGCAGGGGGTGCGCCGCGCCGCGTCATAGGCGGTGAAGGCCTGCTTCACGTTCGTATCGGCATGCCGGATGACGGCATCGGAGAGACCGATGGCGCATTCCATGGCGAGCTTGGTGCCGGAGCCGATGGAGAAATGCGCCGAGGCCTTGGCGTCGCCCAGGAGCACGATGTTCTTGTGCGACCAGTTCTCGCAGAAGATGCGCGGGAAGCGCCGCCAATGCGAGCGATTGAGCAGGAGTCCGTGACCGTCGAGCTCTTCCGCATAGAGCACTTCGAGCTTGGCGCGCGAATCCTCCTCGTCAGTCTCCGTGAAGCCGTGGCCCCGCCAGCAGGCCTCGTCCATCTCGAAGACCCAGGTCGACTTGCCCGTTTCATATTGATAGGTGTGGGCGCAGATCACCCCATGCGGTGTCTGCTTGAAAAAGTAGTTGAACTCGCCCATCGGCCGGGTCGAGCCCATCCAGCAGAAGCGGTTGGCCTTGAGCGACACCGTCGGCTGGAAATGCTCCTTGTAATGCTCGCGGATCACCGAATTGATGCCGTCCGCCGCAACCACGATATCGGCCGATGAGCAGAGCTGCTCGATCTCTTCCGGATCGATGCGGCGGCTGAAGGTCAGATGGACGCCTTCCTCTCGGCAGCGCCCATGCAGGAGCTTGAGCAGCGTGATGCGCGACAGGCCGCAGAAGCCGTTGCCGCCGCAACGCGCCTCATGGCTTTTGTAATGGATCGCGACATCGTCCCAATAGGCGAACTTCTCGCGGATGCGCGCATAGGATTGCGGATCATGGCAGAGGAATTCGTCGAGCGTGTCGTCCGAGAAGACGACGCCGAAGCCGAAAGTGTCGTCGTCCCGGTTCTGCTCGATGACCTCGACGTCCCAATGAGGCTTCGCCTTCTTGGTCAGAAGGGCGAAATAGAGGCCGCCGGGCCCGCCGCCAATCACCTTGATCCGCATCTTTCGCAACTCCGGAAACGGCCTATTTGGCCGGGTCCTTGGGCGACCATAATAGCGTGCCGCCGTCCTTTTCATACGCCATGCCCTTGGGATAGCTGATGGCCTCGAACTGCAGGCCCCAGGGCGCCATGAAATAGAGGATCGATTGTCCGGCCGCCGGCCCCTGGTCGACGGGCAAGGGTCCCATCATGGTCTTCACATTGTTGGCCTTGAGATAGTCGGCCGCCGCCTGGATGTCGTCGACATAGAAGGCGATGTGATAGCCGCCGATGTCGCTGTTCTTCGGCGTCATGTTCTTCTGGTCGGGCGCTGAATATTGGAAGAGCTCGATATTGGAGCCAAAGCCGCAGCGCACCAGCGAGATCTGCTCGATCTTGGCGCGCGGATGGACGTCGAGCAGGTCCTGCATGAAGGTGCCCTTGTCGTCGGAGAAGGGACCGAAGGTCATGGCATGCTGGCAGCCCAGCACGTTGGTGAAGAAATCGAGGGCCTGCTTGATGTCGGGAACCGTGATGCCGGTGTGATCATGGCCGCGCAGGCCCGGCAGCGATCCGGCCGTCGCGGGCGTCAGCAGGCAGAAGGCAAGCGACAAAGACGCGGCAAATCTCTTCAGCATGTGGCTTCCTCCGGGACAGGCCGGTGCCGAGCCGGTCCGGTGTCATGCGCGGGGCACCTGGAATTACTATAGAACTAAACTAATTTCCGGACAATGCTACAGGTCTAAAGCAATTGACTTTGTCAGATCGAATAGGTCCCGTAGCGGATGTCGCCGAGCCAGACCCATAGAGCGAAGAGCGGCGCGGACCCGGTGCGCATGGCGTGCGTCTGCCAGGGCAGATGATGCACCAATCCCGGCTCGGCCGGCACGAAGGGCTCGGCCTCGTCGACTTGCCATTCCGGAGCGCCGCTCAGGATCAGATAAAGCTCCTCGGCGGCATGCGAATGCGCCGGATAGAGACAATCCGGCGCCTGCAGGTAGAAGCCGAAACGGCAGTGCGGGCTCGCCAGCGGTCCGTCGGGCCCGATCAGCTCGGCGTAGGCATTGCGGCCCCGGATCACCGCCGGCAGCGAAAAACCGCCATCGGTCCAGGGCAGATGCGCCGCGCAGTCCCGGAGAAGAGCCGCCTTGCCGGGCGCAAGCGGCGGCAGGGCGATCGCGTGCAAATGCGCGAGGACCGGAAGCGCCCGCGGTGGTTCGGCCGGCCTGTGCGGCGAAGCTTGCATCATGAGCTCCGCCGCCTCTTCGGCCGTCCTGTCGCCGCTCGAGCGATAGAGGTCGGCCGCCGCGGCGACGAGCGCCTCGAGATCTAGGCGAACCACCAGCGCTCCGCGAATTTGAGGCCGTCCAGATCCCAATCGGCGGAGATTTCCGGCGCATGAGCGACCTTGTCGGACATCGCGAAGACAAAATTGGCGAACATGGGGATGATGGCGCCGCCGTCATCGCTCAGCACGTGCTGCATCTCGCCATACATCCGGCGGCGCTTGCCGTCGTCGAGCTCGACCCGCGCCTGCTGCAGCAGCGTGTTGAACCGTTCACTTGCCCAATGTGTGTCGTTCCACGGCACGCCCGCGGCATAGGCGGTCGAGAACATCCAGTCCTCGGTCGGCCGGCCGCCCCAATAGACCGCGGCGAAGGGCTTCTTGAGCCAGACATTCGTCCAATAGCCGTCATCGGGCTCACGCACAACGTCGATCGTGATCCCGGCCTTCCGGGCCTTCTCGGCGAAGAGCGTGCCGGCATCGACGGCGCCGGCGAAGGCGGCGTCGGCCACGCTCAAGGACACTTTGAGCGTGTCATGGCCGGCCTTCTTCAGGAGAAAGCGCGCCTGGTCGGGATCATAGGACCGCTGGGCCAGGTCGCCCGCGAAATAGCGGTTGGACTTCCCGATCGGGTGATCGTTACCGAGATAGCCGTAGCCGAGCAGGATCTTGTCGACGAGCTCCTGGCGGTCGATGGCGAGCTTCAGGGCGAGGCGCACGTCCCTGCTGGTGAAGGGATCGGCATCGGTGTGCATGGCGAAGGAATAATGCTGCGTGCCGGAGGACTGCTCGACCCGGATATTCGCGTTCCGCTTGAGCAGGTTCACCGTCTTGAGATCGCAGCGGTCCATCACGTCGATGTCGCCGCCGACCAGCGCATTTGTCCGCGCATTCACATCGACGATCGACATCAGCTCGACCTCGTCGAAATGACCGCGCCCGTCCTTCCAGTAGTTGCCGTTGCGCTTGAGATTGGCGCGGATGCCGGGCTCGAAGCTCGCGATCGCATAGGCTCCCGTGCCTATCCCTGAGGCCCAGTCGATCTTGCCCTCCGCCGCCGGGAAGATGCCGAGATGGAAATCCGACAGGATGAAGGGGAAGTCGGCATTGCCGCCCTTGAGCGTGACGGTCACGCCGTCAGCGCCGTCAGCCTTGAGGTCGACGATCTCGGCGACGATGCCCTTGGCGCCCGACGTGCTCGCCTCGCCGCGATGATGATTGATCGACGCGACGACGTCGCCGCTGTCGAGCGTCTTGCCGTTGTGGAACTGGACGCCCGAGCGCAGCTTGAACCGCCAGGTCCTGGCATCGGCGCTGGGCTCCCAGGATTGGGCCAGTTCACCCACCAACTCGCCGGCGGGGCCGACTTCGGTCAACCGGTTGTAGACGCTGTTGCCGATCGTCTGGGTGAAGCCGTTCTCATAGGTGGCGGGATCGAGGACATCGGTCGTCGAGCCATGGGCGAGGCCGGCGCGCAGCCGCCCGCCCTTCTTGGGCTCGGCCCTGGCCCGCTTCGACCACAGGACCTGCGCCGTGGCGAGGCTCGTGCCGGCCGCCATGGCGAGCTTGAGGAAATCCCGCCGGCCGAGCCCCGGCATGGCTGTTTCATGTGGCTTGCGTGACATGTGGCGCTCCTCACCTTGCTTGCGGCTAGGCTGAAGGAATTTGCGCTGGGGTCAAACGATGGTATCTCAACTCAACATGAGCTGTACTCATGCTCCAGATCACGAGCGATCCACACATGGCTCCAAGACGCGCCTTGCCCTCATTGACCGGTCTGCGGACCTTCGAAGCCGTGGCGCGGCATGGCAGCTTTCGCCGGGCCGCGGCGGAGCTGAACATCACCGAATCGGCGGTCAGCCACCAGATCGCCGCCCTCGAGGCGTCGCTCGACGCGCGCTTGTTCATCCGCCTGCCGGGCGGCGCGAAGCTCAGCCCCGCGGGCGAGATCCTGTTCCCGTTCATGCGCGAGGCCTTCGACCAGATCGAGAACGGCACCGCTCTGCTGCGCCGCGATCAGAGCGACGGCGGGCTGACGCTCCAGATCTATGTCACCCTCGCGGTGCGCTGGCTGATCCCGCGCCTGCATCGCTTCCGCGCCGCCCATCCCGATATCCGGCTCGCCGTGGACAGCAGCCTGATGGATTGGGATTTCGTGCCCAAGGCCGCCGACATGGGGATCGTCTATGCGCAGGCGCCGAAGCGGACCGGCATCGACTACGTCCTCCTCATGGAGACGCATCTCGTCCTCGTCTGCAGTCCTAAGCTCAGCCGCAAGGTTGGCGCGGCCAAGGATCTGTCGAAGTTCACCGCGCTCGAGGTGTCGACGGCGCCCGATGATCTCAACGACTGGTTCACCGGCGACCGGCGCGGACGGCCCGAGACGGTGGAGAAATTCGACAGCTATCTTCTCGCCATCGAGGCCGCTATCGACGGCCTGGGGGTGATGGTCGCCCCGGAGCTCTTGGTGCGCGGCGACCTCCGCGCCCGCAAGCTCGTCCAGCCCATGAAGATGAGGATCAAGCAGAAGGGCGGCTGGTATCTCGCCTACCAGAGCCGCAAGCGCACCGACCGGCGCATCCAGGCCTTCCGCAAATGGATCGAGCACGAGATCCGCGGCGACGGGGAGAAGTCATAGACTCTCGATCGTCTTGAGCGCACCTTCGAGGGCTGCGCCGTTCTCGTCCTTGAGGGCGGCTTCGCGCAGGCGGCGCAGCCAGTCGGCGCCGTCGTCGCGCGCCTCCAGGATCGGCAGCGCCGAGAGCACCTGGTCGTAGCGCGAGAGGCCGCGCGCATGCGTGTCGCTATAGCCCTTGATCAGCCTCCGGCAGCGCAGCACCTCGACGGCGAGATCGTAGTTCACCCGCGCCAGCCTTTCGACCTCGCCGAGCCAGCGGGCGAGTTGATCCTGCTCCACCGCATGGCGCAGCAGCCGGCGGCGAAAGCGCGCGAAACCGCCGATGACATAGAGGGTCGTGAACCAGAAGATGGAATCGGTGCGCACATGCCGGCCGCGATTGACCATACGGTCCAGCGCCTTGAAGAGCCGCGGCCGATTCTCGACAAACCGGCCGAGGCGCCTGGGCAGCATCCCCGTCACTTCCTCCATGCGCGGATGCATGAACTCGGTGAGCTTCAGCACTTGGCCGTCACGGAGCCGCATTTCCTTGCGCACCCGGGCAAAGCGCTTGCCTTGCGTCTTGATCCGCGCCACCCGGATCACGTCGTCATAGGTCATGGCATTCGCTATGTATTTCGCGGCCTCGCGCGTCAGCGCCCGGCCCCTGCCGTCGCCGCCCAGATCATGATCGAGTGCGGAGATACGCAAGAGGCGCCGCAAATACTCTTTGCCGTAAGCGATGTCTTGGAACTCGATCACCTTGGTGAGGCCGGCGCGTGCCATATCCTTCGCATCCGGCGGCATCTCGTCCTCGACGCGCACCAGCAGGTCCTGATAGGCGGTCCTCAGTTTGTCGGGCCCATTGCTGACGGGGATTTTGGGCTCTGTTTCGGAAGGCGCGGAGGGCACCGGCAGCAGGGCCGCATCGAAAGCCTCATCGAAAGCCCTGAGGCTTGCCTCGATGCCTTTGCCGCCGCTGCGGATGGTCGCTTCGAAGCTGTCGCGCTCGAAGGGCAGGACGCCGGACGCCGCGAGCGCGCCAAACAGGCTTGCCGAGATCACACTGCCGTTCCTGACCGCGATTCTCTCCAGATCGGCGGCGACGAAGCGGCGCGCCGCCTTGCGCGCCGTCTCGACGACCTGCATGCCGTCGCTGATGCCATCGCCGGGCACGGCCTTCTCCGACACGGCATAGGCGCGGTGCAGGGAGGCGATGAGGGTGGTGCGTTCGGGCGTTACGAGGCCGCGCATCATCGCGCGCCCCGCCTCCATGAGCTCGGCAGCAAGCACGATGTCGACATCACCGGGCGACGGCATCAAAGCGAGCACCGGGGTCTTGCCGCGGTCGGGCACCATCTCGATATAATAGATCGTGGCCCCGGTGCGCTGCGCAACGCCCGGCACCGACGTCGCTTGCGCATACCAGCCGTTCTCCTCGGCGAGATGGACGATCCAGTCGGAGACCACGCCTCCGCCTTGCCCGCCGACCGCCAGGATCGCGAGCTTGACGACCTGGTTATGGCGCGGCAGCTGCATGTTCACGAGTCTGCCCTCATCTGCGCGAAGCTGAGCGATTTGCGTTCACGACGCTCCTGCAGCCAAGAGACGACCGCGTGGCGAATCCGGTACACAAGACGTTCGAGCCGGCTCGGATTGTTGACCACATCGGCACGGTAGAAGGACGGACACAATACCGCGGCATCGGCGACTTCGCCGCAATTACCGCAGCCGACGCAGGACTGGTCGATCGATGCCACCGGATCGTCGCGCAGCGGGTCGTCGAGCTTCTTCACGCTGAGCGAGGGGCAGCCCGACAGGCGGATGCAGGCATGATCGCCGGTGCACACGTCCTCATCGACGCCGAAGCGCGGCTTGACCACGCGCTTGCCGTCGCGCACCGCCTTGGCGAGAAGCGGCCGCTCCCGTCTCTGCTTGTTGAGCATGCATTCCGAGGAAGCGACGATGACCTTCGGCCCCTTCTCGTCCGTCGTCAGCGCTTCGCGCAGCGTGTCGCGCATGCGCGACACGTCATAGGTGTGGTCGATGCGGCGCACCCAGTTGACGCCGACGCCTTTGACCGCGTCTTCGATCGGATGCCTGGTCGAGCGCGTCGTGTTATGGGCGCGCGACGAGAGGATGTCCTGTCCGCCGGTCGCCGCCGAATAATAATTGTCGACCACCAGGATGACGCCGTCGCTCTTGTTGAACACGGCATTGCCGACGCCGGAAGCGAGGCCGTTATGCCAGAAGCCGCCGTCGCCCATGATGGCGATGGAGCGCTTCTTCGCCGGTACGTTGAAGGCCGAGGCGGAAGCCGGGCCGAGGCCATAGCCCATGGTGGTCGCCCCGATATCGAAGGGCGGCATGATCGAGAACAGGTGGCAGCCGATGTCGGCCGCGACATGATGCGGCCCGAGCTCCTTCTCGACCAGCTTCATGGCCGAGAAGATCGGCCGCTCCGGGCAGCCGGTGCAGAAGCCGGGCGGGCGCGGCGGCACGATTTGCGCCAGATGCGAGACGTCGGGCGGCGCCGTCGGCGCGTTGGGCAGGCGGATTTTGGCGGTGAGGAACTCGGGCGCATGGTCGCGCAGGAAGCCCGACAGGCCGTCGAGCATCACCTGCCCTGTATATTCGCCGGCCATGGGCAGGAAGTCCTTGCCATGGAGCCGCGTCGGCGCGCCGGCCTTGTGCAGCATATGACCGAAGGCCTGCTCGATATGGTCGGGCTGACCCTCTTCGATGACCAACACCGCTTCCTTGTCCTTGCAGAAGCCGAGGAATTCCTCATCGACCAGGGGATAGGTGACATTGAGGATATAGAGCGGCACCATCGAGGTGCCATAGAGATCGGCAAGGCCCAGCCGCTGCAGCGCGCGGATCACGCCGTTGTACATGCCGCCCTGCAGCACGATGCCTACCTTGCCGCGTTTCGGCCCCACCATCTCGTTGAGCTTGCGCGATTTGATGAACTCGATCGCCGCCGGCCAGCGCGTCTTGATCTTCTCCTGCTCATGCAGGAACGACGCCGGCGGCAGCACGATGCGCTGCGTGTCGCGGCGCGGCGCCTCGAGCGCCTCTGCCACCGACATGGCCGGGCGCTGATTGTCCTTGGCGATGAAGCGGCCATGCACATGGCAGGACCTGATGCGGACCTCGAGCATGACCGGCGTGTTGGTGGCTTCCGACAGCTCGAAACCGTTTTCCACCGCCTTCACGATCGCTTCCAGGTTGGGCTTGGGATCGAGCAGCCAGATCTGCGACTTCATTGCGAAGGAGTGGCTGCGCTCCTGCATGATGGACGAGCCTTCGCCATAGTCCTCGCCGACGATGATGAGGGCGCCGCCGGTGACGCCGCCCGATGAGAGATTGGCGAGCGCGTCGGAGGCCACATTGGTGCCGACCGTCGACTTCCACGTCGCCGCCCCGCGGATGGGATAGTGCACCGAAGCGGCGAGCGCCGCCGCTGCCGCCGCCTCGCTGGCGCTTGCCTCGAAATGGACGCCGAGCTCGCCCAATATGTCCTGAGCGTCGGCGAGCACGTCCATGAGATGCGAAATGGGCGCGCCCTGATAGCCGACGACATAGCCGACGCCGCATTGCAGCAGCGCCTTGGTGATGGCGAGGATGCCCTCGCCGCGAAACTCCTCGCCGGCGCCGATCTTGAGCTTAAGGACTTCTTTCGCGAAGGATCGTTCGGCCATGGTCGCCTCCGTCAGGCCTGGTTCATATTCTGCAGCATCTTATGCAGGACGGAAATAAAACTTTCATATTCGGCCTCACTGATGCCGGTGAAGACATTTGCATAGCGGCGGTACATGGCCGGCCAGAATTCGGCGAAGAGCTGGCGGCCCTTCTCGGTCAGGTAGACCTCGCGCACCCGCAGATCCTCCTTGCGCGGCCGGCTCTTGACCAGCCCCTGCTCTTCCATCGCATCGAGGGTGCGGCTCATGGTCGACTGCTCGGTGATCGTATGCAGCGCCAGGTCGTTCGCCGTCATGCCGGGGGTGATCGAGAGCACCGCGAGCGTGCGCATTTTCGCCGTGGTGAGGTCGAAGGCCTTCAGCGCCTCCTGCATGTCGGCGTTCCAGCGCGCCGAGATGCGGTTGAGCAGATAAGGGGCAAAGTGATTGAGCCCGATCTCGCCGATCGACGGGATCGCGTCCTGGTCCGCATTCGCAGGTCTGAGCAAGGCTGTTCCGAAGCGCCCGACCATGGTGATTCACCTCAAAGCTTGCGCCAGCATGAAGCCCGAGCCGCCGCCGAGGCCGGCCCCGGGGTGGGTTGACGCGCCTATATGATAGAGATTGGGGATTAAGGTCCGGTGATTGACGCTCGATTTGAACGGCCGCCACAGGAAGGACTGGTCGAGCCCGCAGAAGCCGCCATAGGGATCGCCGCCGACCAGATTGATGTTGAGCCTTTCGAGATCGGCAGGCGAATAGGCCCGGCGGGCGAGCTTGATGGCGCCGAAATCGGCGATATGGCCCGCGAGGATCGCCTCGATACGGTCGGCATAGGCCTCGCGCACGGTCTCGGTCCATTGGCCGTCGGCCGGCACGGCGATCTGGCCTGCGGCATCGCCTTTGAGATGCCGCGGCGCCTCCGGCAGTTGCAGCCAGAGTATGGCGCCACCGGGCGGGCAGCGGCTCGGATCGAGCGCCGTGGGCTGGCCGACGCAGATGGTGGGAACCTCCGGCAGCATGCCGCGCTCGGCCTCGTTCGCCGCCTTCGACACCCCGTCGAGCCCCGGCGTCAGATGGAGGAGCGCCACCTTCTCGAGCCCCGGCGTGCGCCAGCGCGGCGGCGCCTTCAGCGCATAGTGGAGCTGGAAATTGCCTTTGCCATAGCGGTAGTTGCGCACCGCCGCCGTGATCTCGGCCGGGAGCGTCCAGCCCTGGAGCAGCCGCTCATAGAGCTGGTTGGGCGTGACCGAGCAGATGACGCCGGAGCGCGCCCCGATCTCGCTGCCGTCGGCGAGCTTCACCCCGCGCGCCGCGCCACTGGTGCCCGGGACGATCGCGGCGACATCGGCCCCGGTGCGGATCTCGCCGCCCGTTTCGTGGATGACGCCCGCGAAGGCGTCGAGCAGTTTTTGCCCGCCACCTTTGACGATGGGCGCGCCCGCCGCCTCGAGCGCGAAGGCGATCACTTTCGCCATTTGTGCCGAATAGGCGCTTTCCGGCGAAAGCCCGGCATGCAGCACCCAGGGCGCCCACAGCGCCCGGGCGACATCGGACTGGTAGTTCGCTTCGAGCCACGCTCTGGCTGTGGTGAGCGCCTCGCCGAAGAACTGGGCGAGCTGGCGGGGACCGCGTCGCCAGGCCTCGCGGGCCAGGAGCCTGGCGGTCGGCCAGCTCCACAGCCGGCCGCCGAGAAGCGCGAAAAGCAAGGACGCGTTCTGCTCGACCGTCCCGACATCGACGAGATGCCGGGCGCCGTCGCCCGGGCTCGCGCGGTCGAGGGCCGCGCCATTGTCGGCCCGCTTCATGCCGATGATGGCGGAACGCCCGTCCGGCAGGAGCACGCCCGTCGGATGATCGCTGTGACAGAAATCGAGCCCATGCCTGCCGAGATCGGCGGCGAGCGCGGCATAGGCCGGAGATGTGATGAAGAGAACGAAGGTGGTCGCCATCACATCATGGACGTATCCGGGCGCCGTGATCTCCTCGCTGCGGATGCAGCCGCCGATCCGGTCGTCGCGCTCGAGCATCAGCACGCGCCGGCCGGCCTTGCCGAGCAAGGCCGCCGCGACCAGCGCGTTGATGCCGCTGCCGACGATCACATAGTCCGGATCGGCCATGAGAAGCTCACGAGATCAGCGCGCCACCAGCGCCAGAACGCGCAACGGGCTGCCGGTGCCGTTCACGATCTTGAGCGGTGCCGCGATCAGGATGGCGCCCTTGGGTGGCAACTTGTCGAGGTTGCACAGGCTGGCGAGGCCATAGCGGTTCGACTTGTGCATCAGATTATGCGCCGGGAAAGGCGGCGTCATGCCGCCCGCCGCGCCCGCATCGGTGCCGACCGTCTCGCTGCCCCAGCCGATGGCGCCCTTCGACAGGATATATTCGATGCAGTCGACCGTCGGTCCCGGCGAGTGCGGACCCTTGTCGTCGGCATTGAGGAAGTCCTTCTCGCTGCCATTGCGCTTGTACCAGTCGGTGCGCATGAGCACCCAGCTGCCCTTGGCGATGTCGCCATGCGCCTTCTCCCAGGCGCGCACGCCGTCGGCCGAGAGCAGGAAGTCCGGATTCTTCTTCACCTCGGCGCTGCAGTCGATGACATTGACCGGCGCCACGAAATTCTTGGGAGCGATCCGGTCGGTCGAGCCGTCGGCATAGTCCTTGCCGGAGATCCAGTGGATCGGCGCGTCGAAATGCGTGCCGGAATGCTCGCCGAGCTTGAGCCAGTTCCACGACCAGAAGGGCCCGTTCTTGTCATAGTTGGAGATGTTGTGGATCTCGACCGGGGGTGTGTTCTTGGCGAAGTCGGGCGGCAGCTTGATGAGCGGCGTATCGGGGCCGAGGGGTGCCGTGAGATCGACCACGTCGACTGAGCCCGACAAAAGGGCTTCTGCCAATGAACTCAAATCTGCTTTCGCCATGTTTTCCTCCGCTGCGGCGTGTTGTTGTTCGCCGTCATCCTATGCCCAATACTTGCAATTGCAAGTAAGACTTGGCTCGCTTCCTTCTTCTATCGGAATACCGTGGACAGATTATATGCATATGCCAGTATGTCGTCCAGGGAAGGACAGCGCGCATGACCTATGACGCCATCATCGTGGGCAGCGGCCATAACGGCCTCGCTTGCGCCATCCATCTGGCGAAGCAGGGCTGGAAGGTCGCCGTCTTCGAGCGCAATAAGGTGGCGGGCGGCGCCGTCCAGACGCGCGAGGTGACGCTCCCCGGCTTCCGCCATGACCTCTTCGCCATGAATCTCGGGCTCTTTGCCGACTCGCCCTTCATGCGCGTCCACGGCGCGGCGCTGACGCGGCATGGGCTCGCTTTCGCCGCCGCGAGCGACTGCTTCGCCACCCCTTTCGCCGACGGCTCCTGGTTCGGCGTGTCGCAGGATGTGGCGAAGAACATCGCACGCGCTGGCACTTTCTCGGCGACGGATGCGGAAAGCTGGCGCCGCATGAGCGAGGCCTTCGGCCAGGATGCGCCGCATATCTTCTCTTTGCTCAGCAGCCCGATGCCCTCGCGCGATCTCGTCGCCATCGGCTGGAAAGCCTGGCGGGCGCGCGGGCTGGCCTGGATCATCGATACGCTCAGGCTGCTCGTCTCCTCGCCGCGCGCCTTCCTCGATGCGCAATTCGAGTCCGACAAGATCAAGGCGGCGCTCGCCGCCTGGGGCATGCATCTCGATTTCGCGCCCGACATAGCGGGCGGCGCTCTCTTTCCCTATCTCGAAGCTATGGCTGACCAGAGCTTCGGCATGGCGCTCGGCAAAGGCGGCGCCGATGTGATGATCAAGGCCATGACCTCCTATCTGAAGGAGCTGGGCGGCGAGCTCCATCTCGATGCCGAGGTTGCCCGTATCGACAAGACGGAAGGCCGCGCCGCGGGCGTCACCCTCAAGGACGGCCGAAGCGTCGCAGCGCGGCGCGCCGTCATCGCCAATGTCGTGCCCCAGATCGTCTTCGGCAGGCTGCTGGAGGGCGGCAGCGGCCATGCGGATGCCGACCGCCGGCTCACCGCTTTCCGGCCAGGACCCGGAACGATGATGATCCACATCGCCGCCAACGGGCTGCCCGATTGGACGGCGGGGCCTGAGCTCAAGCGTTTCGCCTATGTCCATCTGGCGCCGACACTCGACATGATGAGCCGCGCCTATCACGAAGCGCTGGCCGGGCTGCTGCCGGGCGAGCCGGTGCTGGTCGTGGGCCAGCCGACCGCCATCGATGCGAGCCGCGCGCCCGAGGGCCGGCATATTTTATGGATCCAGCTGCGGGTGCTGCCCGCCGCTATCCGTGGCGATGCCGCGGACGAGATCACCGGCCGCGACTGGGCGGAGATCAAGGACGCCTATGCCGACCGGGCCGTGGCCATTCTCGAACGCCACGCGCCGGGCTTCGCGTCCAAGGTTCTGGGCCGCGCCGTCTTCTCGCCGCGCGACCTCGAAGACGAGAACCCCAACCTGCTCGGCGGCGACAATCTCGGCGGCAGCCATCACCTGAGCCAGAACTTCCTGTTCCGCCCGGCGCCTGGCTGGTCGCGCTACAAGACGCCGCTGAACGGGCTTTACATGGTCGGCGCCTCGACCTGGCCGGGCGCCGGCGTCGGCGCCGGATCGGGCTTCATGCTGGCGCGGATGCTCGCCAGATGATCTTGCGGCAGTTTTATTTCAGACCTAAAGTATCTCGCAACAAATAAACAACGGGGCGACAGGGAGAGGAACATGACGACATCCAGACGTGATCTGCTGAAATGGGGCGCCTTCGGCGGCGCGGCGCTCTTTGCCGGGCTGCCCGCCACGCATGTCTCGGCGCAGGGCTCCGAGCTCACCATCGCCTATAATGTGAACCTTCCTTCCTGGGACCCGACCGTCGGCCCTTCCGCCGTCAATCCGACGATCCAGGCGATCTATCAGTCGGTCTTCGACATGTATATCGCGCAAAATCCCGATCTCTCCTTCGCACCGGGTCTCGTCACCAAATGGGGCTGGAACGACGACAAGACGCAGATCATGATGGAGGTGAGGGACGGCGTGACCTGGCATGACGGCTCGCCCTTCACGGCCGCGGACGTCGCCTGGTCGCTCGAGCGCGCCGGCAAGCCCGAAACCGGCAACCCGATCCAGTTCGTGTGGAGCAAGGTCGGCAACTTCAAGGTCGACGGCAACAAGATCACCGCCGATGTGAAGGAGTTCGAGCCGGTCCTGTTCAAATGGATGTCGTTTCTGACCGGCTATGTGCTGCCCAAGGCCTATTACGAGAAAGTGGGGGCGGAAGGCTTCGAAAAGGCGCCGATCGGCACCGGCCCCTATATGATGGAGAAGTTCGAGCGCAACGCTTTCGTCCGCCTCAAGGCCAATCCGAATTACTGGGGCGGCAAGCCCAAATACGACACCGTCATCATCAAATTCGTGCCCGACGCCTCGAGCCGCGTCGCCGAGATCGAGTCCGGCTCCTCGCAAGTGACGCTCGAGATCCCTTATGACGAGTTCGACCGGCTCAAGGCCAAGGACGGCCTTGCCGGCATCACCACGCCGATCTCCGACATCGGCATGATCTTCCTGAACGACGTCGATGTGATGCTCGACAAGAATGTGCGCCTCGCCGCCCATCACGCGATCGACAAGAAGCTCATCATCGACCGCCTGCTCAACGGCTATGGCATACCCATCGACACGCTGGAGACGCCGCAATATGCGGCCTATGACGCATCCATCAAGGTCGGCCACGATCCGGAGAAGGCCAAGCAGCTGCTCGCGGCTTCGGGCTTCAGCCCCGACAAGCCGGTGAAGTTCAAGATCCAGACCACCAAGGGCTTCAAGCCCAAGGACTATGAGATGATCCAGGCCATTGTCGGCATGTGGCGCAAGGTCGGCATCGAGGCCGAGATCGAGATCTACGAGATCGCCAAGCATTATGAGCTGCGCGCCGCCGACACCCTGGCGCCGGCCGCGTTCTACAACTGGGGCAATGCCATCGGCGATCCCACCACCTCGACCGGCTTCGCCATGTTCGGGCCGAGCCCGCATTCGGTCTGGGATTCCAAGGACCTGATCGACAAGATCATCCCGCTCTGGGGCGAGAAGGACGAGACCAAGCGCATCGACGGCTGGAAGGCGGTGAGCAGATACATCGCCGAGGAAGGCTATGTCATCCCGCTGCTGCAATATGTGCAGCCGATCGTGCATGTCAAGACGGTCAAGGTCACGCCGCATGTATCGGGCGCGCTCTTGCCGGCGCTGATGTCACCGGCTTAGCGTTCATCCAGAATACCCTCTCCCCCTGCGGGGGAGAGGGTTAGGGTGAGGGGGAACCGACAGGGAGTTGTCCATGAGATACAGGGGAAATCGCCGTCCGG
>JBFWNN010000076.1:0-24659 GCA_050251035.1 Parvibaculaceae bacterium
ATTCGATCGCAACCATGCGCCAACGACTGATTGTCAAACTGATCACGACGCTGGCGCGATGTCCATGCTGTGCGAGACAAACAATCCGCCTATCTCGATATGAAAGTTTATGACGCAGTAAGACTAGTAGACGCTTTCGTAAGCAGTGCAGATTTCCGGCATGCTCTTGTCATTCAGGAAAGCCATTTCTGCTTGCTTATGTTTGATATAGGTGTCGACGAATCCCTCCGGAAACCAACCTCTGACCACGTCGCTGGCTTGCAGTCGCTCGAGCGCGGCCTTGAGCGTCTGCGGCAACCGCACATAGTTGCGGGCGGCCAGAGCCTCCGCATCGAGGGTGGATAGATCCTCCTGCGTGGCTTCCGGGACCGCCAGCCTCTCCTCGATACCCTGCGCGCCGGCGTGCACAAGAGTGGCAAGCTGCAGATAGGGACTGCCGGCTGCGTCGGCAGCCCGGAATTCGAAGTTGAACTGGGCCGCGCGATCGACGTCGCTCAGCTCCGAGACCGGGCAGATGCGAACTGCCGCCTCACGGTCGCGAAAGCCGAGATTGTTGAAGGCAGCGCTCCACCGGTGCGGCGTGAGCCGCAGGTAGGACACAACGCTTGGCGCGGTGAGGGCGATGAAACCGTCGAGATACTTCAGGATGCCGGCAACGAACTGGCCGGCGACTGTCGACAGACCGTGTTTGCCATCCGCCTGCCAGGTCGCTGGGCACCCGTCCTGGTCAAGGAAACTCATATGGATGTGGACACCGTTACCGACGCCGGCGGGGTCGCGGATGGGGGTGAACGTCACGGTCCGGCCGAGGGTGCGCGCCACGGAAGCCACCACCTCGCGTACGGCGATCGCATGGTCGGCTATGGTAACACCTTTCTGGGGCTCTATCGTCACCTCGTACTGCCCGGTCCCGAATTCCCGGAGGATAGTGTCGGGGGCGACGCCGGCACTGCGCAATGCGGCAATGACCGCCTCGCAGAACCCGCGCTCGGCGACAAAGGCGCGCAACGTGAAGGCGTCACCGAGCGTCTGCCGGGCGTCGCGGAACTGAAACTCGTGCTCGAAGGCGCCAAGGAGCGTAACGCCGCCCACCCGCTGGAGCCGCTCCAGGGCGACCTGCAGTAGCGAGCGAGTACAAAATTCCCACGGCCGCCCGTCCGTATGGCGGATGTCGCCCATGACAAATTGCTCGGGAGGCATCCCCGCTTCTGATTCGATGGATACTATCGTGGCCAAATCGGGGATCAGCACCAGGTCACCAAGCGAACCGAACTGGCTTTCACCGAGCACGTCGAAGCAGGTGATTTGCACATTGGTCGGCGTCCAGCCGACTCCTCGACGTTGCCGCTTCTCGATCTGCGAGGCGGGAAAGGCTTTTCCTCTGGTCTTGCCAGCAAGGTCGTTGCAGCAGGCAACGACCATCTCTTCTCGCTTCATCATGGGCGAACGTCGTCCTCGTTCTGGGGTTGGTTGGAGGCGCGGTCGCCAAAGCGGATTCGGTCCCAAGCCTTGATCCGTTCCTGCGATTCCGACCAATGGGCCTCTGAAATTCGCACGATCAACGCCTCGACGAATGTCATGGCCGCCGTCAGCGTGTCCCACGCCGTCTTGGCGTCGATCGGCAGGGCGACGATGTGGGCGCTGCTGTGGGCGATCGGCGATATCCATTTGTCCGTAATGAGGATGATCGAAGGCTGACGCTCACGTGCGATCAACTTCGCCAATTCTTGGAGATTGTGCTGGTAGCGCCGGAAGTCGAAGAGGATGACGACGTCTTTCCGGCGCATGCGCAGCACATATTCAGGCTGCAGCTCTGGATTGGAGGAAATGTGATAGACCCGGCTGCGGATCTGACGCAGGTGGATCGACAGGAAGCCGGCGATGGAATCGCTGATGCGGCCGCCAAGCAAAAAGATGTTGCGCGCCGGATCGGCCACCAGGCCGCAGATCGCTTCGAACTGATCCTGCGAGATGGTTTCCACCATTTCCGCAAGCACAAGGGAAACGCGTTCGGAATAAGCGGCGAGGAACTGCGAGCCGCCGACCTCGACCTGACGCTCTTGCAGGTCTAGCGGCGACTTTTGCCCTTCCTTGAGTTCGTTGATCAACTGGCGATGGAAGTCGCTGAACCCGGCGGCGCCGATCTTGGCTACGAAGCGGATAATGGAAGGGGCGCTGACACCGGTCCTTTCCGCCAGCTCCCGTATGCCTCCCAGGGCGGTGAAGGGGTAATCGGCCAAGATGACGTTCGCGACCTTACGCTCGCTGGCCGTCAGCTGCGGCATCATACTGCGGATTTTTGCTCTAACTGGTTGCGTCGTCATTCAGATCTGCCCTCTCTTTTCCAGCCCTAGTTATCTGAAAAAAAATTGTCAAACAGATTTTTTATCTTGACTCTGATAATATTTGACCAGCAAATGCCGACCCTTCGTTCCTCTCCGCGGACCGTTATCTGCAACGTGAAGGTTACCTTGAATCATTCGAACTTTGACCTGGTGTTTCAGGCCGGCGGAGCCGCCGAACCCTTTGAGATCTACAATGCGGGTGGCGCCTCCGAATTCTTTCTGACCTGCGAGCATGCCGGCCGCCTGATGCCGGCGTACCTTGGAGACCTTGGGATCAGCGCGGATGATCTGGACCGCCATATTGCTTATGACGTCGGCGCAGAAGGACTGGCGCGCAGACTGGCATCGCTCTTGGATGCACCGCTCGTTCTGCAGCGTTTCAGCCGTCTCGTCGTTGACTCCAACCGTCCTTTTGAATCCGAAGAATGCATCGTCGAGGTGAGCGACGGGACGGTCATCGCCGGCAATGTCGGGCTGACGGCAGCCGAGCGCAATGCTCGCTTTCGCGCGATCCATGTGCCGTTCCATGACGCGATCTTCGCGGCATTGGAAGCTCGACAGGCCGCAGGCCGCACCACCACTCTAGTCTCGGTTCATAGTTTCACGCCGCGCATGCGCCATTCCGGCGAGGTGCGGCTGTTCGAACTCGGCGTTCTGGCCAATCGCGCTCCGGCCTTCGCCGACCTTCTTCTCGCCGCTTTCCAGTCTCGGTACCCGGATGTTCCAGCCGGCCGCAACGTGCCCTACGATGTCGACGATCTGTCGGACTATACCATCCCGGTCCATGGCGAGAAGCGCGGGATTGCGCACGCTCTTGTCGAGGTGCGCAGCGATGGAATCGAGAACGAGACGGGGCAGGATTTGTGGGCGCGGCGGCTCGCCGACGCGCTGGTGGCCGCTGCCGCAAAGTAGAGGAGGGATCGCAGGATGTTCTGTTCCGGAGGCTTGACCACTCGTGAGATTAGTCTCGATCCAGCCGCGTCGGCAATTCTGTTCATCGACGTCCAGAATTTTTGCGTCAAACGCCATGGCGGCGAGTTCAAGGATATGCCGGATGGAGAGATCGCGGGTACCTACGGCTACTATTTCAGCCGCCTTGCGCAAGTAGCCATTCCCAATATGCAGAGGCTTGTCGCCGCGTTTCGGAAGGCGAAGATCGAAGTGCTCCACACGACCATCGAAAGCCTTACGCTGGATGGCCGCGACCGCAGTCTCGATTATAAGATCACCGGCTTCAACGTCCCCAAGGGATCCTGGGATGGCAAGGTGATTGACGAGCTTGCTCCCGTCGGAGACGAGATCGTATTGCCCAAGACGGCCTCCAGCGTGTTCGTCGCGACCCATGTCGACTATCTGCTGCGCAATCTTGGCGTCCGACAACTGGTCCTGTGCGGCCTGTTGACCGATCAGTGCGTGGAATCGGCGGTTCGCGATGCCTGTGACCTTGGTTATCTCGTGACACTGGTGCCCGATGCCTGCGCCACCTACACGCAGGAGCGTCATGACAACACGCTGCGCGCCATAAAGGGCTATTGCCGGCAAGTGACAACGGACGCGATAATTGCGGAGATCACGCCGGGCGGGTGAGGCGTGAAGTAATCCAGTCAACGCGCGAATATTGACAACGAGGGAAAAGACATGACGGGGCTCTACGAACGTGAGGCGCGATCGGTTTCGACGCTTGCACATCTGCGCTTCTATCCCCTTGCGCTGACAGGCGGAAAGGGAGCGCGGCTGGTCGCCGACGATGGCCGCACACTTCTGGATTTTGCCGCCTCATGGGGGGCTGCCAGCCTTGGCCATTCTCACCCCGCTGTCCGTGTGGCCGTCGAGCGGGCACTGTCCAGCCAGGCGGGCGCGAGCTATCTTTCGAGCGCCAACGCACCGACCGTGGAGCTTGCCGAGAAACTTCTGTCGCTCGTGCCGTCCCGGGCGGCCGGCCGCATCTGGTTCGGGCATTCGGGTTCGGATGCCAATGAAACCGTCGCGCGTGCCGTGGTGGCGGCGACAGGGCGGCCTCGCATCATCTCCTTTGCTGGAGCCTATCACGGTGGCACCACCGGCTCAGCGGCCGTGTCCGGCCACCCGTCACAGGTCATACCGAAGGCCGCAGGCCTGACGCTGATACCCTACCCGAACACCTATGCCGATGGCCCCCAGGCTGCGCAACGCACAGTCGATGAACTCGACAAATTGTTCGCCGGCCCGGTGCCGCCGCGCGAGGTGGCGGCCTTCTTCATTGAGCCGATCCAGTCGGATGGCGGAATGCTGGTCCCCCCACCCGGCTTCTTTTCCGAGATCGAACGGCGTTGCCGGCAGCATGGCATCTTGCTGGTCAGCGATGAAGTAAAGGTCGGCCTCGGTCGAACCGGGCGGCTGAACGCCTTCGCGCATCATGACATCGAGCCGGACATCGTCGTATTCGGCAAGGGATTGGGAGGCGGCTTGCCCATTTCCGCAGTCGCAGGGCCGGAAAGCATCATGAATTTCGCACCGGCTTTCTCTTTCCAGACCGTTCAGGGCAATCCGGTATGCGCTGCGGCGGGTCTGGCGGTACTCCAAACCATCGAGAGCGACAAACTGATCGAAAACGCCGAAAGGGTCGGGGCACATCTCCTTTCGCGCCTGCAAGATCTCAAACGACACCACCCCCTGATCGGCGATGTTCGTGGTCAAGGGCTCGCCATCGGCATCGAACTTGTCTCAAACCGGGCCTCCAAGACACCAGCCAAGCGGGAGACGGCGAGCACCGTTTATCGCGCCTTCGAAAACGGCCTGGTCCTCTTCTATGTGGGTGTCAATTCCAACGTGCTTGAGCTTACACCGCCGCTGACATTGACCCGGGAGGAAGCTGATCAAGGCATAAAGCTGCTCGACTCTGCTCTGACGGATGTTGAAGAGGGCAAGGTTGATCCCACTCTGGTGGGTGCCTTTGCAGGCTGGTAACTCACCGCCGGCGACGCTCCGGCGGGCGGTTCAGCCGTCCCATGCGGACGAACGGAGGCCGATGCCTCGATCGATCGCACACTGATCAACGCTGCGTGCGCTCCTTGGTCAAGCCGGGGGGCGAAGCAGCACGGACAGGGGCAGCCGTAGGCTTGCCCCTCGTTGTCGGGCGCAATCTCCCGACCGGAAAATCACGGGTGTGGCCTGCCCGGCACTTACAGGAAGCCCGATGCAAAAAAAATCAAACAGCGCCGTGCCTGTCATTGACAAAGGATGAAAATAATCATTCACTCTAAGTCAGACGACGTGAAATGAAAACAATGTTCCGCAGTCGTCAGTATGGACGAATTCGGCTCGTGAGTGCTGAAAAATGGCCAAAGCGTCTGTCCTGAAGGCCTTTGGCGGGTGGAACGCAAGGTATCGCATTGCCCGGCCGATGACGGTGACAAGGGCATGGAAAGGTGAGGGAGATGGCCGCAGAGGAAGCGATCAAAAAAGTCTGGCAGGTGCTCGATCAGGAGCGCGGTTATGTCATCGACCTTACCCAAAGGATGGTGCGGGTCGCCTCGGTGAACCCTAAATTCGTCGTCCAGGAAGGACAGAATAACGAGGCCGGCGTTCAGGATATCGTCGAAGCGGAGCTGGCACGAATAGGATATGACAACAAGCGCTGGGATGTCTTTCCAGGCCGACCCAACGTCGTGGGGACCCGAAAGGGGGATGAGGAACGCAGCCTCATCTTGTGCGGCCACATCGACACCGTTCCCATTGGTGAGGAAGCCGTCTGGACGGTGGATCCATTTGGCGGGTCCATAAAGGACGACAGGATATACGGGCGCGGCGCGGTCGATATGAAGAGCGGCGTGGCCGCCTGCATGGCCGCTCTCGATGCCATCCATCGTGCCGGGATCGACCTTTCCGGTCGCGTTTCAATGCACTCCGTCGTGGATGAGGAGGCCGGTGGCTTCGGCGCCATGGATGCGGTGGCAAAGGGCGAACTGGCCAAGGCCGCCATCGTCGCGGAACCCACATGGGGGGACGTGCAACCCTGCGAAGGCGGTCTCCTGTGGGTGCGCATCACGATCAAAGGCCGTCAAGGCCATGCCGGCTATCGGTTCAACGAGATCTGGCCGCAGGCCCACACGCCAGGGCGTCTCGTACCGGGCGTGAACGCTATCGAACTCGCCAACCGGTTTCTGGGCGCGCTGCGCGATTATGAGAGCATACGCTGTCGCACCAGCTATCATCCGTTGGTGCCGCCAGGCCTGAACACGATCAGTCCCGGTGTAATTCGTGCGGGTGCCGGAGTGGGTCCCGACGGTCTGCCGCTCATAATGACCAATCCGGCGATTATTCCCGACGTCGCGGTAATCGACCTCGATTTCAAGTTTCTCCCCAATGAGAGGGTGGAAGACGTCAAGGAGGAATTCGACGCCTTCGTTCATCATTTCTGCATGCAGGATCGATGGTTGCGTGACAGCCCCATACTGATCGACTGGTCGCTCGGCGGGCTCTACTTCCCCGCGATGGACACGCCAGTCGATCATCCGCTCGTCAGGTCGTTGGTCGCGCGCAAAACCGAACTCGGCAGGCCCGTGCGCGTACGCGGCGTGGAGTTTGTCACCGATGCCGGCCACTACGCCGGTGCCGGCGTCGCTCCGGTGATCTTCGGCCCGGGCGGGGACGGCTTCCACGGCTACGACGAGTATGTCGCTATTCCCTCCTTGCTGGAGACGACCAAGGTCATCGCCGCGGCCGTGATCGATTGGTGTGGAGTTCGGTGAAGGACCAGTACCGCGGGAGCCGCAGGGAACGGCCGACCTTTTCGGCGCTTTCGTCGCGGCTGCCGTCTCGACATGCCCACTCATGCGCAGAAAAAAGGAGAATGTAGAGATGAAACGGATTGCATCCAGAACTATCGCATCGCTGCTGTTCGGCGGAGCTCTGCTGTTCAGCGGCGCCGCCTCGGCGCAGGACGCCTACAAATGGTGGCCCTTCGACGTCATCAATCGCGACACCGGCAAGATCTCCACTTATGAGCCGCTGGAAAAAGCTTCGAAGGCTTGGCACGTGTGCATCCTGTTCCCGCATGTGAAAGACATCTATTGGGTGAGCGTTGCCTACGGCGTGATGGAAGAAGCGCGCCGGCTCGGCATCAAGGCGACGCTTCTGGAGGCAGGCGGGTATTCCAATCTCGTCAAGCAGATCGCCCAATATGACGACTGTGTTTCGCTCGGAGCCGACGCGATCGTTCTCTCTGTCGTTTCGGAGGCGGGATTGGCCAACAAGATCAAGGAAGGCCACGACAAGAAAATCCCTCAGGTGGCGCTTATCAATCCGGTCTCCAATGCCCCGGTCGACGCGAAGATCTTTGTCGACTACGGCGACCAAGCCGCGTTCGCCGCCAAGTATCTTGTCGAGCGCTACAAGGGCCGCGAAACGGTGAATGCCGTGATCTTCCCCGGCCCTCCCGGCGCCGACTGGGCGAACGACGCCGCGAAGGGTTTCAAGGAGGCCGTGGCCGGTTCAAACATCAATATCCTTGAGGAGAAGTACGAGGATACCGGGAAAGCGACGCAGTTGCCGTTGGTCGAGGATACCTTGCAAGCTCATGACAATGTCAATCTTCTGTTCGGTGTTCCGTCCATGACCTCAGTAGCTGTTGAAGCTCTCTCCGAGGCCGGTCGGGACAACATCGATGTCATGGCGTATATCGTCGACCAGCAGGCCGCGCGCGATACGGCTGCGGGCAAAATACTGGGCTTTGTGAGTGAATCGCCCGTCGTCCAGGGCTCTATCGCGATTGATACGGCCGTCCGTCTTCTCGAGAAGGCGGACGTCACCAAGAATATGGCGCCACAAACCGTATTGGTGACCAAGGACAATATCGGCACCATCGATCTGCGTTCCGGTCTCGCTCCCGAAGGATGGCAACTCGTTACCAAGGTCGACTAAGAGGGGTAAAGCGCATTGTCAGGCGATCCGCGGGTCGGATCGCCTGAAATTTTAGAGAGACTGGAGAGAGCATTGCCCACAGCGGTGGAAAACAGGCAGTACCGCGACTTGCTGTCCCTGACGGGAATCCACAAGCGGTTCCCCGGAGTGGTGGCCCTCGACAATGTGTCCTTCAGCCTCGCCCCCGGCGAAGTTCATGTTCTCTTTGGCGAGAATGGCGCTGGCAAGTCGACGCTGATCAACGTCATTGCCGGGGCCTTTCCTCCCGACGAAGGGCAATATCGCTTTGACGGCAAGGAGGTCCGGCACTTGACGCCGCTGGTCGCACGCCGGTTGGGTATCAGTGCGGTTTTCCAGGAGTTCAGTCTCGCACCCGATCTGACCGTCTGGGAGAATCTTTTCCTGGGTCGTGAGATCCATACGCATGGTCTGCTGTCACGCCGTCGCATGCGCAGCGAAGCCAAGAGGCTTCTGGCCGAGCTCGATTTCCATGTCGATGAAGAGGCCCATGTACGTGATCTGTCCCGCGCCGAGCGCCAGATGGTCGAGATCGCCAAGGCGGTGGCCGAACGTGTGAAGGTCCTGATCCTTGACGAGCCGACTGCTTCGCTCTCCGAGCGTGAAACCGAGCGCCTGTTCGAATCGGTATTCCGTCTCAAGAAGTCGGGCGTCGGCATCATATATGTGTCGCATAGGATTGCCGAAATTCGGCGTATCAGCGATCGGATTTCGGTCCTGCGCGACGGGCAGAACGTCGATACGATTGCCACCAGCGCCGTCGATGATGAACGTCTCGTCGAGATGATGACCGGGCGCAAGGTGAAGGCGTTCTTCCCGGCGATCGCCCGCGGCACAACGGCGCCGATGCTGGAGGTGATGAACCTGACAACGGCAGCCGGCAAGGTCGTCGATGTGTCGATCGAGGTTCGCGCGGGCGAGGTTGTGGGCCTCGCCGGCCTTGTCGGTTGCGGTAAGTCGGAAGTGGCGCGAGCCGTCTTTGGTCTGGAACCGATCCTCTCCGGCACGATCACCCTGGATGGCCGGAGAGCCACCGATATCCGCCCCTCGACCATGATCGACCAAGGCTTGTGCTATTTTCCCTCCGACCGGGTCAAGGAGGGCCTGGCCCTCGACCGGCCAGTCCGCGAGAACGCCTCCGTCAGCGCCATTCGCATGCCGCAGATGCGCCGCTTGGGACTGCTGCGGCTGCGCCATGAGGCGGAGCAGGTCACGCATGTGGCGGAGCGAACGCGGCTGCGTCCTCCGGGTATCGAGCGCAGGGTGTCGGCATTGTCGGGCGGTAACCGGCAGAAGGTGATGCTCATGCGCGGCCTCATGCGTGACACGCGAATATTCCTCTTCGACGAGCCGACGGTCGGCATCGATGTCGGGGCCAAGAAGGAGATATACGATCTGATCAAGGAACTGACCGAACGCATGGCCGCCGTGCTTGTCGTTTCCTCGGACATGGCCGAGATCCTGCAGCTTTGCCAGCGGACCTACGTGATGTGCGAGGGCCGCGTTACGGCGATGCTGGACGGAGACGATAAGACGGAGGAGCGCGTCCTCAGCGCCGCCTTTTCCCACCATGCCGCGGAGGTGAGCCAATGACCGGCACAGCCGACACGCTGGTTCCGGCACGGAAGGCCAGCGGCCGCCGGTTCTCGGTCTTCGAGACCCTGACCTCGCTGCCGGTAGTCATCCTGATCCTGTTCGTGCTGCTCAGCCTCTACGACGCGCGGATCTACCGCCTGGACAATATCCTCAACATCCTGCGCAACGCATCCTACCTTCTGGTGGTCAGTCTCGGACAGATGCTGGTGCTGCTGCTGGGCGGCTTCGACCTGTCGATGGGCGCCGTCGTCGCGCTGTCGAGTGTCGCAACGGCGCTTTCCATGGTCGGTCTTCTCGCCGTGTATCCGGATGCGCCTGGCCTCGTGATGGCCTTGGGCATTCTGGCAGGCCTTGGGGTCAGTGGTCTCCTTGGACTGATTAACGGGGTGAGTGTTGGCGTCTATCGGCTATCGCCTTTCATGGTGACGCTCGCCACGATGACTATCGCGGAAGGGCTGGCCCTCTATATGACCTCGGGCTCCTCCATCTACGGACTGCCGCAGGAGTTCACCAACAGCCTCGGCAAGTTCCGTGTCTGGAATGTGCCGCTGGTGGTCTTCGTAGCGCTCGGCCTGTTGCTTTGCCTGCATGTCTTTCTGGAGCGGCTGCGGGTCGGCCGCTATTTCTACGCGGTGGGCTCCAGCGAGACTGCCGCGCGGATGGCTGGAATAAACGTCCGCGGCTACCTGATAACGGCCTACACGGCTTGCGCTCTGTTCGCCGGCATGGCCGGTGTGCTGTTGACGGCGCGAGTAGGGTCGGGAGAAGCCACGCTTGGGGGCCCGCTCCTTACACTACAGAGCATCACGGCCGCCGTCATTGGCGGTGTCTCTTTGGCCGGCGGCGTGGGGCGCGCCTATCGGGTCGCCCTCGGTGTCTTGCTGCTGGCATTGGTGACCAACGGAATGAATATCCTGCGTATCGACAGCAAGCTGCAACTCATCGTCGTGGGGTTATTCCTCATTGGCGCGGTCTTCATAGAGCGGATGCGGCAAGAGAGGGCCAGGCGATGAGTGTCGCTTCCGTTTCCAGTTCCGCGGGTGGCGTTAGATTTGCGTCCATGCGCAACAAATTCACGGTAGCGGCCATCACCGTCGTGCTCGCGGTGGGGTTCTCTATCCTCGAGCCGCGCTTCTATTCGATGTCCAATATCGAGAACCTGTTTCGGCAGACGAGTTTCTTGCTCATTTTAACGCTGGCGCAGATGTTCCCGATCATTACCCGCGGCTTCGACTTGTCCACCGGCAATTTGCTGTCGGTTGTAAGTGTCGTCACCGCGTTGGCCATGAACAATGCAGCCGGCTGGACTGACAGTGTCAGCGCCGTCATCTTGTTCGGTATATTCGCGGGCTTGGCGGCCGGCATGATCGTCGGCGCCTTCAATGGGCTATGTATCGCCTATGGACGCATCAGCAACTTTGTCGTGACGGTGGGCATGATGAGCGTTTGCGTCGGCATCGCGTCTTCCATCTCCAACGGTTTCCCCGTGCTCGGACTGCCGGACCGCTTCGCCGAATGGTTCGCCACCGCTAACTGGTTCGGTATTCCTCCTCCGGTCGTGCTTGCGGCTCTGCTTGCCATTGGGGCTCACATTCTCCTGCGGTACACCCTTTTCGGACGCACTCTCTACATCCTGGGCAGTAACCGTATCGCCGCCTATGTCGCCGGCCTGCCGGACCGGCGTGTCCATTTCCTGGCCTATCTGCTGTGTTCCGCTGGAACGGCGGTCGTCGCCATCCTGTTGACCGCCCGCACCGGTTCCGGTGAGCCCATGCTCGGGAGCAGCCAACTCACGCTTCAGAGCATCGTGGCGGCAGTTGTCGGCGGCGTGTCGTTGAATGGCGGCCGCGGCGGCGTATTCGAATGCGTCATCGGAGCGCTGTTCATGACGACGCTTTCGATTGGCATGAACCTGATCCGAATAGAGACAAACACCCAACTGCTTGTTCTTGGTGTCATCATCTTGGCTGCGATCCTGATCGACCGGCAGCGAACCGCGACATATTGAATAGCTCGGCGGATACCGAAGGCATTGCGGAAGATTTTCCGACGCCGCAGTAGCTCTCAGGTTGCGGCCAAGCCCGCGCGCGTCTCGAGCAGCCTCTCGGCCTGGTCCGCGATCGACCGCACGATGTCGCCCGCGGGCCTGATGTCATGGATGAGGTCGAGGCCTTCGCCGGCGAAGACGACGGCCTTGCTGGTGTCGCCGGCCTTGGCCGCCGTCCAATAGGCCGCCGTTTCATTGCTCAGATTTCTTTCCAGCTCGGGCTCGCGGCCATGCCATTGGCGCGAGAAGTCGTTGACGATGGCGCGCCCGGTATAGCCCGCCGGCCAGTCGAGCTCGCGCACGATGTCGAAGACGCGGGTGCGCAGCGTGTCGTCGCTGCGCGCGGTGGTGAGGAGCTGTTTAGCCGTGCCGCTGCCGAGCGCCTCGGGCGTCGCCCAGAAGCGCGTGCCGACGAGGATGCCGGACGCGCCCAGCATGAGGGCCGCCGCAAGACCGCGACCATCCGACAGGCCGCCCGCCGCGACGACCGGCACCCCGCCGGCGATGTCGACGATCGCCGGTGTCAGCGTCAGGGTCGTGCGCCCCGATTTGCCATGGCCGCCGGCCTCGGTGCCTTGCGCCACGACGATGTCGGCGCCGGCATCGAGCGCGCGCTTGGCGCCGTCGAGATCCTGCACCTGGCAGAGGAGGGTGATGCCGGCCGCTTTCACTCGCGGCGCGAAACGCGTCTCGTCGCCGAAGGCGAGGCCGAAGACTTTCGGCGCATGCGCCAGCGCCTGGTCGAAGAGCTCGGGGAAACGCTCGAGCGACCAGGTGATGTAGCCGACCCCGATGCGGGCATTGCCGGCGGCGCGGAACTGGTCGTCCATCCAGGCCTCGCCGCCATAGCCCGCTTTCGGATCGCCATAGCCGCCGCCGATCATGCCGAAGCCGCCCGCCTGGCTCACCGCCGCCGCGAGCCTGCCGCCGGCGACGCCGCCCATGGGGGCGAGGATGATCGGATGGGTGATGCCTAGGAGGCGGGTCAGCGCCGTCGTGGTGGCCATGATGCGACTATTCGGCCGCCATCAGCGGGCGCGGGATGTTGGAGATGCTTTCCGAGATATGGCGGCTGAGCGCCTCCGCCGCCGAGCTGCGCCGGCCCGGCCGGTGCACGATGCCCAGGCGGAACGAGCCCAGCTTCGGGAAGCCGTCCTTCTCGCCGAGGACGCGCATGCCGGGGCGCACGCAGATCTCGGGCACCGAGCCCACCGCGAGCCCGGCCAGCACCGCGGCATTGACCGCATTGGAATTGGGCGAGGAATAGGCGATGCGGTATTTGCGGCCCTCGCGCTCGAGCGCGTTGATGGTCAAGGTGCGCCATTCGCAGCCGGTATGGGAAATGGCGATCGGCATCGTGTCGAGCAGATGCACGCTGTGGCGCATCGAGGTGACCCAGACGAGTTGCTCGGTGCGCAGGATCTCGTCGACGATGACCTCGGAGCAGGCGGTGACGAGGGCGAGGTCGAGCTCGCCATGGCGCGCGCGCTCGACGAGCTGCGGGGTCTGAGCGCAATCGACATTGACCGTCACCAAGGGATGGGTGCGCGCGAAGCGGGCCAGGATCTCGGGCAGGAAGCGATCGGCATAGTCGTCGGGCGTGCCGAAGCGCAAGGTGCCGGTGAGCTCGGGCTTGGTGAAGGCCGAGACCGCCTCGTCATTGAGCTTCACGATGCGCCGGGCATATTCGATGAGCCGGTCGCCGTCCGCGGTGAAGCGGCTCTGGCGCCCATCGCGCACGAAAAGCGGCCGGCCGACCAGGTCCTCCAGCCGCTTCATCTGCATGGAGACAGCAGACTGGGTCTTGTTCACGTCCTCGGCGGCGCGAGTGAAATTGCCGGTGTCGGCGATGGCCAGGAATGTTTTCAAGAGATCGACGTCGAGATTAGGGATCATGGCGACTGTTCCATCAAGACTGTTGATGAATAATATAAGACATATTCGTTGGATTTATCAATGGCCGAAGCGCATATTCCAATCATCCACAGAGATAGCTCGATCCGCTTTCGGGTGGCGGGCACCGCAAAGAAGAATGGTCTTCTCGCGGAACGGAGGATCGTGTCATGAGAGACTATGTCCTAAATCGCGCGATTTTCGACGACAGAATCGGCAACCGGTCGCTGTTTTCGAGGCTTTTCCACAATTGGAAGGCACGCCGCGAAGTGGCCCAGCTTGCCGGATTTGACGATTTCATGCTGGCCGATATCGGCGTCAGCCGCGCCGATGTGGATTGGGCGGCGCATCTGCCCCTGACCACCGACGCGACAGAGGCCCTGGAAGCGAAGGTCACGCTGCGCCAGCGTCATGCGCCGGCGAAGCCCGTCGGCTGGGGCGCCTATTGATCCCGAATTTGGTTTAGCGTGATCGGCGGTCGCCCTCACCCATTTTACCGGTCGCGCCTCGAGCAGGCGGCCTTGCGAACCCTCCCCTGTCGCGCAAGGCCGCCTGTTTTGTTACCACCTGTTGATTAGATTCTGGAAACCCCTAAATTAGCTGAAATAGCTATTTGGATGGGGTCAGATGCGCACTTATACACTGACGGACCTTGGTAATAAGTCGGGCGAGGTGACGGAAGCTACCTTCCGGGGGCCAGTCGACATCACGAGCCACGGCAAGCGGAAATTCGTGATCCTGACGGCCGAAGACTATGATCGGCTGACGCAGCAGCCCCGGCGGCAGCGCGTCGTGCATGTCGAAGACCTCACTCAGGATGAGGCCGACGACTATGTCGCCGGCTTGAGCGTGCCGATCAAAGACCCCGCTGATGATTGAGGCGAAAACCGGCCTCGTCATTCGTTACTTCTATCTGTGGGCGAGAGAGCACGACCGCGGTGAAGAGACGGGCCGAAAGGACCGGCCCGTCTGCGTGCAGGTCATCGTCTCGCGCCGCAGCGGCAAGGACGCAGCCCTGCTCTTCCCGATCACGAGTCAGGAGCCCGATGCGGGTACGCAGGCGCTGCTCCTGCCGGAAACGGAGGCGCGCCGGACGGGGCTTCATGGACCGTCCTGGATCATTGTCGACGAATGGAACGAGGAGGAGGATCTGCAAAACTCGGTCAGTGTCGCAGACCCGAAACCTTTGGGTTCCTTCTCGAGGACATTCGTCCAACATATCCGCGAAGCGGCGATCAAAGCCATCCGGACACGCAATTACCGTAGCGTCAGACGCTGAGATCGCCGGTTTCCGCTATCAACGCCGCCGGGTTACCCGGTCGACCGAGTTGAGCAGATCGTCGGCGGCGTTGCCGGATTTGGTGCCGCCGCCCAGCACATCGTCGATCCGCTGGCGGCTGCGGTCGGCGACGTCGCGATTGACGCCGCCGCCCTGGCCGCCGCCCATCATCTCGCGCAGCAGGTCTTCGAGGCTCACCGAGCCCGGCTGCGGCCGCGGCGCACCGCTGGTGCCGCCGCCCGCCGGCCCGCTGCCGCCAGGCGCCCGGCCGCCGCCCAGTATGTCGCCGAGAATGTCCTCGAGCCCGCCGGTGCCGGTGCCGCCGCCTCTGGGCGCCGGCGCCGCCTGACCCTGCCGGCCGCCGCCGCCGAGGATATCGCCCAATATGTCGCCGAGACCGCCGCCCGAGCCGCCGGGAGCCGGCGCGCCGGCCGTGCCGCCCTTGGGCGCCGCCTGACCCTGCCGGCCGCCGCCGAGGATGTCACCCAATATGTCGCCAAGGCCGCCGCCCCCTGAGCCGCCGCCAGGGGTGGGCGCGCTCTGGCCCTGCCGGCCGCCGCCGAGGACGTCGCCCAAAATGTCGCCGAGGCCGCCGCCACCCGAGCCGCCGGTGGACCCGCCCTGCGGGGCTCTGGCCGCCCCGCCGCCGCCCATTTTCTTGGCGAGCTGGCCCATGATGATCGCAGCGATCACCGGCAGCATCTTCTTCAGGACCGCCGAGCCCACGCCCGACAGGTCGGCCGCCTGGCTGGCGACGCCGCGGCTCACATCCTTCGATCCGAAGACATGGCCCAGAATGGCATTGCCGTCGTCGGCGACCTGGTCGTACCGCAATGTCGAGGCATCATCGGCATAGCGGCTGTGATTGCCGCCCTGGAGCGCCTTGAGCAGGTTCTCGAGCCCGCTGTCGGACTGGTTGTTGCGCCTTATGCCGGCGGCGACCACCGGGGCGAGCTGCTCGAAAGCGGCGCGCGTCTGCGCTTCGTTGAGGCCGAATTGCCGGCCGATTTCCGCATAATCCATCTCATGCCTCCACTTACAGTTAACGCCGAAGAGTTCCGATCAATTCGCCGAAGATCTGCTCGAGCGATGGTGTCGTGCTGCGCCGGCGCCGTGTCGTGCGCTTCTTGCGCGTGCCGAAATAGCCGGACGTGCTGCGCCGCCGCCGCCGCTTCGGCGCGATCTGACGTGTAGCACCTTGCACCGCGCCTTTTATGACGGCCTCCACGATCGTGGAGAAGATGCCGCCTTGCTCGTCCCCGCCGCCAGCCGCCGGTTGCGCGCCGACGAGACCCAGGGGCCGGTTGTAGCCGCGCGCCAGGGCGGCGAGCACGGCGCTCGCCCCGATGGCGGCGAGCCGTTGCCGCGCCCCATCGCCGGGCTTGATCGCGAGCGCCTTCTGCGCCGCCGCGGCCGATCCATAGATGTCGGCGAGCACCACCTTGCCGTCGCTCACCAGCTCGGGATCGTCCATCAGGCTTTCATCGTCGAGGAAGGCATCGCCATTGCCGTCCTCCAGAAGGTCGAGCAGGCCCTCGAAGGCCTGGGGATCTTCGGCGCGCTTGCGCAATTGCAGCACGATGGCGGGCGCCAGGGCAGCAAGGGCGCGTTCGGCCTCCGCCGCATCGACCCCCGCCGCGCGCCCGGCATTGGCGAAGAACTCGCCGTTCTGGGCGCCGCGCAAAATATCCATCACCGCCATTCAGGCCGCCTGCTGTTCGACTTTGGCCACGATCCTATAGGCCCAGGCAACGGAGGCAATACCGAAGATGACCGAGCCCAGCGCCATGCCCGCCATGACGCCTTCGGGCCCCGCGAGCTCGGCGCCATAGATCGCGAAAGGGATGGTGCCGAGCGTGGCCTTGCCCCAGTTGAACAGCGTCGACGTGTTGGGGTGGCCGAGATTGTTGAAGGCGGCCGCCGCCACGAATTGCGCGCCGGCGAAGGCCCAGCTGCCGGCGATGAAGCTGCAGAAGAACAGCACGAGATCGGTGGTGCGGCCGGTGGCGCTGAACAGCGCCGCGATCTCGTGGCGGAACAGGAACAAGAGGAGCGACGTGACGAGGGTGTAGAGGGTGGCGAAGACGAGGCCGTCGGTCAGCGCGCGGCGCACCCGGGCATAGGCGCGGGCGCCGTAATTCTGTCCGATGATCGGCCCGATCGATCCCGACAGCGAGAAGATGATGCCGAAGGCGACCGGCACGATGCGCCCGACGATGGCGATGGCGGCGACGACCTCGTTGCCGAATTGGGCGACGGCCCGCGTCGCATAGGCATTGGCGAAGGGCACCGCGAGCTGGGTCGCCATCGCAGGCGCGGCGATCTCGGTGATCTCGCGCATGTCGCTCCTGAGCCGGGCCCAGCTCGGCCTGGCGAAGAAGCGGTGCACGCGGTGGACGCCGTGGATGCCGACGGCGAGCGAGCCCAGATCGGCGAGCACGCCCGCCAGAGCGGCGCCCTGGATGCCCCAGCCCAGCCAGAAGATGAAGATCGGATCGAGTATGGCGATGATGATGGCGACGACGAGCGTCACATACATGGCCCGCCGCGCGTCGCCCAGGCCCCGCAAGGTGAAGGAGCAGGCGACGGCGCCGGCGAGCAGCACGAAGCCGGGCGAGGCGATCCAGATGAACTGCTTGGCGAGGTCGAGCGCTTCGCCATGGGCGCCGAGGAGCCTGAGCAGCCAGTCGGAAGCGAGCGCGATGATGCCGGAATAGATCGCCGACAGGATGCAGGAATACATGAAGCAGCTGGTGGCGAATTCGCGCGCCCGCTCCGGCCGCCGGGCGCCGAGATTGCGGGCGACGAGGACCGAGGCCGCGATGCCGGTGCCGATGCACAGAGAGAGATTGGTGAAGACGATGGTGCCGGCATAGCCGATCGCCGCCGTGATCTCGGTGTTGCCGAGAAGGCTGAGATAGAACAGGTCGGCGAGATCGACGAGGAACATCGCCATGAGCCCGATCGCGCCGGTGAAGGTCATGACCACGACATGGCGCATGGTCGAGCCCGTGACGAAGCGGGCCTCGCGCGTCGGGCCTGGGCTCATGAGCGGATCAGCTGCCGTTCGACGAGATCCTGGCGCAACTGCGCTTCCGAGACGAAATGATGGGTATGGAGTCCGGCGATCCGGGCGCCGTCGACATTGGACTTCTTGTCGTCGGTGAACCAGGCCTGGGCGGGGTCGAGGCCGAGCTGCGCCATCAGCCGCCGATAGCTTTCGGGGTCGGGCTTCTTCGTGCGGAACTGGTAGGAGAAGTAACAGGCATCGCCGAAGATATCGGCCGCCTCCGGGAAGATCTCGCCGAGGCCGTCCTGCATGAGCGGCCCGTTATTGGTGAAGAGGGCGATGCGCCTATGCGCCGCCACGTCGCGCAGGAGCGCCAGGGCGCCAGGCCAGGGCGCGATCGCGGTCCGCCTGGCCTCGATCCACTGTTCGCGGCTGATCGGATGGCCGAGGCGCCGGCCGAATTCGGCGAGATATTCCTCGGACGTCGGATACTGGCCGGCATCGGCGGCGTCCTCGAAGCCCGAATCCCACAGAGCCGCACGGATGTCGCGCGGCGTCTTGCCGGAGATCCGCGACAGGACGCGCAGCCTCCTGCCGAGGTCGTAGCGGCAGAGGACATCGTCGAGATCGAATATGGCGATTTCAATGGCCATGCCGTCCGTGCGCGAAACTGATTGCGGTCCCATGCTGCATGCTCCTACGCCGTCATTTTGACAAGTCGTTGGCCGCTGCGCGCGTCCCGGCGAAGTGGGCTCACTTCGCCGAAAAGGGACTCGCGCCAATTCAACAAGTAGAGCAAATCCTTATCGCCAAAGTCTTCAACTTTGGCGGGATTTGCTCTAGGGTTCCCCTACGGCCCGATACGGCCGGCCGCTTGCGCTCCTTCCGGAGCATGGTGAACGTATCGACCGCTTCCTCTCATCCGCTGCAACGGGCGAAGAGTTCGGCAAGGCAAGCACTGACTTCGGCATTCGCCCCATTGCAAGGATGACGATCATGCGGACATTCAACGATGCCAAGGCCATGGCGAAATCGCTGCGCGAAGGCCTGGCGAAGAAATCGGTGGCGATCACCCACAGCGAAAGCCTGGAGCTCGTCGCCGCTCAGTTCGGCCTCGCCAACTGGAACGTCCTCGCGGCGAAGCTCGCCGCGCCCGACGCCGTCGGCTTCCAGGCGCCGATCCCGATCATCCGTATCTTCGCGGTCGACAAGGCCATGGAGTTCTACCAGGGGTTCCTCGGCTTCGGGCTCGACTGGGAGCATCGCTTCGGCGACGGCTTCCCGCTCTATGCGCAAGTCTCGCGCGGCGGCCTCAAGCTGCATCTGAGCGAGCATCATGGCGATGCGACGCCGGGCTCCAAGGTCTTCATCCCGATGACCGGCATCAAGGCGTTCCATCGCGAATTGTCGGGCAAGCATTATGCCTATGCCAAGCCCGGGCTCGAGGAGGCCTTCTGGGGCGCGCTCACCGTCGAAGTGGCCGATCCCTTCGGCAACCGTCTGCTGTTCAGCGAGGATGTGAAGGAGAAGGGATGATCGATCTCGATCAGGTGAGGGCCGACACGCCGGCGACGGCGAGGCGGGCCTATTTGCACAATGCCGGGGCCGCGCTGATGCCGCGCCCGGTGGTCCGGGCGATCAAGGATCACATCGACCTCGAGGCGGAGATCGGCGGCTATGCCGCCGCAGGTCGGGAGGAGAAGCGCTGCGAGGCCGTCTATTCATCAGTGGCGCGCCTTCTCAATGCCTCGGCTGAGGAGATCGCGCTGGTCGAGAATGCGACCGTCGCCTGGCAGATGGCGTTCTATTCGCTTCCCTTTGCGCCGGGCGACCGCATCCTCACCGCCGAGGCCGAATATGCCGCCAATTACGTGGCGTTCCTGCACGTGGCGAAGCGCACGGGCGCCGTGATCGACGTGGTGCCGAGCGACAGGACGGGCGAGCTCGATCTCGCGGCGCTCGAACGCATGATCGATCCGACCGTCAAGCTCATCGCCGTGACCTGGATCCCGACCAATGGCGGCCTCGCCAATCCGGCCGCCGCCATCGGGCGCATCGCCGGCGCCCATGGCATCCCCTATCTGCTCGATGCCTGCCAGGCGGTGGGCCAGATGCCGGCCGACGTCGAAGCGCTCCATTGCGACATGCTGTCGGGGACGGGGCGCAAATTCCTGCGCGGCCCGCGCGGCACCGGCTTCCTCTATGTGCGCAAGGGCCTGCTCGAGCGCCTCGAGCCGCCGGTGATCGATCACTATGCGGCACCCTGGGTGGCGCGCGAGCGCTATGAGCTGCGTCCCGATGCCCGCCGCTTCGAGACCTGGGAGAACAATTATGCGGCGCGCCTGGGGCTCGGCGCCGCCATCGACTATGCGCTGGGCCTCGGGCTCGCCGAGATCGAGACGCGCTGCCGCATGCTGGCTGAGAGATTGCGGACCGGGCTTGCAGGTCTCGCCGGCGTCGCCGTGCGCGATCTCGGCCGCAAGCCCTCGGCCATCGTCAGCTTCACCATCGATGGGGTCGAGGCCCGCGACGTGGTGAGGAAGGCCGATGAAGCGGGGATCACCATCGGCGCCTCCGATCCGGCGAGCACCCGGATCGACGCCGAGAACCGCCGTCTTCCCAATCTCGTCCGCGCCTCGCCGCATTATTACAATACGGAGGACGAGGTCGACCGGCTGGTCGAATTGTGTGCGAGGCTGGGGAAGGCCGGCAGCTAGGCCGCCGTGCCGCCGACGGTGATCTGGTCGAGTCTCAGGCTCGGCTGGCCGACGCAAACGGGGACACCCTGGCCCTGCTTGCCGCAGGTGCCGATGCCCGGATCGAGCGCCATGTCGTTGCCGACCATGGAGATGCGCTTCAGCGCGTCGGCGCCGTTGCCGATGATGGTGGCGCCCTTGACCGGCGTGGTCGGGCGGCCGTTCTCGATGAGATAGGCTTCGGTGCAGGAGAAGACAAACTTGCCGGAGGTGATGTCGACCTGGCCGCCGCCGAAGGACTTGGCGTAGAGGCCGCGCTTCACCGAGGCGAGGATCTCGTCCGGGTGCTTGTCGCCGTTGAGCATGTAGGTGTTGGTCATGCGCGGCATGGGATTGTGGGCGAAGGACTGGCGCCGGCCATTGCCGGTGGGCTTCATGCCCATGAGCCGGGCATTGAGCCGGTCCTGCATATATCCGACCAGGACACCGTCCGCGATCAGCGTGGTCGAGGAGGAGGGCGTTCCCTCATCGTCGATCATGAGCGACCCGCGCGCTCCCGGCACGGTTCCGTCATCGACGACGGTGATGCCGGGCGCCGCGATACGCGTCCCCATCAAGCCGGAAAAGGCGCTGGTCTGCTTGCGGTTGAAGTCGCCTTCGAGACCATGGCCGACGGCTTCGTGCAACAGGACGCCGGGCCAGCCGGGGCCGAGCACCACGTCCATCTCGCCCGCGGGCGCAGGCCTGGCCTCGAGGCCGACCAGCGACTGGCGCACCGCTTCCCTGACCGCGTCCTGCCATTTCGGCTCGCTGAGATAGTCGCCATAGAGGCCGCGTCCGCCGAAGCCGTACGTGCCGCTGGCGCGCTCGGTTCCGTCCGACGCCATCACCGTCACCGAGAAGCGCACCAGCGGCCGGCTGTCGCGATAGGCCTGGCCTTGGGCGCGCAGGATCTCGACCTCCTGCCAGTCGCCGGAAAGGGAGACCGTTACCTGCCTGATGCGCGGATCGGCCTTGCGGGCGAAGTCGTCGACCCGCTGCAGGAGCGCCACCTTGTCGGCGAAGGCGAAATGGTCGGACGGGTTCTGCGCCACATAGAGCTGGCGGTTGGTGCGCGCCGGCGCCGCGGCGATGCCGGACGAGGAGCCCGAGATGATGGTGCGGCAGATGTCGCTCGCCCGCTTCATGGCGGCGGCGGAAAGCTCGGTCGAATGCGAATAGCCCTGGGTCTCGCCGCTCACCACCCTGAGGCCGAAGCCCTGCGCCTCGTCGAAGCTCGCCGATTTGAGCCGGCCGTCGTCGAAGACGGCGTGTTCGGACAGCCGCTGCTCGACGAAGAGCTCGCCGTCATCGGCGCCGCCGAGGGCCCTATCGAGGATCTGGGCCGCCTCGCCCCGCGAGACTTGCGCCTGTTCGAGGAGCGAGATCATCGGGAGACTTTGCGCGCTTCAGAGCTTGCCGAGGGCCGTATAGGCGGCGGCGAAGCCGTTGAGCGAAATCTTGATCGGCATGCCGATGCCTGGCGCCTCATAGACGATGAAGTTGGCGGCTGAGCCCTTGCGGAACTTGTCGAGGGTCTGGCCGCCCGCCTCGCCGAAGGCCACGCAGATCTGCGGCAGGCAGCGCATGAAGGGGATGCGGCCGATGGCGCCGCCGTCGACTTCCAGCGCCACGCCGGTCGGCAGATAGACGCCTATGGGCGCGAGGATGCGCATCATGGTGACGTCCTTGCCGTTCTGCTTGCCGCGCACGAAGACGGTGGTGAGGCCGAGCTTGGCGTTCTTTTCGCTGCGTGCCGTCTGCACCATGGCGCACTGCTTGTCGTCCGTCGCCGACTGTCCTTCCGCATTGGCCTTGCCGGCCGCCTCGCACTGGATCTTCCAGTCGCCATGGGTGGCGACGATCTCGGGCGCCGGCCCCTGCTGGGCGCGGGGGCCGGGCTGGCCCTGCTGTTTCTGCGCCTGCGGGTTGCGCGGACCGAAATTGTTCTTTTGCGGCGCCTGACCTTCCTGGGCGAAGGCTGGGCCGGCGGCCAGGAGGGCGGCCACCGTCAAAGCGGCCAAACGCAATGATTGTTTGGAAAAGATTGGCACGGGGCTATCCTCGTATGTCTCGATTCGCGGGGCGGCTCTTAGCGCTCTCAGGGGGTTTAGACAATCACGAAAGCACCGCCGGCGCGTGTTTGTTCGCAAAAATTGAGGCGGAATTCCGGTTGCGGTAAAGGCCTTGAGCGCAACGACGTTTTGCCGCGCCCGGCTTGGTTGCGGCGGCTTGGCGAATGTGGTTCACAATTGGTTCCGGATCGCTGAAAGGCAGGTCTTCGCCTGATATTGAGCGAAGCAATAAGGCATAGGAAAGAGGCGGGAATGAGATTTGCGAAACTTTGGGCTGGCTCCGCACTCGCTTGGGCGGTGGGCGCCGGCACGGCGCTGGCCGAAGGCGACGGGCACGCCGTGCCCTGGCAGATGGGCCTGCAGCCGGGTGTCACCCCTGTCGCCGAATATATCCACTGGTTCCACAACTATCTGCTGTTGCCGATCATCACCGTCATCACGCTCTTCGTGCTGGGCCTCCTCATCTATGTGATGGTGAAGTTCAACGCCAAGGCCAACCCGGTCCCATCCAAAACCACTCATAACACGCTGGTCGAGGTCCTGTGGACGGTGATCCCGATCATCATCCTGGTCGTCATCGCCATTCCCTCCTTCCGGCTTCTCTATCTCCAGCGCGACGTGCCCCAGGGCGACATGACCATCAAGGTCATCGGCAACCCGTCCTGGAACTGGACCTACGAATATCCCGATCTCGGCACCAACGAGGACGGCTCGGCGAAAGTCTCCTTCACCGCCTATCTCAAGCCCAAGGACAAGCTCGAGGCCAATGACACCTGGCTGCTCTCGACCGACGTGCCCGTCGTCGTGCCGGTCAACAAGACGATCCGCCTCCATATAACGTCGGATCCCGAGGGCATCATCCACGCCTGGACCATCCCGGCCTTCGGCATGAAGATCGACGCCATTCCCGGCCGCCTCAACGAGGACTGGTTCAAGGCCACCAAGGAAGGCGTCTATTACGGCCAGTGCTCCGAGCTCTGCGGCAAGGACCACGCCTTCATGCCGATCGAGGTCCACGTCGTGTCGCAGGCCGATTTCGACGCCTGGGCCGAGAAGATCAAGACCGCCGGCGCGGACGAGGCGCGCAGCTATCTGATGGCGCTGCTCCAGGCCAAGGGCCGGATCGCGCAGAAATAAGGGGAACCCCGGCGACGGGGGACAGATTGTAGAGGTTTATGAACATGGCACATGCCGCAACCGCCCATGACGATCATGGCCATCCGACCGGATGGCGCCGTTACGTCTATTCGACCAACCACAAGGACATCGGCACGATGTATCTGTGGTTCGCGATCTTCTCCGGCGTGATCGGCGGCCTGCTCTCGATCCTGATGCGCTGGGAGCTTCAGGAGCCCGGGATCCAGATCTTCCACGGCCTCGCGGCCATGGTCTATGGCGGCGAAGCCGACGCCATGCTCGACGCCGGCAAGCACATGTTCAACGTGTTCGTGACCGCGCACGGCCTGCTCATGATCTTCTTCATGGTCATGCCTGCGATGATCGGCGGCTATGGCAACTGGTTCGTGCCGCTGATGATCGGCGCCCCCGACATGGCCTTCCCGCGCATGAACAACATCTCCTTCTGGCTCTTGCCGCCGGCCCTGGCGCTGCTCCTCATCTCGATGTTCGTCGAAGGCCCGGCGGGCGCCCATGGCGTGGGTGGCGGCTGGACCATCTATCCGCCGCTGTCGACGACGGGCCAGCCCGGACCGGCAATGGATTTCGCCATCCTGGCGCTGCACATCGCCGGCGCGTCCTCG
>JBFWNN010000077.1:0-13555 GCA_050251035.1 Parvibaculaceae bacterium
TGCTGGCGCGGCAAGGCACGACGGATGTGAAGGTCTCCAAGCCGGTGCTCGAGCTCAATGCCGGCCATGTGCTGATCCAGGCCTTGGCCGCGACCGCCAAGGCACAGGGTGCCTCGCCCGAGCTCAACGAGGCTGCGAGCCTGCTGCTCGATCTCGCCCGGGTGATGGATGGCGAGCAGGTGGCCGACCCGGCGAAATTCACCGGCTGCGTCTGCACGCTGATGCAGAAGAGTTTTGGATCGGTCAAAGCCTGAAGCGATAATGGCCGGTCAGCCGGTAGGCGAAGAGGATGTCCTCGAGCCGGGCGCCGGCGCCGATATTGTGAACGCAGAGCGGGCGGGCGCCGTCGGGCGAGGCCAGATGGGTGACGACCGCGATATGCGGCAGGTTGCCGGGCAGCATCTGGGTGACGATGTCGCCGGGACGGAAGTCGGCAGGCGTGTCGGACAACGGCAGGCCGGCGCCCTGGCGCGCGAAGAAGGTCTGCAGATTGGGCACGCGGCGGTGATCGATATTGCGGTCCGGCCGCTTCAGGCCCCAGGTCTTGGGATAGGCGGCAAAATTATTCCGCATGTCCTCATGGACGAGTTTCTGCAAATCGAGGCCGAGGCCCGTGCGATAGGCCCGGACGACGACATCGGTGCATACGCCGCGCTCGGGCGGCACGTCGCCGCCCGGATAGGTCAAGGTGACATAGGCCGCGTCGTAGATGGTGGTGACGCCGATCTGGGCGAGCCCCGCGGTGATGAGCCGGCTGGCATCGTCCTCGGCGCGGGCGAAGACCGGCATCTCACGGGGCGGCGGGGCGGGACGCGGGTCGAGCAGCACCTGGGCCAGGACGGTCATGCGGTGGGCCGGGACGAGGCCCGCCAATGCGACGGCGCCGGCAAGGCCAGAGAGAGATAGGAGGACAGCGCGGCGGGAGATCATGGGCGGCGATGAACGCATGCCATTATGGCAGTCTTGCGATGCAGGGGGCGCGCAGGCCCGGATTTGACTTGAGGTGCAATGCCGCTAAAAGGCTGGTTTCATGGATGATCCCTCGGGATCATGCGCATTTTTACAGGGTATACAGCGATGGCACCGCGCACGCTTTACGACAAGATCTGGGACGATCACCTGGTGGATGAGCAGCCGGACGGCACCTGCCTCCTCTATATCGATCGCCATCTTGTCCATGAGGTGACGAGTCCCCAGGCCTTCGAGGGCCTGCGCATGTCGGGCCGCAAGGTCCGGCACCCGGAAAAGACGCTGGCCGTCGTCGACCACAATGTGCCGACCACCGACAGGAGCCAGGGCATCGCGGAGCCCGAGAGCCGCACCCAGGTCGAAACGCTCGCCCAGAACGCCAAGGATTTCGGCATCGAATATTACAACGAGCGCGACCGTCGCCAGGGCATCGTCCATGTGGTGGGCCCCGAGCAGGGCTTCACGCTGCCCGGCACCACCATCGTCTGCGGCGACAGCCATACCTCGACCCATGGCGCCTTTGGCGCGCTCGCCCACGGCATCGGCACGTCTGAGGTCGAGCATGTGCTCGCCACCCAGACGCTGATCCAGAAGAAGGCCAAGAACATGTTGGTTCAGGTCGACGGCAAACTGGCCCCTGGCGCCACCGCCAAGGACATCATCCTCGCCATCATCGGCGAGATCGGCACCGCCGGCGGCACCGGCTCGGTCATCGAATATGCCGGCGAGGCCCTGCGCGACCTCTCCATGGAAGGCCGCATGACGATCTGCAACATGTCGATCGAGGGCGGCGCCCGCGCCGGCATGATCGCGCCGGACGAGAAGGCTTATGACTATCTGAAGGATCGGCCGAAATCGCCCAAGGGGGCCGATTGGGATGCGGCGCGCCGCTACTGGGACACGCTCAGGACCGATGACGGCGCCCATTTCGACCGCGTCGTCAAGCTCGATGCCGCGTCGCTGCCGCCCATCGTCTCCTGGGGCACGAGCCCGGAGGACGTCGTCTCGGTCGAAGGCAGCGTTCCAAATCCGGACGACATCGCCGACGAGGGCAAGCGCCAGTCGAAATGGCGGGCGCTCGACTATATGGGCCTCAAGCCCGGCACCCGGATCACCGACATCCCGCTCGACATGATCTGGATCGGCTCCTGCACCAATGGCCGCATCGAGGACCTGCGCGCGGTGGCCAGGATCGTCGAGGGCCGCAAGATCCATGAGCGGCTCAAGGGCATGATCGTGCCGGGATCCGGCCTCGTCAAAATCCAGGCGGAAGAGGAAGGTCTCGACAAGATCTTCACGGCGGCCGGCTTCGAATGGCGCGAGCCCGGCTGCTCCATGTGCCTCGGCATGAACCCGGACCAGCTCAAGCCCGGCGAGCGCTGCGCCTCGACCTCCAACCGGAACTTCGAGGGCCGCCAGGGCTATAAGGGCCGCACCCATCTGGTGTCGCCGCAAATGGCGGCGGCGGCGGCGATCGCCGGTCATTTCGTCGACATACGCCGCTGGCATTGAGCCCCGGGAACTCTGTTCCCGTTAAGGATTGTGGCAGGCCACGCCGCCAGCGCGGCGCCGGCAAGTGCCTGCGGCGGCTCGCTCTTCACCCTCGCTCGAAGAATGCTAACGCTACCGCCGATTAACGGTTGATGAACGCGGCGTTAAGGGTTATGTCATCAGCAAGGCGCTAGGGTTGATTCAATAGTCAACCGAATTTGGTGGCGGGGAGTGCTTCCAGTGATTACGACGAATACGGCAGATACACGGTTCTTGCGCCGTGTGCTCATGGCTCTTGTTATCCTTACGCTGGTTACGGGTAGCGTTGCGGCCTACACAACGGTCAATGCGATGACCGCCGAAGGACTAGATCTCTGCCAGGCCACCGGCTTCCTCTGCATGAACTGAACGGCCTCGAAGCGCCATCGCTTGAGGATATGGACGCGCTGGCGGCGGACGCCTATGCGCGCCTGCCCAAGGCCTTTCACGAACTCACCGGCAATATCATCATCCGGGTGGAGGACTTCCCGGACGACGACGTGCTGAGAGACATGAAGGCCGAGAGCGAATTCGACTTGCTCGGCCTGTTCCAGGGCTTAGGGCTGGCCCATGGCGAGGAACTGGCGCATACAGGAGCGCTGCCCAACATGGTCTTCCTCTACCGCCGGCCCATCCTCGACTACTGGGCCGAGCACAAGGAGACCTTGGGCGCCATCGTCGCCCATGTGCTCATCCACGAGATCGGCCATCATTTCGGTCTGTCGGATGCCGACATGACGCGCATCGAAAGCGAGGTCGCATGACCGAGAAGGACCGCGAGGCGGACGCCCGGGCGGCGCTCAGACGACTCGATCAGCAGTCGGAGAAGATCATCACCGGCGCTCAACCCGACGACGCGGCGGCGGAGGACAAGATCGAGATCCTCGGCAAGCGCATCGCCAGGATCCTGTCGGTGATCCTGGCGGTGGGGCTCATCATCTATCTGTGGCGGACCTATCTCGCCGGCTGACCGTCGGGTCTAATCCGGCAGCTCGATCGGCTTGAGCGCGGCGAAGCGGTCGCCGGGGCCCGGATTGTCCTTCGGTGTCTCGCCGCCGAGGTGCTTGACGATGCCCCAGACCGCGTTGAGCCCGGTCTGCACCGCGCCCTCGACCCAGCCCGGTGTCCACGACACGCCGTCGCCCGCCATGAAGATGCCCTTCTCGTCGGGCGGCATGGCGTCCTGCATGAAGTGGCAATACATGCGGTGGTTATAGCGATAGTGGCCGGGCAACGCCCCTTTGAAGGCGCCGAGGAAATTCGGGTCCGACTCCCAGGAGACGGTGATCGGATCGCCGATGATGTGGCTCTCGATGTCGAGCGTCGGATAGATGCGCTTCAGCGCGTCGAGCGCGAGCTTCACCCGCTTGTCGATGGGCAGCGGCAGCATCTTCATCGCATCGCTCATCCAGGAATAGGACAGGCAGATGACACCAGGCTTGTCGTCGCCATTGTCGAAGAGATAAGTGCCGCGCGTCAGCCGGTCGGTGAGCGTCATGCTCATCAGGTTGCGCCCGGTGCGGGAGTCTTTGTCCTTCCAGAACGGCCGGTCGACCATGACGAAGGTCTTGGCCGACTGCATGAAGCGGGTGCGGTCGAGCGCCATCCACAGCTTGGGCGAGAAGATGCGCTCTTCGACCTGCATATAGGTGGTCAGCAACCAGCTGTGGCAGGTGACGAGACAGGCGTCGAAGAACTTGGTGAGGCCCCAGCGGTCGGTGATGGCAAGATGGCCCGAGGGCGAGCGCGCGATCCTGACCACCGCCGGGCGCGGCGCCCCGGCATGCAGCTTCTCGAGCGAGGTGCCTTTCGGCCAGTGCACCATCTTCTCCGGCTTGCATTTCCACAAGCCTCGCGGCACCTGCTCGACGCCGCCCACGATCCAGCGCTGGTTCTCGTCGCAATTGGTGACGACGACGCGCAGGATCTCGAGCATGGAATTGGGATAGTCCGAATCCCAGCCGCCGGTGCCGAAGCCGACCTGGCCGAAGATTTCGCGATGATGAAAGGAGCGTCTGGCGAAAGCGGGCGCGGTGGCGACGAAGTCATAGAAGCTGCGGTCGTCCCACAAGGGCACGAGCTTGTCCCACACCGCCTTCAGCGCCGTCACGTCACGGGCGCGGATCGCCGTCTGCATGGCGCCGAAGTTCGTGCCTTCCTCCAGCGCCTCGTACCAGGCGTCCGCCACTTCCTGGAAGATCGGCGGCAGGTCGGACTGCTTCTCGGCGTAATAGGTCTCGCCCTCGAGATCGATGACGGTCGAGGGCGAAGCCTCGACCAGCGGATTGGGAAAAGGTTTCGAGTCGAGCCCCAGCATGTCGGCATAGTGATAGAAGCCGGTGCCGGAGACGGGGAAGCGCATGCCGCCCAGCTCGGCGACGATTCCCTCCGCCCCCTCGAAGCTCTGTGAGCGCAGCCGCCCGCCGATGCGCCCCGCCTCGTAGATCACGGGCTTGAGCCCCATCTTCATCAACTCATAGGCCGCCAGCATGCCCGACATGCCGGCGCCGATGATGGCCACTTCCTCGCCGTGGCGGGCGGCCGGGATGCGCGCCAGGCCGGACGGATGCTTGATCCAGTCATCGAAGGGAAAGGGGAAATCAGGGCCGAAAACGGTTACCGGGCGCTTGTCGGCCGTTTCGGCCATCTGGGTCGTATGGGGAGCCGTCATGCATGTACCTCAACGGACCCATGCTAGGTTGCGGCTTCGGCAAAGACAAGGAACCGGCGGGGCTTGACGGGGCGGCGCATCCACCGCAGAAAGCCCCTTCAATCTGATCGCGAGGGCAAGTCCGGGCCCTCCAGCGGAGCTGGCCATGCAGAAATTCGAGACGCTGACGGGCGTCGCCGCCCCTCTCAATATCGTAAATGTCGACACCGACATGATCATCCCGAAGCAGTTCCTGAAGACGATCAAGCGCACCGGGCTCGGCAAGTCGCTGTTCTATGAGATGCGCTACACCCAGGACGGCAAGGAGCTGCCCGATTTCGTGCTCAACAAGCCGGCTTATCGCAAGGCGCAGATCCTGGTCGCCGGCGACAATTTCGGCTGCGGCTCCTCGCGCGAGCATGCGCCCTGGGCGCTCAACGATTTCGGCATCCGCTGCGTGATCTCGACGAGCTTCGCCGACATCTTCTACAACAACTGCTTCAAGAACGGCATCCTGCCGATCCAGGTCTCAGCCGAGGATCTCAAGAAACTGATGGACGATGCCGAGCGCGGTTCGAATGCGACGCTGTCGATCGACCTCAAGACGCAGGAGATCCGCGGGCCCGACGGCGGCTGCATCAGGTTCGAGATCGATCCGTTCCGCAAGCATTGCCTGCTGAACGGCCTCGACGATATCGGCCTCACCATGGAAAAGAAGACCTCGATCGACACGTTCGAGAAGAAGGCGGCCGCGGCCCGCCCCTGGCTCTAATACTCCAAGCGGAAAGTCCTCATGTCCTCATTCAATGTCCTGCTTTTGCCGGGCGACGGCATCGGCGCCGAAGTCGCCGCCGAAGTCGAGAAGATCATCACCTGGTTCAACCAGCAGGGCATCGTCAAATTCGAGCTGGAGCGGGGCCTGGTCGGCGGCTCGGCCTATGACGCCCATGGCAAGGCCATATCGGAAGCGGACATGGCCAAGGCGCAGGCTGCCGATGCCGTGATCTTCGGCGCCGTCGGCGGTCCCAAATGGGACAAGGTGCCTTATGATGTGCGTCCGGAAGCGGGGCTCCTGCGCCTGCGCAAGGATCTTGGCCTGTTCGCCAATCTGCGGCCGGCGATCTGCTATCCAGCACTCGCCGATGCCTCATCGCTCAAGCGCGACGTGGTCGAGGGCCTCGACATGCTGATCGTGCGCGAGCTCACCGGCGGCGTCTATTTCGGCGAGCCCAAGACCATCACCGATCTCGGCAACGGCCAGAAGCGCGGCGTCGACACCCAGGTCTATGACACGTTCGAGATCGACCGCATCGCGCGCGTCGCCTTCGACCTCGCCCGCACGCGGCGCAAGAAGGTGGCCTCGGCCGAGAAACGCAATGTGATGAAGACCGGCGTCCTGTGGAACGAGGTGGTCACGCGGGTGCACCAGGAAAGCTACAAGGACGTGGCGCTGGAGCACGTGCTCGCCGACAATTGCGCCATGCAGCTGGTGCGCTGGCCGAAGCAGTATGATGTGATCGTCACCGACAATCTGTTCGGCGACGTGCTCTCGGACGTGGCGGCGATGCTCACGGGCTCGCTCGGCATGCTGCCCTCGGCCTCGCTCGGCGCGTCCGACGCCAGGACCAAGCGGCGCAAGGCGCTCTATGAGCCGGTGCATGGCTCGGCGCCCGACATCGCCGGCAAGGGCCTCGCCAATCCGATCGCCATGATCGCCTCCTTCGGCATGGCGCTGCGCTATTCCTTCGGGCTCGGCGAATGGGCCGACAGGATCGACCAGGCGATCGCCGCCGTGCTGGCCAAGGGCCTGCGCACCAAGGACATCGCGCAAGGCTCGGACAAGGCGATCGGCACGAGCGAGATGGGTGCTGCGATCCTGGGCGAGCTCAAGGCGGCGGCTTGATCAGCTGATCAGCGTCAGGGTTCCCTCGCTTGTCATGGCCGCCCTTGAGGCGGCCATCCAGCCCATCCATGCAACGGCTGTGCGGCGTTGAGTCTGGATGGCCGGGTCGAAGCCCGGCCATGACGAGTTGGGGGGTGCGCGCGCCGCTCAGTTACGGCTGCTCGACATCCGTCTTGTCGATCTTGCTCAGACGCTGGCGCTTGGATTTGACCAGGATGTTGAGCGTCTCGACGGCGAGCGAGAAGGCGATGGCGAAGTAGATATATTCGCGCGGTATGTGCATGCCGAGGCCGTCGGCGACGAGCGCCACGCCGATCAGCAGGATGAAGGCCAGCGCCAGCATCTTGACCGTCGGATGGCGGGCAATGAACTCGCTGACGCCGCGCGCCGACATGAGCATTATGGCGATGGCGATGACATTGGCGATGATCATGACCGGCAGGAAGGTGGTCATGCCGACCGCGGTGATGATGGAATCGAGCGCGAAGACGAAGTCGATGACCATGATGAGGGCGATGACGCCGAAGAAGCTGGCCGCATAGCCCTGTTTCGGACCTTCCTCGCCGCCTTCCATCTCCTCATGGATCTCGGCCGTGCCCTTGTAGAGCAGGAACAGGCCGCCCAGGATCAGGATGATATCGCGCCAGGAGAAGTCGAAGCCCCAGAGCGAGAAGACCGGATAGGTGAGCTTGGTGATCCAGACGAGCAGCGCCAGCATGGCGATGCGCAGGCCGAGCGCGCCGAGCAGGCCTATTTTCTGGGCAATCGGGCGCTGGTGCGGGGGCAGTCTCTGGGAGGCTATGGAGAGGAAAACCAGGTTGTCGATGCCGAGCACGATCTCGAGAATGGTCAGGGTCAGAAGGCTCATCCAGCCTTCGATCGTGAACAGCCAGTCGAACATCGGGTCCCCTTTTGCTCCCAGAATCCATAAATAATTGGCGCGGGACCGGGGGTAAAGCCCTTACCCTCGGGTCTCGCGCTTCCCGCAGATAAGGTCGGCAGGGCCCGGCTTCAAGGCGGATCGACTTGCGGATTGACTTAAAGTCGCAATTTGTTAGAACCCCTGCCGAACCTCGAACCACGGTCCCCCGATGTCGATTAATCTTAACAGCATCGACTGCCGCCCGCTCCCCGCGAGCGCGCCCGGCCGTGGGGTGGGTATGCTCAAAACGACGAAAACGACGAAAACCGTTTGAGCCTTCTCCCCCGGTCTCGTCTCCCGCGGGGGAGATGGCCGGAACCAGCACACGCCCCAGGCAGAACCGAAAGGTCACGGGAGAGGGCGAGGGATAGAGGATTAAAATCATGGGTTACAAAGTTGCAGTGGTCGGCGCGACCGGGAATGTCGGCCGGGAAATGCTCAATATCCTGGAGGAGCGCCAGTTCCCGGTGGACGAGATCTATGCGATCGCGTCGCGCCGGTCGCTCGGCACCGAGGTCTCCTTCGGCGACCGCACCCTCAAGTGCCAGGATCTCGAGCAGTTCGACTTCCGTGGGCTAGATTTCGTGCTGATGTCGGCGGGGTCGGCCGTGTCCAAGGAATGGTCGCCCCGGATCGGCGCCCTGGGCCCGATGGTGATCGATAACTCCTCCTGCTGGCGCTATGACGCGGAAGTTCCGCTCATCGTGCCGGAAGTGAACGCCCATGCGCTCGAAGAGTATATGAGCCGCAAGACGCGGCGGAACATCATCGCCAATCCGAACTGCTCGACGGCGCAGCTCGTGGTGGTGCTGAAGCCCCTGCACGACCTCGCCAAAATCAAGCGCGTGGTGGTCGCGACCTATCAGTCGGTGTCGGGCGCCGGCAAGGACGCGATGGACGAGTTATGGAACCAGACCAAGGGCGTGTTCGTCACCGACGCGCCCGAGCCCAAGAAGTTCACCAAGCAGATCGCCTTCAACGTCATCCCCCATATCGACGTCTTCATGGAAGACGGCTTCACCAAGGAAGAGTGGAAGATGACGGCCGAGACCAAGAAGATCCTCGATCCCAAGATCAAGCTCACCGCGACTTGTGTGCGGGTGCCGGTCTTCGTCGGCCATTCGGAAGCGGTCAATATCGAGTTCGAGCGGGCGATCACGGCGGAAGAGGCGCGCGAGACGCTGCGCGAGGCGCCGGGCGTTCTCGTCGTCGACAAGCGCGAGGACGGCGGCTATGTGACGCCGGTCGAATGCGTCGGCGACTTCGCCACCTTCGTTTCGCGCATCCGCGAGGACGGCACGATCGAGAACGGCCTCAATCTGTGGGTGGTGTCGGACAATCTGCGCAAGGGCGCCGCTCTCAACACGGTCCAGATCGCAGAAGCGCTGATCAATCGCGGCCTGCTCAGGAAGGCGGCGTGACCCAAACCGCTGCCTCTCCCGCGCGACGCGCGGAAGAGGCATGCTCTTCTGATGTGCCGCATCGGCGATGCGGCAGCTCCATGCGTCTTCCAGCAGAACCTGTTCGGCAACCGGGGCTGTAGCGAAGTCCTTTCATCAGCGCTTATGAGCGGGATCACCATAAGTTATTTGCCATTGCAGGGCGGCTCTGTGATGTTTTTGGAAAATCCAAGAACCGCAAGGGGGGACCTGCCGATGCCACATCTCGCCTGTAAACGTGCCGTCCGCTTCTTCGGCGCTGTCATCGCGAGCTTGGCGCTTGCCGCCGCAGCTCCGGCCGACGCGCAGCAGAAGACGCAGATCACCGTCTATACAGCTCTCGATACGGACCAGCTCGCCGCTTTCAAGTCGGCGGCTGAGACCGACCTGCCTGACATTGACATCTCCTGGGTCAAGGAGGGCACCGGCGTCGTCGCCGCCCGTATTCTTGCCGAGAAGGACAATCCGCGCGCCGATGTGATCTGGGGTTTGGCGGTGACCAGCATGATCATGCTGAAGCAGCGCGATGCGATCCTGCCCTATACTCCCAAGGGTGCGCAGGAGCTCGATGCGGTCTTCCGCGACAAGGCCGATCCGATGGCGTGGACCGGGATGGACGCCTATCTGTCGGTCATCTGCTTCAATACGGTCGAAGCCCAGAAACGCAACATCCCCGTGCCGAAGACCTGGAAGGACCTGCTCGATCCGATCTACAAGGACGAGGTGGTTATGCCCAATCCGGCCTCTTCGGGAGCGGGGTATCTCACGGTAGCTGCCTGGCTCCAGCTCTTCGGCGAGGAGGGAGGCTGGAAATATATGGACGACCTGCACAAGAATATCGCCGTCTACACCCATTCCGGCTCGGCCTCCTGTGTCCAGGCGGCGCGCGGCGAGCGCGTAGTCGGCATCGGTTTCGACATGCGGGCGGCGTCCGAGAAGACAAAAGGCGCGCCGATCGACATCATCATCCCGTCGGACGGGATCGGATGGGAGATGGAGGCGACCGGCATCGTCAAGGGTACGAAAAAGCTCGAAGCCGCGCAGCGGCTGGTCGACTGGAGCGTGACGAAACAGGCGAACGAGCTCTATTCCAAATACTATCCTATCGTCGCTCATCCCGGCGTGAAGAACGCGCCGCCCGCAAACTACCCCATCGAAGGGCGGAACAGCATGATCAACAATGACTTCGAGTGGTCGGCGGCCAATCTGGAACGGATCCTGAAGGAGTGGACGAAGCGCTACGACGGCAAGTCGGCCCCGAAGTAGACGACCGACGTGACGGACATAAGCAAGCAGGACATGGCTGCGGTCGGCGGCGATGTTGCGGCTGGCGCGCCTATGCGGGGAGAGGCGCCCTATCTGGTCGTCACTGGCTGCTCCAAGCATTTTGGCGACTTTCATGCGGTGAAGAACTTGTCGCTCTCCGTCGCGAAAGGCGAGCTGATCTCGCTTCTCGGCCCCTCCGGCTGCGGCAAGACGACTCTGCTGCGCGTGATCGCCGGGCTCGACGTGCAGACCAGCGGCCGCATCACGATGGACGGGCGTGACGTGTCCCACGCGCCCGCCGCGCAGCGCAATTTCGGCATCCTTTTTCAATCCTATGCGCTGTTCCCCAATCTGGACGTGTTCGAGAATGTCGCTTACGGCCTCGTTGCTCGTCGCTGGCCGCGCGAGCGCGTCCGTGCCCGCGTCGCCGATCTGCTCGCGCTGGTTGGCCTGCCGGACCTCGGCAAGCGCTATCCGGCGGAGCTTTCGGGCGGCCAGCAACAACGGGTGGCGTTGGCTCGGGCATTGGCTCCGGCGCCGGACCTTCTCCTCCTCGATGAGCCCCTGTCCGCGCTCGACGCGCAGGTGCGGGTCTATCTTCGCGAGGAGATCAGGGCGCTGCAACGCAGGCTCGGCATCACCACGATCCTGGTCACCCACGACCAGGAAGAGGCGCTGGCGATCTCCGATCGAGTTGTGCTGATGCGCAACGGCGAGATCGAGCAAACGGGAACACCGATCGAGCTCTACGAGCATCCCGCGACGCATTTCGCAGCCACCTTCGTCGGCGCCTCGACCTGTCTCGCCGGGGTCGTGTCGCACCCCGGCCGGATAGCATGCGGCGGCGTGGAATTCCGGATCGCCGACCCTGGCCACGCGCCTGGCACGCCCGTATGGGTCAGCTTCCGCCCGGAGGATGTTCGCCTGGCCTCGCCGGAGGGCGGCGGCGAGAACGCAATACGCGCCACCGTCAGGCGGATGCGGTTCAAGGGCGCGAGCTGGTCGCTCGACCTCGAGCCCGAGCACGCGCCGGAGACCAGCATCGAGGCCGCTCTCACGGCCGAGGCGGTGCGCAAATTCGCTCTTGCGGAGCAGGCGAGGATCACCGTGAGGATCGCGCCCGAGCGCATCAGGGTCTTTGCGCGCTCATGAGCGCCGCACCTTCGTCCGTCCATCAGCGCCTGCAGGCGATCTCGGGTGATGCGTTCATCACCCGAGCGTCGCTGCTCACCCTGCTGGCATGTGCCGTTCTGTTTCTCGCTTTGCCGCTGCTGCTGGTGTTCGTCGAGAGCACCCGCGACGCGGCCGGCAACAATGTCGGTCTGGCCAATTACATGACTTATTTCGCCAGTCCCTCTCTCAGGGTCTCGGCGCTGAACTCTCTTCTGGTCGCGGCTGTGACAACCGCCATCTGCGTGCCGCTGGCCTTCGTTTTCGCCTATTGCCTCACCCACACCCGCATGCGCGGCAAAGCGTTCTTCTCGGCGATCACCATCGTTCCGCTGCTGGCCCCGTCGCTGCTGCCGGCCATGTCGCTCGTCTATCTGTTCGGCCGCCAGGGGGTGTTCGGCGGCGGCCTCTTCGGTAGCGACATATATGGTCCGCAGGGCATCTGCCTGGCGCAGATCTATTTTTGCTTTCCGGCGGCGGTGATGATCCTGACCACATCCATGCGGATGAATGACGCTCGGCTTTACGAGGCGTCGGAAAGTCTCGGTGCGTCGGGCCTGCGGACCTTCGCGCGCGTGACCGTTCCCGCCTGCCGCTACGGGATATTGAACGCTTGCTTCGTGGTGTTCACGCTCGTAACCACGGATTTCGGCGTACCGAAGATCATCGGCGGGAACTTCAGCGTGCTGTCGACAGACATCTACAAGCAGGTCGTGGGACAGCAGAACTTCCAGATGGGGGCCGTGGTGGGCGTGGTGCTGCTCGTCCCGACGCTGATCGCCTTCGGACTGGACCAGCTCCTTCAGCGCCGAGCTCAGGCATCCTTTTCCAGCCGCTCCGTTCTCTACCAGCCGCGATCCTCGGCGCTGGATTGGCCGGCCTTCGTGTTCTGCGCGCTGATCTCGGTCATGATCCTCGTGGTCATCGGCGTGGCCGGCTGGGCGTCCTTCATCAAGTTCTGGCCCTACGATCTTTCACTGTCCCTCAACAGCTATCGGTTCGATCTGGTCGACATGACGGGCTGGGCCTCCTACTGGAATTCGCTGAAGCTTGCCGTAGTCGTGAGTGTCTTTGGCACGATCTTCATCTGCTTTTCGGCCTATCTTGTCGAGAAGTTCCGAGAGTATCCGCTGGTTCGCCGCTTCTTCCATCTCCTGGCGATGCTGCCGGTGGCGACACCGGGCATGATCCTCGGCCTCGGTTACATTTTCTTCTTCAATTCGCCGATCAACCTCCTCAACGTCATGTTCGGCGGCATCATGCTGATGGCGATCAACACGGTCGCGCATTTCTATACCGTGCCCCATCTGATGGCGCTGACCGCGCTGAAGAAGCTCGACCGCGAGATCGAACTCGTCTCCGACTCGCTCAAGGCATCCCGGTTCACCACCATGAGGCGCGTCACGCTTCCGCTGTGCGCCACGACGGTGCTGGACATCGCCGTCTTCCTGTTCGTCAACAGCATGACCACGGTGGCCGCGCTGATCTTCCTTTATTCCGGGGAGACGAAGACGGCGGCGATAGCCGCCATCAATCTCGACGATTCGGGCATTCCGGCCTCCGCCTTGGCCATGGGCATGATGATCTTCTATACGTGCCTGTTCGTGAAGTTGGGCCACGCGGGCATGTTGGCGCTTCTCGATCGGCGTGTGATGCGCCGGCCTCCCGCCGCCGCCATGCCGGGGTGATCGCCTTGCGCAGCAGGG
>JBFWNN010000077.1:13655-24483 GCA_050251035.1 Parvibaculaceae bacterium
CAGGGCAGGCGTACTGTGGCAGGATTGTCACATCCTGTCAGCAATGACGCGGGAATTTCGCGGAGCCCCCTGTTGCACGGCTGCGAGTCGTGCTATCAAGCGCTCCCTTCAACACAACACACGGAGATCGTCATGATGACAGTACAGGAGCTTCGATTCTGCTGATCTCCGGGCCCCGGGCTCGGGTCCCGGTCTGGCCTTTCCAGCTTGTGTTTTCGTCAAAGTAAAGCCTGAAGACCTTTTGACCGGGACGTGACTCTCGTCTCATGCGCGTGACGCGCATGTGCGGGAGCCTCACGCATCAGCATCTTTCAGTTTTTCTTCACCCAGCGCGCACGGGTTGCTCCCCGTGTTTTGCGAAAGGACAGATCATGACTGCTTACCAGAAGTCGATGCCGTGGTTCAGACGCCCGGCTCGCAGTCTCATCGCCGCCCCGGCGGCCCGGCTCCTCTCCGGCCACAAGAGGGAAAAGCGCATCCCGCATGATCCGCGCGAGATCGAGCGTTTTCGCATCGAGCTCGAGCTGAAGCGTGCCAGCCTCGATCTCTCCTACCGCTTCAAGGTCATGTGATCATGACTTTGGCAAAGGTCTCGGGATCGGTATTGGCGCCGCACAGGACGACGCAGACGCGTTCATCCCTGTGCGGCCGGTATGCGCCGGAGAGAAGCGCAGCGAAGGCCGTGGCCCCGCCCGGTTCAGTTATGATCCGCGCATGGCTCCACAGCCAACGCTGCGCCATCCTGATCTCCTCGTCATCGACGAGCGCCACGCGCTCGACGAATTCTTTCGCCAACGGGAACATCCGCTCGCCGGCGAAGCTCGCGCCGAGCGAGTCGGCGGCGACCCCCGACGGCCTGACCGTCACCCGTTCGCCCGCCTGAAGTGCGGCGTGAAGCGTGTTGCAGGTCTCGGGCTCGACGCCGACGATCCTGACATCGCCGCGATACCACCCCGCGATCCCGCCGATCAGACCACCGCCGCCCACCGCCACCAGCAGCGTATCGATATCCGGCAACTGCCGCTCGATCTCGCGGCCCAGCGTGCCCTGGCCCAGAAGGGTGGGCACCGCGTCATAGGCATGCACCGACAGGGCGCCGGTGGCGGCGATGAAACGGTTGCACTTCTCGAGCGCGTCATAATAGGTGGCGCCGTCCTGATCGATGACCGCGCCATAGCTCTTGATGCGCGCGACCTTCGCAGGGGCCGCGATGGCGGGCACGAAAATATGCGCCGGCACGCCCGCGACATGAGCGGCATAGGCCGCCGCCGCGCCATGATTGCCGCCCGATGCCGCCGCGAGGCCCGCCTTCGGGACATCGCTGCCGATCACGGTCGAGAAGGCGCCGCGCGCCTTGAACGAGCCGGTATGCTGGAAGAGCTCGAGCTTGAGGGCGACCGGCCGCGCGACGCCGGAGAGCATGACGTCCATGACCGGAGTCTCGCGCACATAGGGCGCGATCTTCTGCGCCGTCGCCTCGATGGCGGCGCGGGTGATGTGGTCAGGCATTGATTTCCATCCTCAGGCCCCTGGCATTGAGCGGCGGATCGGCCGGGAAACGCATAGACCGCCGGTTGTGGATGCGCCATGCCACGAAGGTGCAAGCGCAGGCATCGAGGAGATCGTCGGACCCGACGTCGCGGTGGCGATAGTCGTGAGCGAGCCTGTCCACCGGCACGCCGTTCCGGCGCAGCAGCTCGCGGCGCAGGTCGAGGCCCGGCGGAAAAGGCTGGCCCTTCACCTTCTTGGGCAGGGCCAAGGGCGCCTCGCCGTTCAACACCCAGAAAGCGAGCTCGGGATGCGCTTCGAAGATGCGCGACTGGTGGGCGGGTGCCATCAGCGCGTCGATCTCGCGCATCTTGGGAAAGAGATGGAAACACTGCTTGGATACTTTCCGCGGCGGATCGGAATGTTCGAGATTGACCGCGCAGGCATCACGGTAGTCGAGGCAATAGACCGCCGTCTCGGCCGGCACCGCGAAGACGCTCGACCGGCGCTCGCCGAGCCTCGCCCGCACCTCGCGCTCGGGCGGCCTCCCTGAGCGCTCCGGCAGGCCGATCGGCATGTCGACCGCGATGATCCGGGCCGGCAACGCCATGACCTCGGCGAAGCTCGCGCAGAGCCTTGTGGTCAATTGTGCGTCGCCGTCCCAGAGGGCGGCGATCCAGCCCGCCGGGCAGCCGTCGACGCCGGCGACGAGCCCGGCGTCAACCATGTTCCGCGCGGAAGGCCTCGACCGAGACGATGTCCTTGAGCCCGGCGGCGAGGTCGAGGCGTGCCGTGCCGGCGCTGGCGGTAATGACCTGCTCGGCCTGGGCGAGCGCCAGACCCAGAGCATCCGCCAGAGGCAATCCCAGCGCCAGCTGCGCGGCGATGAGGCCGGACAGGAGGTCTCCAGTACCGTGGGGAACGTCGGCGCGTTTCGGACGGGTGAAGGCGATTCTGCTGCTCCCGTGAAATAAGGTAGTCATGAGCATGTCGTCTTTCGGGAGGGATTTCACGACGACCTCTTTGCTCCACAGCGCCATGCGGCAGGCGAGATGCGCCGTGTCCCTGTCGTGGAAGTCCCGGCCGGTGAGCCAGCCGAGCTCGAAGGCATTGGGGGTCAGGATATCGGCCATGGGCACGAGCCGGTCCCGGATCGCCGTGGCGACGGCTTCCGGCACATAAAGCCCTTTGGGCGTATCGCCCAGGATCGGATCGCACAGATAGATGGTCTTCGGAAAACGGGTGATGACCGACGCCACCGCGTCGATCTGCTCGGCATGGGCGAAATAGCCGGTGATGATGATGTCGTCTTCGGCGAGAAAGCCGAGCTCGACGATGCGCTCGAGCATTGCCCAAAGCTGCTCCGCCGGAACCGCCAGGCCCTCGGGCTTGCCGTGGCCCGGATGATTGGACAGGACGATGGTCGGCAGCGCGATGGGCGTCACGCCCAGCGCCAGGAGAGCCGGCACGATCGCCGAATTGCCCACCGGCCCTGCCGCGACTTGCGATGAAATCGTGAGAACCTGGCGCGCTGCCATGAAGATGCGCCCTGCCATATATGTGGTTGAGGGAATTCTCCTCTACCATCCGGGCCGAGACGCCGAAAGACACGTCCGACAAATTTTCCGCGGCGTAGAGCCCGGCAGCCAAAATTCCGCCACCCAATTGCCGGAGGACTCAAACACCCATACCATTGCCAGCCGGAGCTTCAGGCAGGGCCAGACGGCAATTGCGTTAAAATGTCATGCAACCACGATAGGTGGCGCAGCCCGTGCCGCCGGACCCCATGTTGTGGGAGGAGAAGAATGATTCCAAGGACCGCTCTCGTCGCCAACATCCACCGTCAGATTTTCCGCTTGATGATGGTCCTGGCGCTGTTCGGGCTCATGACGGCGCCGAGCCGCGCCGCGGCCCCCTTCTTCGTCGACACCTACGCCTATGCGGCGGACAGCTACAAGGACACGATCGCCAAGCTCGGCAAGACCCTCAAGAAGACACTGCCCGAGCTGCAGCAGGAGCTGGACGCGGCGACCGCCCAGGGCAACAACCGCACTGCCGCCGTCGTGGTCGAGCAGATGCTGGCGCTCGAGTCCAACGACCAGGCCAACTGGCAGAAGCTCGCCGATTTTCTGCTCACCGCCGAGCCCTTCAACTCCCAGGACGGCTATGAGCTGCCCTTCAAGGCGCTGGGTGCCGCGGTCCGCGCCTATCAGCTGGCCGGCGCCGACGATCTGAAGGCGGCGGCGCTCAACGGCATCGCCCAGGCGCTGGTCAAGCGCGAGGATTGGCGCCCGGCGCTGAACGCCTACCGCGCCAGCCTCGAGCTCGTCGAGAATGCCGACATCAGGAAAACCTATGAGGAGCTGCGCAAGACCCACGGCTTCCGCATCACCGACTATACGGTGGAAAGCGACGCGCCGCAGCCGCGCCTATGCTTCCAGTTCTCCGATCCGCTGGCCAATTCGGTCAGCGACTTTGCCCCCTATCTGGCACAGGAGCCGGGCCCGGTCTCGGCGGTCACGGTCGACGGCACCAAGCTCTGCGTCGAAGGCCTGAAGCATGGCGAGCGCTACAAGGTCACCGTGCGCCAGGGCCTGCCCTCGGCGGTCGACGAAGACCTCCTGCAGGACGCCAATTACGAGATCTATGTGCGCGACCGCACGCCCTCGGTGCAGTTCATCGGCAAGTCCTATGTGCTGCCGCGCGCCGGCCAGAGCGGTATCCCGCTGGTCTCGGTCAACACGACCAAGGCCAAGCTCCAGCTCTACCGCATCGGCGACCGCAGCCTGCTCTCCGCGGTCGGCGGCTCATCCTTCCTCGGCCAGCTCTACAGCTTCCAGGCGGACGACATCGCCCGCAGCAAGGGCAAGAAGGTCTGGGAAGGCACCATGGACCTCGTCAGCAAGCCCAATGAAGACGTCACGACCGCCTTTCCGGTCGACGAGGCCCTGGGCAAGATCGAGCCCGGCCTCTATGTGATGACGGCCGCGGCGGCGGATGTGGTGGTGGAGGACAGCCAGCTCGCCACACAATGGTTCGTGGTCTCCGACCTCGGCCTGTCGACGCTCAAGGGCAAGGACGGATTGCATGTGTCCTTGCGCTCCATCGCCTCGGCGAGCCCGCTCGCCGACGTCACCGTGCGCCTCATTGCCCGCAACAACGAAATCCTCGGCAGCGCCAAAACGGACGCGCAAGGTGCCGCCTTCTTCGATTCCGGCCTCACCAAGGGTGAGGAAGGTCTGGAGCCGGCGCTGGTGGTCGCCTCCGACGAGAAGGACGACTATGCCTTCATCGACATCTCGCGGGCGGCCTTCGACCTCACCGACCGCGGCGTCGCCGGACGCGATCCGCCGGGCGCCGCCGATGCCTTTGTCTATGTGGAGCGCGGCGTCTACCGCCGCGGCGAGACGGTGCATGCCGCCGTGCTGTTGCGCGACGGCAACGCCAACGCGCTGGCGGACGTGCCGGTCACGCTCATCGTCCAGCGTCCGGACGGGGTGGAGTATTCCCGCACCGTGGTCAACGACCAGGGTGCGGGCGGGCGGGCGCTCGACATCCCGCTGATCGCGTCGGCCGCCGGCGGCACCTGGCGTGTCGTCGCCTATACCGATCCCAAGGGCGCCGCCATCGGCGAAACCAGCTTCCTGGTCGAAGACTACATTCCCGACCGCATCGAGTTCGATCTCAAGGTCAACGGCACGCGCATCGACCGCACGGCCGGAGCGAGCCTCGCTGTGGACGGGCGTTATCTCTTCGGCGCGCCCGCCGCCGCTCTCGACATCGAAGGCGACATCTCCGTGTCGGCCGACAGCCGGCCCTTCGAGCAATGGCAGGACTATGTCTTCGGCCTGTCGGACGAAGCCGTCGACACGGTGCAGAACAGCATCGGCGATCTCGCCAAGACCGACGACAAGGGCCATGCCGACATCACCATGCCCTTGCCGCAACTGCCGACCACGTCGCGCCCGCTCAAGGCGAGCTTCACCATCCGCATGAAGGAAGCGGGCGGACGCGGCGTCGTGCGCCAGGCGTCGCTGCCGATCACGTCGACCGGCAACATGCTGGGACTGAAGCCGGAATTCGACGCGGGCGCGGTCGGCGAAGGCCAGCAGGCGGTGTTCAGCGCCGTCGCCGTCGATCCGCAAGGCAATCGCGTGGCGGCACAAGGCGCCAACTGGGTGCTCAAGCGCCTGACGACCACCTATCAGTGGTACAAGACCAACAACCGCTGGAGCTACGAGGCGGTGACCACCGCCCGCAAGGTGACCGGCGGCACGCTGGACATCGCCGCCGATGAGCCGGCGCAGATCAGCCTGCCGGTGCAATGGGGCCAATACCGCATCGAGATCACGGCCGACGGCCTGGCGCCGTCCTCCACCAGCTTCTATGCGGGCTACTACACCTCCGAAGCGGCCAACACGCCGGATATGCTGCCGGTGGCGCTCGACCGGAGCTCGGTCAAGTCCGGCGACACCGTGCAGGTCAAGATCGATGCGCGCTTCGCCGGCAAGGCCTCGGTGCAGGTGGTCGGCGAGAAGCTCTACGCCTCGGAGCTGATCGACGTGCCGGACAACGGCACCACGGTCCCGGTGAAGGTCGGCGACGACTGGGGCACCGGCGCCTATGTCGTCGTCACCCATTTCCGGCCCATGGACATCGCCGCCAAGCGCATGCCCACGCGCTCGATCGGCCTCGCCTGGTTCGGCATCGACCGCAACGAGCGCACGCTCAAGCTCGCCTTGACGCCGCCCGATGTGATGAAGCCGCGCCAGACTCTGAAGGTGCCGGTGAAGATCGATGGCGCCGGCGGCGAGAAGGCCTATGTGACGCTCGCCGCCGTCGATGTCGGCATCCTCAACCTCACCGGCTACAGGCCGCCGGAGCCCGAGACATACTATTACGGCCAGAAGCGGCTCTCGGCTGCGCTCTATGACATCTATGGCCAGTTGATCGACGGCATGGGCACCAATCGCGGGCCGATCCGCACCGGCGGCGACAGCGGCGCCGGAAACTTCCAGAGCCCGCCGCCCACCCAGGCGCCGCTCGCTTTGTTCTCCGGCATCGTCGAGGTCGCGGCCGACGGCACCGCCGAAGTGCCCTTCGACATTCCCGCCTTCAACGGCACCATCCGCGTCATGGCGGTGGCGTGGACGCCGACCAAGGTCGGCCATGCGTCCGTGGACGTGATCGCACGCGATCCTATCGTCATCGCCGGCACGCTGCCGCGCTTCCTCGGCTCCGGCGACCAGTCGCGCTGGCGTCTCGATCTTCTCAATGCCGAGGCCACACCCGGCGACTACACGCTGACCCTCACCATCGACGGACCGATCGGCGCCGATCCCGCCCTTCTCCAGCAGACGGTGAAGATCGGCGCGGCCGGCTCACGCACGCCGGTGAATGTCCCGATCACCGCATCGGGCATCGGCACGGCCCGGCTCACGGCCATGCTCATCGGCCCGGGCGACGTCCAGATCGATCAGACCTTCACGCTCGGCGTCGCGCCGGCCAACCCGCCGGTGACCCGGCGCATGGTGCAGACGCTGCCGCCCAATGGCGGCGTCACGGTGAGCAAGGACCTGATCGCCGAGATGGTGCAAGGCACCGGTGCCGTGTCGCTGTCGGTCGGTCCGCTCAGCGCGCTCGACGTGCCGAGCCTGCTGCGCGATCTCGACCGCTATCCCTATGGCTGCTCCGAGCAACTGGTCAGCCGGGCCCTGCCGCTGCTCTATCTGTCGGAGCTCGGCGGCAACGATCTCGATCTCGACGGATCGGTGAAGGACCGGCTGTCCGACACGGTGCAGCGCCTGCTCGCCCGCCAGGACACCAACGGCGCCTTCGGCCTGTGGAACTCCTATGGCGGCGATCTGTGGCTGTCGGCCTATGTGACCGACTTCCTGCTGCGGGCCCGCGAGAAGGGTTTTGCCGTGCCGGAAGGCGCGCTCAACCAGGCGGTCGACTATCTGCGCAACCAGGTGGGCAACTCGCCCTATGTGCAGCAGGGCCGGGGCGAGGATGTCGCCTATGCGCTCTACACGCTGGCGCGCGCCGGCCGGGCGCCCGCGGGCGATCTCAAATATTTCGCCGACACCAAGATCGGCGATTTCGGCACGGCCATGGCGCGGGCGCAGATCGCGGCCGCGCTCGGCATGCTGGGCGACAAGCCCAGGGCCAATGCGGCCTTCCAGTCCGCCGCCGACATCCTGCAGAACGAGGCCGCCGGGGTCGTCCCCGCCGCCTGGAACTATTACGGCTCGCCCCTGCGCAACGCCGCCGCCATCGTGGCGCTGGCCGAGGACGGCAATGCCCCTCCGCCGGTGATCCAGGCGGCGCTCGAGGTGATCACCGACGAGCGCGCCAAATACCGCTACGCTTCGACCCAGGAGATGACCTGGATGGTGCTGGCGGCGCGCAACGTCGTCGAGCAGGCCCGCTCGATCGTGCTCACGGTCGACGGCTCCGCCCATCAGGGCGCCTTCTACAAGGTCTATCAGGGTGCCGCCCTCGACGAGCCGCACAAGGTCAGCAATCTCGGTTCCTCGCCGCTCCAGGCCGTGGTCGCGGTCTCGGGCGCGCCGGTGGTGCCCGAGCCCGCATCCTCGAACGGCATGACGCTGATGCGTGTCTACTACACGCTCGACGGGGTGCCGGTCGATCCGGCGCAGGTCGCGCAGAACACCCGCCTCGTCGTGGTGCTGACCGCGAGCCGTGACGGGACCGATCAGACCGGCAACTTCCTGCTGGTTGACCGCCTGCCGGCCGGTCTCGAGATCGAGAACCCGCAGCTCGTCGCCACCGGCAGCACGGGCAGCTTGGCGTGGCTCAGCGACCTCACTGGCGCGGCCTACACCGAGTTCCGTGACGATCGCTTCGTCGCGGCCTTCACCGACCAGAGCGCCAAGCTCGCTTACATCGTCCGCGCCGTGGCGCCGGGCCGCTATGCGCTGCCGGGCGCCACTATCGAGGACATGTACCGGCCCGACCGCAACGCCACGCTCGCCACCACGACGATGAGCGTGATCGAGCCGTGAGCAAGGATCTGCGCCAGGACCGCGGAGCAGGGCGCGCCCGATCCTGGCGCTTCCACGCTCTGTGCGCCGTGCTGTTCACGACGATCCTCGTCGTGAATGCCGGCGGCCTTGCGCTGTCGGAAGCGATGAAGCGTCTGGGGCCGCCACCGCTCGGCGAGAAGCTGAGCTATTCGCCGCTGGTGGTGGATCGCGACGGCAAATTGCTGCGGCCGTTCACGACCCAGGACGGCTACTGGCGCCTGCCCGCGCGGCCTTCCGAGGTCGACCGGCGCTTCATCGCCATGCTGATCGCCTATGAGGACAAGCGCTTCTATGCGCATCATGGCGTCGACCCGGTCGCCATGCTGCGCGCCGTCGGGCAGGCCGCCTGGAATGGCCGGGTCGTCTCGGGCGGCTCGACCATCACCATGCAGGTCGCCCGCCTGCTGGAGCCCAGGCCCGAGCGCACCCTGGAGGCCAAGCTCGCCGAGATGATCCGCGCGGTGCAGCTCGAAAGCCGGCTGAGCAAGGAGGACATCCTCGCCCTCTATCTGGCGCTCGCGCCCTATGGCGGCAATATCGAAGGCACGCGCGCGGCGGCGCTCGCCTATTTCGGCAAGGAGCCGGCGCGGCTCTCGACCGCCGAAGCCGCCTTGCTGGTGGCTTTGCCGCAAGCGCCCGAGACGCGCCGGCCCGACCGCTTTCCGCAGGCGGCGCGCGCGGCGCGCGACCGCGCGCTCGCTTTGCTGGCGCGCAAGGGCGTCATCAATGACGATCAGGCCAAGGCGGCCAAGCTCGAGCCTGCGCCAGCGGCGCGCAAGCTCTTCCCGCTCTTCGCCGCGCATGTCGCCGAACGCCTGGTGAAGCGCAATCGCGGCCCGCATCAGAAAGCCAATCTGGTCGAGACCACGACCATCTCCCGCCCGCTGCAGGAGCAGCTCGAGGCCCTCGCCCGCGAACGGGCGATGACGCTGGGCGGCGGGGTCTCCGTCGCCATCGTCGCCGTCGACAACGCCACGGCCGAGGTCCGCGCCCATGTCGGCGGCGTCGGCTATTTCGACAAGGCGCGTGCCGGCCAGATCGACCTCGCCCAGGCGCTGCGCTCGCCCGGCTCGACGCTCAAGCCCTTCATCTACGGCCTCGCCTTCGAGGACGGGCTCGCCCATCCCGAGACGCTGGTCGACGACCGGCCGATCCGCTTCGGCCTCTACAAGCCGGAGAATTTCGACGAGGCCTTCCAGGGCACGGTGACCATGCGCCGGGCGCTGCAGCAGTCGCTCAACGTGCCGGCGGTGATGCTGCTCAACGCCTTGGGCCCCAATCGCCTGATCGCGCGTATGAAGAATGCCGGCGCCGCGCCGCAGCTGCCGGCCGATGCCGCGCCCGGCCTTGCCGTCGGCCTCGGCGGCGCCGGGGTGAAGCTCACCGATCTGGCGACGCTCTATCTCGCTCTGGCGCGCGACGGCGAGGCCCTGCCGCTCGTCTGGCGGTCGCAGGATCGAAGCCTGGCCGCGCCGCCGCGGCGCCTCTTCGACAAGGTGGCGGCCTGGCAGGTCGCGGATGTGCTCATCGACGCGCCGGCGCCGCAGAACGCGCTGCCCGGCAAGATCGCCTACAAGACCGGCACGTCCTATGGCTATCGCGATGCCTGGGCGGTGGGCTTCGACGGCGCCGACACGGTCGCGGTGTGGGTCGGCCGGCCGGACAACGAGCCCGTCTCCGATCTCATCGGCCGCACCGCTGCGGCGCCGATCCTGTTCGATGCCTTCGCCCGCATCGGCGCCAAGCGCACACCCTTGCCGCCGGCGCCCAAGGGCGTCGTCTTCGCCCGCACCTCCGATCTGCCGCCGGCGCTGCAGCGCTTCCGTCCGGACAGCCTGCCGGAGATCGCCGCCGCCGGACCCGGCGATCCGCCGCTCGCGATCTCCTTCCCGCCCGAAGGGGCGCGGATCGATCTTTCGGGCGGCGATAGCGATCTGGGGCTGGCGCTCAAGGCCATGGGCGGCGCCCCGCCCTTCACCTGGTTCGCCGACGGACGGCCGGTCGTGATCGGCGAGCCGCGCCGCGAGACTCAATGGGAGACGCCGGGCAAGGGCTTCTCCCGCCTGTCGGTGATCGACGCGCGCGGCCACACCGCGAGCGTCCAGGTGCGGCTGGATTAAAGCGCGATGGCTTTGGAACTGATCGCATCTCACCGCCCCTCATGCTGAGGTGCCCGGCGTAGCCGGGCCTCGAAGCATCCCTCAGGATGGAGCGAGCGTGCTGAAGCACACCCTTCGAGCTCCCCCCGGCTCAAGGCCGGGGGTCGCACATCACTTGAGCTTCGTCTTGGT
>JBFWNN010000078.1:0-23984 GCA_050251035.1 Parvibaculaceae bacterium
GACTGAGGCGGCCGGAGTGGCCGCCTATTTCTTGTCCTGCGGACGTCCTACAGCATCGGCCCGAAAACTGTCTTGGCGTTAGATTCGGCAGGACCGAACACGAGAAGTCACTTTCGCGGCACTGTCTGCCGTTGCGAAGAGCTCTGGCCGCAGTCGTCCGAGGGGGCCGGAACAGGCGTGCCAGCAGGCCTGCCGAGAAAAGCAAATTCCCCGCATCTGCAATATTTTAGCAGGAGCCGGTCGGCATTTACCTATTCATGCTTGGTTCATCTTGCCGCCTCTACTTTGCGGTCCAGGAAGGATCGAAATGCGTCGGGCGCTCACGATAGTCGCTGTTATGGCGATGATGCTGGCTGCCGGAGAGCCTGCGATGGCGCAGACTCCGAACCTGCAGATACAGCCCAGAATGCAGGTGCAGCCAAAGCTCCAGATGCCCAAGCTTGTGCCGAAGATTCAGGCGCCCAACCGGCCGCCCAACATGCCGCTGATCAAGCCGTCCCAGGCCCTCATCATCGCTCAACGCCTGGTGCCCAATTCCAAGGGGATCGGCGTCAAGCTCTTGCCTGGTGGGAACTATGCTGTCACTTTACGGCGAAACAACCAGTTGCAGCGCGTGATCATCGACGGCGACACCGGGGCTCCCCGCTAGTGTGTTGGATGCGAGGTTCCTGCTATTCGGGCCGCATGCTTTTCAGGGCTTCGCGTTCAGCGCATTAGAACAGTCAGAATTGCGAGAACCAGAAGAGACCAGCCATGCGCATACTCGTCGTCGAAGACGATCCTGATCTGAACCGCCAGCTTGTTTCCGCTCTCAGCGACGCGGGCTACGTGGTCGATAGCGCCAAGGACGGCGAGGAAGGCCATTATCTGGGCGAGACCGAGCCCTATGACGCGGTCATCCTCGATTTGGGCCTGCCGGTGCTCGATGGCGTCAGCGTGCTGGAGAAGTGGCGGCGCAACGAGAAGAAGATGCCGGTCCTCATCCTCACCGCGCGCGACCGCTGGAGCGACAAGGTGCAGGGTTTCGATGCCGGTGCCGACGACTATGTGGCCAAGCCCTTCCACATGGAAGAGGTGTTGGCGCGGGTGCGTGCGCTGTTGCGCCGCTCCGCCGGCCATGCGACGAGCGAAATCTCCTGCGGCCCGTTGCTGCTCGACACCAAGAGCGCTCGGGTGACGGTCGACGGCAATGCGATCAAGCTGACCTCGCTGGAATTCCGCCTTTTGGCCTATCTCATGCACCACAAGGGTAAGGTCGTCTCGCGCACCGAGCTGGTCGAGCATCTCTACGACCAGGATTTCGACCGCGACTCGAACACGATCGAAGTCTTCGTCGGGCGGTTGCGCAAGAAGCTTGGCGTCGACGTGCTGAGGACCATCCGCGGCATGGGCTATTGCGTGTCCGAGCCGGATGATGCGGCGTAACTCACTCGCCTTCAGGCTTATCGTCTCGTCCGCCATCGTCGCTATCGTCCTTTTGGTCAGTGCCGCCGTTCTGCTCACCAGCCTCTTCCAGGCAGCGCTGGAGCGCAATTTCGACGCCAGGCTACGGGCCGTCATGGACGGGCTGCTCGCCAATGTGGAGGTCAATCCCGATGGCTCGCCCGCCATGCAGAGCGAGCTCGCTGATACCCGCTTCACGCTGCCGCTGTCGGGCTGGTACTGGCAGGTGACGCCGCCCACCTGGCGCATTACGGACCTCGCCTCGCCCTCGCTGCTCGAGAAGCGCCTGACCCCCGAAGCCGGCGATCTCGCCAACCGTGATTCCGACGGCATCGCGCATTTCTATCTCGACGACACAAATGGCATGCGGCTGCGCGTGATCGAGCAGCGCTACAAGCTGTTCGACAAGGCCGATCAGTATTCTTTCCTGGTCGCCGGCAATTTCGACGAGCTCAAGGCGGAAGCGACCGCTTTCCGCCAGACGCTTATCGCCATGCTGACGCTTCTGGGATTGGGCTTGTTGATCGCCATTCTCGTGCAGGTTCGCTTCGGCCTGCGTCCGTTGCGCACATTGGAGAACAAGCTGACCGCCATCCGGGAAGGGCGGGCGGAGCGCCTCGAGGGCAACTATCCCGAAGAGATCCAGCCGGTGGCGGACGAGCTCAATCTTCTCATTCAGAGCAATTCCGAGATCGTCGAGCGGGCACGCACCCAGGTGGGCAATTTGGCGCATGCGTTGAAGACGCCGCTCAGCGTGCTCAGCAACGAAGCGAAGTTGCAGCCGGGACCTTTGGCCGACAAGGTGTTCGAGCAGAGCATTGTGATGCGCGATCAGGTCAGTCTCTATCTCGACCGTGCGCGCCGCGCGGCGCGCGCCCAGACGGTGGGCACGACCTGCGAAGTCGAGCCGGTGCTGGCCGCGCTCGCCCGCACCCTCGAACGCATCCATCTCGACAAGCGCATCGCGATCACCGTCGAATGTCCGAAGGGCACGAAGTTCCGGGGCGAGAAGCAGGATCTCGAGGAGATGGCCGGCAACCTCCTCGACAACGCCTGCAAATGGGCGGCCAACAAGGTCAATGTCGCGGTCGGTCCCAGCATGGATGCGCCGCCGGACGGGCGCCTGTGGATCGATGTGGTCGTGGGCGACGATGGTCCGGGCCTGCCGCCCGAGAAGCGCAAGGAACCACCCGAGCGCGGCCGCCGGCTCGACGAAACCAAGCCGGGCTCCGGCCTTGGTCTCTCGATCGTCTCCGAAACGGCAGCAATGTATGGTGGCGGGATTAGACTAGATCAATCGAAGCTTGGCGGCTTGGCAGTCAAATTGCGACTTCCGGCTGTGTCTTAGGCTGGGACCAAAGTCTAGGTTTGTCGTTGTTGGCCTGTCTATTGCGATAAGTATCTGAATTGCGCGGGCGAAATTATCTTGGCCGGCCGCCGAGCAAGTATTTGCGGATGTTTGATACGTTGAAAGTTTATTTGATTTTCGGAGCATGTATTATATTTTGTTGAAGCCCTATCCAAAGAGCAGCTGATGCACAAAATCTGGCTGGGGAAAGCGCTTCAATTTGTGGTCGTAACCGACAAGTTCGGTAGGGTGCTGTCTGCAAATTGCCCCCGGTCGCGGGCGCACTCCTATCGGGGGAGGGGTCTTCGGGCCCCTCCCTATCTTGCTTTTGACATGACCGGTCAGGACAGCCGCTCTGTACTCTGTCTTAGGAATGAATTTCGAATTCTCAGCGCAGCCGCGATTTGTGCGAGTTCATCCACACGACGCGCGCCTCGCCCGCGCCGACATTGCGATAGCTGTGCGGCAGGCTCGAATTGAAGAAGAATGAGCCGCCGCTGGCGAGCAGATAGACACGCCCGTCGACGGTCAGCTCGAGATAGCCGCTGACCACATAGCCGACTTCCTCGCCCGAATGCGAATAGGCTCCGGACGATCCTCCGCCCGGCGGAATGACGTGGAGATTGGCATCGATCGTGCGGTTCTCGGAGGAAGGGACCATCCGCTCCAGCACGACGTCCGGCGCCTTGCCGCTGCCGGTGCCGATCGACAGCAGCGGCCTTTCGCCGTCATTGTAGGTGGTCACCGGCTCCATGCTCTTGTCGCTGAACAGGGCACCGAACGTGGTGCCGAGCGCCTCGGCGATGCGCCATAAAACTGGCAGAGACGGCACGATGTGATTGCGCTCGATCTTCGACAGAAGGCTCTCCGAGCAGCCGACCTTGTCGCCCAGCTCCTTGAGCGTCAGCCCGTTGCGCTTGCGCGCATAGCGCACCCGCGAGCCCAGTTGCTCGATGCTGTCGGTGGTGCCGCTTTTCGCCGTGGCGGTCAGCATTCTTTCTCCCATGCCGCGCGTAACAAGGAAAGGCAGGATGGCCGAAGGGGCGGCAGCCGGCAATCCGCCTTTTCGATTGACAGTTACGTCATTTTTCCTTTCATTCAAGTCCGTTCAAGTTTTCACCAGAATGATCCAATAGGGGAGGTCTCCATGACACGCGGACTGAAAGTTGGACGCCGGGAGCTCTTGAAGGCGGGCGCGGGCTTGGCGGCCCTTGCGGCCTTTCCACTCGGCTTGGCGCCTGCGGCGTGGGCCGAGGAGCCGGTCAAGGGCGGCACCTTGAAGCTCGGCTTTTCCGCCGACCCGGCGGGCTTCGATCCGGCACGCGGGCCTTCCGGCATGTCGCACGTGGTGATCGAGCAGGTCTATTCGACCCTCATGTCGGTGGATCCCGATGCCGTGCCCTATCCCGATCTCGCCGAGAAATTCGAGCAGTCGGCCGACGGTCTCGAATACACCTTCCATTTGCGCAAAGGGGTAAAGTTCCATGACGGCTCCGATCTGACCGGGGAAGACGTCAAGTTCACCTTCGATCGCTTGCGCGCCAAGGATTCGGGCTATTCCTATGGGTCGCAGGTCGAGACGATCAGCGAGGTGGTGGTGGTCGATCCTCACACCGTCACCTTCAAGCTGTCAAAGCCGACCGGACCGTTCCTCGTCTATATGGCGTTCCCCGGCTCCTCGATCGTGCCGAAGAAGCTCGTCGAATCCGGTCACGACCTCAATTCCAAGCCTGTCGGCTCGGGCCCGTTCAAATTCGTCTCCTATGAGCCCCGCTCGATGGTGAAATTCACCCGCAACGAGACCTTCTACGAGACCGGCAAGCCTTACTTCGATGCGCTGGAGTTCCATCTGATCGCCGACATCACCGCGCTCACCAATGCGGTCATCTCCGGCACGATCAACTTCTCCAACGAGATACCGCCGAAGGATTGGCAGACGGTCACCGCGACGCCGGGCCTGGTCGGCGCCACGCTCGAGGGCAGCCGCTATTATTGGCTGCTGATGAACAACACCGTGGCCCCGCTCGACAATCCCAAGGTGCGTCAGGCGATCGCCCACGCGATCGACCGCAGCGCCATCGTCACCGGTGTCTTCTTCGGCCAGGCCGTCCCCTTCAAGGGCGGTGTCATTCCGGAATGGAACTGGGGCTATGCCGGCATCGACTATTTCGCATCCGGCGCCGATTCGGCGAAGGCCAAGGCGCTGCTCGCCGAGGCAGGCCACGCCGACGGGTTTGCCACGTCGCTCACCATGGCGTCCTCCTTCCCCGCCATGGTGGCGATGGCCCCGATCATTCAGGCCAATCTCGCCGCCGTCGGCATCAAGGCCGAGATCAAGACCATGGAGATCCCGCGCTATTGGGACGAGGTCTGGGGGCCGTCGAAATTCGATCTCACTGCGATGTATTGGGTGTCGCCCCTCGCCGATCCCGACGATTTCGTCACCAACAACTATGCCTGCGGCATGGCAATCAACGTGCAGAAGAGCTGCAGCAAGGCTATGGATGAGGCCCTGGCCAAGGCCAAATCGGCGACCACCCAGGAGGCGCGCAAGGCGGCCTATGCCGAGCAGCAGAAGCTGTCGTTGGAGGAAATGCCGATCGTGCCCCTGGTAAATTCCTTGATCCTCACCGCGCATACGGACAAGCTCAAGAACTACAAGCCGATGCGCACCGGCTTTCTGAAGACGCTGAAGGACGCCTGGCTCGAAGCGTGAGGAAATGGGCCGCACCGCCGGTAATCTCCTCTCTCCGCCGGGAGAGGAGACCTCATTGGCCGCCCACGAGGGAGTAAGAGCGTTTGCGCAGTCTGATTCTTTCTCGTCTCCTGGCCTTCGCGCTGACGCTCCTCGTCGCCTCCAGCATTCTGTTCGTCGCGATCAATGTCGTGCCGGGCTCGGCCGCGCGCTCGGCGCTGGGCATCGACGCTACGCCCCAGGCGCTGGCGCGTTTCGAGGCTCTGCACGGGCTCGATCGCCCGCTCATCGTGCAATATGCCGACTGGCTCGGCCGGACCTTCGCCGGCGACTTCGGCAAGAGCTTCCAGAACGGCGTCGATGTCGGGCCTGAGCTGCTGCGCCGCATCCCGGTGACGCTCGAGCTTGCCGTCTTCGCCTTCCTCATCGCCAATGTGATCGCCATCCCGCTCGGTGCCTTTGCCGCCATGCGCCACCAGCGCTCCGCCGACAAGGGCATTTCCTTCATCGCCACCTTGCTCGGCGCGATGCCGAATTTCTGGCTGGCGACGCTCCTGGTGATGGTGCTGACGCTACGCTTCCGGCTGCTGCCGCCGGGCGGCTACACGCCTTTTTTCGACAATCCCATCCTCAACCTCAAGCAGATGGTCATGCCGGCTCTGTCGCTCGGCATCGTGTCGTCGGCGCTGCTTATCCGCATCATGCGCACCGCGATGATCGAGGTGCTGTCCTCGGATTATATCCGCACCGCCCGCGCCAAGGGGGCCCGGGAGCGCATCGTGGTGCTGCGCCATGCCGTCCGCAACGCACTCACCCCTTATGTGAATGTCGCGGCCGTCGAGTTCGGCTTCCTGTTCGGTTCGGTGGTGATCATCGAGGATATTTTCCTCTTGCCGGGTATCGGCTCCTTCGTGCTCGTCGGTATCATAAACCGCGACTATCCGGTCCTCCTGGCCAGCGCGCTCACCATCACAGCCGTCGTGCTGATCATCAATTTCATCGTTGATATCGTGGTCGGGCTCATCGACCCGCGCCGAGTCACGAGGCATCGATGACGGCGGTGGCTCGCAAGCCCTTCAACTGGCGGCGCTGGCGGCTCGTCGTGACCGGTGGCGCCATTGTCGGGGTGGTTCTGTTCTTGGCGGCCAGCGCGCCCATCGTCGCGCCTTATTCGCCCTTCGACCTCGATATCGCCCAGATGCTGCGCGGGCCGTCGGCGGCGCATCTCCTGGGCACCGACGAACTCGGGCGGGACGTGCTGTCGCGGGTCATCCACGCCGCCCGCCTGTCGATGATGGTGGCGGTGCTCGCCTCGCTGATCGGCCTCGTCTTCGGCACCATCATCGGCACGTTGGCGGCCTACTTCGGGGGCGCCGTCGATTTGGTGCTGATGCGGCTGATGGAGGTCCTGTTCTCCTTCCCGGCGATCCTCCTTGCCATCGTGCTGATGGCGAGCCTTGGCACCAGCATCCTCAACGCCATGATCGCCATAGGCATCATCTTCATTCCGGGTTTTGCCCGCCTCGCCCGGGCCAGCGCGGAGAGCGTCCTGCGCCAGCAATATGTAGAGCAGGCGCGCGCCATCGGCATGAGCCATTTCCGCATCGTGACGCGCGAGATCCTGCCCAATATCGTGGCCCCCTTGCTGGTCGAGGCGGCGGTCGCCTTCTCCTATGCCGTGCTGCTCGAAAGCGCCTTGTCCTTCCTGGGGCTTGGCGCTCAGCCGCCCGATCCGTCCTGGGGCAACATGCTCAATACCGGTCGCGGCTTCATGGCGCAGGCGCCATGGCTCAGCCTGGCGCCGGGTGCCGCGATCTTCCTCACCGTGCTCGGCTTCAACATGCTGGGCGACGGTCTGCGCGATGCCTTCGATCCGCATCTGAGGGACACATGAGCGACCCGCGCCTCCATGCCCGGGATGCGGAGCGTCCGGCACTCGCCATTCGCGACCTTGTCGTTGAGTTCAAGCGCCAGGGCGGCGCCCAGCGCGCCGTCGATCGCGTGAGCCTCGATGTCTGGCCGCGCGAGATCGTCGGCGTTATCGGCGAATCGGGCTCGGGCAAGACCATGACGGCGCTCTCGGTCATGCGGCTCCTGCCCTACGGCGCCAGCGTCGCAGGCACGATCGCGCTCGGCGGACGCGATATATTGAGCCGCGATGAAACGGGAATGCGCGAGCTTCGCGGCGACCGCATGGTCCTCATTCCGCAGGACGCGCTCCAGGCGCTCAATCCGACCATGCAGGTCGGTCGCCAGGTGGGGGAGCCTTATGAGTTCCACCGCGGGCTCTCCTGGCGCGCCGTCGCCGGGAAGGTGATCGACCTGCTGCGCGCGGTCAAGATTTCCGATCCGGAGACGAGGTCGCGCGAATATCCGCATCAGTTCTCCGGCGGCATGCAGCAGCGCGCCATGATCGCGACCGGGCTCGCCCTCGATCCCGAACTCGTCATCGCCGATGAACCGACGACTGCGCTCGACGTCACGGTCCAGGCACGGATTCTAAAATTGCTGCGCGATATCCGTGATCAGCGCAGTTCCGCCATCCTGTTCATCACCCATGAACTCGGCATCGTCGCCGAGCTCTGCGACTGGGTCTACGTGATGCATGGCGGCCGGGTGGTCGAGGACGGCCCGGTGGCTCGCATCTTCCAGGCGCCGCGGGCCGACTATACCCGCATGCTGCTGCAGGCGACGCCGAGCATCCACAAGCGCACGGGACGGGCCGGATGAGCGAGCCTGTGGTGCGCGTCGACAATGTCACGAAAATCTTCCAGCAGGGAGGTCTGTTCAACCGCGGCTCGGGCTTCACCGCTGTATCGAATGTCTCCCTGTCGGTGATGAAGAACCGCACGCTCGGCATCGTCGGTGAATCGGGCTCCGGCAAATCGACGCTCCTGCGCATGGTGCTGCGCCTCATTCAGCCCAGCGAAGGCCGCATCTTCATCGACGGCGCCGATATTTGGGCATTGCGCGGCCAAAGCCTCAAAGCGATGCGGCGCCAGGTGCAGCCGATCTTTCAGAACCCGGCCTCGTCCTTCAATCCGCGCCACAGCATCCGCGCCATTCTCTCGGCGCCATTGGAAGTGCACGGCATCGGCACGGCGGCCGAACGGCGCGATCGCATCCATGGTCTCCTCCGCCGGGTGGGTCTCGACCCTGACATCGAGACCCGACTGCCGCATCAGCTCTCGGGCGGCCAGAAACAGCGCATCGCCATCGCCCGTGCCGTCATACTGGGACCGAGCCTCGTGCTCGCCGATGAGCCGACCTCGGCCCTTGACGTTTCCGTCCAGGCCCAGGTGCTGAAGCTGTTCTCCGATATCAAATACGATTTCGGTCTCACCACCATCTTTGTCAGCCACAACCTGGCGGTGATCCGCGAGGTCAGTGACGAGGTCGCGGTCATGCGCCGGGGCGAGGTGGTGGAGCAGGGCAGTGTCGACCAGATCTTCGATGCGCCTCGCCATGCTTACACGCGAGAATTGCTCGCCGCCGTCCCGTCGCTCGAGATCATGTGGCGGGCCGGCTAACCCAAGGAGGCATACCCATGATTCAGCTCGCCACCTTTTCGATCGCTGCGTGCTGCCCGCGCACTGGCATGCTCGGCATCGCCGTCTCGACCGCGGTGCCGGCGGTCGGCGGCCTCTGCTCGTTTGTAGCGCCGCGTATCGGCGCTGTTGCCACCCAATCCTGGGTCAATCCCTACCTAGGCATCGACGGCCTGGCGTTGCTCAAGAATGGCATGACGGCCAAGGCCGTGCTCGACAAGCTGATTGCCGATGATCCCGGCCGCGAGGTCCGTCAGGTCGGTATCGTCGATGCCGAAGGCGGCGTTGCCGCCTTCACCGGCAAGGACTGCACCTCATGGTGCGGCCATGAGGTCGGCAACGGCTTCACGGTCCAGGGCAATATGCTGGTGAGCAGCGACACAGTGGCGGCGATGGCCGCGACGGCGCGCGCCACGGTGGGCTTGAGCCTGCCCGAGCGCCTGATGCGCGTCCTGGAGGCCGGCCAGGAAGCCGGCGGCGACAAGCGCGGCAAGCAGTCGGCCTACATCAAGGTGCACGATACGGAGGAATATCCCTATCTCGACATCGGCGTCGACGATCATCCCGCACCGGTTGCTGAATTGCGTCGGGTCTATGAAGTGGCGCGGGCCCAATGCCTGCCTTTCGTGACCGGACTGTCGACACGCAAGAGCAGCGTCGGGCACTTGCCCGAGGCGGTCACCGCCATGCTGATGACGCCGCCGGCGGACCGTCCGCGGCGGGTCAAGGGCGAATGAGCATGGGAGATCCCGCGAGCCGCGACATCCTCGCGCGCCTGATCGGCTTCGACACGACGAGCCGGAATTCCAATTTGCCGCTGCTTGATTATGTCGAGGACTATCTCAAGAAACATGGCGTGGCGTCGCGGCGGGTCAGCCGGTCGTCCGAGCCCAAGGCCAACCTCTTCGCCACGATCGGTCCGGATTTGGCGGGCGGCATCATCCTGTCCGGCCATACGGATTGCGTGCCGGTCGACGACCAAAAGTGGTCGAGCGATCCTTTCGTCTTGACGGAGCACGATGGCCGGCTCCTTGGTCGCGGCAGCGCCGACATGAAGGGTTTCCTGGCCTGCGTTCTGGCGATCGTGCCCGAGCTTGTGGCGAGACCGCTGCGCCGGCCCGTCCATATCGCGTTCTCCTATGATGAAGAGGTCGGCTGCACCGGCGTGCTCGACCTCATCGCCGACCTGAAGACCCGTGGCCTTTCGGCCGATATGTGCCTCGTCGGCGAACCGACCGGCATGGAACTGGTGATCGGCCACAAGAGCGGGCGCAGCTATCGCTGCCACGTCACCGGTCTCGAGGCGCATTCAAGCCTGGCGCCGCGGGCCGTCAATGCCATAGAATTTGCCGCGCGGCTCGTCGTGGCCATCAGCGACATCGGGCGCGAACTCGCAGGCCGCGTCAGTGATGACGACTACGATCTTCCGCATGCGACGATCTCGACCGGGCTGATCAGCGGCGGAACCGGCATCAATATCGTGCCGACGCATTGCAGCTTCACGTTCGAATACCGCCTGCTTCCCGGCCAGGATGCCGATGCCGTCTTCGCGCGCATAGAGGCCGCGGCCGATGCGCTCATCGCGCAGATGCGCCAGGTCCACCCCGCGTCCACGATCACATTCGAGCAGGTCTATGACTATCCGAGCCACGCCATCCAACCTGAAGCCGCGGCGGTGAAACGGATGACGGCACTTCTCGGCTCCAATCGTCTCGCCAAGGTCGCCTATGGCACCGAGGCCGGCCTCTTGCAGGAGGGCCTGGGCGTGTCCACCGTCATTTGCGGTCCGGGCGACATCACCGTCGCGCACAAGCCGGATGAATTCGTGACGCTTGATCAGTTGCGGCGCTGCGAAGCCTTGCTCAGGCGGCTATGCGCCGATGAAGGCTGATCGGCTCGACGCGTTTGCGTCAAACCTCGGTCTCGCGTCGCTTTGCGAGGGCGGCGACGAGATCGCTGAAGCCCAGCGCGAGGAGCGAAAGGTGCTGCCGCATCAACCGATCGGCCGCATCATCGTCGCGCGCCATGATCGCATCGATGACCGCCTGGTGTTCCTTTACCGACTCGCGGATGCGGTCCTTTTGATATGTTGCGTAGCGGCGGTAAGGGGCGATCTTCCGGCGCAGCGCCACGGTCATTTCAATCAGCGTCGCATTGCCCGACGCCTCATAGAACAAACTATGCAATTCGTTGTTCTTTTCGTAGAAGCCCATGCTGTCATTGGCCTCCGCCAGCCGGCTGGCCTCGCGGTGGCAATCCCGGATGGCTTGGATTTCGGCATCGGTCACACGCCGCGCCGCCAGTCTGACGCAGAAGCCTTCGAGCGCGGCCATGACCTCGAACATCTCGACCAGTTTCGGCAAGGTGAATTCGGCGACGAAGGTCCCTTGCCGAGGTCTGACTTCAACGAGGCCGGTGGAGGCGAGGTTGTTGAGCGCCTCGCGTACGGGAGTGCGCGAGACGTCATATTGCTCACCGACCTTCACTTCATCGATCCGTTCGCCGGGACGCAGCTTGCCCACGATGATGTCCTCTTCGAGAAGGACCCGGATGCGCTGGGCTATCGTCGTCGAACGGGGGCCACCAGCCCCGTCGCGTTTTTGCGCCCGCCTGCCAGGCACTGAAGGGCCGGATTTGCGGAGCAATGCGGTCTTGCGCTTCATGACGGACGTTTTCCGTTCTGCGATTCGAAACTTGTATAATCCCAACCCGTGATGCTGGAAACTTCCCCGATGAGCCGGTCGGTGGCCTTGTCGAGCTTGTCCCTTATCCCGTATTCGTCGGTACCGACAAGGGTGCCCTGACGGACGAGGATGCGTCCGGCGACCATGGTGAGCGCGGCCCGGCTGTCGCTGCCGGCGAGCACAAAGCCAGACAATGGATCGGTACGGGCGCCGGCATAGCCGACGCTGCGCAGGTCGAAGGCGGCGATATCTGCTGGCCCGCCGATCTCGAGCCTGCCGAGATCAGGCCGCCCGATCACTGCTGCGCTTTCCCGTGTCGCCATGTCGAGAACGTCCATGGGCGTCATCCAGTCGTCATGCGCTATGTCGCCTTCGCCGCCCGCCAGCCGATGGAGCAAAGCGGCGATGCGCAACTCCGACACCATCGAGCCGCTGTCATTGCTGGCTGCGCCGTCGACGCCGATGCCGACACGGATGCCGGCGGCACGTACTTCATGCAGCGGAAGCAATCGGGCACCGAGCCGCATGATCATGCGCGGGCAATGGGCCAGGGCAACGCCGCGCTCAGCCAGGCGAGCCATGTCATAGGCATCGAGTCTGGTTCCATGGGCGATCCAAGTGCCGGGACGCAGCCAGCCGATGCTGTCGAGGACGTCGACCGGTGCCTTGCCGAACATCTGCGCAGTGACCGCGCGCTCGTCGGAACGGGGGTGGAAGTGCGTATGGAGCCCGCAATCATGCTCGCGGGCGAGCCGGGCTACGGCGCGCATGTAGTCGAGCGATTGGTAGGTGGTGGTGGTTGGCCCGAGGGCGACGGTCAGCCGCGAATCCGGGCCGGGCCGGTGGTGGGTACGCAACACGCGGGCCATTTCGGCGCATACCCGGACCTGGTCATCTATAAGGCCGCCGGCGCCGGGTCCGAGCATTGCCGTCAAGCGTTCCTCGAGGTCCGCTTCGAGCGCGGTGAGACTGCCGCGCACCAGATTCAGACGTATCCCGAGGCCGAGGGCTGCGGCGATCTCGGCCTCGACATAGTCGGGCTCGGCGCGCGGCACCAGATACAGGTGATCCGAGGTCGTGGTGACGCCGGACAGTAGAAGTTCTGCTACGGCAGCTTCGGTGGCGGCCGCGAGATCGTCGGGTGTCATGCGCGACCAGATCGGATAGAGACGCAGGAGCCAGGTCAGCAGATGGCCGCGCTGGGCTGCGGGTATGGCGCGGGTCAGCGATTGGAAGAAGTGGTGATGACTGTTGACGAGGCCCGGCGTGACGAGGTGGCCGGAAAGATCAATCGTCTCCTCGAACGTGCCGGAAAGATCGCCTTGCCCGAGAGCGGCGACATGCCCGCGATCGACCACTATATGCGCCCGGTGCAGGACCCTGCTCTTCCCATCGCAGGGATAGAGAGCGTCGATATTGGTGAGAAGAATGGCCATGGTGTGAACTGCCCGGACGTAGATCGCGCCGCGTGAGGCGCATGTCTCAATTACACAGAATGACGTTCATTGTATATATCTGGCTGCTGCAAGTGCTCAAACGGCTCTGGCGGGCGTCCAAGGCCGCTTTGGAGAAGTGCACAGAAGATCGCAAATACCACAATGAAACAGCTGGATATTCGTATAATTATTATATCAGGGGTATTGTATAATTATCTGCAAAGATATAATCCGGAGAGGCGCGACGTCATTGATCCCCGGAACCGATCATGAAGACCTTTGAAATCCGCAACGCTCATTTCGACCGGTTGGTCAACCCCGGGCCTCAAATGGCTGGGACAGAACACGCATCGATTGGCGACCAAGGCGGTCGCCGGCGTGGCCTGGACTTGCCATGCCGGTCTGTCCCTCGAACGGCGATTTCGTGGTCATCGAATGCGAAGCGGCGGGCACTATCCCGCCGCGCTCGCCGCCGCCTATCAGACGCGCGGCATATGACCGAAAAGGCGGCAAATTTCTAACGGACATTCTTGGCGAAGAAAGGATAGGCAGATGGACCTTAGGCTCAAGGGCAGACACGTCCTGATCACCGGTGCGTCGCAAGGCATCGGGGAGGACATGGCGCGCGCTTTCGCCGAGGAAGGCTGCTCGCTCCATCTGGTGGCGCGTTCCGCCGACCGGCTGGCGGCTCTCCAGGCGGAGATTACGCAGGCCCATCCGGTGACGGTTTCAGTGACGGCGGCCGATCTCACCGAGGCGGGGGCTGTCGGGCGCATCGTCACCGAGGCGGGTGACGTCGATGTGCTGGTCAACAATGCCGGCACGATTCCCAGTGGCAACCTGTGGAATGTCGACGCCGACGCCTGGCGTGAAGGTTGGGCCTTGAAGTGCTTTGGCTATGTCGATCTGACGCGCGCGATCTATCCGCGCATGAAGGCGCGGGGCGGGGGCGTCATCCTCAACAACATTGGCAATGGCGGCGAGGTCTGCGATCCAGAATACATCGCCGGCGCCACCGGTAATGCCAGCCTGATGGCTTTCACCCGTGCTCTCGGTGGCAGCAGCCTCGATGACAATATCCGCGTGGTCGGCATCAATCCGGGTCCAGTCGACACTGCCCGTATCTACAAGATGCTGCGTCAGCGCGCCGGAACGGTGTTCGGCGACGAAGGCCGCTACGAGGAGCTGCTCGCCCGCTACCCGCTGAAGCGCCCGGCGCATCTCCGTGAGGTCGTCGACATGTTCCTATTCCTCGCATCCGATCGCTCCGCCTACACGTCGGGTACGATCATCACCATTGACGGCGGCATCGCCGCGCGCCGCTCCGTGATCTGAGGTCAAGCGATGATGCGGGTGCCGGCTGGCGACGGGATCGGTCTCTTTGCGAGGCCTGGGCAAGGGCAAGCCGATTGTCTTCGTGCATAAGTTCGGCGCCAGTCACTGGAGCTGAAGTCGCAGATCGGCCACTTTCCCACCGCTTCCGCTGTGTGTCGTCCTCATGACGTCGACCCGCGCGAGGTCAGCGCGACTTGGGCGCCACTGCCCGATTCGTCTGGCGTAGCACCGTGGCCACCAGCCAGAGCGCGACGACCGAAAGCACGGCGAGAAGTGACGAGACCGCAGCCACGCTGGGATCGGCGTAATACTGGATGTGCTGCACGAGGCGCAGCGGCAGCGTGTCGCCGCGCGTCAGGAACAGCGACAGGGCCACTTCGTCGAAGGAAACGAGGAAGGCGAATGCGGTGCCGGCCGCGACACCAGGGCGGATCAACGGCAGGGTGATGCGCAGGAAGGTCGCGACGCGCGAGGCGCCGAGCGTCATCGAGGCATGTTCCAGCCGCACATCGTAATGGGCCATGGTGGCGAGAACCAGGTAGACCACATAAGGCAGGCCGATCACCGCATGGCCGAGCGAGGCTTGCCACAGGCCGGTGCCGGCAAGGCCCGCCAGCGTATAGGTCTGCAGCAGGCCAAGTCCGATGACCAACGACGGCACGATCAGCGGCATGATCAGCAGCACCCGCATCACCTCCTTGCCGGCGAAGCGGTAGTTGTTGAGCGCCACGGCGGCGAGCGTGCCGGCAACGCCGGCAATGCAGCTGCTGATCCCGGCGATCCACAGGCTGTTGACCAGGCCGGTGATGAACTTCCGCTCGTGCAGAGCGGCCTCATACCATTGCAGGCTGAACCCCGGCGGCGGCAGTACCAGCATGGAGACGCTGCTGAAGGACAGGATGATGGCGGCGACGATCGGTGCCAGCAGGAAGATGCACACGAGCACAACATGAAGGGCAAGCCAACGACGAGCGGTGGGGCGGGCGTTCATAGGATGCGAGTCCACGGGGCCAGACGGCGCATGAGGAGGTTCATGCCGATGAGGACGAGAGCGACCACGGCTATGGTGACGATGGCCATGGTCGCGGCGGAGGCCCAGCGCACCATGCTGATCGCTTCGTCATAGATGGCCGGCGCGATCATCCGAAAGCGCGTTGTGCCGAGCAGCGTCGGCAGCACATAGTCACTGAGCACCACCGCGACGGTCAGTTGGATGCCGACGACAATGCCCGGCAGGCTGAGCGGCAGGGTGATCCGCCAGAAGGTGTCGTGGCCGCTGGCGCCGAGCGATTCGGATGCCGTCATGACGCGTGTGTCGATGCGGCTGATGGCATTGACGAGCGGCAGGATCATCAGCGGAAGATAGCGATGCACCATGCCGATCAGCATGCCGGCGAAGCCGAACAGGATGTGCAATGGTCCATCGATCACGCCAAGGCGCATTAGCAGGGCGTTGATCAGCCCGGTATCGGCGGTGATCACCATCCAACCGAAGACCCGGGTGATGACGCTGATGATGATCGGTGTATAGACGATCCACATCAGCAGCGATGTCCGTCGACCGGCCCAGCGCACCAGGTAATAGGCGAATGGATAGCCAATGACCAGGGTGATCAGCGCGACGGCCGCCGCGGTCGCCAGGCTGTTGATGAATAGCGAGCTGTAATACCAGTCGGTGAGTATGCGGACATAGTTGCCGAGCGTGACGTCGTCGACCAGGATGAGCTGTGGATCGTCGCGACTGAGGCTGTTGCGCACCAGGACGGCGAGCGGCAGCAGGAAGAACGGAACGATGATCAGCAGAGCCGGCAGCAGCAGGAGATAGGCGAAGTGCTCCGGCTTGTGCCGGTGCGTGACGGCCGCAGCGGCGCTCATGCTTTGTCTCCCGGCAGCACATGCACATGGCCGGCGCGGAAGCCGATGAAAACCTTGTCGCCGGCGGCGAATTCGTCGTCGCCATGTGAAGCCGGCGCGTCAGCGAGTACCTGTTCGAAACCGGTATCGACGACATGGCGCTTGAGTGAACCGAGGAACGTCGACAGAGTGACGGTGGCGGGCGCGCTGCGATGGACGTCGGTGGGTGTCCGCGACAGGTAGAGTCCCTCCGAGCGGACATAGATCTTCACCGGCCCGCTCGTCCTGCCCGAGCCGGCGGACAACGGGTATTCGAGCCCGCTGCGGCTGCGCGCCACGGTGGTGCCGTTGTTGCCCGGCGTGATCTCGGCCGCGAAGCAGGTGACCGAGCCGAGGAAGTCCAGCGTGAAGGCGGTTTGCGGGGCGCGATAGACCTCTTCCGGCCTTCCGACCTGGACGATGATGCCCTTGTTCATGATGGCGATCCGATCGCCGAAGGCAAAGGCTTCGCGTTGGTCGTGGGTGACCAGGATCGTGGTAATGCCAGCCCTGCGCAGCAGCAGCGCCAGCTCGATCTGCATCTCCTCGCGCAAATTCTTGTCGAGCGCACTCAGCGCTTCGTCGAGAAGCATCAGTACGGGACGGGTGGCGAGAGCGCGGGCCACGGCAACGCGCTGCTGCTGGCCGCCGCTCAGCTCGGCCGGGTAGCGCTTGCTCAGGCTATCGAGCTTGAGCAAAGCGAGCATCTCTTGCGTCCGTTCACGCGCCACGGACGGCGCCTCGCGCCGGACCGTCAGCCCATAGCCGATATTGTCCCACACCGTCATATGCGGGAAGAGCGCATAGCTTTGGAACACCATGCCGACCTGGCGCCGGTTGATCGGCGTGTCGATAAGCGAGCGTCCGCCGAGCAGAATATCACCCGAATCCGGGCTTTGCAGACCGGCGATCAGCGACAGCAGGGTACTCTTGCCGCAGCCGCTGGGGCCCAGGAGGGCGATCAACTCGCCCTTGCGGATGGTGAGCGAGCAATCGTCGAGAGCGCGGAAGTCGCCATAGGTCTTGGATACATTCCTGATCTCGAGATAAGCGGATGGACTTTCTGGGGGTGTCATTCTCGCTCCATCGGGGCTTGCCCCGCCTTCATGGATCACGGCGGCCCCTGTGTAAATCGTCCGGGCGCCTGCGTGTTGCGCAAGCGCCCGGATCGGATATCGCAAGCGGACCGGCGGTGTTGCCGCACCCGGCTGCCGCCGTAGTCGGTCAGCTCTGCACCTCGCGTTGCCAGCGCTCCAGCCACGCCTGCTGCCGCTCGACCACGGCGACGTCATTGACGGCGAAGAGCTTGTTCTCGTCGGCGATGATCAGCGCGCGTATGTCGTCGGTGAGGGTCACGCCCTTCATCGAAGGGTTGAGCAGGATGCTGGAACAGACCTTCTGCTGGATTTCCGCGCTGGCCGCGAGGTTGATGTATTTTTTGACGCCATCCGGGTTCTTGCTGCCGCTGGCGCCGACGAGATCATAGGGAATGGCTGGGACGCCTTCCTTGGGCGTGGCGCGGGTGAAGCGCGAATCACGCTTCATCAGCTGGCCGATACGCGCGCTATACTGTACCGCGGCGACGATCTCGCCGCGCTCGAGAAGTTGCGTCGCCTGGTTCGGATCGCTGTAGAAGCTACGCACATTCTGCTTCAGCTCGACGAATTTGGGGAGGATCTTCTCCACGTCCGGCTCGCTGATGCCTGAGGCGCGTGCGCAGGCAACCAGCATATAGACGATAGCGCCGTCGATCGGCATGCCCGGCAGCATGATCTTGCCCGCGAGATCCGGCCGCCACAGGTCGAGCCAGGAGGTGATCGGCGTTGCGACGGCGGTCTTGTCGTACATGATGTCGATCGTATCGAACGCCAGTGCCACGCCTGCTCCCTGGTCGGCGACCGCTCCCGGCAGGGCGTTGGTGAGGTTGGGCAGCTCCGTGGCGGTAAGGGGCAGGGCGAGGCCCGAGGCACCGGCCCGGATCGTATGCGGCCGTTCGAGCAGGCCGATGTCGTATGGCGGATCGTTTCGCTGCGCCTGCCACTTGGCGAGGATCAGGGACGGCTGGTCTTGCTCATATTCGACATCGCCGAAGCCAGCGGCCTTATAGGCTCCGCCGATGATCTCTTCGAGCACGGCATAAGGACCGCCGAAATGGGTGACGCGAAGCGACGAGGCAGCCAGAGCCTGGTTGCGTGGAAAACCGGCGGCCAGGCTGGCGGCCAAGGATAGTTTTAAAGCGTGTCGGCGGGATAACATGCGCATTGTGGGATATTCCTCTCCGGGGTTGTTTGGCGGGCCGGTCGTGAGCCGGGTTGCTGCTAATTATAATCATACGGACTTATTTAACACAATACGAGAGTCGGTGGATAATTCGGCCTGCGGGGTAATTGCGCTTGGGAAAAGAGGCTTTTTCTCCGCAAAGTTCAACGGTCGTCTGGCGTATCCGGAAAACTAAAGGGAATAAAGCCAAAAGTTGTGGGTTATATATTATATTAAATTGGCATGCTTGTATAATAGATGGCTCTGGGTTACTGCTGCGCTATGAAGACTTGCCGCCATGGATTTCCCTCCGCTTGTCACGAGGACATATAATGCTGGAAGCCAGGATCGATGTGACCGCCCAGGATATGCGCCTGCCGACAGGCCTGCGCGCCATGCTGGCGAATGGACCGCTTCCCATGCTCATCGACGGCAAGCCCGTTCACGCCGCCGATGGACGCACCATGCAGGTCATCTATCCGGCAACCGGGGCGTCGGTCGCCGTGGTGGCGCGCGGCGGCGTCCGGGAAGCAGAGCAAGCGGCTGCGGTCGCGCGCCGGACGTTCGAAAGTGGCGTCTGGTCCGGATTGCGTGGACGTGACCGCGGCCTCCTGATGGAAAGGCTTGCCGCCGCGATCGAGAGCGCCGGAGAAGACTTCGCCGTGGCCGAAGTGCTCGAATGCGGCAAGTCGATCACCGAGGCGCGCGGGGACGTTGCGCGGGCCGTCGACGGGCTTCGTTTCTATGCCGCCGCGGCGCGCATGAACCGCGGCGAGACGATTGAGGTCGACAGCGGCAAGAGAGCCCAGACGATTCGCGAGCCTCTGGGCGTGGTCGCCGCCATTGTCCCCTGGAACGTGCCCCTGGTCCTGACCGTATCGAAGATCGCCCCGGCGCTCGCCGTCGGCAATTGTGTGGTGATTAAGCCCGCCGAAGTGACGCCGCTGACGGCCTTGATGCTGGGTGATCTCGCCACCAGGCTCGGCTGGCCGCCGGGTGTCATCAACATCGTCACCGGTCCCGGTCGGGAAATCGGCGACGTCCTGACGAAGTCGCCGGATGTCGACGGCGTCACCTTCACCGGCAGCACGCGCACTGGTGAGGCGGTGGGGGCCAATGTCGTCGCGACGCACAAGCGCATGCAGCTCGAGCTCGGCGGCAAGTCGGCCAACATCGTCTTCGCCGATGCCGATATCGATGCCGCCATAGCGGGAGCGGCTTCCGGCATATTCTACGGCCAGGGCCAGATCTGCAGCGCCGGGTCCCGGCTCCTTGTCGAGCGCAAGGTCTATGACCGGGTGGTGGCCGGCGTGGCGGCACGGGCCGCCGCGCTGCGACTCGGCGACCCGTTCGATCCTTCGGTGCACATGGGCGCGCTCATTTCCAGGGCGCATCGCGACAACGTGCTGGGACACGTGAAGAGCGCGCTCGCCGACGGTGCGCGCCTGGTCGCCGGTGGGACCGAATATCAGGTACCGGGTCACGCCGGAGGTGCTTTTATGACCCCGACGATCCTCGCCGATGTCCGGCCCGGCTGCCTGGCCGAGCAGGAGGAGATCTTCGGTCCGGTTCTCGTGGCGATGCCTTTCGATACCGAGGACGAGGCGGTCGCCATCGCCAACGGGACGCGCTACGGTCTGGCCTCCGGTATCTGGACGGGTGACCAGCGCCGGGCGATGCGTCTGGCCCGGCGCATGCGCAGCGGCGTCGTCTGGCTCAATTCCTACAACCTCTTCGATCCGCTGGTGCCGTTCGGCGGCGTCAAGCACAGCGGTGGCGGCTCGCGCGAATGGAGCCATCTCGCCATCGACTGCTTCGTCGAAATCAAGACCATCTGGGAGACAACATGATGATGGAAACGCTTCGGGACCGGGTTTGCATCGTCACCGGCGCGCATCGGGGCCTTGGTGCCGTGTTCGCCAGGCACATGGCTGGACTGGGGGCGCGCGTCGTGGCGGCCGACATCCGCTCCACCTCCGAAACCGTCGCGGCCATTCGCGCCGCAGGTGGCGAGGCTGTCGAAGCCACGGGCGATGTTCAGACGCAAGCCGGGGCCGAAGCGATTGTTGCGGCCGCCACGGAAGCCTTCGGCAAGCTCGACATCCTGGTCAACAATGCCGCGCTCTATGGCGGCATCCAGCTCGCATCCTTCGACAGGATCGCCGAGGACGAGTGGGACCTGATGATGTCGGTGAACGTCAAGGGCGTTTGGCAGATGTGCCGAGCCGCCGTGCCGGCGATGAAAGAGAACGGTTACGGGCGCATCGTCAACGTCTCCAGCAACGTCGTCTTCATGGGCAAGCCCGGCTTTCTTCACTATGTGGCGTCCAAGGGCGCGGTCTGGGCGATGACCGGCGCGCTGTCGCGCGAGCTCTCGGGAACCGGGATCACGGTGAACGGCATCGCGCCCGGCTATACGATTACTGAGGCGACCCGCTCCATGTCGACGCCCGACTATGTCGTCGGCCTCGAAGAGGCGATCATCGGCTCGCAGAGCGTCAAGCGTCTGATCGAGGCCGATGATCTCAAGGGCACGATCGCGTTCCTGGCGAGCGAAGCGGCAGGGATGATCACCGGTCAGACGGTGATTGTCGACGGTGGGACCATAACGGGCTGACGCCGGCCTCGGGCCTGAGGGTGGACGGCCGATCAGCTTCCCGTGGCGCCGGCGGGAGCGAGCGTCGGCACGCCGCGCTCGCGATAGGGGGTGCGGCCGTAGAAGGCGCGATAGCATTTGGAGAAATGCGACGGCGAGGAGAAGCCGCAGGCAAGCGCCACATTGATGACCGACATGTCGGTCTGCAGCAGCAGGGAGCGCGCCTTCTTGAGCCGCAGCTCCAGGTAATAGCGCTTGGGCGAGCGGTCGAGATAGCGCCGGAACAGGCGCTCGAGCTGACGCGCCGAGAGGCCGGCTTGGCGCGCCAGTACGCTGGGCGACAAGGGCTCTTCGAGATTGTTCTCCATCTCCTCGATGATGCCGACGAGCTTGGGATGGCGGGCGCCGATGCGGGCCGGCAGCGACATGCGCTGATGCTCGCTGTGATGGCGGATCGGCGAATGCAGGACGAGCTCGGCGACGCTGGCGGCAAGGTCAGGACCATGCTGGCTGGCGATGAGCGCCAGCATCATGTCGAGCGCCGATGTGCCGCCGGCGCTGGTGAAGCGGTCGCGGTCGATCTCGAAGAGCCCGCCGGTGGCCTCGATTTCCGGAAAGGCCTCCGAGAAGCCGGGCAGGTTCTCCCAATGGATGGTGCAGCGATAGCCATCGAGGATATGAGCCTCGGCCAGGATATGCGAGCCGGTGCAGACCGCGCCGATATCCATGCCGCGCCGCGCCCCCTTGCGCAGCCAGTTCACCAGCCTTTTGTCGACATGGTGCTGGATGTTGAGCCCGCCACAGACGATGACGGTGTCATGCTCGTTGATCTGGTCGAGATCGCCGTCGACCATGGCGAGGATGCCGTTCGAGGCGGCGACCGGCTTGCCGTCGACCGAATGCATGGCCCATTTATAGAGCGGCCGTTCAGCGCAGCGATTGGCGAGCCGCAAGGGCTCGATGGCTGCGGTCGCCGGCATCATGGTGAATTCGGGCACCATGATGAAGGCGAATTTCTGCGGCCATTCCTGAGGCTTGTCACCGAACATGGGGTTCCGTCTCTCCGCGGCGCCGCACGTCCGACAGGAACGCCCCGGCGCTCGTTCTCCTTGTCCTGCGCATCGGATGACCCGAAAACCGCTTCGCGCTTTCGGCCCGCTGCCCGTTTCGCGCCCAATAATACCAATCTCGGGTTTTGTCCATCTGCGCCATTCGATGGCACGAATACGACAGCATGTGGGCGGCCCCGTCGCAACCGGGATTGCCGGTGTCGCAAATCCTCATGCGACCGGCGCCATGGCGGGTAATTCTGTCCGGGCGAACCGCCACCCGGAGTTAATGCCTTGAACATGTTCTCGAAGATCGAGGTCGACGCCAGCGACATGCCTTCCCTGACCGCTGCCTTCCTGTCGCGGCTCTCCATCGAGATCACGCCCAGGCAGGTCGAGAAGGTCGCTCTGCTGCGGGACAGGCTGCCGCAAGGCACATGTGTCTATGTCGCCTTGATCGACCCCGCTGATCTGGCGCCTCAGATTGAGGCGGTGGCCGCCATCCGGGCCGCGGGCCTCGAGCCCGTCCCGCATGTGCCGGCCCGCTTCGTGCGCGACCGGTCCGATCTCGAGCATCGTCTCGCCGCCTTCGCTCGCAGCGGAAAAGTCAGCCAGGCGCTGGTCCTGGGCGGCGGCGCCCCGCAGCCGCTCGGCGTGTATGACGCGGCCATTCAGCTTCTCGAGACCGGACTGTTTGAGGCGCATGGCATCGACAAGATCGGCGTCGCCGGTCATCCGGAAGGCAATCCCGACATCGTCAGGGCCAGGGGCGAGGCGGCTCTCGTCGAGGCGCTCCAGGTGAAGCAGGCCTATCTCGCAGCCCATGGCATGAAAGGCTATATCGCCACCCAGTTCTTGTTCGAGGCAGGGCCCGTCGCCTATTGGGCGAAGGGCTTGCGCGATGCGGGCGTTACCCTTCCCGTCCATGTTGGCGTGCCGGGTCCCGCGACGATCAAGACGCTCGTCAAATATGCCGCCATGTGCGGCGTCGGCAATTCGGCGCGCTTCATTCGCAAGCAGGCGCTCAACGTCACCAAGCTGCTGACGGTCTCGAGCCCCGACACTTTCGTCGAGAATCTGGCCAAGCTGCATTTCGAGAAGCCCGAGCTTGGCGTCGCCGGCCCCCATCTCTATCCCTTCGGCGGCTTCGACAAGCTGCTCGACTGGGTTTCCTCCCGCATGCCGTAAACGGCGCATCCTTAACCGGATCGTTAAAAGACAAGTTAATTCGGCGTCTTACGATTGCTCAAACCTGTACGTTTTGAGTCGATTCGGCCACGTGTCGTAAACCTGATCGCTACGAATTTGCGGCAGCACCGCGGCCCCTGAGCCCGACCAAGCGTCGATTCCAGCCATGCGACGGCAAAGCTCTGCTGTTTCTCGCTTTCGGTCAGGGCCCCTTGGCGGTCATCCCTACAAAAATTTTCCGTGTGACTCGAGATCAAGATTTCATCCTGCGGAGCATTTTTCTCAAAGCGGAAATCGAACGTCAGGTTTCGCTGTTTTTTTCAGCCAATATGTCTCGATCTTTCCACTATAGGCCACGAATTCCCTTTAATAGAATATTAACTACAATAAAACCCAAATATAAGGCAAATATAGTCAAATATAGATTTGTTAATAGTAAGTTAACCTAACTATAGTTTTGCCGTCAGATGCGCATATAGTCCGATCTAGCGTCTGAAACCGAAGATGATT
>JBFWNN010000079.1:0-23798 GCA_050251035.1 Parvibaculaceae bacterium
AGGGCAGGCGGGCGCCCGGCGCCAGCACGCCGCTCTCGATCGCCGCGGTGAGGGCTCTGCGGATCTGCTCGGCGAGCGGGATTTTCGCCGACCGGTCGAGCGTCAGCTGGAAGGGCTTGGCCATGCCTTCGTAGTACACGATTTTTATATGTTTCTGGTGCTTTTCTCAGACCCAGACAAGGCGCATCTCTCGGGGCGAAAGGAGACCCGATATGAAGACACCAGCCATCCTCACCACTGCCTTCGCCGCTCTTGCCCTGGCCGTCGCCGCGCCCGCCTCCGCCCATGACACGGGCGAGACGGTCACGCCGAATTTCGCGCAGGCGATCCCCAACATCCCGGGCAAGACGCTGACCGCCCTCGTCGTCGACTATGCCCCGGGCGGCGCCTCGGCGCCGCATCTCCACAGCAAAACCGGCTTCATCTACGCCTATGTCGTCGCGGGCGAGATCGAGTCCAAGGTGAATGACGAGCCCGCGCGCGTCTACAAAGCGGGCGAGAGCTGGTCCGAGCCCCCCGGCTCCACCCATTCCATCAGCCGCAATGCGAGCTCGACAAAGCCCGCCAAGCTGCTCGCGGTCATCGTCGCCGATACCGGCGACAAGGACCTGACCACATATCTCAAATAGGAGAACACCCATGAGCAAGCGCCTCGATTACAACCAGACCGCGCCCAACGGCATCAAGGCCCTGGGCCAGGTCTATGGCTATATCCTGCAGAGCGGCCTCGAGCCCGAGCTTGTCGATCTCGTCTATCTGCGCATCTCGCAGATCAACAATTGCGCCTATTGCCTCGACATGCACGTCCGCGACCTCATCAAGCGCGGCGTGAAGATCGAGAAGCTCGCTTTGGTCCAGGCCTGGCCGGAAGGCGGCAAGCTGTTCAGCGAACGCGAGCGTGCCGCTCTCGCCTGGGCCGAGACGGTGACCCGCGTGGCCGAGACCGGCGTGCCGGACGAAGCGTACCAGGCGGCGCGCGCCTCGTTCACGGAAAAGGAGCTGACCGACCTCACCATCGCGACCGGCCTGATGAACACCTATAACCGGATGGCCATCAGCTTCCGCAACACGCCCGAGGCCGCCATCGAGCGGTAGCCACACAGAGCCATTTACAGAACTATCTGAAGTGCCGTGCCTTAACGGTGTATGGACAAGTTCCTGCTTTTGCAGCGGCTCTCCCTGGTCCACGCCCAGGCCGAGGCCGCGCATCTGGAAACCGTGATGAGCAGTCAGCTGGTCACGCAATTGGAGAACGATGGACGGGATCCGAGCGCCGCCAAGTTGCAGCTTCGCACCTGGGAAATGACGGAGCAGAAGCTGTTGCGCGAATTGGACTGGATACTGGACAAGCTGGATCGTGACGCGCCGGCTGAAGGGCCTTGAGGAACAGGACCGCCTTCCGCGTCAGGTCAAGGACGCAAGGGAGGGTTCCGGGGCGCCTGCGCGGGACGGCTTGCGCTCTGAGTGGAACTCGCCGCGCAGCTCTCCCGCATGCGGACCGCTTCCGCTTCCCATCTCGCGGCCATGTCCAGAAAGGCGGCCTTCGTCTCGGGCGAGGTCAGGGTGGAGGCAAGATCTCTCGCCCGCTTCGCCGCCAGGATCAGATTGTCAGACACAACTGCTCGTGCCTCCCTCACAAAGCCCACCTCGCAAGTCCCTCAACGCGGCACGGCTTCAATCGTTCCGGGAAAATCTTCGTGTACGCTTCGGGCGGGGCGATTTTTATCTGCATCGGGTTCCCGGCAGTGCGGCGACGGCACCATCGCCGGGACGTGCCCATGATCCACATCGAGGCCGCGGCGGCCGAGAGAAGCCGGCAGGCCACATGGGAGGAGACGGGTCGCCGCGGCGAGGCCGCCGGTCTCGCACACCGTTTGGATCGCGGAACGACTCTTCGACAGACGAGTTCCCCATAGGGCCCGACGAGGCTTGCCGCGCCGCCAGCAGCATCTGCCAGTGACGCGGCTTACCGTGTTTCCCACAACCAAACGGGAGAAGACGGATGCATGTCATCCTAGGCGGCACCGGACATGTGGGCTCCGCGACGGCCAGGGCGCTGCTCGGCCGGGGCGAGGCGGTGACGATCGTCACGCGCGACGCCGGGCGTGCCGATGAATGGCGCGAAACGGGCGCGGAGCTCGCCGAGGCCGATATCAATGACGTGGCCGCGCTGCGCAAGGTGCTCAGGCGCGGCCGCCGCGCCTTCCTGCTCAATCCGCCCGCCGATGTCGCCACCGACACCGATGCGGTCGAGCGGCGCACGGCGGCGAACATCCTCGTAGCGCTCGCGGGATCGGGTCTCGAGAAAGTGGTGGCGGAATCGACCGGCGGCGCCCAGCCCGGCGAGCGCATCGGCGATCTCAGCGTCCTGTGGGAATTGGAAGAAGGTCTGCGCCGGCAACCGGTCCCGGCGGCCGTCAACCGCGCCGGCTATTATATGAGCAACTGGGACGGCTTCCTCGACGGCGTATGCAAGACCGGCACGCTGCCGACGATGTATGAGGCCGACATGCCCATCCCGATGGTGGCGCCGCGCGACCTGGGTGAGGTGGCGGCGCAGCGTCTCCTGTCCTCTCTCGGCGACATCGGCATCCGTTATGTCGAGGGACCGCGGCGCTACAGCGCGGCGGATGTGGCCGAGGCCTTCGCACGCGCGCTCGGCCGGCCGGTGGAGGTCGCGGTCACGCCGCGCGGCAAATGGCGGCAAGCGTTTCGGGATATGGGTTTCTCCGAAGCCGCCGCCCAGTCCTATGCGCAGATGACCGCCGTCAGCGCCGATGGTGGCTTCGACATGCCCGATGACGCGCTTAAGGGCGCGACGACGCTCGCGGATTATATCCACGATCTGGTTCGACGGGGGACAGGCGTGGTAGGGTAGGTCTTCCAAGGGCTTTCCAATGAAACGCTACGACGCCATCGTCATCGGTACCGGACAGGCCGGACCCGCTTTAGCGCGGCGTCTCGCCGGCGCGGGCATGGCGGTTGCGATCGTCGAACGCGGGCGCTTCGGCGGGACCTGCGTGAATACCGGCTGCACGCCGACCAAGGCCCTGGTGGCGAGCGCCTATGCCGCTCACATGGCGCGCCGGGCGGCCGAATTCGGCGTGACCATCGACGGTCCGGTGCGTGTGGACATGGCGCGGGTGAAGGCTCGCATGCATGAGATCGTCAGCCCGTCGACGCAAGGCGTGGAGCGCTCGCTGCGCAAGACCGAGCGCTGCACCGTCTTTCAGGGCCATGCCCGCTTCACCGCGCCGCACGAGATCGCCGTCGGCGACGAGGTGCTCGGCGCCGACAAGGTCTTCATCAATGTCGGCGGCCGGGCGCATGTGCCGGATATGCCGGGACTCGACGGGATCGACTATTTCACCAACAGCTCGCTGCTGGCGAGCGACGTCCTGCCGCGGCACCTCGTCATCATCGGTGGCAGCTATATCGGCCTCGAATTCGCGCAGATCTACCGCCGCTTCGGCAGCGAGGTCACGGTGATCGAGATGTCGCCACGTCTCGTGCCGCGCGAGGACGAGGACGTGTCGGCGGCGATCCACGACATCCTGGCGCGCGAAGGGATCCGGATACGCCTCGATGCACAATGCATCGCAGTCGGGAAGCGCGGCCGGGACATCACGGCGAATGTCGACTGCACGGAAGGGCCGCCCGACGTCGTCGGCAGCCATCTGCTGCTCGCCGTCGGGCGGCGTCCCAACACCGACGATCTCGGCCTCGACAGAGCCGGCATCGCCATGGACGAGAAGGGCTTCATCACCGTCGACGACCAGCTGCGCACGAATGTGCCGGGCATCTGGGCGCTCGGCGACTGCAATGGCAAGGGCGCCTTCACCCATACGTCGTGGAACGACTTCGAGATCGTCGCCGCCAATCTCCTCGATGCGGACGAGCGGCGCGTGAGCGACCGCTTCCCCGCCTATGGCCTCTTCATCGACCCGCCGCTCGGGCGCGTCGGGCTGACGGAAGCGCAGGTGCGGAAATCCGGCAAGCCCGCGCTTATCGCGACCATGGCGATGGAGGATGTCGGGCGGGCCTATGAGAAGAGCGAGACGCTGGGCTTCATGAAGATCCTGGTGGACGGGGAGACGCAGCAGATCCTGGGCGCCTCGCTCCTGGGCACGGGCGGCGATGAGGCGGTCCACGCCGTTATGGACCTGATGTATGCCAAGGCGCCTTACACGGTGATGCAGCGCGCGGTGCACATCCATCCGACCGTCGCCGAGTTCTTGCCGACGCTGCTGGGCGAGCTCAAGCCGCTCGCATGAGGATGTCGCCTGCCGTTCTGACTCTCAGGCAGCGTGATCGTTGATCACCGCGAGGAACGCCTCGCCATAGCGCGCGAGCTTGACCTCGCCGGCACCGGGGATGGCGGCGAGCTCGGCCAGGGAGCGCGGCGAGCGCGCGGCCATCTCGATCAGCGTCTTGTCATGGAAGATGACATAGGGCGGCACATTCTGCGCCCGGGCGAGGTCCAGGCGCTTGGCGCGCAGCTTCTCGAACAGGTCGCGGTCGGCGACGGCGAGGGCGTCGCCGGCCTCGCGGCGGGCGGTTTTCCGGCCGGACCGCGCTTTCCGCGCCACGCGTAGATTCAAGGGCGGCTTGTCGCGCAGGAACTGACGGCCGTCACCCGAGATCGACAGGCCGCCATGCCCCGCGACATCGACATCGATCAGCCCGTGCGCCACGAGCTGGCGGACGATCGAGCGCCAGCCATTGCGATCATGCTCCGCGCCAATGCCGAAGGTCGAGAGCTTGTCATGCGCGAGCTGCGTGATCCGCGTGTCATTCTCGCCGAGGAGCACCGAGATGACATGCGCCTGGCCGAAGCGCTCGCCGGTGCGATAGATGCAGGAGAGGAGCTTCTGCGCGGCGATGGCGCCGTCGAAGGTTTCTGGCGGATCGAGGCAGACGTCGCAATTGCCGCACGGGCCGCTGTCGTCGCCGAAATAGCCGAGCAGGACCTGCCTGCGGCAGCGCGGGGATTCGGCGAAGCCCAGCAGCGCGTCGAGCTTGCTGCGCTCCATGCGCTTGCGCTGATCCGGAGCGTCCGACTGCTCGATGAAGCGCCGGCGCAGCGCGATATCCTCGGCGCCATAGAGCATCAGCGCCTCGGCGGGCAGGCCGTCGCGTCCGGCACGGCCGGTCTCCTGGTAATAGGCCTCGATGCTGGCGGGCAGGTCGGCATGGACGACGAAGCGCACATCGGGCTTGTCGATGCCCATGCCGAAGGCGATGGTGGCCACCATGATGAGGCCGGGCTCGAGCTGGAAGCGGCGCTGGTTCGCTTCGCGCGCTTTCATCTCCATGCCGGCATGATAGGGGAGCGCCGTGAAGCCGTGGCCGGTGAGGCTTTGGGCCAGGTCCTCGGTCTTGCGCTTGGACAGGCAATAGACGATGCCGCTTTCACCCTTGCGGGGGCCGAGGAAGCGCAGCAATTGCTGCGTGGTGCTCGTCTTCTCGGCGGCGCCATAGCGGATATTGGGGCGATCGAAGCCGGAGACGAAGCTGTTCTCATCGCCGATGGCGAGATGGGCGACGATCTCGGCCCGCGTCGGGGCATCAGCGGTGGCGGTGAGAGCGATGCGCGGCACGTCGGGAAAGAGCTTCGCCAGGCCGTCGAGGCCGCGATATTCGGGCCGGAAGTCATGCCCCCATTGCGACAGGCAGTGGGCCTCGTCGATGGCGATGAGCGAGAGGTGCAGCGCCTTCAGCCGCTCGATCGTCTCTACACGCAGAAGTGTTTCCGGCGCCATGTAGAGAAGGTCGATCTCGCCCGCCGCGACGTCGCGCCACAGGAGATCCTTTTCCGGCCCCCAGAGCCTGGAGTTGAGCGCCGCAGCCTTGACGCCGGCCTGTCTCAGGGCCGTCACCTGGTCGTCCATCAGCGCGATGAGGGGCGAGACGATGAGGCCGACGCCGGGACGGACCAACGCCGGGATCTGATAGCAGAGCGACTTGCCGCCGCCCGTCGGCATCAGCACGAAGGCGTGGTTGCCGGCGATGACATGCTCGATGATGTCGCGCTGCGGCCCGCGAAAGCTCGAATAGCCATAGACGGTGTTGAGAATGGAAAGCGGATCGGCCGGCATCGGGAGAATCAACTTCAAAATGATGACGCCTGGATAGCGAATTCTGGACCGGAGCGCAGCGTCACGCAACGGCGGGTCCGCCGAAACGACAGACTGGAACGCTCCCCGTCACCGGAAAGTGGCCCTTACGAGGATCACACCCGGTCGGCTAAGGCTGAGCGATCATGATCCGGATCGACCAGCTGCTGATCGGCGCCGTCCGGCCGCTCGGGCCCGGCGCCGCGCCGAGCGGCATCGACAAGCGCGCGGTCGCGGGCCGCGTCTGGCTGGGGCACGAAGGCTTCACGGGCGATGCGCAGGGCGACCGCAAGCACCATGGCGGGCCCGACAAGGCGGCGCATCACTATGCCTTCGAGCATTATGGCCATTGGCGCGCGGCGCTCGGCACGAGCGACCTGCTCCACCGGCCGGGCGCCTTCGGCGAGAATCTTTCGAGCGCGGGCCTGACCGAGGCCGATGTCGCGGTCGGCGACATGTTTCGCCTGGGGGAGGCGCTGGTCCAGGTGAGCCAGGGCCGGCAGCCCTGCTGGAAGCTGAATCTGCGCTTCGATGTGCCCGACATGGCGTTCCGCGTCCAGACGAGCGGCCGGACGGGCTGGTATTATCGCGTGATCGAGGCAGGCTTCGTCGCGGCCGGCGACGATCTGGTGCTCGTCGATCGCCTGACCCCGGAATGGACGATCAGGCGCCTGTGGCGGACGCTCTATGTCGACACGCTCAATGCCGACGAGCTCGCCGGGATGGCCGGGCTCCCGCATCTGCCCGAGAGCTGGCGCCGCCATGCGACGCGGCGGCTCGCCACCGCCAAGGTCGAGGACTGGTCGCGCCGCCTGACCGGCGGTGACGCCTCGTGACGGCTCCCTCGCATTGAACCATCATCGCCGCGCACTACATTACAGCCTCCATGAAAAAGATCGGCTTCCTGTCCTTCGGTCATTGGTCACCCTCGCAGCAGTCGCGGACCCGCTCCGCGGCGGACGCTCTGTTGCAATCGATCGATCTCGCCGTCGCTGCCGAGGAATTGGGCGCCGACGGCGCCTATTTCCGCGTGCATCATTTCGCCCGCCAGCTCGCCTCGCCCTTTCCGCTGCTGGCGGCCGTGGGCGCCAAGACGAAGCGCATCGAGATCGGCACGGCGGTCATCGACATGCGCTATGAGAATCCGTTCTACATGGCCGAGGACGCGGGCGCCGCCGACCTGATCGCGGGCGGACGCCTGCAGCTCGGCATCAGCCGCGGCTCGCCCGAGCAGGTGATCGACGGCTGGCGCTATTTCGGCTTCGCGCCGCCCGAGGGCAAGAACGATGCCGACATGGCGCGCCATCACGCGGAAGTGTTCCTGGAGCTGCTGAAGGGGCAGGGCTTCGCCGAGCCCAATCCGCGCCCGATGTTTCCCAATCCGCCGGGCCTTCTGCGGCTCGAGCCTTTCTCGCAGGGCCTGCGCGAGCGCATCTGGTGGGGCGCCGCCACCAATGCCACGGCGGAATGGGCCGGCCGGCTCGGCATGAACCTGCAGAGCTCGACGCTGAAGTTCGACGAGGGCGGCGAGCCGCTGCATGTCCAGCAGGCCAAGCAGATCCGGGCCTTCCGCGAGGCGTGGAAAGAGGCTGGGCATCAGCGCGAGCCGCGTGCGTCGGTCAGCCGCAGCATCTTCGCCATCGTGGACGAGCGCGACCGCGCCTATTTCGGCGGCAGCGAGAGCGAGGATCATTTCGGCTATATCGAGCCGGAGCGGCTCGCCGTGTTCGGCCGCACCTATGCCGCCGAGCCTGATGCGCTCATAGAACAGCTGAAGGAGGACGAGGCGATCGCCGAGGCCGACACGCTGCTCCTCACCGTGCCCAACCAGCTCGGCGTCGACTACAACGCGCATGTCATCGCGGCGATCCTGAAGCATATCGCTCCGGCGCTGGGCTGGCGCTGACTTTGTCTTCTTGCGCGCCGTTTGGTAGAAAGAAGTTGAGGCGACTCAGGGGCTCTGCGGGGGGCGCGACGGTTTGAGGATTTTGCCCGCATGATAGTCAATCTCCGGATCTGGATCGCCGCCGCGATCGTCACTGCCTCGGCCGCGAGCGTGGTTCCCGCTTCGGCGAGCGCCGTGCCGTTCGAGGCGTGCGTCAAGGACATTCGCGCCAATGTGCTGAAGGCGGGCGTCAAGGCCGATATCGTCGATGCCGCCTTCCGCGATATCGCGTTCGACGAGAAGGTGGTGCGCTTCTCGCGCAACCAGCCGGAATACCGCCTCAAGATCTGGGACTACATGGCCTTCCTGGTCGATGGCGCGCGTATCGCCGACGGCACGAAGATGATGCAGATCGAGGCGAAGAGCCTCAGGGCCATCGAGAAGGCCTATGGCGTCGACCGCTTCATTCTCGCCGCGCTCTGGGGCGTCGAGAGCGACTATGGCAAGATCGAGGGCAATTTCTTCCTGCCGCAGGCGCTGGCGAGCCTCGCCTGCGCCGGACGGCGGCCGGCGCTGTTCAAGGCCGAGCTCACCCATGCGCTCAAGATCGTGGCGGCGGGCGACGTCAAGCTCAAGGACCTCAACGGCTCCTGGGCGGGCGCCTTCGGCCACACCCAGTTCATGCCTTCGACCTATCGGAGGCTCGCCGTCGATTTCGACGGCGACGGCCGCAAGGATACGATCAACTCCGTTCCGGATGCGCTCGCCTCCAGCGCCAACTTCCTTAAGCGCGCGGGCTGGCGCCCGGGACTCCCCTGGGGCTTCGAGGTGAAGGTTCCGAGCTCCTACAAGGGACCGACGGGGCGCAAGCACAAGGCAGCGGGTTCGGCCTGGGCCAAGCGCGGCCTCACCCGGGCCGATGGCGCAAGGCTGCCCAAGTCGGGCGCCTATGGGCTAATCCGGCCGGCGGGCAAGGGCGGTCCAGCGTTCCTGGTGTCGCGCAATTTCGACGCGCTCTATTCCTACAATGCGGCCGAATCCTATGCGCTGGCCATCGCCCATCTCTCCGACCGCCTGAGGGGCAAAGGCGGCTTCAAGACCGCCTGGCCGACCAAGGATCCGGGCCTGTCCCGCGCCGAGCGCAAGCGTCTGCAGGAACTGCTGATCGCGCAAGGCCTCTATAAGGGCGAGGCCGACGGGCGCATGGGCCCGCTCACCGCGGCCGCGATCAGGGAAGCCGAGAAGAAGGCCGGGATGAAGCCGACGGGACGGCCGGGCGCGCGCATCCTCGAGGTGCTGGCCGGGAATTGAGCAAACGCTTCAGGCGCTCTTCGACGTCTTTTTCGCCGCGGTGTTCAGCGCCACCGCGGCGCGGATGAGGGCAGCGAGCGCCTTCTCATCGATCCTGTCGCCCTCATGGATGTCGATGGCGCGCCTCGTGCTGCCTTCGAGGCTCGCATTGAAGAGGCGCTTGGGGTCGGCCAGCGCCGCGCCCTTGGCGAAGGTCATCTTCACGGCGTCCTTGTAGGTCTCGCCCGTGCAGATGATGCCGCCATGCGACCACACCGGAACCCCGCGCCATTTCCATTCCTCGACCACCTCGGGATCGGCCTCCTTGATGATACGCCGGATGAAAGCGAGCGTCTCGCCCCGCCAGTCGCCCAGCTCCCTGATCCGGGCATCGATCAGCCGGGAAGGGGAGCTTTCGTCCTTGGCGCCGTTCGTCGTCTTCGTCATGGCCGTTGCCGCGTCCTTCTTGGCTGCCGCCGCACGATCTTAGCGCGCCTGGATCAATTTCCAACCATTGCCGGACGGGTCGCGAAAGCTCGCATCGACGCTGCCATAGCGCTCCGCCGGCTCCTGCGTGAACTCGACGCCCTTGCCGCGCATCCGCTCACAGGCGGCGCGGCAGTCGTCGACGAGGAGCACCAGCGGCGGCATGGCGCCCTTCGCCACGATCTCGCGCAGGGTCTGCGCGGTCGCCGCGTCGACCAGCGGCGCCTGCGGCATGAACAGGCCGAGCTGGAAGGACGGCTGGTCCGGATGCTGCACCGTGAGCCAGCGGTAATCGCCGTTGCGCGCGTCGGCTTGGACGCGGAAACCGAGCTTCCCGACGTAGAACTGAAGGGCTTCCTCCTGATCGCGAACGTAAATACCGACGACATCGACACCCTGGCTCATGGGACCTCCGTTTCCAGCGCGCATCCCGGCGAAGTGGGATCGCTTGATCCGAGGCTAGCCGCCCCGTTCCGCCGGCGCTTCTCCGAAACTGCGATCCTGAGGTCGGGCCGGCGGGCGGCGTTGAGGAAGCAGGGCGGCACGCGCGCGAGCGGTGGCGGGTTCGCTTTTTCGCGCGCCCGAAGCTCGCTGGGGCTCTCGCCGGTCACGTCGCGGAAGACGCGGCCGAAGGTGCCGAGGCTGTTCCAGCCGGTCTCGAAGGCGATCTCGGTGATGGCGAGATCGGTGTCGCGCAGCAATGCGCTCGCCCGCTCGATGCGGCGGGTGAGCAGGTAGCGGTGCGGCGGCGCGCCGAAGGCCTGCTTGAAGGAGCGGGCGAAGTGGGCGGTGGAGACGCCGCTGACGCAAGCCAGCCGCGATACGGGCCAGGCCTCGTGCGAGGCGGCATCCATCCGGTCCTTGGCGCGCAGCAGGCGGCGCAGCAGCTCGGGATCCTGGCCCTTCAATCCGCTCACATCTTCTCGCCGGGCAGCCGGCTCGCCTGCTTCACCCAGTCGATGAACTGGGCTTCATCGAACGGACCATTTTCAGGGATGTCGAGATAGCGCACCTCCTTGTGCTTGGAGGGGCCGGGAGGCTCGGGCTCGAGCGATGTGCCGCGGAAGAAAGTCACTTTCACGTATTTGTTGAAGCAGTGATAAGCGGTGAACCAGCCCTGGCCCTCGATGCCGTAGAAGGGCGTGTTCCACTTCACGGCCTTGCTCACGCCGGGAACGGTGCGGGTGATGAGTGCATCGAGGCGGCGCCCGACATCGCGCTTCCAGCCCGGCATCGCCGCGATATAGGCCTGCACCGGCGCATCGCCATAGGCTTTGGCGATCTGCGGATTGCCGCCTGAAAGGAGTTTCGGTTTTGCGTCGTTGCGCGGCTTTGCGGTCGGCGCGGCGCTCTTCTTGGCGGCGGCTTTCTTCGGCGTCTTCGATGTCCCGGCGGCCATTGGTTCGTTCCCCCTGATCGACTTATCTATAATCGATGATGCGCGATTTTAGGAAGCCGTCTGTGCGAGGAGGAACGTCACGTCAATTCAATGAGCTGGCCTGACGCGTGTTGCGCCAGGCCAGCCGGAGAATTTGCGCATCAGGCCGCGTTCAGCGCGGCGGCGCCGACCACATTGGTCTCGATGTCGATATTGCCGTGGACCGCCTTGGAATAGGGGCAGATGTCATGCGCCGCGTCGACCAGCGTGCGCGCGACGTCATTGTCGACGCCCGGCAGCGTCACATCGAGGCGCGCCTTGAGGAAAAAGCCCTTGGGTCCGCCATGGAGCAGGCTGATCTCGGTGTCGACCGAGGGCGGGCCGGCAAGCTTGATCTTGCGCTGACCGGCGGCGAGCTCGATGGCGCCCAGATAACAGGCCGACCAGGCGGCGGCGAAGAGATTTTCGGCCATCGGATGGGGCTCGGGGAGCTTGACGTCGAGACGTCCGTCGCGGCTCAGCGCGGCGCCGTCGGGGCCTGAGGTGGTATGGGTCTTGCCCGAGAAATAAAGCTTGTCGGCCATGGGAGAGGTCCTTTCCTGTTTAAGATCGTTTCCGATTAAATCGGATGCGATCTAAATAGAACTGCCCTTGGATAATGTCAAGCCCTTCCGATTTAATCGCATACGATTTATATAGGGAGCAATTCGCTCTTGCCCGAAAGGTGCCCCATGTCCCAATCCCCAAAGGCTGCCGGAAGCCAAAAACTCCCGAATTTTCTGTGCTTTGCGGTCTATTCGGCCAATCTCGCCTTCGGCCGGGTGTACAAGCCGATCCTCGACGGGCTCGGCCTGACCTACACTCAATATATTGCCCTGGTGGCGCTGGGCGATGAGGACGACCAGACCGTGGGCGCGCTTGGCGACCGGCTGTTCCTCGAATCCAATACGCTGACCCCCATTCTCAAGAAGCTCGAGACAATGGCCTATATAAAGCGCCGGCGCGATCCGGCCGATGAACGGCAGGTGCGGGTCGAGCTGACGCCGGCCGGCCGCCGACTGCTCGACAGGATCGACAAGGAGGTCGGGCCGGTGCTCATGGATGCAACCGGGCTGGGCGAGGATTTTTCCAGGGTGAGGAAGGCCGTGGCGGACCTGCGCGACAATCTCCTGGACAAGGTGAAGAAGGGCCACGCATGACGAAACCGATCGCGATCACCATGGGCGATCCGTCCGGCATCGGACCCGAGATCTGCGTCAAGCTCTTTGCCGAAGGCCTGCCGGTCGAAGCCTTCGTCATCGGCGATGCCGGCGCCTTGCGCCGCGCCGCAACGATGGTGCAGATCCCGCTCGCGGTCAGAGAGATCACATCTCCGGGCGAAACGCGCGGCCGCACCGGAACACTCGATGTGTTGTCGCTGACACAATTGCCCGAGGATCTGCCCATGGGCCGCGTCGATGCAAGCGCCGGCCGGGCCGCTTACGATTATGTGGTGAAGGCGATCGACCTCGCCAGGGCGAGCGAGATTGGAGCGATCGTGACGGCGCCCTTGTCCAAGGAGGCGATGAAGGCGGCGGGCCTGTCCTATCCGGGCCATACCGAGATCCTGGCCGAGCGATCGGGCACGTCCGATTTCGCCATGATGCTCGCCAATGACGAATTGCGGGTGATCCTGGTGACCATCCATGTGGCGCTGAGCGAGGCGATCCGCCTGGTGACGCGGGCGCGGGTGCTGCGCACCATCCGCCTCGCGGAGCGGGCCTGCCGGGCCTACGGCATCGCCCGGCCGCGCATCGCAGTGGCGGGGCTGAATCCGCATGCGGGCGAGGGCGGCATGTTCGGCAGCGAGGACGAACAAGAGATCGCGCCCGCGGTCGGGGATGCGTGCCGGGACGGAATCGACGCCACGGGGCCCTGGCCGGGCGACACGATCTTCATGCGCGCCCGGCGCGGCGAGTTCGACATCGTCGTGGCGCAGTATCACGACCAGGGCCTGATCCCGGTGAAATATCTCGGCATCGAGCAGGGGGTGAATGTCACCATCGGCCTGCCCTTCGTGCGCACCTCCGTCGATCATGGCGTCGCTTTCGACATCGCCGGGAGCGGCACGGCGGACCATGCTTCCCTGCGCTATGCGCTCGACCAGGCGATCCGCCTGGCCAAAGCGATCGATCTCGGTTGACCAGCTTCGCGATCCGCTCGACGCCAACGCTCAATATCGCGCCATCGATCATGCGCCCGAGGGGCAGCCGGACAAAATGAGCGCGCTGCGCGGCAACGACACAAGCCGCGAGCCGAGGTTGGTCAACCGGCGAGGAACGACAGCCGCTTGTCCAGGCGCGAGGGCGCGATGTCGAGGATCTCGAGCGTGACGACGCCTTCGGCGACGAACGGGTCCTGGGCCAGTCTCGTATTGAGATCGCCGCGCGCCAGCCCGTGAACGATGATCGTGCCGCCGAGGCTCGGCTGGATGCTGCCGGTGAGCAGGAACACACCATCGTCGAAGCCACGCTGGAGCCATTCCTTATGGGCCGGCATGAGCGCGGCGGCGCGCTCCTTGTTTCCGGAGAATTTGAGCAGCACGATGAACATGAGGACATCTCCACGCGTGAAGGCCGGATAGACTTACGCTGAAAGCGGGACCTGCTGTCAAGATTTGCCGCGCGAAGGGCCTTCCGGCTGGCCTTGGTTCACGGTACAGATGCGCCCTGCAGCACCATGAACCTTCGCGAATATAACGCCTTCTGCCGCAAGCTGCCGTCGACCACGCATGTGGTGCAATGGGGCGGCTCGCATGTGTGGAAGGTCGGAGGCAAGGTCTTCGCCATCGCGGGCGAGGACGAGGGACGGCTGAGCATCACCTTCAAGGTGAGCGACCTCGCTTTCGAGATCCTGAAGGAGCGGCGCGGCCTGCGTCCGGCGCCTTACCTCGCCTCGCGCGGCTTGAAGTGGATCCAGCATCACGCCAAGCCCGGCCTCACCGATGCCGCCTTGCGCGACTACATCAGGCAAGCCCATGTCATCGTGGCGCAAGGCCTGTCGAGGAAAAGGCGGATCGAGCTCGGGCTCGAGGCGCGATGACCGTCATGCGGGCCGTCGCATGAAGCGCGTCATCGCCGCGAAGTCGTCATCCGCATGGCCGGCCGCGACCGCCCGCGCGAACACCGCATCATAGGCTTCGACCAGAGCGGGATCGAGCGCGTGCCGGTGCGTGAGATCCGTCAGGTGATGCAGGGCGCCGTGATGCGCCGCGATCGACGACAGCGTGTGCTCGTCGCCCGAGAAGCGGCGCTCCTTCGTCCGCGCGATCAGGTCGGCGATGAGGCCCTGGATGACGGCGGCGGTCTCGGTCCATTGCCGGTCCAGCACGGCGAGATCGACTCCCTCGGCCTCGCACAAGGCGATGGCCTGGAGCGTCCCGAACAGCCCGCCCCACATCTGGCTGAGGGCGGCGCCGTCGAGGGTGCTGGCGCTGCCCGGATCCTCGCCGACATGGCGGACATTGCCGAGCGCGCGCAGCGTGTCCTTATGCGCATCATAGGCGGAGAGGGAGCCCGAGACGAGAATGACGCCCTCGGCACTGCCGATGAGGTTCGGCGTCGCCAGGATGGCGCCGTCGAGATAGCGGGCGCCCTGCGCCTCGGCCCAGCGGGCCGCCTCGCGCCCGCCTTGCGGCGTGCCGGAGGTGAGCTCGACAAGGAGCTTGCCGGACAAAGCGGAAGCGACGCTCTCGTCGCGCAGAAGGCTGGCCGAGGCCTTATAATCACTGACATTGACGACCACTATGGCGGAGGCTTCGACGGCCTGGCGCACGGTCTCAGCCACGCCGGCGCCCAGGCTGCGCAGAGGCTCCGCCTTCGCCGCCGTACGGTTCCACACCGTGGCCGGGTGCCCGTTCGCGAGAAAGGCACGGACGAGCGCCGAACCCATCCGCCCCGTTCCCAATATGCTGACTGGTGTTTTCACGTCCGTCTCCTACATATTTATCGATCAGCGCTAGCTGGGGCGGGGGCGTGGCCGCGGCAATACGGATCGGACGGTTAGTGCTCACCGGATGGTAAGGAGAATGGAGATGCAGGACTGCGGATTCACGACGGCGGTGCGGGTGATCGGCGGCAAGTGGAAGGTGGATATCCTCTGCGCGCTGATGTCGGCGCCGCGCCGTTTCGGCCGGCTGCGGCAGTCGATTCCGGGGATCAGCGAGAAGATGCTGGCCCAGCAGCTGCGCGAGATGGAAGCGGACGGCATCGTCCACCGCGAGAGCCACGATACGATCCCGCCCAAGGTCGTCTACTCCTTGACCCGCGATGGCGCGGCTTTGTCGGGCAGCGTCGCTGGACTCTGCCAATGGGGCGAGGCCCATCAACGCCAGGCGCCGGGTCCGCATGAGGTGGTGCAGGCGACGGTCCAGGGATCACCTTGACGGCCCGTGAGCTTGAGATCGCGCTCCGTCTCCGTATAGACTTGGGATCGGGTTGCGGCGTTCTCCACGGGGAGAGATGCGATGAAGCTCCTCATCATCGGCGGCGGCATTGGCGGACTGGTGACGGCCTTGGCGCTGCACCGGGCCGGCATCGAGGTCGACATCTTCGAGCAGTCGCAGGAGCTGCGCGAATTGGGCGTCGGCATCAACCTCCTGCCGCATGCAGTCAAGGAACTGGCGGTGCTGGGCCTTCTCCCGGCGCTCGATGCGGCCGGCATCCGCACCCGCGAGCTCATCTATCTGAACCGCCATGGCCAGAAGGTGTGGGGCGAATTGCGCGGCCTCGATGCGGGCTATGAGGTGCCGCAATTCAGCATCCATCGCGGCAAGCTGCATGGGCTTCTGCTCGCCGCCGCGCTCGAGCGCCTGGGCCCTGAGCGCCTGCACACCGATTGCCGCCTGCTCGATTTCACCGAGCGCGACGGCCGTGTCGCCGCGCGCTTCGCAAGTCGCGCATCGGGCGCGGGCGTCACGGCGACGGGCGACGGCCTCATCGGCGCTGACGGCATCCATTCGCGCGTGCGCGCCGTCTTCTATCCCGAGGAGGGACCGCTGATCTGGAGCGGCATCATGCTGTGGCGCGGCGCGCTCTCCTGGCCCGCCCATGCGGACGGCCGCACCATGGTGATCGCCGGCGGCAATGCGGCGAAATTCGTCTTCTATCCGATCCATTTCGATCCGGCGCGTCCGGACCTCCGCCTGACCAACTGGGCGGTGATGGCGCGCATCGCCGATGGCTCGGGGCCGCCGCCGCGCCGCGAGGACTGGAATTCGATCGGCCGCCTCGAGGACGCGCGGGCCTTCGTCGCGGACAGTTTCAGCCTGGGCTTCGTCTCGCCTGCGGAGATCATCACGGCGACGGGGACTTTCTATGAATATCCCAATTGCGACCGCGATCCCGTCGACCGGTGGTCCTTCGGTCGGGTGACGCTCTTAGGGGATGCGGCGCATCCCATGTATCCCGTGGGCAGCAACGGCGCGAGCCAGGCCATCCTCGATGCCGCGGCGCTGACGCGCCATCTGTCGGCGACGCCGGACGTTGCGGAAGCCTTCGCCGCCTATGACGCCGAGCGCCGGCCGATGACGGCGGACATCGTGCGCGGCAACCGGCGCGGCGGGCCGGAAGGCGTCATCGACCTGGTCGAGGCCCGCGCCCCTGACGGCTTCGACGACATCGACAAGGTGGCGAGCCATGCCGAGCGCGAGGCGATCGTGCGCGGCTATGCGTCGATGGCGGGCTACGCCAAGGAGCAGGTCAACCGGCGCGGTTGAAGCAATAAAGCGCGATGGCTTCGCGGCGGGTCGCGACCGCGACGCCCGGACGCTGAGATAATGTGACCTCAACACGCGATTCATCCCTCCCCGCGCTGCCCGCGGCGGAGGGAGATATCGCGCATATTGAAGCAGGCGATGACCTTCAGATTTTTTTCGCAGATCGGCGCCGCGGCCGCTGGATGGCGCGCACCTTGCCGCTCGGGCCGCCACCGCAGAAGAAACGGTCGGCGCCGTCGGATTCGAGGCCCGACACGCCGACGCCGGGCGGCATCTCGATGCGCTCCAGCACCTCGCCGGTCTGAGGATCGATGCGCCGCAAGTCGCTCTCATCACCTTCCCAGGTGCCGTGCCAGAGCTCGCCGTCGATCCAGCTGACGCCGGTGACGTAGCGATTGCTCTCGATGCTGCGCAGGACGGCGCCGGTCTCGGGATCGACCTGATGGATCTTGCGGTCGTTATATTGCCCCACCCACAGCGTTCCTTCGGCCCAGGCGAGGCCCGAGTCGCCGCCGCCGCCCGGCGCCGGGATGGTCGCGACGACGCGCCCTGACCGGGGATCGATCTTCTGGATGCGATCCTCGGCGATCTGCCAGATGTAAGTGCCGTCGAAGGCGGTGCCGGCATGTGCGGCGACGTCGAACGAGCGCAGCGTCTTGCCGCTCCCGGGATCGAGCGCATTGAGCTTCTCGCCCGAGGCGAACCACACCCGGGCGCCGTCGAAGGTCAGGCCGTGGACGGTGTCGACCCCCGGAAAGGGGCCGTATTCGCGGAGGATTTCGGCGGATGATCGTTTCATGCCGGGATCCTAGCCGCTCGCCACGGCGAGCGGGAGTAACAAGGTTGTCGTGAAGCCGGGCACCGGCGGGGTCATCCAGCGCCGCGCCCGGCCATGGCCATAGAATTGCACCTTGCCGGCGCCGGAGAGGGACTCGAGCGCCCGCTGCACGCTGCGCTGGCTCGCACCCAAGGCCAGCGCCAGCGCCGAGCTCGACCAGGATTCGCCGTCGGCCAGGAAGGCGAGCACGGCGGCATGCCGCTCTTCGACCGGCCGCGCCAGGAGGACGACGTCCGCGGCGCGGCGCGGCGCGAGGGCAAAGCCGCGCTTCGTCGCGCTTACGCTGGCGAGCTTCTTCAACATCACGCGCAGCCGGCCGATCTCGACCCTGAGCCTGGCGCGATGTGAGTCATCGGCATGTTTCGCGCCGAAGGCCCGCCGCAGCAATTCGTCACGCGCTACATCCCGGGGCCAGGCCTCGCCGAGCGCGCGGGCGAGGGCGAAGAGGACCGGGCGCCTGGCGAGCGAGACCACATCTCGCGCATCGCGCACGACATGGCGGCAGGCATCGACGATAAGCGTGTCCGACGCCAGGAGCGCTTCGACGTCGGCGAGCCGCAGCGGGCGCTCCTTGCCGCGCGTAACGAGACGCGCCGCGGGAGAGGCGAGCATGCGGGCGACACTCTCGACCTCGGCGATCAGCGCCGGAATGCGGGCCTGGCGCGCGGCGCTGTGGGCCGCGGCGAGGGCGCCGCGCGCCGTCTTCGTCTCGATGCGCCGCATGGCGATGCCGGCGACGACCAGCGCATGGACGGCGCGCAAAGCTTGAGGCAAGGGCGCCGGATCGAGTGCGGCGAGCCGGCGCTCGGCCTCGTCGAGCCGGCCGATCAGCAGGAGCCGGCGGATCTCGAGATAACGCGCATGCGCGCCGTTCACCCGGTCGCCATGATCTTCGAGCGTGGCGCGCGCCTGGTCGAGCGCTTTCGCCGGCCAGGCGAGGTCGCGCGCGGCGAGCGCGACCTCGGCTTCGGCGACGATGCAGCGCGCCCGGGCCACGGCCTCCTTCGGACCGAAGGCGCGGGCCGCCCGCTTGAGCAGCAGCTTGGCGCGATCGAGATCGCCGAGCTGCGCCATGGCGATGCCGCGCAGCGCCAGGGCCGGGGCGTCCTCGCGCAATGCCACCCGCTTCAAGGCGCCGAGCGCGTCGCCCGTCGCCAGCGCCTGCGCCGCGGCCGTGATCAGCGAGTCCATCGAAATCCCGCCACAGTTGTAACTCCCAGGGCTTCGATAGCCGTCGTTATCTTGTCTGGCAACAGCAGCCGAGAAGGACGCCGACCATGAACGATCTCAGCGCCCACGACGCCTATGGCGTGCCGACCGCGCCCGCCACGCTGACCTTTCAACGCCTCTTGCCCGGGCCTGTCGAGCGCGTCTGGGCGGCGCTCATCGACAGCGGCCTGCGCCGGCACTGGCTGGCGGCCGGCGAGATGGAGATGCGGCTCGGCGCGCCGTTCGAACTCGTCTGGCGCAATGACGAGCTGTCCGGTCCGCCCGGGCGCCGGCCGGCCGGCTTTCCCGAAGAGTTCCGCATGCGCAGCCTGATCACCGAGCTCGCGCCGCCATGCCGGCTCTCCATGACCTGGGACGGCACCGGCGATGCCACCTTCGTCCTCGCGCCGCATGGCCGGAAGGTGCTGCTCAGCGTGATCCATCGCGGCCTCGCCGATCGCGACACGCTGCTGTCGATCGCCGCCGGCTGGCACATGCATCTCGACATCCTGGTCATCAAGGCGCGGGGCGAGGAGCCGGAGTCCTTCTGGGACGGCTGGAGCCGCCTGCGTCAGGAGTATGACCGCCGATTGGCGGCGTGAGCAGCGGAGAGGGTCATGAAAATCACATGGATCGCCACGCTCACCGTCATGAGCTGCCTGTGCCCCGCAACGGTCCGCGCGGCGGATATTACGCTGGCGCCGATGCCGCCCGAGCTCGAGGCCCGTTACGCCTTGAGCGCGGCGCCGCCGCAATTGCGCGGCCAGGCGACCGTCTACCTGCTCGACCCCCAGGCGGGATATCGCCTCCATCGCGAAGGGAACAGCGGCGTCGCCTGCATCGTCCAGCGCACGGCCTGGGAGCTCGTCGATTTCCGCAACGATATCTACATTCCGCTCTGCTACGACGCTGCGGGCAGCGCGACCTATCTCAAATACATCATGGACGTTGCGGCGCTGCGCGCGCAGGGTCTGGAGCCCGCGGCGCTCAAGGCAGAGATCGAGAAGCGCTACCAGGACAAGACCTATCGGGTCCCGGACAAGGCCGGCGTGTCCTACATGGTGGCGCCGGTCATGCGCACGGTCGGACCGCCCGACATGAAGGTCCACACCATGGCGATGCCGCATATGATGTTCTATGCGCCCTTCGTCACCAATGCCGATCTCGGCGCCGTGCCGGATCTCGCCGATCCGGCGAGCCTGCTCAATCCGTTCATCGACCGGCAGGGCAATGGCGAGCAGAGCTATATGATCCAGATGGTCGGCGCGGCCGAGAAGGCGAAGATCCTCGCCGAAGAGAGGGCGCTGATCGATGATCTCTGCGCCTATCGTGACATTCTGTGCCTGGCGCATGACCAGCATTGAGAGAGGCCCGGATGCAAATCCGCAATATCTGCAACTCCCGGCGGCGCCCCGCATTACTAAATCTCTGATGAGACCGGAAGGAGAATGAACCATGACGACCCATGCGACCGGAACACGACAGGATTGGCTGAAGGCGCGCCTCGAGCTGCTCCAGGCGGAGAAGGAGCTGACCCGGCGCAGCGACGAGCTGGCGCAGCGCCGGCAGGACCTGCCCTGGGTCAAGATCGACAAGCCCTATCGTTTCGAGACCGAAGCGGGGCAGGCCGGCCTCGCCGACCTGTTCCAGGGACGCTCGCAGCTCCTCGTCTATCACTTCATGTTCGGCCCCGATTATACCGGCGGCTGCGCCACCTGCTCGACGATCGCCGACGGCTTCAACGGCTTCGCGGTGCATCTGGCCCATCATGACGTGATGCTGTCGGCGGTGTCGCGGGCGCCGCTCGCAAAGATCAGGGCCTATAAGCGGCGGATGGGCTGGACCTTCCCCTGGGCGTCGTCCTTCGGCGGCGACTTCAACTTCGATTTCAACGTGCATTTCACCGAGGACCAGCAGCGCGTCGGCGCCATCGAATACAACTACCGGCGCGAGACCGCCTGGACGAGGCCCGGCGATGCGCTGGCGCAGAGCGGCGAGGGGCCTGAGGCCGAGAATGCGGCGATGACCGGAACCGATGTCGCGACCTATACGCGCGAAAGGCCGGGCATGAGCGCCTTCGTGCGCGACAACGGCGTGGTCTATCACACCTATTCCACATATGCGCGCGGGCTGGACGGCCTGTGGGGCATGTATCAGTGGCTCGACCGCGCCCCCAGGGGACGCAACGAGACGGGCCTCTGGTGGCGCCGCCAGGACGAATATGGCGCGGGTTGAGATGGCTTCCGAGCGCACCTTCTACGCCGTCGCGGCGCTCGTCTTCGCCGCAAGCGCCGCGTTGACGATCGCCTGGAGCATGGCGATGACGGCCATGGGCGGCATGGAGATGCCAGGCGGCTGGACCATGGCGATGATGTGGATGCGCATGGGCGGCGCGAGCTGGGGGCATCTCGCGGCCTCCTTCCTCGTCATGTGGATGGTGATGATGGCGGCGATGATGCTGCCGGCCCTGGTGGCGATGCTGCGCCGCTACCGCGCGGCTCTCGGCCGGGTCGGCGCGGTGCGGCGCGCCGGGCTGACCGCGCTCGTCGCGGCGGGCTACTTCTTGGTCTGGGCCATGTTCGGCGTGATCGCCTTCGCGCTCGGCGCGGCGCTGGCGGAGGCTGCCATGCAGTCGCCGGCGCTGGCGCAGGCCGTTCCGGCGGCTACCGGTCTCGTCGTGCTGCTCGCGGGCGCGTTCCAATTCACCGCGTGGAAAGTCCATCACCTGGCCTGCTGCCGCGAATTGCCGAGGCAAGACCGCAGCCTGCCGGACGATGCCGGCACCGCCTGGCGGCATGGCCTGCGCCTCGGCCGCCAGTGCAGCCTGTGCTGCGCCAATCTGATGACGATCCTGCTGGTGGTCGGGATCATGGACCTCGCCGCCATGGCCGCCGTCACGATGGCGATCACTGTCGAGCGCCTCGCTCCGGCGGGCATGCAGGCCGCGCGTGTCGTTGGAGCCGTCTGCATTGGAGCAGGGCTTTTTCTGTTCTTCGACAACACATTAGTATTGACTAATTGATTAGTTTGTGCTAATGTATTGGCATGATTGAAACCCTCGCTATCGAAACCGTCATGCGCGCCCTGGCCGACCCGACGCGACGGGCGGTTTTCGAGCGGGTGACGCGCGCCGACGAGATCACCGTGGTCGAGTTGACGCGGGGCAGCGGGGTGACGCAGGGCGCCATCTCCCAGCATCTCAAGTCGCTGAAGCAAGCGGGCCTCGTCGCCGAGCGGGCCCAGGGCCGCAATGTCTATTATCACGCGAGGCCGGAGGGCCTGGCTCCGCTCGTCGACTGGATGAACCACTATGGCGCCTTCTGGCGCGAACGCTTCGCCAATCTCCGCACCCTTCTCAAGGAAATCGATCCATGAACGACATCCCGAAGCCCGCCACCCATTCCATCGTGGTCGACGAGGTCTTGCCGCATGCGCCGGAGACCATCTGGACAACGCTGACGAGCGGCGAGCTGATCGCCCGCTGGCTGATGCCGACCACAGGCTTCGCGCCCGTCACCGGCAATCGCTTCACCTATCAGACGACGCCGGCGGGCGCCTGGGACGGCGTCATCCATTGCGAAGTGCTGGAGGTAATTCCGAATGAGCGCTTCTCCTATAGCTGGAAGGGCGGACATAAAGGCAATACCGGCTATGGCTCGCTGCTCGACACGATCGTCACCTGGACGCTGGCGCGCGCCGGCGAGGGGACACGCGTGCGCCTCGTCCATTCGGGCTTCGTCACCCCGCGCAACGACAGCGCCTTCAAGAACATGAGCGCCGGCTGGAAGAAGATCGTCCCACGGCTCGGCGCCATCACCGATGAGCAGGACTGAGCGCGCGCGAAACGAGGGAGAGCGACATGAGCGAGGCCTATACCGGCGGATGCGCCTGTGGCGCGATCCGCTACGAGATCGCCGGCGAACCGGTTTTCTCGAACGACTGCCAATGCCTGACCTGCCAGAAGAAAAGCGGCGCCGGACATGGCTCTTATCTGAGCTTTCCCGGCAGGGAGAGCGTGAAGGTCACCGGCACGGCGACACTCTGGGACGTTGCCGCCGACAGCGGAAACGTGAAGACGTATGGTTTCTGCCCGACCTGCGGCTCGCCTGTCTATCTGACCTTCAGCGCCGCGCCCGACATCTTCACCGTGCATGCGGGGAGCCTCGACGATCCCGGCCGCTACAGGCCGCAAGCGGTGACCTATGCGATGCGCGGCCATGCCTGGGACCGTCTCGATCCGGCCCTCTTCAAGTTCGAGAAGATGCCGCCGATGTGAGCCATGTCATGAATGTTTCCCTTCGCCATGGATATGATGGATCATCGTCGGATCCCATATCCGTGCCGGAGGAGCATCCATGTCGAAGGAGAAGGTCGCCCCGCTGAAGCCAGTCTCGTCGTCGGATATCCCCTGGACGGAATGGTCCGACGTGCCGCGCTTCGCCGTGCGTTACCGCCATCTGAGCCGTGCCGCGATGGGCGATGCTTATCGCGTCGGCGTGGCGATCGAGGAGCTGGCGCCCGGAAAGCAGAGCTCGCCCGCGCATTATCACATCTTCGAGGAGGAGCATGTCTTCATCCTGGACGGCGCGCTCACCGTGCGCATGGGGGATGCGGCTTACGACATGAAAGCGGGCGACTATGCCTGCTTCCCGGCCGGGCAGAAGGCCGGCCACTGCCTCGTCAACACCAGCGGCGCCGTCTGCCGCTATGTGACCGTGGGCGAGCGCAATCCCGACGAGGTGGTCGTCTATACCGATTCCAACAAACTGCTGGTACGCGCCCTGGGACGGGATGCGATCTTCGACCTGGCGGCGCGGCGCGACTATTGGGACGGAGAGGAC
>JBFWNN010000080.1:0-23679 GCA_050251035.1 Parvibaculaceae bacterium
GCGAGGGGATCGAGGATCTTCAGCCCTTCGACGCCGATGCTTTCTCGCGTGCCATTGCAGGTCTGGAAGAATGAACCCTCTTGTCAAGATTTTCATCGAGACGGGCCCCCTGATCGCCTTCTTCCTGGCCAACTGGCTGGGCGGCATATTCTGGGCGACCGGCATTTTCATGGCGGCGACCGTGGTCGCCCTCCTCCTGTCCTGGATCCTGACCCGCAAGCTTGCGGTCATGCCCCTGATCAGCGCCGGCTTCGTCGCCGTCTTCGGCGTCTTGACCCTCTGGCTTCATGACGAGACCTTCATCAAGGTGAAGGTCACGCTCATCAACGCGCTCTTCGGCGTGGTTCTCCTCGGCGGCATGTTCTTTGGACAGACTTTTCTCAAATTCGTGATGGGTGAAGCCATCAAGATGACCGATGAAGGCTGGCGCGCGCTCACCATACGCTGGGGAATTTTCTTCTTGTGCGTCGCCGTCGCCAATGAAGTGGTGTGGCGGATGGTATCGACTGATACCTGGGTGAATTTCAAGGTGGCGCTTCTGCCTGTGACGCTGGTCTTCGCCCTGTCGCAGGCGCCAATGATGACCAAACACATGATTCAGGACGACCCTGAGGCGCCGCAATAGCGTTCACTCGGTGCGATTGCACCATTTGTCGCATTTCGAGACCCTTCCGTATGCTGACGATGCGGCCGGTGGGCGCAAGCGAGAATGTCTCGCAATTGCAAAACAGCATTTTGCTTTATCCTCTTGCCGTCGACCCTACGAGGCGCTAGGACAAATGGCTTCGGGTGACGGTGACAACAAGCTTGAGCGTTTTCGGGGCGAAAAGGCCGAGCGGAAAAAGCATCCGGAACGAGGCATCAGATACGCGGGGCGAGGCTGGCGGCTTGCTCGGCGGCAGGAGTAGGGGTCGATGACAGGCAACAAAGACGTGAAACAGCTTTCACGCTCGCCATATCATCTTTTGAAGAGAGCAGCTCAGTACGCGGCCTTTGTCTATCAGGGAGAGGTCGGCAAGGCCGGCCTCACACAGCGCCAGTTCACCGTTCTCATCGCCGTCGACCAGAACGAAGGCGTCAGCCAGACGGCGCTCGTGAAGATGACCGGCATCGACCGCTCGACCTTGGCCGACCTGGTGGGGCGCCTCCTGGCGCAAGGCTATCTGCAGCGCCGCCGCACCAAGGACGACGGCCGCACCAATTCGGTGCGCATTACTTCGGCCGGCAAGCGCATGCTGAAGCTCGCGCAACCGGGCGCCGATGAGGTGGACAAGCAGGTGCTTGCCGTTGTGCCGGCCGGCCACCGCAAGCCGTTCACCGAAGCCTTGACCCTGCTGGCGGCGGAGATGGACCGCATCGAGGACGAGAGCGAGGTCAAGCCCGCTCTCAAGATCAAGAACCGCCGGCGCGCCTGAGCGCTTCGATTTTCGGAATGATGTCTTTCTTGAGGGCCTCTGCAGTGAGAGGCCCTATCCATTTCAGGCGGATCACACCCTGACCGTCGACCAGGAAGCTCTCGGGCACGCCATAGACGCCCCAGTCGACCGCCGTCCGCCCGCTGGGATCGCTGCCCACCGCGGCAAAGGGAATGCCGAGCGTCGTCAGGAACCGGCGGGCATTCTCCGGGTCATCCTTGTAATTGATCCCGACGACACGGACATCCTCGCGCTTGGCGAGTTCCATGAGCAAGGGATGCTCCGTCCGGCACGGCACGCACCAGGACGCCCAGACATTGACGAGCGTGACGGACCCCGTCTTGAGGTCGGCGGCGGAAAGTCCGGGCAGGTTCAGATTCTGAACCGGCGCCAGCACGAAATCGGGCACCGGCTTGTTGATCAGCACCGAGGGAACTTCGGCCGGGTCGCCCGACAGGCCGCGATAGAGAAGTGCCGCAAGCCCGAGGAACACCGCGACCGGCAGGACGGTGAGCCATCTCCGCCCCCGGGACTGCGGCGGGACATCCGTCATGGCCTGCGTTCCCTGCCGCGGTCGAGGGCGGCCGCCTGGCGCTTGAGCTTGCGGTCGCGCAGCAGGATGAAGAGCACGAGGGCGGCGAGCCCTGCGAAGCTCACCGCATAGGCAGCGATCACGAAGGCGACATGGGCGGCGGCCAGATCCATCAGCGCCCTTCGAGCCGCGCGAATTGCAGCTGCCGGATCTTGCGCGATGTGATCTCGCTGCGCATCGCGACGAGGAGCAGGCCCAGGAACAAGAGCAGATAGGCGAGCGCCATCACGAGCAGCGGCCACAGCATGCGCGCATCGATGGTGGGGCCGCCCAGGCGCAGGACGGAGGCGCCCTGATGCAGGGAGTTCCACCAATCCACCGAGAATTTGACGATCGGCACGTTGATGAAGCCGGCGATCGCGACGATGCGCGCCACGAGCGCCGCGCGATGCGGGTCCTCGATCGCCTGCCAGATGGCCATGTAGCCCAGATAGAGAAGAAGCAGGACGAACATCGAGGTGAGGCGCGCATCCCACACCCACCAGGCGCCCCACATGGGCTTGCCCCACAGCGATCCGGTGATCAGCGCCAGGAGGCAGAACATGGCGCCGATGGGTGCCGCGGCCTTGGCGGCCATGTCGGCCAGGGGATGGCGGAAGATCGCGGCCGAGGCGCTGGCCGCCGCCATGGCGGTATAGACCATGAGCGCCATCCAGGCGGCCGGCACATGGACGAACATGATGCGGACCGTTTCGCCCTGCTGGTAGTCGGCAGGCGCCACGACCAGCGCCATATAGAGCCCAGCCGCAAAAGCGGCGGCCGCCAGGACCCAGACGGGGATGGCGGTCGCCTGGGCGAGCTTGAGGAACCGGGCTGGGTTGGCGAACTGCTGCATGGCGCTTATTTAGGGTTCCTGGCTCATTTCAGATAGGCGCGCAACGCCGCAGCGGCGGCGACCGGCACCAGGACGAGGCTGGCGAGGACGAAGGCCGTCAGGATGAGAAGCGAGGGCCCGATCAAGCCGGCATTTGAGCTCGCCGCGACCCCGAAGATGAGGCAGGGCACGTAGAAGGGCAGGATCAGCAGCGAGACGAGAAGGCCGCCGCGCCGCAGCGCCACGGTGATCGCAGCACCCAGCGCCGCGAGCAGCGACAGGAAAAGCGAGCCCAGCACCATGGCGAGGATGAGCGGCGGGATGGCGGACGCCTCGAGATTGATCAGGAAGCCGAAGAGCGGAGCGGCGATGGCGAGCGGCAAGGCGGTGGTCAGCCAATGCGCCGTGGCCTTCGCCAGGACCACCAGCTCGAGCGGAACCACGCCGAGCGCTATGGCGTCGAGCGAGCCGTCTTCATAGTCCGACTGAAAGATGCGCTCCGCCGAGAGCAGGACGGACAGGAGCAGCGCGATCCACAGGGCGCCGGGAGCTATGCGCTGCAGCAGCGCCTGGTCGGGCCCGAGGCCCAGCGGCAGGAGGACGATGACCGTGACGAAGAAGCCGATCGCCGTTCCGGCGCCGCCGCCCTGCCGGGTGGCGAGCATGAGGTCGCGGCGGATGAGCGCCCAGATGAGCCTCATGCGGCGGATCCGAGGACGAGACTGACGTCGGCGGCGATGCCGAGCGCCGCATGGGTGGCGACGATCGCGAGCCCGCCCCCCGACAAATGGCCGCGCAGCAGCCGCATCAACCGGTCGAGCGAGGCTTGGTCGAGACCGAGCGTCGGCTCGTCGAGGAGCCAGAGGAGCCGCGGCACCAAAGCGAGCCGCGAGAGCGACAGGCGGCGCTTCTGCCCGGCGGAGAGCAGCGCCGCCGGATATTGCGCGAGATCGGCGAGATCGAATGCGGCAAGGGCGCCGTCCAGATCGCCGCCCCCCAGGAAGTCGCCCCAGAATGCGAGATTCTCGGCGACGGTCAGTGGCGATTTGATCGCTTCCTGATGGGCCGCGTAATGGGCCTGCTGGCCGATGCCAAGGTCGGGACTGCCGCCCGCGAGGATGAGCTCGCCCGCCGCCGGCTCGCCGAGCCCTGCGATCAAGCGCAGCAGCGACGACTTGCCGGCGCCATTGGGGCCCCTGAGCTCCAGGAGCTGACCCACGCCGAGGGAAAAACTCACGTCGCTGAAGACCACCCGGCCGCCGCGCTGGCAGGCGAGCGAATGTGCCTGAAGTTGGACCATCGTCCACCCGCTTAACCCATCGTGAGGCGCGAGGCAAAGCCGGACCCGACATCACGAAGCCGACATCCGCATCGCCCGCAGCACCGTGGAGTAAATTTCGAATTCGAAAGGACACCGGAAAACCCAATGATTCCAGCATGATTCAGAATGCGAAGGTTCTGTCGGCATGCCAGGCGCGGTAATGGAGAAGTGTGACATTCCGACAGTCGGGCCGCTCATGTCTTGGCATTGTGACGGAAATGGAACTATATGCTGGGCAATCCCGCCTGGACCAATCTACACCAAGGATCAGCTATGACCGCGACGTCCCTCGACTCCTTCAAAAGCCGCAAAACTTTGAAGGTGGGCGCCAAGACTTACGCCTATTTCAGCCTCAAGGCGGCTGAGAAGAACGGACTGACCGGGATTTCCTCGCTTCCCTATTCGCTGAAAGTGCTGCTCGAGAATCTCCTGCGCTATGAGGACGGCCGCTCCGTCACCAAGGAGAGCATCACCAGTTTCGCCCATTGGCTCACCAATCGTGGCAAGGCCGAGAATGAGATCGCCTATCGCCCGGCGCGCGTGCTGATGCAGGATTTCACCGGCGTGCCGGCCGTCGTCGACCTCGCCGCCATGCGCGATGCCATGCGCAATCTGGGCGGCAATCCCGAGAAGATCAATCCGCTGGCGCCGGTCGATCTCGTCATCGACCATTCGGTGATGGTCGACTTCTTCGCCAATTCGAAGGCCTTCAAGCAGAATGTGGCGCTCGAATATGACCGCAACGGCGAGCGTTACACCTTCCTCAAATGGGGTCAGAGCGCTTTCGACAATTTCCGCGTCGTGCCGCCCGGCACCGGCATCTGCCACCAGGTGAATCTCGAATACCTCGCCCGCACGGTGTGGACGAAGAAGATCAAGGAGAAGGGCAAGACCGTCGAATATGCCTTCCCCGATACGCTGGTCGGCACCGACAGCCACACCACCATGGTCAACGGCCTGGCCGTGCTCGGCTGGGGCGTGGGCGGCATCGAGGCGGAGGCCGCCATGCTCGGCCAGCCGACCTCCATGCTCATCCCGGAGGTCATCGGCTTCAGGCTCGAGGGCGAGCTGCCGGAAGGCACCACCGCCACCGACCTCGTTCTCACTGTGACCCAGATGCTGCGCAAGAAGGGCGTGGTCGGCAAGTTCGTCGAGTTCTATGGCCCGGGCCTCGCCAATCTGGCGCTCGCCGACATGGCGACGATCGCCAATATGGCGCCCGAATATGGCGCGACCTGCGGCTTCTTCCCGGTCTCGGCCGAGACGCTCGATTATCTGAAGAGTACCGCACGTCCGGCCGCGCAGATCGCCCTGGTCGAGGCCTATGCCAAGGCGCAAGGCATGTTCTGGACCGCCAAGTCGCCCGATCCCGTCTTCACCGACACCCTCACTCTCGATCTCGCGACCGTCGAAGCTTCGATGGCGGGGCCCAAGCGCCCGCAGGACCGCGTCACGCTCAAGAACGCGGCGCCCGATTTCGCCAGGGTCATGGAGAACGAGTTCAAGAAAGCCGGTGAACTGCACAAGCGCTTCAAGGTCGACGGCAGCAATTTCGACTTGGGCCATGGCGATGTGGTGATCGCGGCGATCACCTCCTGCACCAACACCTCCAACCCGTCGGTCATGATCGGCGCCGGCCTCCTCGCCCGCAATGCGGTGAAGAAGGGCCTCACCGTCAAGCCCTGGGTCAAGACCTCGCTCGCTCCCGGCAGCCAGGTGGTGACCGAGTACCTGAAGTCGTCCGGGCTGCAGAAGGATCTCGACAAGCTTGGCTTCGATCTCGTCGGCTATGGCTGCACCACCTGCATCGGCAATTCCGGTCCCCTGCCCGAGGCGATCTCGGAGGCGATCAAGACGAACGATCTCGTCGCCGCCGCGGTGCTGTCCGGCAACCGCAATTTCGAGGGCCGCGTCAATCCGGACGTGCGCGCCAACTACCTGGCCTCGCCGCCGCTCGTCGTCGCCTATGCGCTGGCGGGCTCGCTCAATATCGACCTGAGCAAGGAGCCCCTCGGGCTCGGCAAGGACGGCAAGCCCGTCTATCTCAAGGACATCTGGCCCGGGGCCAGGGAAATCGCGGCCAGCGTGCGCAAGAACGTCACCCGCAAGGCCTTCGCCACCAAATACAAGGATGTGTTCAAGGGCGATGCCGAATGGCGCAAGATCAAGGTCGAGGGCGGCCTTACCTTCAAATGGAGCCCCTCCTCCACCTATGTTCAGAACCCGCCCTACTTCGACGGCATGAAGATGACGCCGGATCCGGTGACCGATGTGGTCAACGCCCGCATATTGGGGCTCTTCCTCGACTCGATCACCACCGATCACATCTCGCCCGCCGGCAACATCAAGGCGACGAGCCCGGCCGGCATCTACCTGACCGAGCATCAGGTGCGTCCCGTCGACTTCAATTCTTATGGCGCCAGGCGCGGCAACCACGAGGTCATGATGCGCGGCACCTTCGCCAATATCCGCATCAAGAACCAGATGGTGCCGGGCGTCGAAGGCGGCGTCACCAAGCATTATCCTTCAGGCGACCAGCTGGCGATCTATGACGCCGCGATGCGTTACGCCCAAGAAGGCGTGCCGCTCGTCATCTTCGCCGGCAAGGAATATGGCACCGGCTCCTCGCGCGACTGGGCGGCCAAGGGCACCAAGCTCCTGGGCGTGCGCGCCGTGGTGGCGCAGAGCTTCGAGCGCATCCATCGCTCCAATCTCGTCGGTATGGGCGTGGCGCCGCTCCAGTTCAAGGACGGCGAGAGCTGGCAGACCCTCGGCCTCAAGGGTGACGAAATAGTAACCATTCATGGGTTAGCTGAGGGCCTGAAACCGCGGGCCACGCTTCAGTTGATGATCACGGCGCCTGATGGCGCGGGCCGCATCATAGATGTGCAGTGCCGTATCGATACGCTCGACGAGCTCGACTATTACAGGCATGGCGGCATCATGCCCTATGTCCTGCGCAGTCTCGCAAAAGCGGCGTGATCGGCCTCACTGCCTTGTGAGTGGGCTCACCTGAACGTGACTCGATGGGGTGTCATGTTTACGTCATATAGGCCGGATGCAGAATTCGCTTGAACTGACCCGCCGGAGCATGCTGGCGCTTGCCGCCGGTGCCGCGGCGACGGGCCTCGTGGGCCGCGCCCGGGCGCAGTCGCCGGCGACGCCACGCCCGGCGATCGTCGAGCTGTTCACCAGCCAGGGCTGCTCGTCCTGCCCGCCCGCCGATGCCTTCATGGCCGAGGTGCGCGCCATGAAGGACGTCGTGGCGCTCACCTACAATGTCGACTATTGGGACTATCGCGGCTGGCGCGACACGCTGGCGGCGCCGGAAAATTCCAAGCGCCAATACAAGTATGCCAAGGCGCGCGGCGACATGGACGTCTATACGCCGCAAATGATCATCGACGGCGCCTCGCATGTGGTCGGCAGCCAGAAGTCGGCGGTGATCGCCGCCATCAATCATTCGCTCTCGAACCCGCCGCCGATGTGGATCCCGGTCTCCATTTTCGCCAATGACACCGAGTTCCAGATCACCGTGGACCAAGCGCCGCCCGACGTGCCGGCCCCGGTCGCGAGCCTGTGGTTCGTCGCGGTCGCGCCGCAGATGCCCGTGGAGATCGAGAAGGGCGAGAATGCCGGTCAGAAGATCGTCTACATGAATGTCGTGCGCAAGCTCGTGCCGGCCGGCATGTGGCACGGCGAGGGTACGACCTTCACGCTGCCCAAGGACAGCGTGATGACGGAAGACAGCACCAGCTGCGTCGCTTTGCTGCAGATGAAGCCCCTGGGCCGCGTCCTCGGCTGCGCCGTCTGGGGCCGTTTAAGCGCCTGAATAACGGCTCGAAACGGTCTAGGACAAGTCGCCGCGCAAGCGAACTGACGCTCGCAATTCCTATTGCAATGACTATATTAATGAGGTGTTCCCGCGCTTCGCGGCGCGGGGCGAAGTGCCCAACCCTGGGAGAAGGACAATGTCTTACAAGACCGTTCTCGTCGCCCTCAATGAAATCAACCGCCTCGATGCCCTGAACGCCGCCGCCGCCCGGATCGCCGGTCTCGACGGCGCTTTCGTCCGCGGCCTTTACACCATCCCAGCCGCGCAGATCTATCCCTCGACCGGCTTCGAAGCCGTGCCGCAGATGTTCGAGGGCCACCAAACCTTCTTCAAGAACAATCTTCCCAAGGTGAAGAACGCCTTCGAGGCGGCCATGAAGCAGGCCCAGCTCGACCACAAGTTCGTCTCTATCGAGGGCCGCTCACCGCTGATCTCGGACGAGATCATCGGCCATGGCAAGTCCGCCGATATCATCATCGCCAGCGCCACCGACCCGTCGGAAGTTTCCGGCGTCGAGCTCGACTGCATCGAGCGCATCCTCGTCGGCGCCGGTCGTCCGCTTCTGGTCCTGCCGCGCAGCAACGATCACGTGCTCAACCTCGACCGCATCGTCATCGGCTGGAACGGCGGACGCGAGGCCGCGCGCTCGGTGTTCGATGCGCTGCCGCTGCTTCAGGCGGCGAAATCGGTCGACGTCGTCTGCGTGGATTCCAAGAAAGAAGAACGCGTGACGCCGGAGCAGCCGGGCCGGCGCATCGTCGCCATGCTCGAGCGCCATAAGGTGAACGCGATTCCCAAGACGATCGACGGGCATGGCGAAAGCGCCGGCAAGGCGCTGCTCAAGCATGCCGTGGAGACCGATGCGGGGCTCCTGGTCATGGGCGCCTATGGCCATAGCCGCCTGCGCGAATTCGTCTTCGGCGGCGCCACCCGCCATGTGCTCGACGACATGACGCGTCCGGTGCTGATGTCGCACTAACATCGGACAAGCCGATTCCAAGCCAATGATGTAAGGATGCCATGCCGGTTTCAAAGCCCGCTTTCCTGTTCGATCTCGACGGCACACTCGTCGACAGCGTCTATGACCATGTGCTCGCCTGGCATGACGCCCTGCTGGCCGAAGGCATCGACCTGCCGGTCTGGCGCATCCATCGCCGCATCGGCATGTCTGGCGGCCTCTTCGCCAATATCCTGCTGCGCGAGATCGGCCTCGAACTGAGCAAGGAGCGCATCGATCACATGCGCCGCATCCATGCCGAGTCCTATGCCAAGCGCTCCAGCCACGTCCGGCCGCTGCCGGGCGCGCAGGCGCTGCTGAAATATCTCAGTGATGCGAAGATCCCCTGGGCTATCGCCACCAGCGGCCGGATGGAGACCGCAGGCCCCGTGCTCAAGACCTTGGGCGTCGATCCCATGGCGACGCCGGTGGTGACGCGCGACCAGGTTCGCTTCGCCAAGCCCGACCCCGACCTCTTCGTCGAGGCCGCCGACCGGCTCGGCATCGACATCACCATCGCCACGGTGGTGGGCGATGCGGTCTGGGACATGCTGGCGGCGCGCCGGGCGCGGGCGCTCGGCATCGGCCTCCTGTCCGGCGGCTATGGCGAGGAGGAATTGTTCCGCTCCGGCGCCTATCGCGTCTTCGCCGAGCCCGCCGACATGCTGCGCCATATCGACGAGATCGGCGGCCGCCAGGTCTTATAGACCCGCTTTGTCGGGGCGCGCCCGCAAAGTGAGCGCCGGCGCCATGAGGATTGCCGCGAAGCCCGCAAGATCGGCGAGGCTCGGCCGGTCGCCGACCAGGAGCATGGCCGAGAGCACGCCGACGACGGGGACGGCGAAGCTCAGAAGCGCCGATGTCGAGGCGGCATTGCGCGAAAGGATCGTGAACCAGAGCAGATAGGCGCCGGCGGTGGCGAAGACGATGTGGAACAGCATGGCGGTCACGACCTCGGCCGACACCGAAGCGGGGGCCGTCTGGCCCGAGACCAGCATGCAGACGATCGAGATGACGGCCCCGATCGTCAGCTGATAGGCGGTGGTGGCGATGGGATCGCCCTTGAGCGGCCATTTCTTGAGGACGATGGTGCCGAGCGCCCAGGACAGGGCGCCGAGGAGCGGCAGGACCACACCGGTGGTCTCGCCCGACGAGAAGACCGGGATGGCGAGGAGACCGATGCCGAGCGCGCCGACCGCCACGGCGGCAAGCTTCTCGCGGCCGATCGGCTCGCGCAGGATGAGGACGGCGAGCATGACCGACCAGATCGGCATCGTGTAGGTGAGGATCGCGGCCCGCGACGTGGTCGTGCTGAGCTGGGCGAAAGCGGTGAAGATGTTGAAGCCGGCGATATTGAGCGTGCCCGCCACGAGCAGGGGCAGGAGCGACGGGCGCTCGATCGCGAGGCGCCGGCGCAGCACCAGGGCGACACCCAGCAGCAGGAGGCTGGCGCTGCCGAGACCGATGCTACGCAGGACGAAGGGGGGAAGCTCGCCCAGCGCGATCTTGATCGCCGGCCAGTTAAATCCCCAGAGCAGCGCGAGGAGGAATGGCAAGAGGCTCTCTCGCCGGGCCATGCGGGCGCGCTCAGATGTTCTTGCGATAGACGATGAACGACGAGCGCGGCGTAATCGTGTCATAGAGCGAGCGGGCGGCGCCGTTATATTCCTGGGTCTGCCAATAGATGCGGAAGGCGCCCTTCGCCTTGGCCTTCTCCTCGCAGGCGAGGATGAGCGCTTTCGCAGCACCACCGCCGCGCGCTTGCGGGTCGACGAAGAGGTCCTGCAGATAGCAGATGGGCTTCAGGCTCCAGGTGCTGTCGTGGAAGAGATAGTTGCAGATGCCTATGATCTCGCCATCGCGCTCCGCCACCAGCCCGCCGATATTGCTTTTCGGATCGAGGATTGCCGCCCAGGTGCGGGCGGTCACCTCTTCAGCCACCGCGGCGCGATAAAATTTGAGATAGCCCGCCCAGAGCGAACGCCACCTGGCTTCGTCCCTGGGCTGTGCCGCACGGATGACGACATCTGACATCGGAAGGTCCTCTCTGGCTGTTTCCCGACCTTTATGGCGCGGAACCACGGGGTCGACAGGGCCACTTTGCCGAAAGCACAGCGGTCCACCGCTGCTTCGAGCGTCCGGCCGCCGTCACGCATGGTGACGATTGCCTGGACTAAGGCGGGTGGTGCAAGCGTCTTCTGAACTTCCCATATTTGGGGTATCGCCAACATGCGGAGCGGCGGCCGGCCCGCCGGGAGACAGGGATGAACACCTTCGGCCAAGAGAACGCCTTCTGGAGCGACCTGCTCGCCAGGATCGCCGAGCGCGGCAAGCAATGGCTCGGCCGGCCGCTCGCTTTCGGCTCACCGTCGCCGGCCCGGATCGAGGAGCTCGCCGCGAGCCTCATCTCAACCAAGGGTGAGGCGTCGGGCGTGGCGCTGGCCCGCGCCGTCGTCGAGCAATGGAGGGCCATGGACCTGCCGGCCCGCCAGAGCTGGTTCGAGATGCTGGCGCAGCGATTCGGGCCCGACAAGGAGAGGCTCGCGACGGCCGTGGCGGACTGGCACGCCGAGGCGACGCCGGCAGCGGCGCAGCGGCTGCACGCCGCGGCCGAGCCCTTGCGCCAGGAGCTGTTGCGCCGCATCAATCTGGCGCCCGGCGGCACGGCAGCCCTCGTCAGTATGCGCGAAGTGCTGCTCGGCCTGCTCAAGACCCATCCCGGCCTCGAAGCGGTGGAGGCCGATTTCGTCCACCTCCTCACCTCATGGTTCAACCGCGGCTTTCTCCTGCTGCGGCCGATCGATTGGTCCTCGCCCGCCCATATTCTCGAGAAGGTCATCCAGTATGAGGCGGTGCACGAGATCAAGGACTGGGATGACCTGCGTCGGCGGCTCAAGCCCGAGGACCGGCGCTGCTTCGCCTTCTTTCATCCGCAGATGCCGGACGAGCCCCTGATCTTCGTCGAGATCGCGCTGACCTCCGGCATTCCCGGCGATATCGGCCATCTGTTGAGCGAGGAGCGGGCCGCGATCGCGCCGCGCGCCGCCGACACGGCGGTCTTCTACTCCATTTCCAACACGCAAGTCGGCTTGAAAGGCGTTTCCTTCGGCAACTTCCTCATCAAGCAGGTGGTGGAGGAGCTGCTGCGCGAGATGCCGTGGCTCAAGACCTTCGTGACGCTCTCGCCGCTGCCGGGCTTCGCCCATTGGCTCAAGGCGCAAAGGGCGGAGGGGGCGGCCGAACTCAAGAGCCTGAAAGGCTTCGACCGGCTTACCGAGCTCGACCGCGAGAGTTGGCGCGAGGATACCGAGGTCGAGAGCGAGATCGAGCCGATCCTGCAGCAGGCCGCCGCCATCTATCTCGTCCAGGCGAAGGGCGCCACCCGCAGGCCCGTGGACCCCGTGGCCAGGTTCCACCTCGGCAATGGCGCCAGGCTCGAGCGGATCCACCCGTCGGCCGACCTTTCGCCCAAGGGCCTTCGCCAGTCGCACGGCGTCATGGTCAACTACCTCTACGATCTCGCCGCCATCGAGAAGAACCACGAGATCTATGCCGACAGCGGTGACGTCGTGCACTCTTCCGCGGTGCGGAGAATTCTGGCAAGCGACACGTCGGCGGTTCTCGCCCGCAACGTCCAGAACCTTCTCGGCGCCGAGAAGCCCAGGAAGAAGGAAGCCAACAGCCGATGACGTGGTCCTATGCCGACGCACCGCAGCTGCGCAACCTGCCCGCGCTGCTGCGCCACAGGATGAAGTCGCCCGACAAGGTCTTCATCAGGAACGGCGACGGCCGCGACTTCACCTTCTTCGAGGTCTGGGCGCTGGCCGGCCAGATGGCCAATGCCCTGGCCGCGGGCGGCGTCAAGACCGGCGACCGGGTGGCGGTCCAGGTCGACAAGAGTCCCGAAGCCGTCACCCTGTTCCTCGCCTGCGCGAGGCTCGGCGCCGTCTATCTGCCGCTCAACACCGCTTATACGCTGGCCGAGATCGACTATTTCGTCGGCGACGCCCAGCCTTCCGCCCTGATCGTCATGCCGGAGCGGCTGGACGCGATAGCGGGGCTCGCAGGACGCCACAAGGTCGGCGCCCTGTTCTCCCTCGGCATCGCCGGTGACGGCACGTTCATGGACGAGACGCGGGTGCAGCCGCGCGGATTCACCGATGCCAAGGTCGGCTGGGACGATCTCGCGGCCATTCTCTATACGTCGGGCACGACCGGGCGCTCCAAGGGCGCCATGCTGAGCCAGGGCAATCTGACCAGCAACGCCCTCACCCTCATCGATACCTGGCGGTTCAGCGAGCGCGACGTCCTCATCCACGCCCTGCCGGTCTACCATACGCATGGCCTCTTCACCGCGACCAACACACTCCTCCTCTCCGGCGGCACAATGCTGTTCCGGCAGAAATTCGACGCCGACGACGTGATGCGCCTCATGCCCGAGGCGACGGCGATGATGGGCGTTCCGACCTTCTATACGCGCCTCCTGCAGCACCAGGGGCTGACGCGCGAGGCGACCGCGCATATGCGCCTGTTCATCTCGGGCTCGGCGCCCCTCCTCGCCGACACGCATCGGGAATTCAGCCGGCGCACCGGCCATGCCATCCTTGAGCGTTTCGGCATGACCGAAACCAACATGAACACCTCGAACCCCTATGACGGCGAGCGCATCGCCGGCACCGTCGGGCTGCCGCTCCCCGGCGTCGAGGTGCGGATCACCGATCCCGACAGCGGCAGGCCGCTCACGACCGGAGAGATCGGCATGATCGAAGTGCGCGGCCCCAATGTGTTCAAGGGCTATTGGCGCATGCCGGAGAAGACGGCATCCGAGTTCCGCCTCGACGGCTTCTTCATCACCGGCGATCTCGGCCGCATCGACGACAACGGCTATGTGTCGATCGTCGGCCGCGGCAAGGACCTCATCATCACCGGCGGCTTCAATGTCTATCCGAAGGAAGTCGAGAGCGAGATCGACAGCATCGCCGGCGTCGTCGAATCGGCCGTCATCGGCGTGCCGCATCCCGATTTCGGCGAAGGCGTCACCGCCGTCGTGGTGCGCGCCGGCAACACCCTGATCGAGAAGGACATCGTCAAGACGCTCGAGGGCCGGCTGGCCAGGTTCAAGCTGCCCAAGCAGGTGATCTTCGTCGACGACCTGCCGCGCAACGCCATGGGCAAGGTGCAGAAGAATGTCCTGCGGCAGGCCTATGCCGATCTCTATCGTTCGTGATGTTATCACCGGCCGAGAACGTCTTCCGCCACCGGCCTTCCAGAACGCTCACGCCGCCGGCAAAGACTGCCGGTATTTCTCCGCATCCCAATTGACGAGCGCAAGCTCGTCGTCGCGCCCGAGCGTGCGGATGGGATCACGGGGTGCGAGCCGCACCGCCACGTCGGCGAGGCAGCGCGCCATGGCGTGGATCGCGGGCGTCGCATCCCGCGGGAGGAGCACGCCCTCCTCCGGGACCAGGACGAGCTTTGGCTCCGGCCGGCCTTCGAGGCCGATGCGTCGCGCGGCGAGTTCCGGCGCCTCGCCCGGCGCGGCGACGGCGACGCCAGCGCCCAGGAAGACGATGTGATCGGGATAGAGCGTTCCCCGGCGCGCCATGGCGAGGCTCACCGGGTCGAGCGCCAGGGAATGCACGCCGGGATCTGGCGAAGGGACATAGGCGCTGCCTTGCGCCAGACCTGCCAGACGCGGCTCAGGGCCGGCGCGCATCGGACGCGCCGGCCGGGTCAGCGCCCGTACGACCTGGTCCAGGCGCTGCGCCGCCTCGGCGACCGTGTCTCCGGCCACGACCAGCCCGTGATTGCCGAGAACGAGCACCGTGGTGTCAGGCGCGAGCCGCGTACGGATCTCCCGGGCGAGCGGCAGGCCCGGCCGCCGGTAGGGCACGAAAGCCCAGCGAAAATCCTTGAGCATCGGCGCCAGGACGGCTTCGGCGTCTTCGCGCACCGCGAGCGAGATCGTCGCGATGCAATGGACATGCACCACGACCTTTTGGGCGAAGCTCGCATGCACCGTCGTCTCGATCGAGGGCCTGAGCCCCAGGCTGTTGAGATCGCCACGGACGAAATCAACGCAGGTCTCGCAGGCAGCATCGTCGCGCTCGAGCGCCGCGAGCAGCGGGTCGATCGCGACCGGAACGAAGATGTCGCGCGCTTGCGCATGCTGGAGCCAGGTCCCCGAGGCCTTGATCCACATGACGCCGTCCTGCTTGAGCGACGTATTGCCGCCGGCTGCCTGGACCAGCAGCGGATCGGCGCCGACCTTGGCCGAGAGCGCTTTCAGCGCCGACATTTCATGCATCTTTCCAACCTCTGAGATAAGTGCGGACAGCGGCGGCCTCATCGGACTTCAGATGCAGGCCGTGCTTGGTGCGCCGGTCCAATATGTCTTCCGCCGTCTGCGCCCATTCCGCCTCGCGCAAGTATGAGATCTCCCGCTCATAGAGCAAGGCGCCGAAATGCCGGCCGAGATCGGCTGGCGATCGTGCCCCATCGAGAAGATCGAAGGCCATGCCGCCATAGAGCCTGGCATAATGCCGCGCCAAGGGAGCGCTGATCCAGGGATAGCGCTTTTCGAGAGTGGCGATGAAACCGGCGAAGCTCTTGGCGCCCCTGAGATCGCCGCCGGGCAGGTGCGCAGGCCCGGTCCAGTCGCCCGTCATCTGCGGGAAATAGGGTTTGAGCTTCTGCAGCGCATGCTCGGCAAGCTTGCGATAGGTGGTGATCTTGCCGCCGAAGACCGAAAGCACGGGCGGCCTTCCCTCGCCGCCGTCGATATCGAAGACATAGTCACGGGTGACGGCCGACGGATTGGCGGCATTGTCGTCATAGAGCGGGCGCACGCCGGAGAAGGCCTGCAGGATGTCGGAGCGTTTGAGCTCATGCGTGCAATAGCGATTGACCACGGCGAGCAGGTAGTCGATCTCATTGGTGTCGATGGCGACGTCCTCAGGGCTCCCCTCATAGGGAATGTCGGTCGTTCCGATGAGGCAGAGACCGTCCTGATAGGGATTGACGAAGACCACCCGCTTGTCGTGGTTCTGGAACAGATAGGCATGGGCCCCGTCCCAGAATTTCGGCACCACGATATGGCTGCCCTTGACGAGGCGGACGCGGCGGTTGGAATTGACGCCCGAGATGCGGCCGAGCACGTCCTGGACCCAGGGGCCGGCGGCATTGACCACCACGCGGGCCTCGACGCGCCGCGATCCGTCCGCGCCCCTGAGATCGACTTGCCACAGCCCGTTCTCACGCCGCGCCGACACCGCCGCCATGCGGGTCAGGATCTCGGCGCCCCGGTCGCGGGCATCGATGGCGTTGAGGACGACGAGCCGGGCGTCATCGACCCAGCAATCGGAATATTCGAAGCCCCTCTTGAACGCGCGCTTGATGACGGCGCCTTCCGGGTCGTGCGTGAGATCGACGCGCCGCGAGCCCGGCAGCGTCTCGCGCTTGCCCAGATGGTCATAGAGGAAGAGGCCGAGCCTGATGAGCCAAGCCGGGCGCTGCTCGGGTGAATGCGGCAGCACCAGCCGCATCGGCCAGATGATGTGGGGTGCCGCCTTGAGCAGCACCTCGCGCTCGGTCAGGGCCTCGCGCACCAGGCGGAACTCATAATATTCGAGATACCGCAGGCCGCCATGGATATATTTGCCGGAGCGCGAGCTCGTCCCCTGCGCAAGATCGTCCTTCTCGGCGAGCACCACCGAGAGACCGCGCCCGGCCGCGTCGCGGGCTATGCCGGCGCCATTGATGCCGCCGCCGATGACCAGGAGATCGACCGGGCCCCGCTTCGCCATCTGTTCAGCACCGGTTCACGGGCGGCTCGCCCGCCAGATAGCGCCGGACTTCTTCGGCGGCGAGCCCCGCCGCATAGGTGACGGTCTTGACCGAGGCGCCGGCGATATGCGGCGTCAGCGTGACGTTCTCGAGCTTGAGCAGCGGCCAGTCGGGCGGCGCCGGCTCGATCGCGAAGGTCTCGAGCATGGCGCTCCTGATCCGCTTGCCCGCCAGGGCTTCATAGAGCGCGTCGTAATCGACCAGAGGCCCGCGTGCCGTGTTGATCAGGATTGCGGAGGGCTTCATCTGTGCCAGGGTCTCGGCATTGATGAGTTTTTCCGTCTCCTTGGTCACGCGCGGATGCAAGGTGACGATATCGGACTCCGCGAGAAGCCTTTCCAGCGACACCTGCTCGACGCCGTCGGCCAGGTCGGCGGCGGAGAGCTGGATATAGGGGTCGGCGACCAGGATGCGGCAGCCGAAGACCTTGAGCAGGCGCACCACCCGCGTGCCGATCTCGCCATAGCCGATGACGCCGACGGTCATTTCGGACAGCTCCTCGCCGGTGCGGTCGGCGCGGTAGAGATCGCCGCGCCAAATGCCCTGGCGCAGAGCGTCGTGTCCCCTGGTGATGAGCCGCGTCTCGGCAAGGATGGCGCCGATGGTGAATTCGGCGACCGCCGAGGCGTTGCGTCCCGGTGTGTTGACGACCGTGACGCCGCGCTGCCGCGCCGCCGCCATGTCGATATTGACCGGGCCGCCGCGCGACACGGCGACGAATTTGAGCTTGGGGCAGCGGTCCAGGACCCCCGCCGAGACGGGAGCGAGATGCGTGACCAGGATCTCGGCGCCGTCGATCAGCGCGGCGGTCCCTTCTTCCGTGCCCATATATTCCTTCAGGCCGGTGATGCCGGCCTTGGCATAGCCATGCTCCATCGGCTCGTCGGGCCAGGCGAGATCATGGGCGCTGATATCGAGAGCGGCCTTCGGGCATTTTTCCCGGATCGCCTTCTCGAACATGTCCGAGCGCATGAAGTGGTCGCCGATGATTACAAGTTTACGCATGAGCATCTTGCCTTGTGGTTTGCAGCGCGCGCCAGACATTGCGCATCTGGTCGCGCGTCTCCCGGTAGATCGGGAATGTCGTGTCGAAGAGTTTCACCAGCCCAGCGTCGGGCTTGGTCTCGGGCCCGAGCATCGGGTCGACCCATGCGGTGGCGCAGTCCACCATGCTCGGAAAGACCTTCTGCTGGACGGCGGCGATCATCGCGGCGCCGGCGGCACCCGCCTCCGCCCGCTCGACGCTCCTGACCGGCGCGTTGAGGGCGCTGGCGAAGAGCAGCCGCAAGGCCCGGGAGCGCGCCCCGCCGCCGGTGAGCCTGATGTCCTTGGGCAACGGCCCCATGGCGGTATAGCAATCGCGCGCCGCGAAGCTCAGGCCCTCGAACACGGCGCGCATCATATCGGCATAGCCCATGCCGGCTTCCAGCCCGGTGAACTGCGCCCGCGCCGCGGCGTCGAGGAAAGGCCCGCGCTCGCCCGCTTGCGAGATATAGGGATGATAGAGCAGCCGCCCGCCCGGCCGCGTCAGGATCTTGTCGTCGAGGCCGTCGAGCAGGTCCCGGCGCGCGCGTTCGACGCCTTGCGATGCGAGTACCTCGCGTCCGACATCGAGGAGCCAGTCGATGTTGAGAGTCGACGCCATGTTGGACTGCATTTGCGCCAGCATGCCCGGCGCCGGGAAGGCCATGGTGTAACCGGTGCGCTCAGGGTTCAGCCTGACCGCGGCGGCCGAAGGCGCGAGGCGCATATGCATGCCGGTCGAACCCGCGATCGAGCATCCGACCCGGCCCTCGCGGTCGAACAGGCCGCCGCCGAGACCGGTGCAGACGACATCGACATAGCCCAGGACGACGGGCGTGCCGGCGGCAAGCCCCGTCGCTGCCGCGGCCTCGATACTGAGCCCGTGCGACTGCTCGGTGCCGTCGACGATCTGAGGCAGGAGCCGTTGGGCTTCGGGAACGCCGAGCGCATCGAGAATTTCGGGCGCATAGTGGCGGGTGCGGTAATCGCCAAAGGTGAAATTAGCCTCCGAGGGATCGCACACGCGCTCATTTGTGAGCTTGAAATAGAGCCAGTCCTTGCAGTGATGCGCCGACTGCGCGCGCTGGAGCAGCTCCGGCGCATGACGCTTGAGCCAGGCGAGCTGGACATTCTGCTGGCAGGCGTTCACGCCGGTGCCCGTGCGCTCATAATGCGCCGCCGAGGCCGGCGAGCGCGTGAAGTCCTCGGCGATCGCGGCGGCGCGCGAATCGAGCCACAGCCAGGCGGGCGCGACAGGCGCGCCCTCCTTGTCGATCAGCCACATGCCGTCGCCCTGCCCGGTGACCGCAATGGCGATGACGCGGCTGTTGAGGTCGTCGACCTTCTGGGCGAGATCGCGCAGCGTCTGCGCCGCATCCTTCCAGGTGCGCGCCATGTCCTGCTCGGCGCCGCCGTTCTCGAGCATCGTGTAGCTGTTGGGAATGGCGGTCATGGCGAGCTGCTCGCCAGATGCCGAAAAGGCCACGGATTTGATCACCGACGTTCCGGCGTCGATGCCGATGATGATATCCGCCGTCATGCCAGTCGGGCTCCATGGGCGATGGCGGCGCCGTCGCCGGCGGAGAAGACGTGGAGCTCCTGCGGCGCGATGGCGAGCAGCACTTCGCTGCCCGGCGGGGCAACGATCTGCTCATGCGAAACCGAGACGACGGTGCGGCCGGCGATCTCGGCCGCGATATGGGTCTGGTCGCCGAGCCACTGGCAGGTCACCACCCGGGCCTTGAGGCCCTCCGTGCCAATACGCACCGCATGCGGGCGAACACCGAGCATGAGCGCCGGCTCCCGCTTCAGCCTCTGACGCAGCTCGGAAGACAAGTCCGTCGCCTTGTAGACGAGGCTCTGGCCCTCGCCGCCCTCGATGGTGAAGGCGATGGTGTCGCCGTCGTCCTTCATCTGGACCGGAAAGACATTCATCGGCGGCTCGCCGATGAATGTGCCGACGAACAGATTGGCGGGGCGCGTTTTCAGCTCGGCCGGCGTCGCATATTGCTGCAGCACGCCGCCTTCCATGACCGCGATGCGGTCGGCGAGCGCATTGGCCTCCGTCTGGTCATGTGTCACCAGGATCGTCGTGCATTCGTGCTCGCGCAGATAATGCTTGATGCGCCCGCGCAGCACCGCGCGCAATTGCGGCTCGAGCTGTCCCATCGGCTCGTCGAGCAGATAGAGCCCGGCCTGGCGCACCAGCGCCCGGCCGAGGCTGGCGCGCTGCTGCTGGCCGCCCGACACCGAGCTTGGATATTTATTGAGCACGTCGCCGATCTCGAGGAGCTCGGCCATGTCCTTGACCCGCTTCTCGACATCCCGGGCCGCCAACCTCTGCGCCTTGAGCGCGAAGGAGATGTTCTCGGCGATGGTGAGCGGCGGATAGAGCGAATAGGTCTCGAAGGCCATGGCGACGCCGCGCTGCGCCGGCGGCAGCGTGTGGATGGGCTTGCCGTCGAGCGCGATCGAGCCGCGGGTGACCGTCTCGAAGCCGGCGATCATGCGCAAGGTCGAGGTCTTGCCGCAGCCGGACGAGCCGAGAAGTGCCGTGATCTCGCCGGGCTTGACCGAAAAGCTCAGGTCCTTGACCGCATGCACCGTGCCCGCGCCATAGATCTTGTCGACATTCTCGAGCGTGAGTTCGGAGGACATCAGGTCCGCCCTCCTCTCAGCGCCGCGCCCGTCTCGCGATCGAAGAGATGCGCACCCTTGGGATCGAAGGCGATCCGGACCTCGCTTTCGGCCTTCGGAATCGCCGACGATGACGAGGGCAGCGAGGCCAGGAGCTCGGCGCCGGACGCCGTCTGCAGCAGAAGCACGGTGCGCTCGTTGAGCGGCGTCACCGCCATGACTTGCGCCGTGAGCCCCGTGCCCTCGTCGTGCCGGACCGTGACGGCTTCCGGCCTGACACCGAAGGTCACGGTCTTTCCCGCCCAGGCCTTGTAGGCTGGGTCGACCGTCACGCGGGCGCCGGCGAGCTCGAGGCTGCCGTCATCCGCGATCGCCGTTTCGGCGAGATTGATGGTGGGATCGCCGAACAGCCGCGCGACGCCGACCGTCGCTGGGTTGCGGTAGATGTCCTCCGGCGTCGCCACCTGGACGAAGCTGCCATGGGCGAGAACGGCGATACGGTCGGCGAGCGCCATCGCCTCCTTATAGTCCTGGGTGACATAGAGCACAGTCGACTTGGCCTGGCGCAGAAGCCGCGGCAATTCGAGGCGCATCTCGAAACGCAACTTGGCGTCGACGTTGCGCAACGGATCGTCGAGGAGCAGCAGTTTCGGCGACGAGGCGAGCGCCCTTGCCAAGGCGGTGCGCTGCTTCTGGCCGTTGGACAATTGCCGGGGCTGATGGCCCAGCACATGATCGATCTTGAGGAGTTTCGCGACACGCGCGACGCCGTCCTTGACCTGCGTCTCGCTTTGCGCCCGTGCCCGGAGCGGGCTTGCGATATTCTCGAAGGCGTCGAGATGCGGGAACAAGGCAAAATTCTGGAACGCCATGCCGACATCGCGATGCTCGGGCGCCACATCCGCCATGTCCTGGTCGTCGATGCGGATCGCGCCCGCGGTCGGCTCCTCGACTCCGGCGATGAGGCGCAGGAGCACCGTCTTCCCGGTGCCCGAGGGTCCGAAGATGACGACGATCTCCCCCGCCTGCGCCGAGAGCGAGATGTCCTCCAGGACCTTGTTGGCCTTGAAGGACTTGGAGACTGAGGCGAGCTCGAGATGCGGCATGATCACCCCTTCACCGCGCCCAACGACAGGCCTTCGACCAGGTAGCGCTGCGCATAGAGAGCGAGCGCCAGCGTCGGCGCGATCGACAGCACGATGGCGGCGGCGATCTGGCCATATTGGATGCCCGAGGCGGTGACGAAGGCGAGCGCCCCCACCGTCACCGGCTGCTTGTCGGCGGAGGCGAGGATGAGCGCGAAGACGAAATTATTCCAGGCGAAGATGAAGGCGAGCAGCCCCGCCGCGGCGATGCCGGGCATCGCCAGCGGCACCGCGATCTTGCGGAAGGTCTGCCACCAGCTGTTGCCGGCGATACGATAGGCGTGCTCGATATCGGGGCTGATATCCTCGAAATAGCCGCGCACGATCCACAAAATGAGCGGCAGGCAGATGAGCTGATAGACCCAGATCAGGCCGATATAGGTGTTGGTGAGGCCGAGCTGCTTGAAATAGAGGCTGAGCGGCAGGAGCACGAGCAGCGGCGGCGCGAAGCGGAAGGAGAGCAGCGTGAAGGCGATATCCTCGCCGAGGCGGAAGCGGAAGCGCGCGAAGGCATAGGCCGCCGGCACGCCGAGGATAAGCGCCAGGCCGACCGACACGGACGAGAGCAGCACGCTGTTCCACAGGTTCTTCATGAAGGCGATGTCGAGATTGCCGGCGGTGGTCTCCAGCCGTCCGGTGATCAGCGCCGAATAGTTCGACAGCGTCGGCTCGAAGACGATGCTGGGCGGGATGCGCAGGATCGTCTCGTTGGTCTGGAACGACATGAGCACGATCCAGAAGATCGGGAACAAGAAGAAGATCAGCACCAGGCCGATGAGGATCGAGCGGACGACGCGTTCGAGGGTGGAGGTATGATCCATGGCGTCACACTCCCCCATGCGCGCGTTCGCGCAGCTTGAGCCACTGCTTGATGAAGATGTTGGACAGGAGATAGGTGATCGCCCACAGCACGATGAGCAGCGCCGCCGAGCGTCCGACATTCGTATACTGGAAGAACTCCAGATAGGACTGGACCTGGAACACCATCAGCCGGTCGCCGGGCCCGCCTTGCGTCATCGAATAGACGATGTCGAACTGCTGGATCGAATCGAGGAGCCGGAAGAGCGACGCGGTGATGATATAGGGCAGCAGCATCGGAAGCGTGATGCGGAAGAAGACGAAGCTCCGCGGCACGCCGTCGAGGGCTGCCGCCTCGAACGGTGCCTTGGGCAGCGAGCGCAGGCCCGCCAGCAGCAGGATCATGATGAAGGGCGTATAGACCCAGACATCGACCAGCGTCACGGTGAGGAGCGCCGTCGAGGGATCGGACGCCCATTTGAAGTTGGTGAAGCCGGCGAGGCTCACGAAATAGCTGAGGATGCCGAAATTGGGATTGGTCATCAGCTTCCACATGAGCGCGGCGAGTGCTGGCGCCGTCATCAGCGGCAGCAGCAGGAGGATGGAGGCGATGTTGTTGAAGCGGGTCGGCTTCTGCAGCAGCAGCGCTATGCCGAGCCCGAGGAGGAGCTCGACGCCGACGGTGAGGCCGGCATAGACGAGCGAGATCTTGACCGTGTTCCAGAACGCCGCGTCGGTCAGGAAGTTGATGTAATTGTCGAACCAGATGAAGCCCTTGAGCGCCGGCAGGTTGAGCCGGAAGCGCAGCATCGAATAATAGACCGCGGTGAAGAACGGGATGAGGATGCCGATGCAGACGAGAAGCGCCGGCAGGCTGAGCAGATAGGGCAGCGCCCGGCGCAGGAACCGGCTCGACGTCTTGGGTCGGGTCATGGGGTCGGCTGGCGCGGTCATGAAGACATCTCCGCTGTCTCAGACTTCTTCGGCGGAGGGCGCCGAGAAACCCTCCGCAGCTTCACCTTCTCCCGCTTGCGGGAGAAGGTGCCCGAAGGCCGGATGAGGGTGTCTAATCGATGACCTTGATCCTGTGCACCACTGAGCCAGACTGTCTCGATCAAGCATGTCATCTGTGCCGCATTCTCTCATCTACCGGCAGTTCTCTTGTCGCGAATTGCCGCGCATCATCGATTGTCTTACACCCTCATCCGGCCTTCGGCCACCTTCTCCCGCAAGCGGGAGAAGGGAAACCCGGCAACG
>JBFWNN010000081.1:0-23579 GCA_050251035.1 Parvibaculaceae bacterium
CGCGGCGACGGCAGTGGTGAGGATGGCTGGTGTCTTCATATCGGGTCTCCTTTCGCCCCGAGAGATGCGCCTTGTCTGGGTCTGAGAAAAGCACCAGAAACATATAAAAATCGTGTACTCCGAAGGCATGGCCAAGCCCTTCCAGCTGACGCTCGACCGGTCGGCGAAAATCCCGCTCGCCGAGCAGATCCGCAGAGCCATCACCGCGGCGATCGAGAGCGGCGTGCTGGCGCCGGGCGCCCGCCTGCCCTCCTGGCAGGATCTCGCCGCCCGGCTCGGCGTCGCGCGCGGCACCGTGCGCTCGGCCTATGAACGGCTCTCCGCCGCGCAGCTCATCGTGGCGTCGCGGGCGCTGGGGACGCGGGTCGCGGAGCGGCCGCGCCTCGCCGCCCGCGCCGAGCCCCCGCCCGATCCGGGCTCCTTCATGGAGATCTATCAGGAGATGAACCGCGGCCCCGCCATCTTCCAGATGGGCGTGCCGGCGGCGGAGATCTTTCCGGCGACGCTCTTTGCCCGCCTCCGCGCTCATGCGGTGCGCGCCGAGGCGGCGGCGCCGCTGGTCTATCCCGATCCCTGCGGCGAGCTCGAGCTCAGGCGCGAGATCGCAGGCTATCTCGCCGTTTCCCGCGGCATCGACTGCGCGCCCTCGCAGGTCGTCATCACCACGGGCTTCGGCGGTGGCCTGGGGCTGGCGCTGCGCGTGCTCGGCCTCGAGGGCGGCAAGGCCTGGACGGAGGAGCCGGGCTTCCCCTTCACCCGCCGGGGTCTCGCGCTCGCCGGCCTCATGCCCATGCCCATACCGGTCGATGCCGACGGCATTGATGTCGATCACGGGATCGCGCATGCGCCGGATGCCGGGCTCGTCGTCGTCACGCCGGGCCAGCAGGCGCCGCTCGGCGTCACGCTGTCGCTCGAACGCCGCCTGCGCCTGCTCGACTGGGCCGCGCAGGAAAAAGCGTGGGTGATCGAGGACGACTATCTGAGCGAATTGCAGCTCAAGGGCCGGGCCGCGCCGGCGCTCGCCGCGCTCGACCGCGCCGGGCGCGTCATCCATGTCGGCTCCTTCAGCAAGACCATCAGCCCCGGCCTGCGGCTGGGCTTCCTGGTGGCGCCCTTATCGCTCCAGTCGCGCTTCGCCGAGGTCGCGGCATGCCTCTCGCCGCCGCCCGGCCCGTCGGTGCAGGCGGCGACCGCGCAGTTCATGCGCGACGGCCATTATATGCGCCATCTGCGCCGCACCAAGCGGGCCTATGCGGCCAAGCGCGACGCCCTGCTTGCCTGCCTTGCGCCGCATGTGGAAACACTCGGCATCACCATCGCGGGACTGGCGGCCGTGCTCAGGCTGCCGGACGGTGTGCCCGACCTTGCCATCGTGCGCGAAAGCTTTGCCTTCGGCATGGCGCCCGCCCCCTTGTCCGCCTTCCATGCGCAAGCGGACGCGCGACGGTCGGGGCTTCTGCTCGGCATCGCGACGACGCCGCAAAAACAGCTCACGCAGTCCTGTGATCGGCTCGTCGCTATCATCCGGCGCTTCACGTGAGCTGCGCCCGCGCAAGGTTCATTTGCCGTTATTGCCTGCCTCCGGCTTGCTCGCGATCAAAGCGTACAGCGCGAATCCAGCCAGCGTGAAGAGGACCAGGACCGTTGCGGCGGCCGCGATCGTGGGGTCGACCGATTCGCGCATGCTGTCGAACATGCGGCGGGGCAGCGTGAAGATGTCACGCCGCGCGATGAAGCTCGCCACCACGATCTCGTCCCACGACGCGATGAAAGCGAAGACCGCGCCGGCGAGAATGCCGGGAAGGATGCCGGGCATCACGACGTGGTAGACGGCCTGGCGCGGCGTGGCGCCGAGGCTGCGCGCCGCCTGCTCGAGTCTCGGGTCGAAGCTCGCGAGCGACGTCGATACGCATATCACGACGAACGGGGCGCCGAGGATCGCATGCGCGAGGATGAGGCCGGCATACGTGTCGTAAAGGCCGAGATCGATCCAGAGCCGGTAGAAGGCCAGTGCCGCCACCACCGGCGGCACGATGATGGGAGCCAGCAGGAGACTGCGCACCAGTTCCGCCTGACGCGATGACATCCGCCACAGGCCGATCGCGCACAAGGTTCCGCTCGCGAGCGCGATCGCCGTGGCGGCGAGCGCGATGACCATACTTTGGGCGGCACTCGCGGCCCACCCAGGATCGGTGAACAGATGAGCGTAATGCCGGAAGGAAATCTCCCTGTCGGGCAAGGAAAGATAGCGGTTGGGGGTCAGCGACAACGGCACGCTCACGAACACCGGGAGCAGCAGAAAGACCAGCACCGGCCAGGCCAGGAACTGGAGAAGCGTGAAGCGCCAGCTGCGGGACGTGCTCATCAGCGGCCCGAGAACAATGCCCGGGTATCGACCAGCCGGCCCAGCATCGCGAGGACCAGCAGGACCGAAAGCAGCAGAACCGAGGCGAGCATCGTTCCCGTTCCCCAATTGGCCGTCTGCAGGATCTGGACGCTGATGAACTCGGCGATCATCACCGTCTTGCCGCCGCCCAGGATGATGGGCGTGATGTAGAAACCCAGCGAAAAGATGAGCACGAGCAAGGTCGCGCCGAAGACGCCGGGCAGCGAAAGCGGCAGGAAAACGCGTGCGAAAGCCGCGAGAGGACCGGCGCCCAGCCCGCGCGCAGCGTGCACCAGGCGCGGATCGATGCCGAGCATCCCCGCATAGAGCGGCAGGATCGCATAGGGCAGCATGTAGTGCACCATGCCGATCACCACGCCGAGCTCGTTGCGCACGAGCGCCAGAGGCTCGCTGACCAGTCCCGTCGCGAGCAGTGCGCGGTTGACCAACCCGTTGCTGTGGAGAAGCGTCAGCCAGGCGAAGGCCCTGACCAGCACGGACACCCAGAACGGCACGAGGATGCACAGCATCATCCAGCGGAACTGCCGGGGTGAGACATGCACCAGCACATAGGCCACGAGATAGCCTAAGACGACGGAGATCACGGTGGTTATCGCGCAGATGCGAAGCGTGTTCCAGAGCACCGCCTGGATTCCGGTGCTCGTCAGGATGCGCCGGTAGTTGTCCAGCCCGAGCTCCGGTTCGGCGAAGCTCAGCCACAGCACCCGGCCAATCGGCGCGATAAAGAGCAGAAGGACGAGCAGCAGCAGCGGAAGAACCAGCGCCCATCGTCGCAAGGGCGTGCTGTCTCGACTGCCGCCGCTCGGCGCGATCGCGGTTGCTGCGGCGTCAGGCACCAATCGTCTCGAGATAGCGATTGAGCGCCTGGTCGTAGTTCTCCGCCCACCAGTTCTGGTCCTGCCGGACCTGGACGCTCAGATGCTCGGGCTGCATCGGATCGACCCGCTTCAATTCGGGTGTCGCCAGCGCCGAGGCCGCCGGATTCGGTGGGCCGCCGCCCTGCAGCCGCAGATATTCGACCTGCAGCTTGGGCTCCTGCATGAAGGCGATGAACTTGAACGCCTCGTCGCCGGCCGGATTGTCCTTCAGGACCGAAAAACAGCCGGGTGCGAGCACGCCCTGGTTCCATGTCCAGGTGACCCGGCCGCCGCTGTCCTTCTCGAGGATGCTCGCCCGCGTGTTCCAGATGCTGCCCATGACCACTTCTTTGTTGAGGAACATCTGCTGGCTCGTGGCGCCCGATTCCCAGAAGATGAGATGGTCCTTGATCTCGAGGATCTTCTTCATCGCCCGCTCGATGTCCATCGGATAGAGATCCTTCGGCGCGACGCCGTCGGCGAGCAGCGCCGCCTCCAGCGCTCCGTTCATCCATTTCCACAGGGTCCGCTTGCCCGGATATTTCTTGACGTCCCAGAAATCCGCCCAGCTCAGCTGCGCGTCCTTGCCGATCTTTTCCTGATCATAGGCGAGCACATAGCTGAAGAAGTAGCCGGCGACGCCATGTTCGAGGGCATAGCCGTCCGGGACTTTCGCCCGGTCGACGATCGAATAGTCTATGGGCCGGAATGTCCCGGCCTTGCCCAGGCGCACGACGGTGAAATTCTCGGCGTCCGCGATGTCCCAGGTGATCTTTCCGGTGTCGGCCATGGCCTTGATGGCGCCCTCGGTCGGGCCTGTCCCGTCGAAGACGACTTTCGGACCGCCGGCGGCAGTATAGGGCTCGCCATAGACCTTCGCCATGTTCGTCGCCGCATCGCCGCCATAGCCCGCGAACACGACCTCGCCGGCGGCCGCCTTGGCGCGTTCGCTCAGCAGGAGTGCCGGCGCCAATCCCGCCAGCGCGCAGGCCGACAGAAACGTGCGTCGGTTCAGATTGCCCGCCAGATAGTGGTCGGCGGCGATGATCGCCAGATCCCCCGCCGGTGTCTGCCTGTTCATGTCATCCTCCCTTTCTTCCTTCGCCCAATGGCGTTCCTTGTGTTTCAGTTGCCGGTGACCGGGACCGATGCGTCGGCATTCCAACTCGCCCACAGCTCGCTTCCCTCGGGCGCCGGGGTCTTGAGCTCGCCGGCCGCGATACTGACGGTCAGGGTGCTTCCCATCGCCGTTCGCAGCGTCCCTTTGATGCGGCTGCCGAAATAGCTCCAGTCGATGACGCGGGTCGGCAGGGCGTTGCCGTTCGGCGGTTGGTCCGGGCTTACGCGAATGTTCTCGGGCCTGAGCGCGATCATCACCGCCTCGCCCGGCCTGACGGCGGTCGCGCCGCCGGACTGAACGAGGCTCCGGCCCTCGGCCTCATAGAGGAAGCCCGAGCCATCGCTGCGCACGACCGTGCCGCACAGGAAGTTGCTCTCGCCCAGGAACTCGGCGACGAAACGGGTGGCCGGGCGCGCATAGATGCGCTCCGGAACGTCGACCTGCGTCAACCGGCCGCCATTCAGCACGGCAATCCGGTCGGACATCGAGAGCGCTTCATCCTGGTCATGGGTGACATAGATGAAGCTCGCGCCGATCCGCCGGTGCAGGCGCTTGAGCTCGGCCTGCATCTCGACGCGCAGCTTGCGGTCGAGAGCACCGAGCGGCTCGTCGAGCAGCAGGAGCTTCGGCTCGAAGACGAGCGCCCGCGCCAGGGCGACGCGCTGCTGCTGGCCGCCGGACAGCTGCCGCGGGCGGCGGTCGGAGAGTCCGGCAAGCTGCACCATGTCCAGGGCACGCGCGACGCGGTCGCGGATCTCCGGCTTCGCCAGCCTGCGAATTCGCAACGGAAAGGAGACGTTTTCGGCGACCGTCATGTGCGGGAAGAGCGCATAGCCCTGGAATACCATGCCGAACCCGCGGCCTTCCGGCGGCATCCGGCTGATGTCGCGCGCGCCGAGCATGATGCGGCCGCTCGTCGGTTCGGTGAAGCCGGCGATCATCATGAGCAAGGTGGTCTTGCCGGAACCGCTTGGTCCGAGAAGGGTCAGGAACTCGCCCGGAGCCACGATGAGCGAGACCTTGTCGAGCACGGCCAGGGCGGCGTAGCTCTTGCTGACCTCGTGCATGGCGAGGGAGGCGGCATCCGCAGGGGATTGCAGCCCGGCGCTCATGCGGATGCCCGTTTGCGGGCCGGCCGCGCGGCTGGCGGCGATGAGGCGTTGATCGTGCTTCGAGCGCGCAACGCTAGCCGCGCCGGCCATCGAAGATGTATCCGAGAAAATAGGCGATCAGGTAGGAGGCCAGCCTGATCGTGATGCCGCCGTAGAACGCCGTGTCGAGCAGCGGGTTGAGGCAGACGATGTCGAAGCCGACGATGTTGCCCTTGCGCGCCAGCACCTTCATGCATTCGCGCATCTCGAGCAGCGTGAAGCCGCCGGGCTCCGGCAATGTGGTTCCGGGAGCAGTCGACCAGTCGAAGAAGTCGGTGTCGATCGTGACATAGATGTTCTTGCTCGCCGGAACATGCTTCTCCACCGCCGCCGCGGCGCCGAGCTCGCGCATCTGGCGGGCGGTGACGACCTTCGTGCCGATCTTCTTGACCTGCTCGAGCGAGGTGAGAGCGCCCATGTTGCGCATGCCGAGCTGGGTGATGTTGCCGACGAAGGGCAGCTCCGCGATGCGGCTGATGGTGCTGCTGTGGGAGTAGCGCTGGCCGACGACCTCGTCGCGGATGTCGTAGTGGGCGTCGAAATGCACGACATCGAGCTCGCCCCAGGGCTCCATGCCGCGGACCAGCGGGAAGGTGATGGAATGGTCGCCGCCGACGCCGACGAACACCGCCTTCTTCGCCGCGATGCGCGAGGCCACCGTCGAGGCCGTATTGATGAACCGCCTGAGGTCGCCGGGCGTCACCACGATATCGCCGATGTCGGCGATGGTGACGCCGCGCAGGAACTGCTTCTCGTCATCGATGGAATAAAACCCTTCCGAGGGCTTCGTCGGATCGGGCGGGCCGTCGAACGGGTTGCCGCCATAGAAGAATGTCGGATTCTCGCGCACGGCGCGCGGTCCCTGCGCCTGGCCGGTGCGGATATGCGGGATCAGCGAGCCCTGGTCGTACGGCACGCCCGCTATGGCAACCTGGGCGTTGAAGTCGTCGAGGGACGAACACTGCGGAGCGCCGAAGAACGTGCGCGGCGGCATGGCGATCGCCGGATCGGTTATGCCCGCATGTGCGAGATCGCGATGAGGGTCATGATCCATGGGGCCGCCACTCCGATTGCTTTTCGCTCGTTGAGCGGGATCTTGCCTTTATTTCGCTATTAGTCAAGTTTTTTCGATATTATTGAAGTATTGTCGTGCGGGCTCTGGCGGCGGCGGGAATCAATTGTAAGGAGTGAGGTCCAATGGATCGTGGGGAAACCTTGATGCGAGCGGGAATGCGGTGACCATGGCCAAGCGCAATCGATCATCGGCAAGCGGCGCGCGGCAGGCCGTGCAGTTCGGCGCTAAGCTCAGGGAGCGGCGGCGGGAGTTGAACATGACGCTCGACGAAGTCGCGCAGGCGACGGGGCTCACCATGAGCTTCGTCAGCGACATCGAGCGCGATCAGGCGTCGCCTTCGGTGAACTCGCTCCTTTCTTTGTGCGAGGTCCTGGGCTTGCGCGTCGGCGCGCTGTTCGACGGATCCGACACGTCCATCATTCGCCGCAGCGAGCGCCGCCCGATCAAGTTCGGCGGCATCGGCGTGCAGGACTTCCTGCTCTCGCCCAGCTCACAGACGCGCTTTCAAGCCATTCTGAGCGAGATGCAGCCGGGTGGTCGTGGCAGCGAGGAACTCTACTCCTTGCGCGCCGACGAAGTCTTCGTCATGGCCATGGAAGGCGAGATCCTGATCGACCTCAACGGCGAGCAGACCCACCTGCTCGCCGGCGATTGCATGACCTACGACCCGCGCGTTCCGCACACCTTCAACAACCCGTCGCGGACGCGCAAGGCGACAGCGCTGTTCATCATCACGCCGCCGCCCTATTGACGCCGGCCTTCCCGAGCGGGGGCCGCCGCGCTCGGACGGGTCACGACAGCGCGATCGCAGCGTCAGCCCCTTGCGAACCCATCGACGCGCCATAAGGACGACTCACCCGTGGCCGCTGGAGCGGATGCAAGCTCTCCACCGCCGCCGAAAGGGTCAGCACGCCGATGTCGTCGAGGTGCCGGCCCATGATCTGAAGGCCGATCGGCAGGTTGTCCCGCGTGAGGCCGACGGGCACGGACGCGCTCGGCAAGCCGGTGAAGTTACCGAGCGCCGAGAAGGCGACCCAGGCGTGCGGATCGACGTCGACGCCGTCGATCCGCGTCGGTCCCTCGCAGCCCAGTTCGAAGGCAGGCGTCGCCGTGGCCGGCGTCAGCAGGAAGTCGTAGCGCTGCATGAACCGCGCGGTGGCGTTGACAATGCGCTTGCGCGCCATCAGCGCGGCGGTGAATTCATCCGCCGTCCACTCGCGCGCCATCAACCGGCCGAGCCAGCCGCCGATGGCGACCCCTTGCGCGCGGGCCATGGCGTCGAGGCCGGCGCGGTCGGTCTCCAGCGCCACCAGGGCATCGAATACCGGCGTCATGTCGCTGAGCGGCGGCTCCGCCAATTCGACCGTGCAGCCCAGCGCATCTTCGAGGGCACGGGCCGCGCGCGTCACGGCGGCGCGGATCTCGGGATGAACTTTTGCGAATCCCAGATCGAGGCTCAAGGCGATGCGCGCGCAGCGCAGCGTCTCCGGCGGGCGCACCCGCCAGTCGTCGATCTCGCGCGGCAGGGACGCGCGGTCGCTGGGGCTCGGGCCGACCACGGCCGAAAGCACGAGCGCGGCGTCGGCGACGCTGCCGGTCAGCGGGCCGATATGTTCGAGCGACTCCCATCCCGACGCGCCGGGATAGCGCTCGTCGCGGCATCCGGGATAGACGGGGATGCGCCCCCAGGAGGGCTTGATGCCGTAGACGCCGCAGAGCGCGGCGGGGATGCGGACCGAGCCGCCGCCGTCGGAGCCCAGCGCCAGCGGCACCATGCCGGCGGCGATCGCGGCGGCCGATCCGGCGCTCGACCCGCCGGGGGTCAGCTCCCTGTTCCACGGATTGCGCGTCGGCGGAAACAGCCGGTTGTGGCCGACTGCGCCATAGCCGAATTCCGACGTGTTGGTCTTGCCGACGACGATCGCGCCGGCCGCGCGCAGCCGCGCGACGACCACGTCGTCCTCGTCGGGGACGAAGGCGCGATAGAGCTCGGAGCCGAAGGTGGTGACGAGACCCTGCGTGCACAGCAGGTCCTTGACCGCGACCGGCACGCCCGCGAGCGCGCCGGCCGGCTCGCCCCGCGCGATCGCTTTGTCGACACGTTCCGCGGCGGCCAGCGCGCCTGCCTCGTCGAGCGTGCAGAACGCCGCCAGCGATCCGTCGCACGCCGCGATGCGCGCGAAGGCGTCGGTGACGACCTCGACGGCGGACAATTCTCCACCGGCCACCGCGGCGGCGATGACGCCCGCCACGCCCTGGCCGGACTGTCGATGCGCGTGCATTCTGTTCATGTAACATGCCTCTTAGTCATATAATTTTGCTCGATGGCGGTATTGATAGCGCAAACTGTGCATGAGTGTCGATTATAAATCAAGTAACTTGACTACAGAGAATTTCGATGTCAACTTGAGGAATGGTAGGATGACGCGGCCAACAAGCGCTCGCCTGCCGATCACATGGCATTGGGAGGAAATCGAGATGTCTTACACTCTGCTGAACAGGCGCCAGCTGCTGGGCGCCGGCCTGCTGGCATGCGGGGCCCTGGCCTGGCGGCCGGCTTCGGCGCAGGAACCGCTCACGGTCGGCATCCTTCTGCCCGGCTCGCGCAGCGACCAGGGCTGGATGGAATCTGCCTATAACGGCATGCTCGCCGCGCAGAAGCAGCATGGCGACAAGATCAAGGTCCAGATGATCGAGAATGTCAGCAACGCCGACTGGGAGCAGGCGCTGACTGTGCTCGCGCAGAAGAACGGGCTGGTGATCGGTGCCGCCGGCCAGGTGCAGACCTCGCTGATGAAGGTCGCGAAGCGTTTTCCCAAAGTGAAGTTCTCCCTCGTCGGCGGCAACAAGACGGGCGACGAGTTGTCCAACTTCGCCGGCTATGACGTGAAGCAGGCCGAGATCGCCTATGTGGCGGGCGTGGCGGCGGGCATGATGTCGAAGAACGGCGCCATCAGCTATGTCGGCGGGCTGGAAGTGCCGCCGATCGTCAATGCCGGCACCGAGTTCCGCAACGGCGCGGCGTCGGTCAATCCGAATGTGAAGTACTTCGCCAATTTCACCGGCGATTTCGACGACGTCGCCAAGGCGAAGGAGGCCACCATGGCGGCCATCGCCCAGGGCGCCGACATCCACTATCACATCATGAATCTCGGTCTGCGCGGCATCGAGCAGGCGGCGCGCGAGAAGCACACCAGAATCATCGGGAGCTACACCGAGCGCTGCGGCACCGACGATCTCTACATCGGCTACAGCGTGACCGGCATCGGCTATCTGCTCAAATTCGCCATCGACGAGGCGCTGACCGACAGCTGGGCTCCGGGCTACAAGGCCTTCGGCCTGGCGATGGGGCCCGAGGCGTCCGACATGATCGTCTGCAACGCCACGCCCGAGATCAAGCAGAAACTCGAGGAGGCCAAGCAGGCGATCCGCGACGGCAAGATCAAGACGCTGGAAGGGTGAGGATGCTGATGTCCGCCATTGCCGACGGGGAGGTCGTGGCCCCCCCGTTGGCCCCCGGGAAAACGCTGCTGTCGCTGCGTGGCATCACCAAGCGGTTCGGCTCCTTCACCGCGCTGGACGACGTCACCCTGGATATCGCCGCCGGCGAGATCCATTGCCTGCTCGGCGAGAACGGCGCGGGCAAGTCGACGCTCTGCAACATCGTCTTCGGCGTGCACCGGCCGGACGAAGGCGAGATGCTTTTGGCCGGCCAGCCGCATCGTCCGGCCGCTCCGGCGGAGGCCCTGGCGCAGGGCATCGCCATGGTGCACCAGCATTTCAGCCTGGTGCCGGACCTGAGCGTCATCGACAATCTCCTGCTCGGCTCGGCCCGCGGCATCCTGCGCCGCCGCGAATTCGCACGGCGCATCGAGCAGGTGTCGGACCAATACGGCCTGAGCGTCAAGCCGGCTGCGCTGATCGAGGACCTCTCGGTCGGCGAGCGCCAGCGCGTCGAGATCATCAAATGCCTGATGCGCGAGCCCCGGCTCCTGGTGCTCGACGAGCCGACGGCGGTGCTGCTGCCGGAGGAGATCGACAAGCTCCTCGCGGTGTGCGCCCGCGTCGCCGCCGAAGGCTGCAGCGTCGTGCTCGTCACCCACAAGCTCGCCGAGATCAGGCGCGCCGCGCACCGCGCCACGGTGCTGCGCCATGGGCGAACCGTCGCGCGCTCGTCTTCACCCGGCGAGCAGATCGCGGAGCTGGTGCGCGCCATGATCGGGCGCGACCGTGCCGAGGCCGGGACCGCGGCGCCACGCCGGCAGCCGTCTTCAGGCGGGCCTGGCCCTGGCGCGGCGGGGCGCGACGCGGCGCTTCGGCTCGAGCGATTGAGCTTTCGCGACGCGCAAGGGGTGCTGCGGCTGTCCGAGGTCGATCTCACCGTGGCGCCCGGCGAGATCGTCGGGGTCGCCGGCGTCGAAGGCAACGGGCAGAGCGAGCTCGGCGCCATCCTCAGCGGCATGACCCCGGCGACATCGGGACGCTACGTCTTCGCCGGCCGCGACATGACCAGGTCTCCCCCGGCCGATGTCACCCAGGCCGGCATCGGCATCGTTCCGGAAGATCGCCACAGCGTCGGCTGCGTGCTCGGCATGAGCCTCGCCGAGAACCTCTTTCTCAATCAGCTAAGCGGCTTCTCCCGCTTCGGCCTGCTCGACCGCCGCGCCTTGCGCGAGCGCGCCAAGGACTGCATGGCGAGCTTCGACATAAGGGCGCGGGCGCCCGACGCGGCGTTCGCGAGCCTCTCCGGCGGCAACCAGCAGAAGGCGGTGCTGGCGCGCGAGCTCGGCCTCGCCAACCTGAAGCTGCTCGTCGCCGCGCAACCGACACGCGGCCTTGATGTCGGCGCGGTGGACGCGATCTACGACCAGATCCGCAGCGCCGCGGCGCGCGGCGTCGGCGTGCTCTTGATCTCCTCCGAGCTCGATGAATTGCTGGGCGTCGCCCACCGGATCGCCGTCATCTATCGCGGCCGGATCATGGGCGGATGCGACGCGCGTGATGAAAACCGGTCCCTGATCGGGGCGATGATGGCGGGACACGAGACATGAGCGCGGTCCAATCCCTCAGGAACGCGGCGGCGGCGCAGTCGGGTCTGCTGCTGCCGGTCGCCGCCGTGCTGCTGGCGCTTCTCTGCGGCCTTGTGTTCATCGTCGCCATCGGCGTGCCCGTCGGCCAGGCGATAGAAGCTTTCATCGACGGCGCCTGGGGCTCGAGCTACGCCATCGGCGCCTCGGTCAACCGCGCTCTGGCGATCGGCCTGGTGGGCCTCGGCTTCATCTTCGCCAACCGCGCCAATCTCACCAATGTCGGCGGCGAGGGCCAGATCGCCATCGGCGGCACCGTCGCCACCGCCATGTGCCTCTATGGCGGAGCGGCGGCCCTGCCCGGCCCCCTCGCTTTTCTGGTGCCAATGCTGCTCGCCGCGATCGCCGGCGGTGCCTGGGGCGCCATCGCGGGCGCGCTCAAGGTGAGGGTCGGCACCAACGAGGTCATCAGCACGCTGCTCCTCTCCTTCATCGGTATCTGGGTGGTCTATGGCTGCGTACAGTCGGTAGCGCTGCTGCGCCAGCCGATGACCGACAGCGCCACCCTGCCCGAATCGCTCGAGATTCCCGAGGCGACGCGCATCCCTCAGATCTTCGCGGAGTCGGGCCTGTCCCTGCATCTCGGTCTGCCGATCGCGCTGGCGCTCGCCTTGATCGTCGCCGTCGTCCTCGCGCGCAGCGTGTTCGGGACAGAGCTCAAGGCAATCGGCCTCAATCTCGTGGCGGCGCGCCGCGCCGGCCTGCCGATCGGCCGCTACATCATCCTGGCGATGTTCGTGTCCGGCGCCTTCGGCGGGCTTGCCGGCGCCTTCATGCTGCAGGCCGACCAGCTGGTGCTGAAGGCGAAGTTCTCGTCCGGCTACGGCTTCGACGGGCTGGTCGTCGGCCTGCTGGCGCGGGGCTCGGTGAAGGGCGTCATCGCCGCCGCCCTGCTGCTCGGCTTCCTGCGCTCGGGCGGCATCAGCATGGAGCTCACGGCGGGGGTGCCGAGCGCCATCGTGCTCATCATCCAGGGCATCATTATCGTCACGCTGGCGGGCGCCGCCTATTGGCTCTCGCGGCGGGAAAGGAACTGACCCATGGATGCGACGGACCTCGGTCTGATGGCCCTCTTCGCCGGCTCCGCCATCCGCCTGGCCATGCCGATGCTGTTCGGCGCGCTCGGCGAGCTGGTGAGCGAGCGCGCCGGCGTGCTCAATCTCAGCCTCGAAGGCATGATGCTGCTCGGGGCCTTTGCCGGAGCCATGGGCTCGCTCGCCACCGGCAGCCCGATGCTCGGCCTCCTCATCGCCGTCATCGCCGTCGTTCCGGTGGCGCTGCTGCAGGCCTTCCTGAGCGTCACGCTGCAGGCCAACCAGATCGTGAGCGGCATCGGCATCAACATCCTGGTGCTCGGCGCGACGACGGTCGCCTATCGCGAGCTGCTCGGCAATCGCTCGCGCACCCAGATACCGGGCTTCGACAAGATCGATCCGCCGCTGCTCGGCGACATCCCGGTCGTCGGCCAGGCGATCTTCGTGCAGAGCTGGATGGTCTACCTCGCCTTCGCCGCGGCGGTCGCGGTGTGGCTGGTCATGCGCGGGACGGCGCTGGGCCTCACCATCCACGCCGCCGGCACCCACCCCCAGGCGCTCGACAAGTCCGGCGGCTCGGTCGTCAGGGTCCGTTATGGCGCAGTCATGTTCGCCGGCGCGATGTCGGCCCTCGGCGGCGCGTTCCTGTCGTTGAGCGACATCCAGACCTTCACCGAGGGCATGACCAGCGGCGTCGGCTACCTCGCTCTGGTCGGGGTCATCTTCGGCAACTGGAAGGTCTGGCGCACCGTCTTTGCCTGTCTGTTCTTCGGCGCCGCGACGGCGCTGCAGTTCCAGCTGCCCGCCATGGGGATCGAGGTGTCAAATGCATTGCTGATCATGTTGCCATACGTTATGGCGTTGCTCGCGGTCGCCGGGCTGGTCGGACGGCAGACGGCGCCGCCGGGCCTGACCCTGCCCTATTCGCGCTAACTCTCCATCACCAGGGAACGCAGTCACACTGGACATGACATCGAGCACCAGCCGCAACAAGGCCCACGACCTGCAGATCGGCGCGCGCCTCAAGCATGCGCGCCAGATGGCCGGCCAGCGCATGCGCGACCTGGCGCAGAAGGTCGGCTGCACCGAGAGCCTCATCTCCAAGATCGAGAGCGGCCGCGTCGCGCCGTCGCTGGCGATGCTGCACCGGCTGGTGGAGGCGCTGGGCCGCGACATGTCGTCGTTCTTCGGGGCCGACCTCGATTCCCCGGGGGTGGTGCTCAAGAACGGCGAACGTCCGATCCTGCTCACCGATCCGCTGCGCGAGGGCGTGGGCGTCTCCTATGAGCGCCTGGTGCCGTTCGCCGCCGGCAATCTCCTCGAATGCAACATCCATGTCGTCGAGCCGAACTGCGCCAAGAACGACCCGATCACCCATCAGGGCGAGACGGTCGGCTATGTGATCGAGGGCCAGCTCGAGCTGACGATCGACACGACCGTCTACAATCTTTCGGTCGGCGACTCCTTCTTCTTCCGCAACCACTTCACCAACAGCTACCGTAATCCCGGTCCCGGCGTGGCGCGCGTGCTGTGGGTGAACACGCCGCAGGTCCATTGACGGGAACCGCCTCTCAACACCCCTCATGCTGAGGTGGCCGCGCAGCGGCCCTCGAAGCATCCTTCAGGATAAAGCGAGAGTGCTGCAGCACACCCTTCGAGGCTCGCTTCGCGAGCACCTCAGGGGTGAGGATATTGATCGGCCGGCTTGTTTCACGCGCAGCCGCAAGTCTTGCCGGCCGTGCGTTCCGGCGCCGCCGCGTAGCGGTCGTGGTGGCGCACCCACTCCATTTTGTTGTCCACGTCCCTTTCGCCGCGGCCCTTGGGCGTGAGGTCGAGCATGTTGTAGGTGCCCATCATCACCTCCACGCCGCGCGCGTAAGTCGAATAGCTGTGGAAGACCGCGCCCGCGCCATCCTTGGCGAAAACGCTGATGCCGGGCAGCTCCTCATAAGAATGGGACGAGGTGCCGTAATTGTAGCCGACATCGCCCTTCGCCACCTCGTCCGGCGTGAAGCTGACGCCGAAATCATAGTTGAAGTCGCTGCCATGGGACGACACCCAGGTGAACCGCCAGCCCATGCGCCGGCGGAAGCGCTCGATCTCGGCGAGCGGTGCGCGCGACACGGCCACCAGCGTGACGTCGCGATTGGCCAGATGGACATTCATGCCGTCGCTGTGATCGGCCATGTAGGAGCAGCTCGGACAGCCTTCCTCCCATCCCGGCCCCAGCATGAAATGCTGGACCAGCAGCTGGCGGCGGCCGTCGAACAACTCAGCGAGCGTGCGCCGGCCCGCGGGCGCCGCGAAGACGTAGTCCTTGTCGATGCGCACCCAGGGGAGCGCGCGGCGCTCGCTTGCGATCGCGTCGCGTAGGTGCGTCAATTCCCTTTCGCGCGCCAGCAGCGCCTTGCGCTCCGCGATCCATTCGTCCCTGGACACGACGCGGTGCTTGCCCGTGCTCATCTCCGCAACGGCTGTCATGCTGTTCATGGCCTCATCCTCTGTTCTTCACGTTAGTCTAGAAACTTAGGCTGAGATGCAAGCTCCATGGGAGTGACAAATGTGGCGGGGTTTCTCACGGCGGAGATCGCGGCGCGATCGTGATGCCATATCGGGCGCAAATGCCCACGATCTTGGCGAATTCCGGGACCCCGGCGGCGCTCGCCGCGTCCAGTTCGGCGAACATCTCATCGAGGCCGACGCTTGGCGCCGAGAGGATGAGCATGCGGGCCGGCCTGTCGCCGATGTTGCGGAAACCATGGCGCCGGCCCCGCGCACCGAAGAAGAAGCTACCGGGCCCGAGCCGGCGCGGCTCCGCTTCGCCCTCGAACTCGAAGACGAGTTCGCCCTCCAGCACATAGAAGGCTTCGTCCTCGCGCGTATGGGTATGCGGCGGCGGCCCCTCGCCCGGCGGGAACACGGCTTCCCACAGCGAGAAGGAGCCGCCCGTCTCGGCGGCGGTGGCCTTGTAGATATGGGTGCTGCCCAGGATATTGAGCGTCGAGCCGGCGCCCGGCGCGCGAATGAAGGCCCGTGCTTGTGTCGTCTTGTCGTCCATGGTCGAACTTCCCTGTGTGATCTCATCACCGTCCCGGGAGAACGCAAGGTGACACGCCGATGTGCCGGTATTGTGTTTGGCCGTCTTTTTTCCGGTTCCAGGCAGCCGGCGACGGTCAGGCGTCGGGCGGCAGGATCACCACCCGCGATCCGAGCTCGACGCGGTCATAGAGATGGATCACGTCGATATTGATCAGGCTGATGCAGCCGGCGGTGGTCTTCTTGCCGATGAGCGACGGCTTGACCGCGCCGTGGATGCGGATCACCGTGTCGACCTCGCCCTGATAGAGATAAAGCGCGCGCGCACCCATCGGATTGTCGCGGCCGCCCGGCATGCCGTGGATGAATTTGGCCATGTCCGGGAACTCGGCCAAGTGCTCGGGTGTCGGCACCCAGACCGGCCATTTCTCCTTGCGCTTGATCTCCGCCTCGCCATACCACGACCGGCCGGCCTTGCCCACGCCGACGCCATAGCGCATCGCCTGGCCGTTGCCCATCACGTGATAGAGAAACTTCTTGCCGGTATCGACCACGATGGTCCCCGGCGCCTCGCGCGTGTCATAGTCCACGGCGCGCCGCCGGTATTTGTAGGGAATCTGCTGCGCGTCGGATGCGAAGACCGGAAACGGCTCGCCCGCCAGCGCCAGCGCACGGCGCGGGCCGAGCAACCCCGCTGCGAGCGCAGACGTCACCACGGCGCGGCGTGAGATCCCCATGAGCCTTACCCTCCGACACGGCGACTCCTACCGCAAATCGCGGTGAAATTGAAGGCCTGCGCGATGGGGATGGCGGCCAGCGAAAACCAAACGCGCTTCAGGCGGCGTGTGCTCTATCGTTGATCGCGATGGCGAAGGGCCGCGCCTGCGCCGTGATCTCGGCCACCACCGCGTTCGTCGCGGCGTCGATCACCCGGACATTCTTCGAACTCTCGCCCGGACAGGTCACATAAACGCGCTTGCCGTCGGCGGTGATCGCGACCCCGAAGGGCTCGGCGCCCACGGCGACCGTTGCCGACACCGTGTTGGTGCGGGTGTCGACCACCGAGACATTGCCCGAGCCGTGATTGGTCACATAGACGCGCCTTCCGTCCGGCGTGACGGCGACGCCGACCGGATCGGTCCCGACAGCGACGGATGCCGTCACCGTCCGCGTCGCGGTGTCGATTACCGTGAGCTTGTTCAGGCCGCCGGTCGTCACATAAGCGCGTCTGCCGTCCGGGCTGAAGGCCAGGCCCCTGCCCGTCGTGCTGGTGGAGCCTTTGGGTATGTCGATCGTGGCCGCCACCGTGTTGCTGTGGGTGTCGATCAGCGTGACACCCTGGAATGTCGTCACCCAGGCGTGCTTGCCGTCCGCTGTCACGGCGATGTCGATGGAATTGTCCAGCGCGATCTCGGACGTCACCCTGTTGGTGGCGGTGTCGAACACCTTGAGCGTATGGTCGTTGCCGGCGCTCGCGACATAGGCGCGCTTTCCGTCCCGGGTAATGGCTATGCCCGAGATGAAGAAGTCGGTCACCTGCGGGACCGAAGCGGTCACGGTCTGGGTTGTGGTGTCGAGCACCGAGACGATGCCGCTTCCCGCGGGGCCGTCCCGGCTCGTGATATAGGCGCGCTTCCGGTCCGGCGTCATCGCCAGGCGAAGCGGCCCGCCCTCCAGTGGAGAGGTGACGGCGACCGTGTTGTTGGTGATGTCGATGACCGAGATGGTGCGGGAACCGGTATTCGTCACATAAGCGAAGGGTGCCATTTTGAACAGCTCCGTGAATACGAAGTACAATGGGCCCACTCGCCGGCGATCTTATCCTTGGGGAAGAGCAGGTTCAAACGGCAAATGGCCGTCTGTGCCGGAATGATACGAGGAATTGCATGAAGCGCGTTTTGATCACGGGGATGTCCGGCACCGGGAAATCCGCCGTGATCGCGGAGCTCGCCCGGCGAGGTCATCTCGCCCATGATCTCGACACGCCGGAATTTTCGCATTGGATCGCCAGCGATCCCGCCGACACGCTGACGCCGGCGCGGGGACAGGACTGGGTGTGGCGCGAGGACCGCATCCGCGCCCTCCTCATCGGGCCGCGGGACGGGACGCTGTTCATCGCCGGCTGCGCCGAGAACATGGGAAAGCTCTTTCCTCTGATCGATGTCGTGATCCTGCTCTCCGCTCCCCTCGCCACGATCATGGAACGGCTCAAGGCGCGATCTCCTGATGGCTATGGCAGCGCCGCCGAAGAGCGGCAGCGCGTGTGCGGTCTCATCGCCACCATAGAGCCGCTGCTGCGGCGATCCGCCGATCATGAGATCGACACGCGCCGGCCGGTCGCGGCCACGGTTGATGAGATCCTGCGCCTCGTGCAGCCCTCGCCTTAGCCGCGTCTCGGGCTCCCAACGCCCCTCATGCCGAGGTCGCCGATGACCAGTCCATCATGCTTTACCGCTTCCGCGCGGCCGCTTTCCTCGTGCGAGCGGGCCGTGCTTTCTTCGCCGGCCGCTTGGCGGCCTTCGCCGTGGCCGGCCTCTTCCGTGCCGCCGCTCTCGGCCTCGGGCGGCGGCGCGTAAGGTCCTCCGGCTCCAGCGTCTGCACCGGCTGCGCCTTCGACCCGGCGCGGATATCGGCCTGGCGCACCGCCTTGCCGAAGTCGAGGCCGGTGAGGTCCTCGATTTCCTTGACCGTCGTCAGGAACTCCGACACGCGCGCCAGCTCCTTTTCGTCGCCATAGGCTTCCGGCCGCCCCTCGATCGCCTCCGGCATCACTTCGATCACCGGGCGCTGGTCGGCGATCAGCGCGATCGAGCGCAGCGCCGCGCCGTCGCTCCACATCGCGATCTTCCAGAAGCGCATCGGCACCTTGCTGTCGAAGCGGTAGGGCGGGTCATGCTTGTCGTCGAACACCGGCCCCGCGAAGACGCTGACCCGGCTCTTCATCGTCACCGCGTTCCTGAGTACATAGGTCTCGACCGCGCGCCAGCGCAGCGTGCCCTTGGTGCCCGGCCGGTTGCGGGCGCTGCCCTGGTTGAAGAAGCCGACCTGCGGCGCGGCATTGGTATAGAAGAAGGTATCGCGCTCGGCCGCCACCGCGTCCCGGTCCGTGCCCCAGGCCGGATCTCCGCGCAGCACGATATGGCCCTTCTGGAAGATGCGCGCCTTGCGCTCGCTCGATTGCGCATCAAGATAACCCGCCACGATCTGCCTCTCGTAGAAGGGCCGGTTCATCTGCTCCTCGGGCAAGATCCGCCGGTCGGGCCGGAAATCGTCGCTGGCCTCGGCGCCCTCCAGCCCGATCGATTCCACGCCCAGATCCTTCAGCGTCGGATTGTCGGTGACACTCTTGTCGTCGCGGTCCACCGCCTTGATCAGCGCGCCGTTGATATTGACGGCGGTGAAATAGGCCAGCCGGCGCTCGGCATTCATCACCACCGAGAAATGATGGTAGGGCAGCTCGAACGGGTCCTCGTTTTTCTGCGCCAGCTGGTTCTTCGCCGCCCGCCATTTCGCGCCCGAATGGTCGGGCAACGGGATGACGGCGCCCGGCACGAAGCCCGGCTCATAGCCGCCGCGGTCGTCGAAGCGCTCGGTCTTCCAGGTTGCGGCCTCGGCACCGGGCTCGCCGCGCGGCCGCTCGTCGCGGACGGTCTCCTCCGCGGGCGTCCTGACCTTGACGGCGGGGGCGGCGAGAAGCGGCGCCCGCACATTGATCTCGATCGGGAAGACCCAGGTGACCGAGCCGTCGTCGTTCTGCCGCGCCGCCGGCGCGCCGCCGGCTTCCCGGCGGCTTCCGTCCGCCGGGCCTGCGCCGGCGCCGCCGTCGGGCGGCAGCGCATTGCCGCCGCGCCGCCCGAAGCTGTCCCACAGCGCCAGCGCCTGGCGGACCGAAGCGGCGCTCCGGCCCGTCAGTTGCCGCTCGCGCAGGTCGCGCACGATGGCGCTGATCCTGATGCCTTCGTTGATCTCGCGCATCAGCGGCTTGCCGCTCACCCCCATCACCTCGCGGAACGGCCCCGCCCAGTGATGCAGCGCGATCGGCTGCCATTCGTTGTTGAACACCGGCGAGCCGGACGAGCCCTGCTCCGTGTCGGCGACGTAATGCAGCACCTCCATCGTGTCGTCGCGCGCCACCAGATGGTTCTCGCGCAGCACCAGCTCCTTGTAGCGTCCGTCCGGATGCTGGATCACATTGGCGATCTCGCCCAGCATGTGCTTGTCCTCGGCGTCCGACAGCGGCAGGAAGCCGAAATCGTCGAGCGCCCTGTCGCCCGCGCGGCGCTCGCCGATGCCGATCAGCGTATAGTCCAGCCCCTCGATCCCGTCGGTCGCGAAGCACAGCTCCGGATCGAGGAAGAACGCGCTCGGGCTGCGCAGACGGTCGTCGCGGTCATATTCGTAGTCGAACTGCACCTGGAAGCGCTTCGCCTCCGCCGGCGCCTCGATGACGTGATGGTTGGTGAGGAACAGCCTGGGCGCCACCAGGAAGCCCGTGCCCTGCGGCCCGCCATTCATGAAGGCGATGCGGCCGACCGCGTCCGCCGCGCGCCGGCCGCGCTCGAGGAAGGCGACGCCGACGAAGTCGAGCGTAGCGCCGCGGATCGCCTCCGGTCCCGGCGCCTTCTCGGCCTGCGCCGCGGCCTTCACGCCGCGCCGCCCTGCTGGCGCCGCCGGCGGCCTCATCGTCGCGCGCTCCGCCGCCATGTCGATCGCCGCCCCGATCATCGTGGCTTCCTCCTGGCTCAGCGCCGCCTTGGTCTGCAGCCGCGCCAGCCGCCGGGCGGGATCGGGCTCGGCCGCCAGCGGATTGCCGGCGGCGATATGAGCGAGGGAGTCCTGGATTTCGGCCTGGGTCTGCTTCAACCGCCCACGCACGATATTCTCGACCTCGCCGAGAACCCTGACGTCGACCATGGCTGATCCGCCTCTGTTGCTGCGCCGATCAAAGCATAGGCCTCGATTTTTGCAAATAGGCGAAGGCCGGGGCGCCGGCCGGTAGGACGTCGAAGTCGCCTCACGGACGCCTGGCGAATGAGCTACGTCCGGCTCTGTCCGGATGGTAGCTTCGACCCGGCGACAGACCCTCGGGATCAGACGGAGACACGGCCTATGCGGACCCAGCCGATCGACATCATATCCGCCATGCTGGAGATGCTGGCCGTTTTCCAACGCGCCTGCGCGGACGGCGACACCCTTCGCCGGCTGTCCGCGACAGCCGCGAACCGCGGGAGATGGCGGGACGGTCACGCGCTCTTTCAGGAGATCCGGCAGAAGACGCTGAAAGCCCAAAAGCACGGCGATAACCGGGCCGTGGTGCAATATGCTTTCGAAGAGGCTTGCGCGAAAACGCTCTACAATCTCAGCGCTGCGCCGGCGCCTTTCGATGCCGATTCGGCGTTCTGGGTCGTGCCTCTGGGCGTGAGCCTCGGCCGGAGCTTGGGATTTACCGAGCCGTCGCAGGTCTCGTCACTTCTGAAGATGTAGCGACAGCCTTGAACGGTACGTCTTCAATCCCACCAGAAGTACCACCAGTCGTTCGCCATCAGATCGGCGGCCAGCGCGCTGTAGGATTGGAAGCCCTGGTCGATGATGTCGGCGCAATAGACATACTGATCGCGGGCGAGCGCGAGCGCGTCGTCCCGCGTCTTGGGCCTGTTGGCCACGCGCAAGTTGATCGTATCGGCGCTCATGCCGACGAGCTCGGCGCCATAGCGGTCGCGCCAGGCTCGCAGCGCGGCGACATGATATTCGGCCGCTGGACACTCATTCCAGCCGCCCCAGCGGAGATGGGCCGGAATGGTCGTCCAATCATCGGTCGGCGCGATGCCGATATAGACATTCGAAAACGGCTCGCCGGTCGTAAGATTGAGGGCGACGGTCAATCCTGCGGATGGTCCCGCCGCGGCGGGCCAATCTCCCAGTGGCGGATCTTCTGGCTCGCGCACCATCGCGGCAATCGTCTCCTCTCTCGAATAGGTTTGCGTCGTTCCGTCTTTCATCTCGGTGATATGGGGGAGCAGCATATTGGGATTTGCGGCGAGAGCCGCTTTCAGCTGGCGGAGGCCCTCTTCCGCGTCAGCCGTTCTCTGCTTGGCGAGATCGGCCGGGAAGCGGATGCCGGCGGCGAGCTTGAGAGTGTCATCGACCGACGGCGGCGGTGGGACATCTGGCCCGTCGGGACCGAAAGGAATGAGCAGGTTGTCGAACGCGCCCCGCCCGTCGTCGCCGCCCAGAATGACGGGCGATCCGCGCCCGGCCGATTTCAGCTCCTGCCACTTGGCCAGGGCCTGGTCGCCCGTGGTCTCGATCAACTCGAGGGGAAATTGCTCCAGGGCCTTCTGTCGGTACTCCTGTGCGCGGCGTTTCATTTCCTCCGTCGTCATGGCCCTCGATCTCCATGGTGTTCCCGCGCCGAATGATCCGGCAAGAAGCCCCGCCAATACGTCCCGCCGCCGCATCACCATGTCCCTCATAAACGCACCGTGCCCCACCTGCCACGCCCGCCCCAGAATCCCAGGCGTCCGAGGAAGCGGAAGTTTCGGTGTCGCAACCTTGGCAATAAAGCACATAGCGTGATCCGGCATCAATCGGCCTTACGGCGTCGTTCCTGCGGCGCAGGGGCTTGTTGCGGCGGACCGGCGACCGCCTCCCACTTCGGCGCCGAAGGATTTCCGCTTCCCGAAAAATTGCAGCCGCCCTACTCTGCGCGGCAGACCCGCACTGACGTCAGGACATCACCCGATGACCGAGCAGAAGATCCGCTTCGACGACGGCGCCGCCTATGAGCAGATGATGGGTATCTGGAGCCGGTCGGCCGGCGAAATTTTCCTCGACTGGCTGGCGCCGCCCAAGGCCTTGCGCTGGATCGACGTCGGCTGCGGCAACGGCGCCTTCACCGAGCTTCTGGTCGAGCGCTGCGCCCCGGCCGAGGTCCAGGGCATCGACCCGTCCGAAGGCCAGCTCGCTTTCGCCCGCACGCGGCCCGGGGCGCGCCTGGCGGAATTCCGCCTCGGCGATGCCATGGACCTGCCCTTCCCGGCCGAGAGGTTCGACGCCGCCATCATGGCGCTGGTCCTGGTCTTCGTGCCGGAGCCCGGCAAGGGCATTGCCGAACTGGCGCGCGTGACGCGGCCGGGCGGCATCGTCGCCACCTATATGTGGGACATGCCGGGCGGCGGCTTTCCGCTGGAGCCGCTCTTGGCCGAGATGCGCAATTTGGGCCTGTCGTCGCCGCGCCCGCCGCAGCTCGAGGCCTCGCGCCGCGAGGCGATGCTCGACTTGTGGAGAGCCGCGAGGCTTCAGGATGTGGAAACCCGCGAGATCGCCGTGCAGCGGACCTTCGCCGGTTTCGACGACTGGTGGGCGACGAGCATGAAGTCGCCCTCGCTCGGCCCCGCGATCGCAGCGCTCTCCCCCGCCGATGCCGAGAGGCTCAAGAGCGGCGTGCGCGCGCGCCTGCCGGCCGCCGGCAGCAACGGGCAAATCACCTATCGGGCCCGCGCCAATGCGGTCAGAGGCCGCCGCCCGGCGTGATGCAGGCTATTTATTTTTTGCTGCGGGAGCTCTCTCCAGCTTTCCCCCTCTCCCGCCTTGCGGGAGAGGGTGGCCGTAGGCCGGGTGAGGGTGTGGCTCCGCACGCCCAATCTTATTGGCAACTTCGTGGCACGGCCGTGCAAGCCTGACCAACACCCTCATCCGCCCTGTCGGGCACCTTGTATGGAGCTTTTCTTGTCAAGATGGTTTTCACACATTTGTCTCCTCTTCTGGAACAGAGTGGCGGCGATCTGAGGGGAACTTGCATGATATGGCGAA
>JBFWNN010000082.1:0-23331 GCA_050251035.1 Parvibaculaceae bacterium
CCGCGGCGCGAACCCCAGACGCTGTCTGCGGGGCCATCGCAGACATCCTCAGAACCATCACCCCAAACGAGTGCGCAAATTACTTCATGCACAGAGGGTATAAACTATCCTAATCCCATCACGCTCTAGTGTCCCGATCCTGACATTCGCATCTGCTTGTGGCGGGCAGGTTGCGAATGTCAGGATCGAAGGGACACTAGAAATTTTAAGATTCTGGTGTGGTTTTGAGTTTGACATTCGCTATGACGACAGGCCGAGCTACCGAAGCGAATGTCAAACTCACCACACCAGGCCTGACGACGCGGCCGCGGCCGTCGCTTTGAGGAACGGTGACCATGGAAATTGCCGACACGCTGCATCAGTATGGCTTCCTCGCCATGGTCGCGCTCGCCGCGGCCGCCCTGCTGCTGGCCATTCTCTTTCCCTATTTTTCCGGCGCCAAGCAGACGGAGAAGCGCGTCAAGGCGATCGCCGCGGATGAAAAGCTTCCGGCACGGCAGGGCTTGCGCGCCAGGCTTCTGGCCGAAGATCCAAAGGATGCCAGGCGCAAGCAGCTTCAGGAATCGCTCAGCCAGCTCGAGGAGCGCGAGCGCAAGCGCCGGCAGAAATTGACGCTGCGCGTGATGCTCATGCAGGCGGGTCTGGAGATGTCGCCGCGCCACTTCTACATCATCTCCCTGGCGCTGGGCGCGCTGATCGGCTTCATCGCGCTGGTCGTCGGCGTGCCCTGGTATGCCGCCATCGTCGCCGGCTTTGCGGGCTTCCTGGGCCTGCCGCGCTGGATTCTCAAAAACTTGCGCCGCCGCCGCCAGCAGGTCTTCCTCAACGACTTCGCCGACGCCATCGACATCATGGTGCGCGGCCTGAAGTCCGGCCTGCCGGTGAACGATGCCATGCGGATCATCTCGGCCGAGACGCCGGCACCCGTCGGCCCCGAATTCCTCGAGATCGTCGAAGGCCAGCGCATCGGCATTTCGGTCGATCAGGGCATCGAGCGCATGTATGAGCGCATGCCCCTGGCCGAGGTCAATTTCCTCGCCATCGTCATGAACATCCAGACCAAGACCGGCGGCAATCTGGCGGAAGCCCTGAACAACCTCTCCAAGGTTCTGCGCGACCGCAAGAAGATGAAGGCGAAGATCCGGTCGATGAGCCAGGAGGCCAAGGCGTCGGCGGCCATCATCGGCTCGCTGCCCTTCGTCATCATGGCGGCGCTCACCGTTCTCAACCCCGCCTATCTCAATCCCCTGTGGGACACGCCCATGGGCAACGCCCTGGTCATCGGCTCGGGCGTATGGATGCTGATGGGAATCCTGGTCATGCGTAAGATGATCAATTTCGACTTCTGACGAAAGGCGCTTGCGGCCATGGACATCGAATTCTTCCTCAAGCCCGAAGGACTGGTCACGCTGCTCATCGGCCTCTCGGCCTTCGCGACCATCCTGACCATCGCCGCGCCCTTGCTGCAGGGCGACCAGATGCGCTCGCGCATGAAGAGCATCGCCACCGAACGCGAGCGCCTGCGCGCCGCGCATCGCGCCTCGCTCGCCGACACCGGGCGCCTGCGCGACCGGGCTCAGCCCGGCCTCCTGACCCAGCTTGTCGAGGCGCTCAATCTGCGCAAGCTCTTCGAAGCCGAGTCGTCGCGCGACAGCCTCAGGCAAGCCGGCTATCGCAGCGAGCGCCATCTCGTCTATTTCCTCGCCGCCCGCCTGATCACGCCGATCGTCCTCGGCGTCCTCTTCTTCATCTATTCGACCCAGGTGTTCGGCGACACCATTCCGACAAGCATGCGCTTCGCCGCCCTCGTCGTCGGCCTGGTGGCGGGCTTCTACCTTCCCAATGTCTGGATCAAGAACAAGATCGGACGCCGGCAGCTTTCGATCCGGCGCGCCTGGTCGGATGCGCTCGACCTTTTGCTGATCTGCGTCGAATCGGGCATGTCGATCGAGGCGGCGCTGCAGCGCGTGGCGCGCGAGATCGGCAGCCAGTCCGTGCCGCTCGCGGAAGAGCTGACGCTGACCTGCGCCGAGCTGTCCTATCTGCCGGACCGGCGCAAGGCCTTCGAGAATCTGGGCAAGCGCACCGGCCTGCCGACGGTCAAGTCGGTGGTGACGAGCCTCATCCAGTCGGAGCGCTACGGCACGCCCATGGGCCAGGCGCTGCGCGTGCTCGGCCAGGAGAACCGCGACATGCGCATGTCGGAGGCCGAGAAGCGGGCGGCCGCGCTGCCGCCGAAGCTCACCGTGCCGATGATCCTGTTCTTCCTGCCGGTCATCTTCATCGTGATCCTGGGGCCGTCGCTGATCATGGTGCTCGCCGCCAATCGCTGACCCGCGTCAGGACGCCAGCTTCAGCCTGCCGGCTTCTCCGTGAGCTGCTGCCAGGTGTTGGGCTGCGCCAGCATCTTCTCCAGATAGGCCATGTTGGCCTCGACCTCATCGGGCGGAAGGTCGGCGCTGGCGATCTGCCGCGCCTCGTCGAAGCGACCCTGCAGGCCGACGACCAAAGCGAGATTCTGCCTGAGCCTGGGCTCGCTCTTGCCGGCCGGCACAGCCGAGGCCTTGCGCAAGGTCTGCTCCGCCTGCTTCAGATCGCCCTCGAGCGCATAGGACATTCCGAGATTGTTCAGCACCGCGGCATTGCCGGGCGCGATCTTGAGCGCGCGCTGGTAGTAATCGCGCGCCTCGCCGTATTTGGCCTGCTGGTCGAGGGTCGAACCCATGGCCGAATAGACTTTCCAGTCGCTGCTGCCCGAGGCGATGGCTTGCGCGAGCACCGGCTGCGCCTGGTCCGGCTGGCCGGCTTGTGTCAGCTCGCGGCCATAGATCGAAAGCAGGGTGGGATCCTTCGGATGATGCTGGGCGAGCGTCGCCAGCACCTGCAATTGCTGGTTCTTCTGTCCGAGCCTCTCGAGCTGGACGGCATAAGCGAGGCCGAGCCTGAGGTTCTTGGGGTCCTTCTGCCAGCTCTTGCCGAGCTTCGCGGTCTCCTTCAGCGACGGCGCCCCGGTGCTGCCGGTCGCCATGGGATCGGCGCCGTCGAGCTGGGCAGATTTGTTCTGGCAGGCGCCGAGCGCCAGGCAGGAGACGGCGACGAGTGCCGCGAGACTACGCCGCAGGCTGGTATGAGATCGACGCGCACCCGACATTCGCCATTACTCCGAATATTGCTTGTCGGGTGAACGGCTGCTACCCGCATAGCTTGCCGCCATCTTCGGAAAGAGACCTCAATAAACCATTAACCATAGCGCGACTCGCACAGTCACGCTTTGCCGCAAGGACTCCTCATGCCAGACCCATCCCTCGTCCTTTTGCCCACAAGCCGCAGCCGCGGCGCGATCCCGATCGTCCCGGTGACGGCGAAGTCCTGGCCGGCGATAGAACGCGCCCTCGACAAGACCGCGAGGACCTGGCTCAAGGCTTCGGGCTTTGCCGGCGGGGCAGGGCGGCATGCTCTGCTGCCGGACGGCGCGGGAAAGCTGGATCAGGTCTTCTACGGCAGTGCCGACGCGGCGAAGCCGGCGGATCCGTTCGACTTCGCGAGGCTGGTCCGGGTTCTGCCCGAGGCCGATTATCGCATCGCCGGCGACCTGCCCGATCCGAGGAGCGCTGTCCTGGGCTGGCTCCTGGAGAGCTACCGTTTCGAGCGCTACCGCGGCCCCGGCTCGCCGTTCCCGCGGCTCGTCTGCCCGCAAGGCCTCGACCACGCCGGTCTGCTCAGGGCCGCGGCCGCCCACTTCCTGGTGCGCGACCTCGTCAACACGCCTGCCCTCGACATGGGACCGGATGAGCTCGAAGCGATGGCGCGCAAGGTCGCGGCCCAGGGCCGCGGCAAGCTGCGCGTCGTCAAGGGTGAGCGCCTGCGCCGTGAATTCCCCATGATCCACACGGTGGGCCAGGCCAGCAGCCGCAAGCCCCGGCTCATCGATTTCACCTGGGGGAAGGCAGCGGCCCCCAAGGTCACCCTGGTGGGCAAAGGCGTGTGCTTCGACACCGGCGGCCTCGACATCAAGCCGGCCTCCGGCATGCTGATCATGAAGAAGGACATGGGCGGCGCCGCCAATGTCCTGGGGCTGGCCCAGATGATCATGCAGGCGAAGCTGAAGCTCCGCCTGCGCGTGCTCATTCCGGCGGTCGAGAACGCGATCTCCGGCGACGCCTTCCGTCCGGGCGACGTGCTGACGAGCCGCAAGGGCATAAGGGTGGAGATCGGCAACACCGATGCCGAGGGCCGGCTCATCCTGGCTGACGCCCTGGCGCTGGCGGACGAGGAAAGCCCCGACCTCCTCATCGACATGGCGACCCTCACGGGCGCTGCCCGGGTCGCGCTGGGGCCTGATCTACCGCCTTTTTATACGAGCGACGACGGCCTGGCGGGGGATCTCGCGCGCTGTGCCCGGGCGGTCAACGACCCCGTCTGGCGCATGCCGCTGTGGACGCCCTATTACGCCCTGATCGAGTCCTCGATCGCCGAGCTCAACAATGCCGGCGAGTCGGGATTTGCCGGTTCCGTCACCGCCGCTCTGTTCCTCAAGCGCTTCGTCGAACGCGCCAAGGCCTATGTCCATTTCGACATCTTCGCCTGGACACCCATGGCGAAGCCCGGCCGGCCCAAGGGCGGCGAGGCGCAGGCGATCCATGCCCTCTTCGGGCTCATCGCGGAGCGCTACAGCAAATAGCTTGCAGTCCCGGGCGCCCTGGTCCAGAATGAAACGGCTCCGAAACGATTGCGCAGTGGAGCGGTGGATCAGGGTCAATGACCGTCTCCTTGTCGGCGGCTCAGGCATTGCAGCTTTGGCATGACGTGAATCTGCACCTGGTTCGCGGCGACGAGCCGGACCTTTCGACGCGCCAGATCACCTTGCTCCTGACCGTCTATCTCGAAGCGCCGCCCCATACCGTGCGCGAGCTGGCGAAGAAGCTCGGCGTGTCGAAGCCGGTGATCACCCGCGCCCTCGATTCGCTGGGCAAGATCGAGCTCCTGGCGCGCCGGCGCGACGAGACCGACCGCCGCAACGTGCTGGTTCAGCGAACGGTCAAGGGCGTGCTTTACCTCGAGCGTCTCGCCGAAACCGTTGGCAAGCTCGCCAAGCAGGTCTAGATCAAAGACCATGAACAAGATCGATCCGCGTCTCAATGCGTTGCGCGCCGATATCGCCGACGCCCGCCTCGCGGCGATGGCGAAGAATGTCCGCCTGGTCGAAGGCGAGGTGAGAGAGGTGGCGGTCCCGCTGCTTTCGCTGCGCCGCGAGGCGCGTTTCGACGCCCGCCTCGACACGCAAGCCCTGCTCGGCGAGCGCGTGCGCGTCTTCGACAGCCATGAAGGCTGGGCCTGGCTGCAGCTCGAGACCGATTCCTATGTCGGCTACGCCGCGCAGGACGATCTCGCTCTGCCGCAGGGCGGGCCGACCCATCGCATCGCCGTGCCCGCGACCTTCATGTTTCCGGCCCCCGACATCAAGTCGCAGCCGGTCGTGACCTTGACCATGAACGCCAAGGTTCCGGTCGTGGGCGGCGACGAGAGATTCGTCCATCTCGCCAATGGCCGCTTCGTCATCGCCCGTCATCTCAAGCCGCTGAGCGAGAGCGAGCCGGATTTCGTCGCCGTGGCGGAAGCCTATCTGCATGTGCCCTATCTCTGGGGCGGCAAGTCCGTCCTCGGCATCGATTGCTCGGGGCTGGTGCAGCTGGCGCTCGAGGCGTCGGGCCGCGCCTGCCCGCGCGATTCCGACATGCAGGAGGCGCAGCTGGGCCGGGCACTGCCGAAAGACGACCTCACAAGCCTCGAGCGCGGCGATCTCGTCTTCTGGGACGACCATGTCGGCATCATGAGCGATGCGCAGACCCTGCTCCATGCCAATGGCCATCACATGCAGGTGATCCGCGAGCCCTTGTTCGCCGCGGTCGAGCGCATCGCAAGGCGCCACGGCCGCATCACCGCGATCAAGCGGCTGGGATCCTGAACCCAGTCAATAACCGAGTGTGCGGTCGATGAGGTTCTCGACCGGCAGGCCCTTCCGGTGCCGCCGGATCTGGCTCAACACATAGGCGGAAATTGTTTCGGGATCGGAATCGCCCGCCACATGCGGCGAGACCAGGACTTTGGGATGGCCCCAGAAGCGGCTATCGGCGGGCAAGGGTTCGGTCTCGAACACATCGAGGGACGCGGCGTGCAGCTCGCCCGCATCCAGCGCCGCCAGGATGTCGCCCTCGACCTGCTGCTTGCCGCGGCCGGCATTGATCAGCACCGGGCCGCCGAGCGGACCCTTGCGCGAGAGCTTGCGGATGACGTCGCGGTTGATGATGCCGGTGGTTTCGGGCGTATGCGGCAGGAGGCAGACGAGAATGTCGGTTCGTTCCAGGAACGAATCGAACTCGCCCATGCCGGCGAAACAGTCCACCCCCGGAATGGCCTTGCGCGTCCGGCTCCAGCCCACGACCTTGAAGCCCATCATGGCGAGCTTGCGGGCGGAGTCGCCGCCCATGACGCCGAGTCCCATGATGCCCACCGTCAGCGCCGAGGCGGCATGGGTCGCGAAACCGTCCCAGACCCCGTTGCGCTGGTTGTCGTCGATGCGGCGCTGCTGGCGGTGATGCAGGAGCACGTGCATCACCACATATTCGCTCATCCGCATGGTGAGATCGGGGTCGATGACGCGGGCGATCGGCACGCCGTCGGGCAAGGTCTTATCCTTCAATATCGCATCGACGCCGGCGCCGAGCGAGAAGATCACCTTCAGATTGGGCAGGCTCCGCAGCACATTGGCGGGCGGCAGCCAGGCGACCGCATAGGTGATGTCCTCGAGCCGGCCGGTTTCCTTCGGCCAGACGCGGACGTCGAGATCGGGCGCCTGCCGGCGCATCGCGCCCGCCCACAGATCGGCGGACCAGTTGGTGACGAGATAGAGCAGGGCCATGGTTATTGCTTGACGGTTCCGGTAGGCGCGGTGCGCAGATGCAGCGCCGCGGCGATGAGAGCCTTTGTATAGTCGGTTTTGGGTGCGTCGAAAATCTCGGCCGTGGCGCCATGCTCGACGGCGATCCCGTCGCGCATCACGATGACCTCGTTGGCGAGCGCCCGCACCACCTTGAGATCGTGGCTGATGAACAGATAGGCGAGATTGTGGTCCTGCTGGATCTGCCGCAGGAGGTCGACGATCTGCGCCTGGACCGACATGTCGAGGGCGCTGGTCGGCTCGTCGAGAACGACGAATTTCGGTTCGAGCGCCAGGGCGCGGGCGATGGCGATGCGCTGGCGCTGGCCGCCCGAAAATTCATGCGGATAGCGCTCCATGGTCGACGGATCGAGGCCGACCTCGGTCAACGCCTTGGCGACGCGTTCACGGCGCTGGTCCGCGGTGAAGGCCCTGCCCTGGACGATCAGGCCCTCTTCGACGATCTGGCGCACCGACAGGCGCGGCGACAGGGAGCCGTAAGGATCCTGGAACACGATCTGCATTTCCTTGCGCAGGGGCCGCATGGCGTTCGCATTGAAGCCGTCGATCCTGGTCCCGGCATAGACGATCGGTCCTTCCGACGCGATCAGCCGCAGGAGCGACAGGCCGAGAGTGGTCTTGCCCGAGCCCGATTCGCCGACGATGCCGAGCGTCTGCCCGGCCCTGACCGTGACATCAACGCCATCGACGGCTTTGATATGTCCAACCACGCTTCGGAAGAAGCCACGCTTGATCGGAAACCATACCTTGAGCTTGTCGGCCTTGACGACGACGGGTGCGGTCGCGTCCGACAGGGGCGGCTTGCCTTTGGGCTCTGCCGCCAGCAGCATCTTCGTATAGGCATGCTGGGGGTTGGTGAACACCGTCTCGGTCTCGCCCGCTTCCACGATCCGGCCGCGCTGCATGATGCAGACCTTCTCGGCCATATGCCGCACGATGCCGAGATCATGGGTGATGAGGAGCAGCGCCATCCTGGTTTCGGCCTGCAACTCCTTCAGGAGCTTCAGAACCTGTGCCTGCACCGTCACGTCGAGCGCCGTCGTCGGTTCGTCCGCGATCAGGAGGTCGGGGTTGTTGGCAAGCGCCATGGCGATCATCACGCGTTGGCGCTGGCCCCCCGACAGCTGATGCGGGAAGTCCTGGAGCCGCGTCTCGGGATTGCGGATGCCGACCTTGGTCAGGAGATCGATGATGTGCTTGCGCCGCGTCGCACCCGACAGTCTTTGATGTATTTCGAGGATCTCGCCGATCTGCCGCTCGACCGTGTGCAAGGGGTTGAGCGAGGTCATCGGTTCCTGGAAAATCATGGTGATGTCGTTGCCGCGCACCTTCTTCAAGGTGTTTTCATCGGCATGGAGCAGTTCCTGGCCTTTGAAATGGATTTCACCCGAGGGATGAGAGGCCGAAGGGTAGGGCAGGAGCTTCATGACCGACAAGGCGGAGACCGATTTGCCCGAGCCCGATTCGCCGACCAGCGCCAGGGTCTCTCCCTGGCCGATCGTGAAGGAGACGCGGTCCACGGCCAGAGTGGTCTTGCCGCCCTGGGTGAAGGCGACGGACAGGTCCTTGACCTCGAGAAGCGGGGCCTTGCTCATTGGAAGGTCTTCCGTGGATCGAGTGCGTCACGCACCGCTTCGCCGATGAAGACGAGAAGCGAGAGCATGATGGCGAGGACGAGGAAGCCCGTGATGCCGAGCCATGGCGCCTGGAGATTCTGCTGGCCCTGGCTCAGGAGCTCGCCCAGGGAGGGCGAGCCGGGCGGCAGGCCGAAGCCCAGATAGTCCAGTCCGGCCAGCGCCGTGACCGAGGCCGCGACGATGAAGGGCATGAAGGTGACCGTCGAGATCAGCGCATTGGGCAGAAGATGCTTGAACATGATCTTCGTGTTGGTCAGACCGAGCGCCCGTGCCGCCCGGACATATTCGAGATTGCGCCCCCTGAGGAACTCGGCCCGGACGAGCCCGACCAGCTGAGTCCAGGAGAACAGGACGAGGATGAAGAGCAGGAGCCAGAACGTCGGTGTGATGAAGGCCGAGAGAATGATGAGCAGATAAAGCGTGGGGATCGATGTCCAGATATCGATGAAGCGCTGGAACAGGAGGTCGGTCCAGCCGCCGAAATAACCTTGCACGGCGCCCGCGGCGACGCCGATGACGGAGGACAGCACCGCCAGGATGAGGCCGAAGAACACCGATATGCGGAAGCCATAGATGAGCCGCGCCACGACATCTCGCCCCTGATCGTCGGTGCCCAGCCAGTTGAGATTGCCGGCGATGCAATTGGGGTCTTCCGTCTTCAGAGGATACTTGGCGCAGGCCTCATCGCGGCTCATGCTGAAGGCGGGCTTCGAGGGCGCCGGCGTCGGCAGCTCGTTGTTCACCGAGGCATAGGAATAGCGGATCGGCGGCCAGACGGCCCAGCCATTGGCCCTGATCTCGTCCTGGATGAAGGGATCGCGGAAGTCCGTCAAAGCGAGAAAGCCGCCGAATTTCTCCTCCGGATATTCGGCGAAGGTCGGGAACAGGAGCTCGCCCTTGTAGGAAGCCAGGATCGGGCGGTCATTGGCGATGACGGGCGCGAAGACGCTGATCACGAACAGGACGAGGAAGATCCAGAACGACCAGTAGCCGCGCTTGTTCACCCGAAACAGGTGCCATCGCCGTTCATTCAGTCCGGAGAGCTTGATGAGAGCCATGAATTAGAGGTTTCGGGACTCGAAATCGATCCTGGGGTCGACGAATGTGTAGATGAGATCGCTGATCAGCGCCACGAAAAGTCCGACCAGCCCGGCGATATAGACATTGGCGAAGAACACCGGGTAGTCGCGGTTGAGGGCGGCGGTATAAGTGAGAAGGCCCAGGCCGTCGAGCGAGAAGATATTCTCGATGAGCAGCGAGCCGGTGAAGAAGGCGCCGAGAAAGGCGCCCGGAAATCCGGCGATGACGAGCAGCATCGCATTGCGGAAGACGTGGCCGTAGAGCACGCGGCGCTCGCTCAGGCCCTTGGCCCGGGCGGTGACGACATACTGCTTGCGGATCTCGTCGATGAACGAGTTCTTGGTGAGGAGCGTCGTGGTCGCGAAGCCGCCGATTCCCATGGCGATCAAGGGAAGCACCAGATGCCAGGCGTAGTCCATGATCTGGTCGAAGAAGGAGAGGTTGGCGAAATTGTCCGAGGTGAGGCCGCGCAGCGGGAACCAGGAGAAATAGCTGCCGCCGGCGAAGACCACGATCAGGAAGATGGCGAGAATGAAACCCGGAATGGCATAGCCGACGATGATGACCGCCGACGTCCAAACGTCGAAGTGGGTGCCGTCCTTGACCGCCTTGCGGATGCCCAAGGGAATGGAGACGAAATTGGTGATGAGGAGCAGCCAAAGGCCGAGCGAGATCGACACCGGCATCTTCTCTACGATCAGGTCGAGGACGGGTTTGTCGCGAAAATAGCTGTCGCCGAAATTGAAGGTGAGATAGTTCTTCATCATCAGGAGAAAGCGTTCGACCGGCGGCTTGTCGAAGCCGAACTGGACTTCGAGCTTCTTGATGAATTCGGGATCGAGGCCCTGGGCGCCGCGATATTTGCCGGCCAGCGAGTTGCCGCCATAGGCGCCGGGATCGGCGCCTCGCCCGACGTCGCCGCCCTGGCCGCCGCCGATCCTGGCCGTCGCATCGACGGCGGTGCCCTGGATCTTCGAGATGATGCGCTCGATCGGCCCGCCCGGCACGAACTGGACGATGGCGAAGGTCAGAATCATCATGCCGAGCAGCGTCGGGATCATGAGAAGCAGACGTTTTACGATATAAGCGCCCATGGATGTGCCGTCCTAATTACCGCGCTTCAGTGTCTTCGCCTTCTCGGCGTTCACCCACCAAGTGTCGACGATCCCTCTGTCATAATCGGGTTTAATTTGGGGCTTTTCGAAGATGTCCCAACGCGCGATCCAGTGGCTGGCCTTGCCCCAGTTCGAGACCCAGATATGCTCGGCCCTGAGCACGCGATCGAGCGCGCGTCCCGTATACATGAGCTCCTCGCGCGACTTGGCGGCGACCATCTTGTCGATGAGCGCATCGACGACGGGAAGTGTGATGCCTGAGAGATTGTAGCTGCCGATGGCCTTTGCGGCTTCCGAGCCGAACTGGGCCTTGAGCTCGGTGCCGGGCGTTTGACCTCCGACCAGCCGGGCGATCTCGGTATCGAAATCGAACTCCTTCATCCGCTGCTCTTGCTGCGCGGGATCGATGCCGCGCATCGTCACCTCGATGCCGAGGAGTCTGAGGTTTTTCGCATAGGGGGCGAGGATGCGTTCGCTCGTCGGGCCGTCGATGAGGAACTCCAGGGTGAATTTTTCACCCTTGGCATCGACGAGCAAGGTGCCTTCCCGCTTCCAGCCGGCCTCGGCGAGAAGCTGGGCTGCCTGCCTGAGGAGCTTGCGATCTTGTCCCGAGCCGTCCGAAACCGGCGGCACATAGGCCTCTTCGAAGACCTCGGGACGCAAATCCTTGCGGAAGGGCTCGAGGATGGCGAGTTCTTCGGGCGAAGGCTTGCCTTTCGCCATGAGGGCCGAGTTCTCGAAGAAGCTCGTGGTCCGCTCATAGGAGCCATAGAAGAGATTGGCGTTGGACCACTCGAAATCGAAAGCGAGATCGAACGCCTTGCGAACCCGGATGTCCTGGAATTTCTCGCGCCTGAGATTGAAGTAGAGGCCTTGCGCGCCCGAGGGCGTCTTGTCCGGCAGGACCTCCTTGATGAGGCGGCCCTCCGCGACGGATTTCGTGTTGTAGGCATTGGCCCAGTCGCGCGAGGTGAATTCCTCATGGAGATCGAGGACGCCGGCTTTCAGGGCCTCGACGACGGCGGTGCGATCCTTGAAATACTCCATGCGGACTTCGTCGAAATTGAAGCGGCCTTTGTTGACCGGCAGATCGGCGGCCCAGTAATCGGGACGCCGGATGTAGGAGACATACTGGCCTGCCTTGAAACTCCCGATCTTGTAAGGACCGGACCCCAGGGGGTGATCGAGCGTCGTCTTGGTGAAGTCGTGGGTGGCGTAATAGGCCTTGGAGAGGACCGGCAGGTCCGCGACGAGGAGCGGCAGGTCGCGGGTGTTCTCGCCCTTGAACGAATAGCGGACCTCGTGGGGCGACAGTATCTCGCATTTCTCGACATCGCGAATGGCGATGCGGATGCGTTCGTCGCCATAGGTGGAGATCAGCCGGAAGCTGTCGCACACGTCATCGGCGGTGAGTTTCGATCCGTCCGAGAACCGGGCTTCCTCGCGCAACTGGAACGTGATGCTTTTCTTGTCAGGGGCGAGATCGGCGGTCTTGGCGACGAGACCATAGACGGCGTCAGGCTCGTCATTGGCGCGCGTCATCAACGTGTCGAACAGCAACCCGATATTCTCCGGCCAGGTGCCCTTGAGAATGAAGCCGTTGAAGCTGTCGAACGTGTCACGCGCCAGAATGCCTCTGCTGGCGAGCCGCCCGCCTTTCGGCGCATCCGGATTCACATAGTCGAAATGCGTGAAGTCGGACGGGTATTTGAGATCGCCGAAAGCCGAGAGACCATGACGGGGCTCGGCCAGGGCCGGTGAGGTGATGAAAGCGAGAGCCAGGGCCGCCGACAGCACGTGCCTCATTTGTTGGCCGCCGTCTTCTTGGCCGTCTCCTCGTCCCACCACCACAGTGTCGGGAAGCCGATGGCGTAGATCGGATTGGGGTCCGGATAGCCGAACCGGTTCCAATGGGGCAGGAACTGTTCCGCCCGATAGAAATCCGGCACCATGTAGTAGTTCCACAGGAGCACGCGGTCGAGCGCCTTGGTCGCGGCGATGAGCTCGTCGCGGCTGCCGGCGAAGATGATGAGATCGATGATCTTGTCGACCACCGGATTCTTGATCCCGATCACATTGCGGCTGCCTTTCTGGTCGGCCGCCGCCGTTCCCCAATATTCGCGCTGCTCGTTGCCCGGCGACAGGCTCTGCGCGAAGACCGAGGTGATGACGTCGAAATCGAAGTCCCGGATGCGGTTCTGATACTGCGCCGAATCCACGGTGCGGATGGTGACGGCGATGCCGAGGCGTTCGAGGCTCGGCTTGTAGGCGAGGTTCATGTCCTCGAAGGCCGGGTCGTCGAGCAGGAATTCCATCGTCATCCGCTCGCCGGTCTTGTCGTTGATGAGGGCGCCGTTCGTGATGGACCATCCCGCGTCCTTGAGGAGCTCTACCGCCTTGCGCAGGTTGGCGCGAATATTCTGCGGCGTGCCATTGACGGGATTGACGTATTCGGTGGTGAAGACGTCTTCCGGAATCTGCCCCTTGAACTGGTTCAGGATCTCGAGCTCGCGTCCCTGCGGCAGGCCGGTGGCGGCGAGCTCCGAATTCTGGAAATAGCTTTGCGTGCGCTTGTTGTAGTCGCCGAAGGACAGCACCCGCATGCGGCCTTCGAAATCATAGGCGAGATTGAAGGCGTGGCGCACCCGGGGGTCGGCGAATTTGGCCCGTCGCGTGTTGAAGACGAAGCCCTGCATCTGCTCGGCATCCTTGGTCTGGAAGATCTTCTTGATGACGTTGCCCTTCTTCACCGCGGGAAAATCATACTGGGTTTCCCATTCCTTGGTGCCCGCACCGAGCCTGACATCGAGCTGGTCGCCCTTGAAGGCTTGGAAGATGATGTTGCGGTCGCGGAAATAGATGATCTCGATCTCGTCGAAATTGTCCTGGCCGACATTGACCGGCAGCTTCTCGCCCCAATAATCCTTGACCCGCTCGAAGATGATCGATTGTCCCGCCTTGAAGCTCTTGATGCGATAGGGGCCTGAGCCGAGCGGCGGTTCCAGCGTCGTCTCGGCGATATTGCGCTTCTTGCCGGAGGCATCAGTGCCTTCCCAATAATGCTTCGGGATCACCGTGGCCTGGCCCATGATGCCGGGCAACTCGCGATTGCCCTTGCTGTCGAAGGCGAAGGTGACCTCGTTGTCGCCGGTCTGCTCGACCTTTGTGACATTCCGGTAGTAGAACTGGTATTGCGGATTGTTCTCTTTCAGGAATGTGAAGCCGTAGATGACGTCCTCGACGGTGACGGGCCGGCCGTCATGCCAGCGGGCCTCCTTGCGCAGACGGAAGGCGACATAGGAATCGTCCTCGGGATGATAGGTGCTCTCGGCGATCAGGCCATAGGCCGAGGCCACCTCATCGAAGCTTTGTGCGGTCAAGGTCTCGAATACGGTGCCGCCATAGGCGGCGGGGTCGCCCTTGATGATGAACGGGTTGAAGCTGTCGAAGGATCCGACGGTGCCGAGCCTGAGCCTGCCGCCTTTCGGCGCGCTCGGATTCACATAGTCGAAGTGCTTGAAGTCAGGCGGGTATTTCAGCTCGCCATAGATATTGTTGCCATGTTTGAACACGCGCTCTTCGGCCCGGGCCGGCTCTACCGAGAGTACTTTGAGCCCTGAGATCGACCCCAGCCCCAGGAAAGAAGCGGTCTTGATGAGGCTGCGCCGGGTGAGGATCATCGCTTGGGGCTCTCCGCGTTGATTTGTTTACCCGAAGATACGCATTCCTGCCTGGAATGCAAAACCTCAAGCCCCCCGCCGGTCAGTTAAATCTTTGTGAGATTTGCGGTTTTTTCACGAAGCCGGGGCGTAGAATGCACGAGGCCGGCGCATGCGCCGGCCCTACCTGAATAGCTCAATGGTTTCAGCCAATTATGGCGCCGGGAACGGCTTCGGGCTGTCCGACAGGGTGCGCAGGTAAGCGAGCAGATCGGCGCGCGCCTGACCGCGCTTGATGCCGCCGAAGGTCATCTTGGTCTTGGGCGCGAAGCCCTTCGGATTGTTGATGAACTTGTCGAGATTCTCGAAGGTCCATTTGTCGCTGGCGTGTTCCTTCATCGAATCGGAATAGGCGAAGCCCTCATGCGCGGCGATCGGGCGATCGACCACGTCCCACAGATCGGGGCCGGTCTTGTTCGGGCCGCCCTTCTCGAAGACGTGGCAGGCGAGGCAGGCCTTGGCCTGCGCCTGGCCCTTGGTGGGATCGGCCTTGGCGAGGAGGGTGCCGAGGGATTCCGTGGCCGTTTCGCCGCCGCCGGCCTCGCCGCCGCCGGTCTCGGCGACCTCGATGACAAAGCCCGGTTTTTCGGGGGTTTCGGCGTGATAGACGATGTTCTTGGCCTCGCCGAGGCCGAACACCAGAAGCGCCGTCCCGAGAAACGCACCGGCGAATTTATTGAATACGAAACTGTCCATATTTGGTAGGCCGGGTGACCGGTTCCCTCATTTCCTCTGCGTGGCGCGGAAACTAATTGTTTCTCGAATGGCCCGCAATACGATAAAGCTCGCCTGACCAATTTGCCGCGCCCTGTCTTAACCCCATGATCGAGCACCAGAATACCATCGTCGTTATCCCCGCCCGGATGGCCTCGACACGGCTTCCGGGCAAGCCTTTGGCCGACATCCACGGGCTGCCCATGATCGTGCATGTCTGGAAGCGCGCCGTCGAGGCCAATGTCGGGCAGGTCCTGGTCGCTTGCGCCGAGATGGAGGTCGCCCGGGTGATCAAGGCGCATGGCGGCGATGCCATCGTCACCGAGCCCGGTCTCGCCTCGGGCTCGGATCGCGTCTGGGCGGCGCTCTCCTTGCGCGACCGCGAGCGCCGCTTCCGCTTCATCGTCAACCTGCAGGGCGACCTGCCGACGGTCACGCCCCTCGACGTGCAGCGGTGCCTGGGAGGCCTCGTCAATGACGGGGTCGACATCTCGACCATCGCCGCCCCCATCACCGATGCCGCCGATGTGGCCAATCCGAACATCGTCAAGGCGATCGCGCCCTTGAGCGATGAGCGCGAGGTCGCGTTCGCGCGCGATTTCCAGCGCCGGCCGGCGGCCGATCTCGGGCCCCGTTTCTGGCATCACATCGGCATCTATGCCTTCCGCCGCGAGGCGCTCGACCGTTTCGTGAAGCTTCCGGTGAGCGAGCGTGAGGCCGAGCGCAAGCTCGAGCAGATGCGCGCCCTCGACAATGGCATGACCATCGCGGTGGTGCGCGTTGACTCGGTGCCTTTGGGTGTCGATACTCCGGCCGATCTCGAGGCGGCGCGCCAGATGCTGAAGGCGAGCCGCCTTTGATTTGAGGGACAGTTCCAGAATGACAGCGAAAATCGCCTATCAGGGCGAGCCCGGCGCCAATTCGCACATTGCCTGCCGCGAAGCCTATCCCGGCCACGAGCCCGTCGCCATGGGCACGTTCGAGGACGCGTTCGCCGCGGTCAAGGAGCGCGAGGTCGATCTCGCCATGATCCCCATCGACAATTCGGTGGCGGGCCGCGTCGCCGACATCCATCATCTCCTGCCGGCGTCCAATCTCTATATCGTCGGCGAGCATTTCCTGCGCGTCCATCACCAGCTGCTGCTGGTGCCGGGTGCGTCGCCCAAGGACTTGCGCACGGTGCACAGCCATATCCACGCGCTCGGCCAATGCCGCAAGGTGATTCGCGAGATGAAGCTCAAGCCCGTCGTCGCCGCCGACACCGCGGGTGCGGCGCGCGAGCTCGCCGAGGCTGGGGACAAGACGCGCGCGGCGATCGCCACGCGGCTTGCCGGGGAGATCTATGGCCTCGAGGTGCTGAAGGAGAATATCGAGGACGAGGAGCACAATACGACGCGCTTCATCGTGCTCTCGGCCGTGCCGCATGATGCCGAGCCCGAGGATGCGCCGGTCGTCACCAGCTTCGTCTTTCGAGTGCGCAACGTGCCGGCGGCGCTCTACAAGGCGATGGGCGGCTTCGCCACCAATGGCGTCAACATGACGAAGCTCGAATCCTACCAGCTCGAAGGGCAATTCGCCGCGACCCAATTCTATGCCGATGTCGAGGGCCACCCGTCCGAGCGCAATGTCAGGCTCGCGCTCGAGGAGCTCGAATTCTTCACCTCGCATCTGCGCGTGCTGGGCGTCTACAAGGCCAGTCCTTATCGCGCCGAGCTCGCACGGCGCATGGCCGGTTTCACGGTCAAATAATCGCCGCCTCGAGGATCTTGTGGGCGATGGCCATGGGCGGCGGGACGCCCAGCCCGTCGGGGTGGCGTTCCTCGAACATCAACCTGACCTCGGCGCGACTGAACCAGCGTGCGTCCTCGAGCTCGGTCTTGTCGATGACGATGTCATGGTTCAGCGCCTCACCGATGAGCCCGATCATCAGGCTCGATGGAAACGGCCAGGGCTGGCTCGTGACATAGGTGACGGCGCCGACCCGGATGCCGGATTCCTCGTGCACTTCCCTTCGCGCGGCCTCTTCGATGGTCTCGCCCGGCTCGATGAAGCCGGCGAGCGCCGAATAGCGGCCCGTGGCCCAGGAGGACTGGCGGCCGAGCAGGAAGCTGTCCCGGTGGCGCACCACGATGATGGCGACGGGGTCGGTGCGCGGGAAATGGTCGGCGGTGCAATGCTGGCAGTGCCGGCGATAGCCGCCGTCCCGCATCTCGGTCTGATGCCCGCAATTGGCGCAGAAGCGATGGCGCTGATGCCAGTGGAGCAGCGAGCGCGCCTGCGCGAGGGTGGCGAGGTCGCTCGCCGGCAGCGGACCTTCGACGGCGAGGCTCCTGAGGTCGCGGGCCTCCGCCAAGGGTTGGGTCGCTTCGCCGGCGAAGAGGGCCCGCCCCTGATCGTCGAGGCCGAGAAAGATGGCGTCGTCGTCGACAGGCTGTTCGTAATGAAGCCGGTTGTCGACGATGCGCGCCTTGTCGCCATTGAGACGCAAAAGGAGCGCTGTGGATTCGGCGCGCCGTGACGCGATCCAGCCCGTGTCGCTACGAAAAGCGGCGGCCCGATCGAGCGAGCCGCCGCAGAAACCCAGGATGCGGGAAAGGACTACCGTTCCCGCGTCATTCGGCATTGGCCGCCCGCCTGGGCGCGCTTTCTGCCGCTTCACGTTCCTTCAGCATGCCATCGACGACCGTGATCGTCTTCTCGAGGTCGCTGATCGCGTCCTCGAGCTCGAGCCGCTGCTTGCGCAAAGCCTCGAGGCGTTCACGGAATTTGGTCGACGACACTCTGAGCTGGGTGAGCTGCCCATCCCGCAGATTGTAGAGATCGAGCATTTCCTTGATCTCTTCGAGCGAGAAGCCGACCTTCTTGCCGCGCAAGATGAGCTGCAGGCGGGCACGGTCGCGATAGCTGAACAGGCGGGTCCAGCCGCGCCGGTCAGGGTGGAGCAAGCCCTTTTGTTCGTAAAAGCGTAACGTTCGCGGTGTTACATCGAATTCACGGCAAAGTTCCGTGATGGAATAGGTTCGATCCCGATTCGACCGGTCAGCAACCGTCGATTGAGCCATATGCGCTCTCCGTTCGTTTTTTCGTGCCCTCAGGGGCGATTGCCGTCGCGTCTTAGTATATAGGACGGCTGCGGCGATTCATAACCCCTAGCCTGCTTAATTTAAGGACATACGGCAGAGCTGCCATTGGGGTACCGCATGGCTAGAACCCAAAAAGGGCAAAGCCGTGGCAGTCCGCTTAACGGAATTTTTACCCAAAACGTTAACCTTTAGGGCGAGTTAGAGGTCGCCATCCGCCATGGGTCGCGAGGGGCCTGGAAGGTAGCGGGGATGAAGCCGGGTATTCCGTGGAGCGTGAAGGGCATCGACAGCGAGGCCCGCGAGGCCGCCAAGCACGCCGCGCGGCGCTCGGGCATGACTTTGGGCGAATGGCTGAACACGGTCATTCGCGAGCAGGCCGAAGAGGCCGAGCCGCCAAGAAAGCCCCCGGCGCGCAATGCGATGCACGACATCCAGAGCAAGCTCGACCATCTGTCCGAACAGCTCACCCGCATGGCGCGGCGCGACCAGGACACGACTGCCGGGCGCCATTATGAGCGCAGCCGCCCCGCCCCGGAGCAATCGCTCGCCGACGTCCTGGCCCGGGTCGAAGCCACGGAGCGCCAGGCGGCGGAGAATTTTGCCGAGTTCGGCGAGCGCCTCGAGACGCTCGGCGACAAGTTCAGCCGGGGCCTCGACAGCTTTCCCCGCAATGCGGAAGACGTGCCGGGCTATCGCTCGCTGGAGACGGCGGTGCGCAACATCGTCGACCATATCGAGGTGAGCGAGCGCAAGACCCGCGATACGCTGAAAGCCGTGCAGGAGCGCCTGAACGACGTCGCCTATACCGCCAGCGCCCCGATCGACGGCGATCGTCTGCTGGCCAATGCGCCGCTGATCGCCCGTCTCGAGAACCGCGTCGCCGACCTGACCAGCCGCATGGCCGACAGGGAAGAGGGAATCCGGGACGACCTCCGCAAGCTCGTCCAAGGCGAGTTCGGCAAGCTCACGGCGCGCATCGATCAGGTGAAGCAGACTTCGGAAGCCTCGGCGCAGCGCGCCCAGGCCCAGGCGGTGCAACTGGCGCAGACGGATCTGCGCGACTTCGAAAGCCGCATGGAAGACGTGCTCAAGGCGGCGCAGGCGCCGCAGGAGCTCAACCGGCTGCGCGAGGAGATGGAGAGTCTCGGCCAGCGCGTCGACGATCTCAGGGCGGAAGCGGCCTCCGAGCATGATCTGAGATCGTTGCGCGTGGTCATCGAACAGCTTTCGGCGCGCGTCGCGCAAGGGCCGGATCTGCGCCCGCTCACCGATCTCGACCGGCGCCTGACCGAGATCACCAAATGGCTCGAGCAGGGCCGCGGCGACCATGTCGGCAATCAGATCGCCGACCTCGAGCAGCGCGTCTTCGAACTCGACAACCGGATCGCGCAGGCGATGCAGCACGATCAGACCGCGCAGGCCTGGGCCGGCGTCGAGCGCGAATTCGCCGGCCTTTCCGACCGCCTCGCCAATACCGAGCAGCAGCTTCAACATATTGCGACGCTCGAGCAATCCATTCACCAGCTCTATCAGAGCATGGAGCAGAGCCGCGACTTGGCGCGCGATGTCGCCGAGGAGGCGGCCAACCGCATGGCGAGCCGCCTCATGCAGGACTGGCCGGGCAAGGTGCCTGGCGCCGGGCCGTCGCCGGAATTGCAGGCGCTCGAAACGGCGCTCGAGACCGTCAGGGTCAATTATGAGACGGCCGACCAGCGCAACCAGGAAACCTTGGGCGCGGTCCATGAGACGCTGGAGCAGATCGTCAACAAGCTGACCGAGCTCGAGCAGCTCAGGGGCGAGACCGCGACCGAAGCCGAGCCCGTTCTGGCTGCCGGACCCACTTTCGCCGTCGCTCCGGACGCGTCTGCGGAAAATCCGCAGAGCTGGCCAGATCTCGGGACCGATGCCGCTCTCGATCCCTACCGGCCGCTCGATCCGCCGTCTCCGCCCCAGGCCGAGCCGGTGGCGCCGTCCGTCCAGTACGAGCTCATCGCCGCCGCCCGCCGGGCCGCACAGGCTGCAGCCCAGCAGTCGCCGGGCCCGCAGGCCTCGGGCCTTCTCGGCCGCCAGAAGGCCGCCGGTGGCAAGGATCCGAAAGCGCCCTCGCGCTTTTCCTTGCGCTTCCGCAGGCGACAGAAGTCCGCTGCGGCAGCGAATGCCGCACCGGCCACGACCGCATCAGCCAAGCAGGAGGATCCCGGCAAGCGCCGTCGTCTGATCCTCATCGGTCTCACGCTGCTGGTTGCCGTTTCCGCTTGGGCCTACACCAATTTCGCCCAGAAGCCGGCGGATGCGCCGGCACCGCCGCCGCAGGTCGAGGACAGCAAGCCTTCGGGCGGCTCGAGCGCGCTCGAGGACATGGGCAAGACAGTCGCCTCTTCGCTGAGCACCGTGCTCGCCAAGTCCGACGCTCTTCTCGGCAATGGCAATTACACAAGCTCCCTTCCGGACGGCGTCAAGAGCATGGCGGGCGAGGTGGCGATCAACGATGCCGCCGCACTTCCCTCCGGCATCGGTTCCGAGAGCCTGAGACAGGCGGCTTTGGACGGCGACCCCGCCGCCGCTTTCGTCGTGGCCTCCCGCTTCGCCGAAGGCAAAGGCGTGCCGATGGATCTCAAGGCTGCGGTGCGCTGGTATGGGGTGGCCGCTGCCAAGGGCTTGGCGCCGGCGCAATATCGCCTGGGAGCGCTGCTCGAGCGCGGCAACGGCATCACCGCCGCTCCCGATGCGGCGCGCCAATGGTATGAGCGGGCGGCAGCGGCCGGCAATGTCCGCGCCATGCACAATGCCGCGGTCCTCCTCGCCAATGGCGAGAAGAGCAAGATCAATTACGAGAGGGCGGCGCGCTGGTTCGCGGAAGCGGCGGCGCATAATCTGAAGGACAGCCAGTTCAACATCGCCTTGCTCTATGAGCGTGGCCTGGGCGTCCGCCAGGATCTGGGCGAGGCCCTGTTCTGGTACAGCCTCGCCGCCCGGCAGAGCGACCAGGACGCCGCGGTCAAGACGAAGACGCTCGAGAAAACCTTGCCCAAGACGGTGACGGCCGAGGTCAAGGCCCGGCTCGCGCACTGGGCGCCGAAGCCCGATGTGGAGAAGGCCAATATCGTCGCGATCGCCAACACCGATTGGCAGGACCAGCCGGTCGCGGCGGCGGCGACCGACGACATGCCGATGCTCGGCGCCGCGATCCAGAACGTCGCCAGCGACAATCCGATCGCTGAGGCGCAGACGCTTCTCGGCCGTCTCGGTTTCGACGTAGGCAAGGTCAACGGCACCATGGGCAGCCGGACCCGCAACTCCATCCGCCTGTTCGAGCTGCAATCGGGCATGCGGATCACCGGCGAAGTGACACCGGAGCTCCTGTCGCGATTACGCGCCAAGGCGGGCTGAACCGCCTGCAATCCTCCTCGGGAAACCGGGAAGGCGACGTGATATGATGTAGGTGTCCGCAATTCTCATGAAAGGGCGAGAAACCTGCGCGAGCACCACGCCATCCCCCGACCGGCGCTCATCATCGGGCTTCTCGCCGCGCTGCCTTTCCCGCTGCTGCTGATCCTGATCTGGGCGGCGTCGGCCGGTGCCGCGCGCGAATGGCTCATAGGGGCGTTTCTCTCCTATGCGGCCGCGGTGCTGGCACTCATGGGCGGCGCGCATTGGGCGCTGGCGACCGGTCCCTATGGCCGGTCCCGCATCGCCGCCGAATGGCTGACCGGCCTTGCCTGCCTCATCATCGCCTGGGCGAGCCTCAATCTGCCGGCGCATCTCGGCATGACGGTGCTCGTCGCCGCGTTCTTCCTGCTGGCGCTGCGCGATGTCATGATCGCCGAAGCGGCCGGCATCCCGCAATGGTTCGCCACGCTGCGCCTCTATGTCGCCGCTGCCGCCATCGTGACGGCGATCCTGGTGCTGGTCCGCATCCTCACCTGATCCGGGCGGACGGGAAGCGGTGGATGGCCTTGCCGCCGATCATCCACACATGGAATGCGCCATCGGGAAAGATCGCCTGGAAGGGGGCGGTGGACACGCTCAAGCCGCCGGTGAAGCTGCCATAGGCCGGCATCACCAACCGGCGCTCGTGGCCCACGAAACATTTGCGACGGAGCGAGCGTCCGCGCTGCGCCAGCGAAGCGGAGGGATGCAGATGGCCGGCGATCTCGATGTCCTCGCCCGCGAGCGTGCCCGGTATGTGGCGCAGCGTGATGGGCCCGAGCGCGATCTCCTCGGCATGATGGCCGCCGAGCGCCGCGGGCGGCAAGGGATCGTGGTTGCCGGCGAGCCAGATGACGTCGATGCCGCGGGTGAGGCGGGCAAGCTCGGCGATGTCGGAAGGATCGATGCGCCGATGCGCCTCGTCGTCGTGAAACGAGTCGCCGAGCAGAATGAGCCGCTTCGGACGCGCGGCGGCGAGCGAGAAGGACAGATGCTCGAGCGTGGCGCGCGTGTCATAGGGTGGCAGATGCACGCCGCGCCGCGCCAGGCTCGAGGCCTTTTCGAGATGGAGATCGGCCACGAGCAGGGCGTCGAATTCAGGAACATAAAGTGCGCCGGCGAGATCGGGCAGGAGATCGAGGCCGCCCAGCTCTATGCGCGCCGCCCTAGACAAGGCGCATGGCCTCGTCGATGAGTTCGTCCTCGGCTTCGGCGAGAAGAGCGTCATCCGCCTCGCCGTAAACAGATTCTTTGCCGATCTCAAGCATCACCGGCACGGCGAGGGGCGAGACGGTGTCGAGCGCGCGATGGACGATCTGGCCGCGGATGCGCTTGAGCAGCGCCCCCAGCCGGTGCACGTCGATGAGGCCGTCCGCCGCGTCATCCCAGGCGGCGCGGAGCAGGATGTGCTGTGGCTCGTGCCGTCTCAGCACGTCATAGACGAGATCGGAATTGACCGTCGTCTGCCGCGCCGTCTTCTCCTTGCCGGGCCAGCGCCGCTCGATGAGTCCGGCGATGATCGCCGCATTGCGGAACGTGCGCTTCATCAGGTTGGATTCGGCCAGCCAGGCATCGAGGTCATCGCCCAGCATGTCC
>JBFWNN010000083.1:0-22786 GCA_050251035.1 Parvibaculaceae bacterium
TAACGAGCGCCACCATATTGTCCTTGGTCGTCTGCCGGCCGAGCTCTTCCGGATGGGCCAGCAGCCGGCGTACCACATGCCCGACACCCGGCGTATAGGCGACCGCCATGTCCGCCAGCGTCGAAGCACCGACCTTGGGCAGGATCTCGATCTTGCCATGGCCGGAATAGACATCGCGCCCGAAAGCAAGCGCCTGCTCTTCGAAACGCGCCGGCGTGCCGGGCACTGCTTCCGTCATGCGGCGACCAGCCGGTCCAGGGTGCGGAAGGCGGCATCCTCGCCTTCGCGCACCAGGATCTCATAAAGCGTGATCTGACTGAGCTGCGACCACACATAGTTCTTGAGCTGGTTGAACGGCTTTCCGCGGTCGCGCTCCTTGAGCTTGAGCCGGCTTTGGGCGAACTGGCGCAGCATGGGCTCGGTATAGAGATGGGCCGCTCCCATCGTATAGGGCCAGTTCATATCGGCGAGATGCGTGACCCATTGCTCGGCCGGCTGCGGCGCCAGCATGGCTTCGCCGCCCTTTCTTTCGAGCAGGCCGTAGTCGACCGGATCGACATTGGCCAGCACGGCGGCGGCCTTGATGAAATGGGCGACGCGCTCGAGTCCGACCCAGTTCGTCACCACCTTGCGGCCGTCCATTGCGGCATTGAGCGCGGAAAGCTGGTGCGCCGCCGCCATGGCCATCACGATCCGGCTGTCGAAGCGGCGATGCATCAGCTCGGCCGTCACATAGATGCAGTGCGCATGCCAAGTGTCGTCATAGACGGTGCGCGGCTCCTCGAGCCAGGTTCCGTCCTGCTGCCACTGATAAAGCCAGACTTTCGGATATTCATGCACCAGGAGGCCGGCCACCGCGACGTCGCGATTGATCGGCACGCCATGGACCTGGCGGTAATTCTGCGTATAGGCGTCGGCCATGCGGATATTATAGGCGACCGTCAAGGCAAGCCCGCCCGGATGCGCATTGTAGAAATCATTGTGGCTCGAGGGCGCGGTGAGATAGGTCTGGGGCGACATGTGACCCCGGGGCCAGACATGGTCGGGATCGTCCGCCGCGTTGAAGAAGCCGAGCCTCACCATCTCCTTGAACAGCCTGCGGCGATCGTCATCGCCCGGATACATCTCGAGGAAGGTGATCTTGGGCCGGGTGATGCATTCGGTCATGAGCCGGCGATAGCCCTCGTCTTCGAGGCTCGCCGCGGTGCGCAGGAGCTCGTTATAGATGCCCATGATCATCAAGGACGACCGCGCCATGTCCTCGGGCGACATGGCGACGATTTCCGCGAGCTTCCGTTGCGGCGCCAGCTCCAGATCGTCGGAAAACTTCGCATAGGCGAATTTGCCCGGCAGTCCGCCATGTTTGCCGCAAGCGCCTGTCACACACATGTGAATTCCTCCTTCTTCGCTTGATCTTTTTCGTCGCTATTGATGGTGATGAACAATCGCCTGTCGCGGTCGAGGACGCGGCCCGGCGGCAGGGTGAAGCCGAACCAGGACGGACCCTCGGCCGCGATCGCATGGCCGGCCTCGGTCCTGACCTTGATGAGCGCGTCACCGAGTTTCACATCGAGAATCTGATGACCGCCCAGACGCTCGATCCATAACACCTCGCCGGCAAAGGGCGTTTCCGCGGCTTGCCGCGGAGCGGCCCTGATCTCTTCCGGCCGGATGCCGATGGCGGCACCAGCCGGCAGCGGCTTGGCGCCGGCATCCGGGATGACCGCCGTAAACCCGGCACCAACTGCATGGAGCGCGCCATTTTTCACCTCGAGCCTCGCGGCCAGGATGTTCATGGGCGGGGAGCCGATGAAGCGGGCCACAAACTCGCTCGCCGGCCGATGATAGATCTCGTCCGGCGTGCCCACTTGCTCGAAGCGGCCGTCCTTGAGGACACCGATACGATCCGACATCGACAGGGCCTCGACCTGGTCATGCGTCACATAGAGGATCGTCTGGCCGGTCTCGCGATGCAGCTTCTTGAATTCGAGCCGCAAGGCGATGCGGATGCGCGCATCGAGGTTGGTCAGGGGCTCGTCGAGCATCAGGAGGTCGGCCGGCTGGCTGATGGCCCGGCCGATGGCCACCCGTTGCTGCTCGCCGCCCGAGAAGGTGCGCGGCAGCCGCCCCAGCAGGTGCTCGACCTTGAGGAGACATGCGACTTTCCGCACGCGCGCTTCGCGTTCCGAGGCCGGCACGCCGGCCACCGTCAAGGGGAAAGCGATATTCTCGAAGCCGGTACGGTCTGGGAACAGCGCGATGTTCTGGAACAGGAGGCTCACTTTCCGATCACGCGGCTGAAGCCTTCCGAGGTCGCGCCCATTGAGCGCGATCGTGCCGCGGTCCTGCCGCTCGATGCCGGCGATCGTCTTGAGCAGCGTCGATTTGCCGGCATTGGTCGACCCGACGATGGTGAAGAACTCGCCCTTGCGCAGGCTGAGATCGATGCCGGACAGGGCCGCAACGGGCCCGGGATAGGTCTTGGCGATGTCCCTGAGCGCCAGCCACTCCATCAGGCGGCCTCCGGCAGGACGACCTGATCATTGTCGCCGCGGATGAGGTGCGCCTTGGCGGCGTTCACGCTGGCCCAGACGAGGTCGCCGGGCGCCGCGAAGCCCGGACGCATGATCGCCGCGGCGACGGCATCGCCATAGTCGACATAGGCGACCTGCTCGGCACCCAGATTCTCGACAAAGCGCACGGTGGTCCGTGCCGCGCCCGCCGTCTTCTCATGGGCGAGCTTGAGGTCATGCGGACGGACGCCGAGCACATGCCGACCCTCGGGGGCATGGTCCAGGCGCAGGACGAGCGCGGCATGCAAGGCCGTGGTCACAGACGCCTCGTCGGCCGCGCTGATCACCTGGCAGGGCAGCAGATTCATGGGCGGGTCACCGATGAACTCGGCGACGAAGCGCGTCCTCGGCCGGTGATAGATTTCATAAGGCGTGCCGATCTGCTCGATGACGCCCTGCCGCATCACGGCGATCCTGTCCGACATGGCCATGGCCTCGACCTGGTCATGCGTGACATAGAGCACGGTCTGGCCGAGGCCGCGCTGGATCTGCTTGAGCTCGCCGCGCAAGCTGGCGCGCAAGGCCGCGTCAAGATTGGACATCGGCTCGTCGAGCAGCAACAGCCTGGGCTCGGTCACCAGCACCCGCGCGATGGCGACGCGCTGCATCTCGCTCATATTGAGGCCGGCGCCGCGACGGTCGAGCAGCGCATCAAGATCGAGCTTGGCCGCGATCCGGGCAATGCGGGCTTCACGCTCGGCACGGGCAATGCCTTGCGCTTCGAGCCCGAAAGCGAGGTTGGCCTTCACCGTCAGGCGGCTGAAGACGGCATAATCCTGGAACACCATGCCGATCCGGCGGCGCCCGGGTGGCAGATCGTTGACCGGCTCACCGTCGATGACGACGTCCCCTGCGCTCGGCGTCTCGAAACCGGCAACCATCGCGAGTGTCGTCGATTTGCCGCAGCCAGAGGCGCCGAGAAGCGACAAGAACTCGCCCGGCGCCAGGGCGAGATCGAGACCACGCACCGCGACGACGCCGTCATAGCTCTTTGCGAGCCCTTTCAGCTCGAGCCGCGGGATCATCGTTTCACCGCGCCCAAGGTGAGGCCGCGCACCAGATGCTTCTGGATGAGATAGCCGAAGCAGATCACCGGCAGGGTCGATATGGCGCCCATGGCGGCCTGCACGCCGTAGAGCTTGCCCGACGATGCCGAGACATAGTTGGCGACCTGCAGTGTGACGGTGACCACCTTGCCCGAGGTCAGCACCAGAGCGAAGAGGAACTCCGACCAGTTGAGGATGAAGATGAACAGCGCGGTCGCCAATATTCCGCCGCGGATCAGGGGCAGCGTGACCTTGATGAAGGCTTCCGCCCGGCTCATGCCATGCACCATGGCCGCACCTTCGAGCTCGGCCGGCGCGTCTTCGATGAAGGAGCGGATCATCCAGATCGAGAAAGGCAGCGTGAAGGCGGTGTAGGCCAGGATCATGCCGAGATAGGTATCGGCGAGCCGCAGCATGGCGAAGAGCGCCACCATGGGCACGACCACCGCGATCGGCGGCATCATGCGGACGGTGAGGAACTGGAACGGATAGTTTTCGCCTCCCGTGCGGAAGCGCACGATCGAATAGGCGGCGAGCGTGCCGAAGGCGACCGACAGGACGGTCGCGAGCGTCGAGATGATGGCGCTGTCCTGGAACGCCTTCCAGGCGCTGCCCGAGACCTTGTAATCGAGCGAGCCTGATTGCGTGACAGCGAAGTCGCGTGCCGCCTGCGGGAAGAAGACGATCCGGTAATTCTGCAATGTCGGCTGCTCGGTGAGCCAGACCGGCGGCCAGGCGGCCCATTCGTCATAGGGCTTGATCGACGTCGCCAGCAGCCAGTAGATCGGAAAGAAGGCGAAGAGCATGCCGAGGACGACGGCAAAGCGCTTGAGACCCGTTATCAGGACGCTTCTGCCCATGTCAGCCATGCCTCTTGAGCGGCTTGGCCAGCGCGATGCACAGGCTCGTCACCAGCACCAGGACGATGAGCGCCGCCGCCGCGATGTAGCCCATGCGGAAATAGACGAAAGCGCCATTGTACATATACATCGAGATGGTCTCGGTGGCGCCGCCAGGCTGGCCGCGGGTCAATATGTAGACCGGGTCGAAGATCTTGAACGTTTCGATCGCGCGGATCAGCACGGCGATGCCGATGACGGGCGTGAGCAGCGGCAGCATGATGCGCCGGAAGATGCGCGCCGGAGAGGCGCCGAGCGCCACCGCCGCCTTGATCTGGTTCTGCGGCAGCGCGATGAGGCCGGTGAGCACCATCAGGAACATCAAGGGCGTCCATTGCCAGATTTCGCAAAGCACGATCGGCAGCATCGCCCACAGCGGATGCGACAGCCAGGAAAAGGTGAAGGGTGCGCCGGTCGCGAGCGAGATCAGGTGGTTGACGGGCCCGCGATCATTGAACAGCATGAAGAAGGCATTGGCGGCGTCGACCGGGATGATCATCATGGGCAGGATGATCACCGAGACGGCGAAACGCTTCCACCACCAGTCCTCGAGGAACAGCAAGGCGAGGCCGAGCGCCAGCGCCAGCTCGACGGTTATGCACAGCGCCACCACGCCCAAGGTGCGCAGCACCGCGTTGACGAACCGGGTGTCGTACCAGAGGTCGTAATAGTTCCAGAGCCATATCGGCTCGGCCCGCCACCAGGGAATGGCCTGGGTGGGCTGCCAGTCGGTGAGCGACAGCCAGATGACGATGAGGGTCGGGACGACGACCACGACCATCATGGTGATCTGGGCCGGCAGTACCAGCGCCACATTGAACGGGATAAGACGGGCGAGGCCGGGGGATTTCCCCTCGCCCGTACTACCCACTTCGTGACGCGGCGCGCGCGGCGCCGCGCCTTTCGTCGTCATCTCGCTCACGTCAGCTTGTCGCGTATGCCGGCCGGATAGTTCGACTTGAGGAAGCGCCATTGCACCTCCTGGCTGCGCGCCCCCATGCGCCGGGTGATGCGCGCCCAGGCGGCGGCGCAATCGTCGAGCGCCGCCTTGGCGGTCTTGGTGCCGGCGTCGGCGGCCGCGATGTTGACGCGCAATTCGTCGAAATATTCGCCCTGCCCCTTGAGATAGAGATCGGGGATCGAATTCGTCATCGATGCCTTATGGGCGACGAGGAATTCCGGCGAATAGGTCTGCTTGATCTCCGCATCCTCGTAATGGGCCGAGCGCATCGGATCGAAATACCCGGCCGGATCACGCACCGCGATGGTCGAGAGCGCCGGCGAAGCGGCATAGAGCGTATAGAGATAGGCGATCTCAGGCTCCGGTGACACGCTCGACACGATATAGTTCCAGCCCCAATTGAAATAGGGCGTCTTGAGCAGCGCGCCATTGACGGTGCCGCCCGGCATGTCGCCGAAAGCGAGCTTGCCCTTGATCTTCGACTTCTCGGAATTGAGGAACTTCTGCGTCCCGCCCCAACCGATATTGGCGAATTTGTCGCCTTCGCCGAAGGCCTCGAAATTCTCGAACAGGCCGTTGGTCTTGGCGCCGGGATAAAGATATTGCGAGGCGGCGATCAGCTCTTCCAGCGCGGCGACGCCGGCGTCATTGTTGATCTGCGGAGTCAGGTCGTCGGCCAGCGGATAGAAGCCCTTGGCATGGAACCTGCCCCACCATTCCCAGGCGATGAAATATTGGGTGCGGAACAAGGCGCCGCCGAACTTGCCTTTATCCGGCCGATGGAACCAGGCCAGCATCTGGTCAAGCTCCTGCCAGGTGTCGGGTACCTTCAGTGCATAGCCATGCTTGTCGGCAAAGCCCTTCTTCTCGGCATCGTCCTCGAGCCATGGCTTGTTGTAAAACATGAGATAGGTGTCGCCGTCGGTCTGGTAGCCATAGAGGCTGCCCTTGTAGTAGTCGCCGATCGTATAGAGCGCGTCCTTCTGATAGTCGGCGGGCTCGTATTTCTGCGCATATTGGTCGAGATTGACCAGAATGCCGGACTCGGCGAGGTCTGGAATGCCGAAGGTTGCCGGCAGCGCGATATCGAAGGCACCGGATTTCGACACCGCCTCGAGCAGGACCTTCTGGTTGATCTCTCCCAGAGGCACTTCGATATAGTCGAACTTGATGCCGGTCGCCTCGGTGAACCGGTCCGCCACCGGCTTGACATTGCCGAGCGAGCCCGAAGGCTGCAGGATCTTGAGCGTGACGGAGCGGCCTTCCGCCAGTTTCTTCGCCGCGGCGGCGGCCGTCTCGTGGATGGTGGCGAGATCGCCGGCTTGCGCCCCGGCGGCCCCCGTGAGCATGGGCGCCATCGCATAAGCGGCAGCGCCCGAAGCGGCGCCGCGCATCAGCGCCCGGCGCGTCAGTCCCCTAGTCCGGATCTGTGTCATGTTGTCGTCCTCTCTGTCTGAACCACTCACTTGATGACGATGCTCCCCCGGCGGTCCTGGCTGATCAGGACGGCGGCGATGACGACCGCGCCCTTGATCACCATTTGCGTGTATTGATTGACCCCCATCAGATTGAGGCCGTTGTCGAGCAGCGCGATGATGGCGACGCCGATCAGCGTGCGGTGGACGCCGCCGGTGCCGCCCGACAGGGACGTTCCCCCGACGACGATGGCGGCAAGCGTGTTGAGCAGTAGCTCCTGGCCGAGCGTCGGACCGGCGGCGCCGAGCCGCGCCACCGCGAGCGCGCCGGCGAGACCGGCGAGCAGCCCGGATATCACGAAGGCGTAGATCTTGTAGCGGGTGAGCGGGATGCCGACATTGCGCGCCACGGCCTCCCCGCCGCCAATGATGTACATATAGCGGCCGAAGCGGGTCATCTGGCCGGCGAGGCTCGCCAGCACCCAGACGCCGATGGCGAACAGCGCGATGTTCGGCACATGCGGGATGAGCTGGCCGATCGCCAGGTTTTCGAAGGCGGGCGACGAGAAGCGCAAGGCCCGCCCCTCGAGCAAGTTCCAGGCGGCACCGGTGAAAACCGAAAGCGTGCCGAGCGTCACCACGAAGGACGGAATGCGGCCCCAGGCATAGAGCGCGCCATTGATGAGGCCGAGGAAGGCTCCCGCGGCGAGGCTGACCGCGAGGGCATCGACGCCCATGCCAAAGGCGTTCAGGGCCTTGACGGTGACAGCGCCGACGAGAAGGACGATGGCGCCGACCGAGAGGTCGATGCTGCCCATCAGGATCACGAAGGAGGCGCCGAGACAGGCGAGCAGCAAGGTGCTGGCCTGGCCCAGGATGCCGGTCATGTTGCGCAGGCTGAAGAAGGCGTCACTGGCCAGCGAGAAGAAGATGATGAGCACGATCACGACAGCGATCGGAAGCCAGACGCCGTTGAACGTCACTCTGCCGGCCGTCCGGTCGGCGACGGACAGGATCGTATGGGCGCCCTCGCCGGTCATGCGGCTCTCGCCGGAATGCCGGCGTCGGCGCCCAGCATCATGGCGACCAGCATCTGTTCGGTGGGCTTGGCATCGGCCCGGGCGTCGATGATCCGGGACAATTTCCCGTGCCGCATGATCCCGATGCGGTTCGACAGGCCGATCAGCTCGAGCAGATCGTCGGTGATCAGGATGATCGCGACGCCCATTGCCGTCACGGCCCGCAACACGGCATAGATCTCTTCCTTGGCGCCGGCATCGACGCCGCGGGTCGGATTGTCGAGCACGAGGACGCGCAAGTCGCGCGCCAGCCACCGGGCCAGCACGACTTTCTGCTGGTTGCCGCCTGACAATCGGGCGCAGGGCGTGTGCGGCGACCTGGCCTTGATCCTGAGCCGCTGCAGGAGCTGCGCGCTGACCGTCAGTTCATGACGGTGCCGCCAGATGCCGGCGCGGGTCGAGAACAGGTCGGCGCCGCTTGCCGAAGAGATGTTCCAGGCGACCGGCTGGCTCGCGATCATGCCCTCGGCCAGCCGCTCCGCCGGCACATAGCCGAGCCCGGCCGGGATCAGCTTCGCGATTTCGGGCGAAGCCCAGCGCCCGTCGCCGAGGCGGATCTCGCCCTGCTGCGGCCGCTGTATCCCGGCAAGCCCTTTGCCTAATTCCGACTTGCCCGAATCGAGCAGCCCGCCCAGGCCCAGTATCTCGCCGGCCCTCACCTCAAAGCCGACATCCGCATAGACGCCGGCGCGCGTGAGGCCACGAGCGGAAAAGCCCAGCCCTTCGAGATCGTCGTCGCGCTGCTCCTCTTCATGGTAATAGTCGGCATCGCGCTCGCGCCCGACCATCAATCGATGCAGGTCGCGCTCATCGGCCTCGGCCGGCGTCACCGCGGCGACCCGCCGGCCATCCTTCAGGACGACGATCTCGTCGCAAATTCCGAGGATCTCGGTCAGCCGATGCGACACGAACAGGACCGCGCTGTCCCGCCTGACCTTGTCGATGAGGTCGAAGAACAGCCTCTCATCGCCCTTCTCGAGCGACGCCGTGGGCTCGTCGAGGACGATGATCGGTGTTACGACACCGAACAGGCTCTTCGGCCCCATGCAAGCCCGGACGATCTCGACGACCTGGCGCTCGGAAAAGCTCAGTTCCCGGGTCTCGCGCCGGACGTCGATCCGAGCGCCGGCGTCGTCGATCATCTCCTGCGCCAGCCTGATCATGTCGCGCCGGCGCATGAATTGCCCAAGACTGGCGAAGCGCGCCTCCGAACCGAGCAGCAGGTTCTCGAAGACCGGGATGGTGCCGATCAGCGCCTGTTCCTGGAACACGCGCGCCACGCCCAGGCGTTGTGCCTGCGCATAGCTTGCGAGCGATCGCGCGACACCCTGGACTTCCAGGGTGCCGGCATCGGGCTGAGCGATGCCGGACAGGATGTTGAGAAGCGTCGATTTGCCCGCTCCGTTCTCTCCGACCAGGCCCACGACCTTCTTCGCCGCAAGCGTGAGATCGACCTGGCTCAGTGCCAGGGTCTCGCCATAGCGCTTGCTCAATCGGCTGGCGCTGAGGGCCGGAGGGTGATCGGGCGGAATCGTGCTCATGCGAGCCTCGCTTCGCTGCCGCCGCGCTCAGAGCTTCGGCGCCGGGCCGAACATCGGGATCTTGTAGTGCTCGGCATATTCCTTGGCGACCGCATCGGCTTCGCCATTCTCGCGCGACGCCTTGTAGTCCGCCGGATAGTCCCAGCCTTCCGGCTTGGCTATTTCGCCCCACTCGAGATCGATATCCATCGGGAAGAGCTCGGCCTGCGGGTCCCAGTCGTCGGGATGCGCGACCTTCGACAGGCGCTTGTAATCGAAGGGTGCCGCGGCGCCATTGTTCACATAGCGGGCGAGATAGACATCGACATTGTCCTTGGTCATCGTCACCGAGCGCCAACTCATCAGGCGTTCGGCGGCGCGCGGCTTCCATCCGTTCATCACGTCATAGAGCCGCGCCGTCAGCAGCGCGCCCATATATTGCGGGACATTGGCGCTGGTGGCGAGAAGCAGGCCCTGCTTGATCATCTCGGCGCCACCGGTCGTGCCGTCGGCGCCCGAGACGAAGACGTCCTGGCCGGGGCGCAGGCCCGCCGCCCGGAGCGCCGCGATGCAGCCGTCCGCCACGTCGTCGTTCTGCGCGACGACGCCCTTGAGATTGGGATGGCGCGAGATCAGGTCCTCCATGGCCTTCTGGCTGTCCTCGCGGTTCCATTTGCCGGGCAATTGGCCGGCGAGCGTGATCTTGGGGAATTCCTTGATCGCCGCGTCGCGCCCGCGCGAGCGGATGAGATCGGTCGAATTGCCTTCGACACCGGTGACGCCGACGAGCTCGCCGCCGCCGAAGGCCTCCATCACCGCCTTGCATACCGTCCGCGTCACATCGCCATGAGCGGAGAACTCCTCGGGTACGGCATAGAGCGTCCAGTAGTCGCCCGCTTCGAAGGGCGTGTACCAGGGCAGCGTGCCCCAGGTGTTGTCGAGCCATATCTTGTTCTGATTGGCGAGCTCGGCGATGCGCTTGATCGAGCCGCCGCCCGGCGCATGCAGCATGACCGCATTGACTCCCGCCGTCGCCTGCTGCTCGAACTGATTGAGCTGGCGCTCGCTGTCGAGCTGGCCGTCGACCGCTACTTGCTCGAGGCCGAGCGCCGCGGCCGCGCCCTTGGCGCCGGCATCGGCATTGGCGACATATTCGAGCTGCAGTGTCATCATCAGATGGGCGACCTTGCCGCTGGTGGCGGCGACCGCTACGCCGGGAGCGCCGATCGCGCCCGCATAGGTGGCGGCGACTGCGCTCGCTGTCGCAAAAGCCAGGAAGTCACGGCGCGACAGGCCGCTCGTCCCATAGGCGTCCATGTGACGGTCGATCACCGTCTTGTCGGTGAAATCGGGAAAGCGTGATTTCTTGAAACCATTCGACATGTCTTCCCTCCTTGGCTTGGAGCTCAGCTCCATTTGTTTGCCCTGCGGGCCTCATGCACGTGCGAGGCCCAGTCCTTGCCCTTTGTCGTGGCCGCGAATTTCACTTGCCCGCCTTCCGTGACACGCAGCGCGTTGCCCTTCTCGACGTGCCAGACGAGATGCGTCTGGATGCAGCATTCGGCATAGCAGCGCCGCATGCCGATGCCGGTCGACACGGCATAGTCGAGCTCGGTCTTCACCGGCATGACCTCGGGCACGAGATCGGAGATGGTCATCGGCCGGCCGGCCCGCGCCAGCACGTGGATGATCCAGTATTCGATGTCTTCCTGCTGGCGCCGCATATGAAGGAGGCGGCGGAGCGCGCTGTCGGCCGAATAGGCGGAAAGCCCGTGGCCCTCAAGGATGAGCTGCGGCTTGATTTCGATGCAGCGCTCGATCGACTGACGATGCGCCTTGGCATCGCCGATCGGATAGGGCCCGAGCGGGGTCGGGAAATGCATGATGTCGGCGGAATAAAGTGAGCCCGAATGCTTGTTCCAGACGCCGATCTGCCCCGGACAGTGGCCGGGAAGATGGACGATCTCGAGCTTGAGGCCGCCGACCTCCAGGATGTCGCCGTCATCGACTGTGACATCGACCTCGACCGGCCGGTTCCAATGCCGGCGCACGATCTCGGGATCTGAGAGGCCGAGACTCTCTCCTGTCGCCAGGTTGAAATCGGCCAGCACCTCGGCCGGTGTCGTCCCGAAGCGCTTGAGGTTCTCCGCCCGGGTGACCAGCATCGGATCCTCGATGATCGGCTTGTCGGCGGGATGGGCGACGATGCGGGCGCCGTAGCGCTCCTTCAGCACCGCGGCGTTGCCGGTATGGTCGTAGTGGAAGTGGGTGATCAGGATGTATTTGAGATCGTTCTTCTCCTGGTCGAGCTTCTCGATCAGGAACTCACCCATGCCATTGTCATAGTCGGGCGTGGTCCAGTTGCCGGTATCGATGAGGATGTTCTCGCCTTGGCCACGGATCAGATAGACGCCCGACTGCACATAGCCATCGAGCTCGTCCTCGGCCCAGGGGCCATGAAGTCCCGGAATACCCCACCCATCCGGCGTCTCGGCCCAGAAGAAGATCATGCGTTCTCTCCCCGATAGCGCTCGGCGCGCACCTGGCATGTGATCGCATGCGCCAGCATGCCTTCGGCGGCACAGATGCGCTCGAATGGCCCGGCGAGATCGCGGCTCGCTTTGCGCGTCAGCCGCTGCCAGGTCACGGTCTTGATGAACTTGCCCACCCAGAGGCCGCCGGTGTAGCGGGCGGCGCGCCCCGTCGGCAGCGTATGATTGGTGCCGACCCCCTTGTCGCCATAGGCGACGGTCGATTCCTCGCCGACGAAGGCGCTGCCGTAATTCTTGAGCCGGACCAGATACCAGTCGTCATCGCGCGTCTGGATCTCGAGATGCTCGGGCGCATAGTCATCGACGATCCGGGCGGCCTCTTCCGCGCTCTCGGCAACGACGATCTCGCCGTGATCACGCCAGGAGCGCGCGGCGATGTCGCGGGTCGGAAGATCGACCAGCTGGCGCTCGATCTCCTTCGCCACGCTTCCGGCAAGCGCCGCCGACGTCGTGACCAGCCAGGCGGGGCTGTCGGGGCCATGCTCGGCCTGACCCAGGAGGTCGGTGGCGACGAGGGCCGGATCAGCCTTGTCGTCGGCGAGGATGCAGATCTCCGTCGGGCCGGCCGGCAGGTCGATCCCGACCAAGCCGAAGAGCTGGCGTTTCGCTTCCGCGACATAGGCATTGCCGGGGCCGGTGATCATGTCGACGGGTCGCATGCCCACGCAGCCATAGGCCATGGCGGCCATGGCCTGCACGCCGCCGATACAATAGATTTCATCCGCGCCCGAGGCCGACAGTGCATAGAGCGTGTGGGGATACATCCCCGCTTCGCCCGGTCGCGGCGGGGCGCAGCCGATGATATGGCCGACGCCGGCGATCCGCGCCGTGCCGACGCTCATCGCGGCCGCCGAGATGAGGGGATACTTGCCGCCCGGAATATAACAGCCCACTTGCGCGACCGGGATGAGCTTCTGGCCGAGCTCCACGCCTGGCAGAATCTCGGTGACGAATTCGCTCAAGGATGCCCGCTGGCGGCGGGCGAATTCCTGGATGTTGCGCAGACAGAAGGTGAAATCGTCCTTGAAGCTTTCCGGCAGCGCGTTGGCGACGGCGCGTATCTGGTCGGGAGAGACGCGGAAACTCTCGCTGTCCCATTTGTCGAGGGCCTTCGCATAATGCCGGACGGCGGCATCCTTTTCCTGGCGGATGCGGCCGATCATCTCGCTGACCGTACGCTCGATGGCGAGAGTGTCGGCGCGGCTCTGGCCCGCGGCCTTCTTAATATAATGAGACATCACAACTCATATTTGTAAACGCTTACAAATATAAGCTTACGACAGCAGAAACATCTGTCAATCGCATTCGGCTTGACTTATCCTAAAGCCACACTTTAGGATTCCTAATCGTGATCTATCCCATGAGATTCGTTTGTGTTTTTGACTGGAATTGATTTTGTGCGTCAGTAGACCCGGACAAAGAGAAAATTTGAAAACGATTACATAATGACCGAGAACCAGCACCGTGAGGATGAATTCCCCTCCGCCCAGCCGCAGGAACGCAAGACAATCAAGGAGATCGCCAAGGAAGCCGGCGTCTCGACCGCCACCGTCTCACGCGTGCTGAACAATCCGGAGCGGGTCCGGCCCGAGCGGCGCCAAGCCGTGCTCGAAGTCATCGAGCGTCATGATTATGTCCTGCACGGCATGGCGGGCGCCCTCGCCGGCGCACGCTCGATGACCATCGGCCTCATCATCCCGACGATCACCAACTCGATCTATGCCGCCTCGACCCAGGCCATCCAGCGTGTGGCCCAGCGTGAGTTCTATGGCGTGCTGCTCGGCGTCAGCGAGTTTTCTCCAGAAGAGGAACGCCGCATGATCCGCCATCTGATCGAGCGCCGGGTCGATGGCCTCATCCTCACCGGCGGCGGTCGCGATCCCTCGAGCTACCGGCTGATCGAGCGCCACGGCATTCCCTGCGTCGTGACCTGGCGGCTGGACCAGGCGGCCGACCTGCCCTGTGTATCCTTCGACAACTACTCAGCGGGCCGCATGGCGATGAAGCATCTCATCGATCTCGGCCACCGCCGGATCGGCCTGATCTGCGGCCGCACCGAGGTCAATGACCGGGCGCTCGAGCGGCGCAGGGCCTATGAGGATGCGCTTGCCGAGATTGGCGTCGCCATCGATCCGGCTTTGATCTTCGAGCGCGATTTCGAGTTCATCGAAGGCCGTACCGCGATGCGCCGCATGCTCGACGATGTCGATCCGCCGACCGCGGTCTTCGCCGCCAACGACATCCAGGCGATCGGCGCCATGGCGGAATGCCGTGCCTCGGGCCTCGACGTCCCGAAGGACATGTCCATCATCGGCTTCGACGACCTGCCGCTGGCCGAATTCACCTTTCCCAAGCTGACGACGATCCGCGTGCCCGCCCAGCGCATGGGCCATGTGGCGGCGACCCGGCTGCTGGAGATGGTCCGCGGCCAATCCAAGCCCGCGTCCGAGGTTCTTCCGGTCGAGCTCATCCTGCGCGAGAGCACCGCGCCGCCGCGCGCCTGACGCGCCCTCACCGCCTCGCGGCGATCAGTCTGTCCCAGACGATGCCGCCCAGGAGGATGCCGACGAGCGGCCCCAGGACGTAGATCCAGTAATGGCGCCAGTCGCCGAGGAAGACATAGGGACCGAAGGCGCGGGCCGGATTCATGGCGGCCCCGGCAATAGGCCCCATGACCATCACCTCGATGCCGACGATGAGACCGATCGGCACGGCGGCGAACTGGCGCAAGGGCTCGCCGACGGCGAAAGCGGCGCGGATGGTGAGCATCATGGCGAAGGACAGGACGCATTCGATGACGAAAGCAGAAAGGCCCGATATGGCCAGAGCCGTGTTCGGCACATTGGCACCCATGCCGGCCTGGGATCCGAGCGTATAATAAAGAAGAGCGGCGCCGGCCGCCGATCCGGCGAGCTGGGCCGCGACATAGCCGGCGATGCGCGATTTGGGGAAATCTCCGAAGACTGCAAGTGCCACGGTCAAGGCCGGGTTGAAATGGCCGCCGGATATGTCGAGGAAGCACCAGATCAGGATCATGAGGGCGAGGCCAGACGCCACTCCCCCGATCAGGGGCACGGGAAGCCCGCCGATCATCGTCGCCGCCATCACCGAGCCTGCGGCAAAGAACACCAAGAGCGCGGTACCGATGAATTCGGCCGCATAGCGCCCCATGTTTCCGCCCGCCGAGATGTCCGTCATGATCAAACCGTCAGTCTGAAATAGAGCATCGGCAGCTTTTCGGGCAAGGCCTCTATTCGATTGATCACCAGATGGTTGCGCAACCCGAAGATGCGCGGAAGATAGCTTTCGCCACCGCTGTCGAGGCCGACGCAGAACACGTCGATCCCCCTATGGGCGAGCTCATGCACCGCCTTGCGCGCATCCTCGACCAGATATTTGCGGTCCGCGACGTCGATATCGGAGGGCTCGCCATCGGTGATGACGAGCACGAGCTTGCGGTGCGTGACCTGCCGCTCGATCTCGGTGCCGGCCTGGCGCAAAGCGGCGCCGAGCCTGGTCGACAGCATGCCGCGCAGGCCCGCGAGCCGCGCCTTGAGCATCGCCGGGTTGCTTTCGGTGAAATCCTTTACCCGGTAATAGCGCACCTCCTCGCGCCCGTTCGAGCAGAAGGCATGAATGGCGAACGGATCGCCGAGATCGGCCATCGCTTGTGCAAGCAGCGCCGCGGCGGCGCGTTCGAGCGCGATGACGGTTGTGGTCGTGTCGCGCACCCGGTCGCGCGTCGATTCCGAGATGTCGAGCAACACCAGCACGGAGAGGTCGCGCGAGCGCATCTCCCTCGTCTCGTAGATGCGTGCATCGGGCGTGACACCCATCCTGTGGTCGATCATCGCGCGGATCGAGGCGTCGAGATCGAGGCGGTCGCCCTGCGGCTGGCGCCGCATGCGCACCGGGCGGCTGATCTTCGCCGCCTTGACCAGTTGCGCGATGCGCTGCTCGACATCGGCATATTCGGTGAGGATGGTGTCGATCGTAGTGGCCGGAGCCGGGCGCGGCTTGAACTCGACGATCGTCGTCCAGTCATGACGCAGGAGGCTGCTGATATGGTCCCATTCGGCATGGCGGGCGATCGGGATGCCGGCATCCTCGGGCAGTTGCTCCGCCCGCGTGGCCCGGTTCGCCGGCGAGGAGTCGTCGTTGCGGTCACGCTTCTCACCCTTGTCCTGGTCTTCCTTTTCCGAGATGCGCACGGCTTCGAGGATCGTCTCCGCCGTCTCCGCTTGCTCCGGTGGTGGCTCGCCCCAGTCCCATAGGCCCAGATTGTCGTCGCGATAGGACGGCTCGACCACGTAGCTCTTGGCATTGAACTGGATGCGCATCTGGCCGATGTCGTTGCCGAGAAGCCCGCCGATCCTCCGGCTGATGGTCGGATCACTCCACTGCTCACGGGCCTGGAAGAACATGGCGCGCGCCTTGCTGATCCAAGGATCGTCATCGACAAAATGGGGATCGATCAGCGCCCGCGCCAGGCGCAGCATCAGGAGTTCGGCGGTGAGCGCCGGCGAGGCTTCCGCCCGATGGAACTGCCGCCATAGTCGGGCCAATCCCGGATAGTCGGCGGCGGCAAGCGCCTCGACGCGGGCATCTTCGACAAGCCCGACAAGCGCCACTTGCACGGGCTTGAGCGATCCTACCGGCAGCTTTGCCTGGCCGTAGGCCAGATGCGCGCCGACATGCGCCAGCACCGCATGATAGTGCGCCTTTGCCTCGGATCCGCGATAGCCCGAATAGATTTCAGGCAGACGGATGAAAGCGCCGTCGAAAGACGCGCGCCGCATCACCTTGCCGCCCGGCCTGACACTCGCGGTGCGGATAACCGGGCGGATTTTCCACAGAGCCATGACAAAGGCCCGGAGCGAGGCCTCGATGTCGCTGAAGGCGACATCGTCCGGGGCGCGCTCGAAGGCCTTGAGCGTGCCGCTGTCGGTCTGCACGAAATAAACGGCACTCTTGACCGGATCTCCACCGGTCTCGCGAATGCCGTTCAGCATCCAGGCGCGGAACGCGATGATGGTCACCCGCCCGAGCAGGGAGGCCGAGAGGATGGCGGAGACCGAGTGCGGCACCAGATTGGCGCTTTCCTCGATGGTCCTGAGCCAGGTCCGGAAGGCAGCATGATCCGTGAAGAGCCTCGCCGCCACGGGGAGCGCCGCAAGGAAGGTGGAAGCGGCACCTGGCCCAGCCATCCTGGCGATACCGATGGCGATCGGTGCTGGCGCCAGAGCCAGGTCGATGCCATGGGCTTGGGCCACCACAGCGCTGCCGCGCGCGAACTGTGCGCCGGCCTGGGGATCGTCCAGGGCGGCGGCGATGCGCGCCAGCCCGTCGCTCCACTGATCGAAGGCGGACTCGGGAAAGGCCTTGCGCACCATGTCCCATGTTCGATTGTCGATCACTCCGGCGTAGCGCGCTGATTTCAGAAGGTCGTCTATGAGGCCGCTGCTCATCTCGTCTAGATGCAGGCGGCGATGGTTTCGCTGAGCGCCATGCGCATGTCGGGATCATCGGTGATTGGCAACACCAGTGCCACCTCGCAGGCTTCGACGAGCGGCACCGACCGGCTCATCAGGCGGCCAGCCTGGATGAGCATGCGCGTCGAGGCGCCCTCGTCGAGCCCATGCCCTTTGAGATTACGGGTACGCCCCGCGATCCGGACCAGGGCCGCTGCATTCTTGTGGTCGATGCCGGCCTCATGCGCCACGATCGCGGTTTCGATCTCGGCCTCCGGATAGGTGAAGTCGAGTGCGGCGAAACGCTGCTTGGTCGACTCCTTGAGGTCCTTGATCACGCTCTGATAGCCTGGATTGTAGGAGATCACCAGATGGAAGTCGGGATGCGCCTTGATGAGCTCGTTCTTCTTCTCGAGCGGCAGGATGCGGCGGTCGTCGGTCAGGGGATGGATCACGACGGTCGTATCCTGGCGCGCCTCGACGATCTCGTCGAGATAGCAGATGGCGCCGTGGCGGACAGCGAGCGTCAGCGGCCCGTCATGCCAGACCGTGCCCTGGGCATCGAGCAGGAAGCGGCCCACCAGATCGGACGCCGTCATGTCCTCATGGCAGGCGACGGTGATCAGGGGCTTTTTCAGCCTGAAGGCCATATGCTCGATGAACCGCGTCTTGCCGCAGCCGGTCGGGCCTTTCAACATCATCGGCAGGCGGGTGGCATGGGCCGCTTCGAACACCGCCACCTCGTTGCCGGTGGCGTGGTAATAGGGCTCGGCGGTGACGAGATAGCTGTCCAGTTCCATTTAACTCTGACCTTGGCGCAAGGAAGGCCGGAGGGCCGTGGGGACGCCCTCCGGTTCTGACCCAGACGAAGAGCCCCTAGCGGTGAGCCCGCGTCTTGGGATTGGGGATGCCCTCGATCGGGGATTCCTCGGTGCCGACCGTAGAGCGGGTGATCGCCTCGACCATCTCGCGCGTGCCTTCGGGATCCGTGATCCACTTCTTGTAGAAGTCATACGGGCAAGCGGCAACGCCTTGCGCACCCTCTTTCGAGTTGATGAGGCCGGTATAGCCGCGATGCACCAGCTTGAAGAGATGGTTGTTCGACTGGCTGTTCTTGCGCGCGTCGCGGATCAGTGATTTCGACAGTTGCGCATACTGGATGCCCATTTCCTCTTCGCCGCATTCACCCAGCGTGCGGCCGTCGAAGCCGACGATCGCCGAATGGCCGAAATAAGAGTAGACGCCGTCGAAGCCGGCGGCATTGGCGACCGCGACATAGCTGTTGTTGGCCCAGGCCATGGCCTTGGCCATCAGCACCTGCTGGTCCTTGGCCGGATACATATAGCCCTGGCAGCGCACGATGAGCTCCGCCCCCTTCATGGCGCAGTCGCGCCAGATCTCGGGATAGTTGCCGTCATCGCAGATGATGAGGCTGACCTTCAGACCCTTGGGACCTTCCGACACGTAGGTACAGTTGCCGGGATACCAGCCCTCGATCGGCACCCACGGCATGATCTTGCGGTATTTCTGCACGATCTCACCCTTGTCGTTCATCAGGATGAGCGTGTTGTAGGGCGCCTTGTTGGGATGCTCTTCATGACGCTCGCCGGTCAGGGAGAACACGCCCCAGGTCTTCGCCTTGCGGCAGGCAGCGGCGAAGATCTCTGTCTCCTCGCCCGGGATCTGAGAGGCCGTCTCATACATCTCCTTCGCGTCGTACATGATGCCGTGGGTACTGTATTCCGGAAATATCACCAGATCCATGCCGGGCAGGCCCACTTTCATCCCGACCAGCATGTCGGCGATCTTGCGCGCATTGTCCAGCACCTCCTTGCGGGTGTGCAGGCGCGGCATCTTGTAATTGACGACGGCGACGCCGACCGTGTCGTTGCTGCTACCGATATCGCCATGAATCATGTTCGTCTCCCATAATGTTGCCACTCGATACGCACAGATCCATGGGTCACACCGCCATGTGCTTGTGCATGAGATTGTCCGTCAGTGACTTGATCGGACCCTCCGCCACGACACGGCCCTTCTCCATGATCACGAAGGAGTCGGACGCACGCCTTGCGAAATCGATATCCTGCTCGACGAGGATGATGGTGATGCCATGCGCCTTGTTGAGCGTCATGATCGCCTGCTCGATCTGCTCGACGATATTGGGCTGGATGCCCTCGGTCGGCTCGTCGAGGAGGATGATCTTGGGATTGGTGAGCAATGCCCGGCCGATCGCCAGCTGCTGCTGCTGGCCGCCGGACAGGTTGCCGCCCTGGCGGTCGAGGAATTCACGCAGGACCGGGAAGATCTCGAAGACGAGATCGTCATAGGTCTTGTGCCCGTTGCCGGTGCGCGCGAAGGTCCCCATCTTGAGGTTCTCACGCACCGTGAAGGTCGGGATGATGCCGCGGCCTTGCGGCACATAACCGATTCCGGCATGGGCCCGCCTATGGGTCGGCATGTGATCGAGCCTCTCGCCGCCGAGCGCGATCTCTCCGCCGCAGCGGTCCATGAGGCCGAGGATCGCCTTGAACAGCGTCGTCTTTCCGACGCCGTTGCGGCCGAGCACGGCCATGAATTTGCCGGTCTCGATCTTGAGATTGATGCCCTGCAGGGCGCGCGAATTGCCGTAATAGGCTTCGAGGTTCTTGATCTCAAGCACCGCTGATCCCCACCGATCCCAAATAGACCTGCTTGACCTTTGGATTGTTCTCGATCTCGGCGACCGGACCTTCGGCGAGGAGCTTGCCCTGATGCATCACCGAGATGATGTCGCCGATCGCCTTGACGAAGCCCATGTCGTGCTCGACGACGATAATCGTATGCTTGCCCTTCAGCCGGTTGCAGATGTCGGCCGTCTTCTGGGTCTCCTGCACCGTCATGCCGGCGGTCGGCTCATCGAGCAGGATGAGCTCGGCATCCTGGGCGAGGAGAAGGGCGATCTCGAGCCATTGCGTCTGGCCGTGCGAGAGGTGGCCCGCCGGCACGTCGAGTGCGTCGCTCAGGCCCACGAATTCCGCCAGCTTGTCGAGGCCGTCGCTGTCGGCCGAGCGCGCCCAGCGGAACAGGTTCGCCATCACCCCGTTGCGCTTGCAATAGGCGACTGCGAGATTTTCCCTGACCGTCAGTTGCTGGAAGACGCTCGGCACTTGGAATTTGCGGCCCACCCCGCACCGTGCGATCTGATAGTCGTCGAGCTTGCTCACCTCGGTGCCCTTGAAGCGGATCGAGCCCGTGTTCGGCACCGTCTTGCCGCAGATGAGATCGAGGGCCGTGGTCTTGCCGGCCCCGTTAGGGCCGATGAGGCAGCGCAATTCGCCTTTCCCGACCGCCAACGACAGTCCGTTCACGGCCTTGAAGCCGTTGAAGCTGACGCTCACATCATTGAGCTCGAGATGCGCGCTCATTGGCCCTCGATCAGCTTGGTGTTGCGCAAGGGCTTGCCGGAAGCCTTGCCTGCCGTCTTGGCCGGCGCCGCCCCGCCCCGCATCTGTCCGATCTTCTCGGTGAGCTTCTCGCCGAGGCTCGCGAGACCGTTCGGCAGGAAGAGCACGACCAGCACGAAGAGCGCGCCCATGACCAGCGTCCAGGTGTCGAGGAACACTTCCGATTCGGAGAGGGCGCCCTGCATGCCGGCGACGAGGATGGCGCCGAGCAGCGCCCCGACCAGGCTCTGGCGTCCGCCGACCGCACACCAGACGACGATCGACAGGCTGAGCTGCACGCCGAGAAAGGTCGGCGAAGCGAACTCCATGACGATTGTGTAGAGCATGCCGGCGAGGCCCGCTATGCCGGCCGAGATGCAGAACACCATGGTCTTGAACAAAGCGACGTCATAGCCGAAGAAGCGCACCCGCGCCTCCTGGTCGCGGATCGCCTGCAGGATGAGGCCGGCCTTGCTCTTGGTGACGGCGAGCGCCAGGAACAGGCAGACGGTCAGGCAGATGGCGATCAGATAATAGGTCGTGGCGCTGTAGGCGTCGAAGGTGATGCCGAAGAGCTCGAACTGAGCCAGATCGGTGATGCCGTTGAAACCGCCCGTCGCCCATTGCTGGTCGATGATGACGAGATTGACGACCACCAGCGTCGCCAGCGTGATGATCGCCACATAGACGCCGGTCACCCGCCCCCGGAACATGAACCAGGCGAGGATCGCCGAAACGACGACCGGTACGAGAATCCCGGCCGCGATGGCGAAGGGCATCGAGTAGAAGGGCTGCCAGAACCACGGCAGTGTCTCGACATTGTTCCACACCATGAAGTCGGGCAGGCCTTCGGAGCCCGTATGCACCGGGATGGTGCGCAACTTGAGCGCCATTGCCATGCAATAGGAGCCCAGCCCGAAGCTCATCGCTTGGCCGAGATTGAGGATGCCGGCATAGCCCCATGACAAAGCCAGCGCCATCGACACCATGGCGAGCACCAGATAGCGCGCGACGCGGTTGAGCAGAAAGTCGTCGTTGATCAGCATCGGCAGGAGCAAGATGGCGAGGCAGACCGCGCCATAGAGGATCACTTGCGTGAGCGTCTTGTTCGACATCATGTCCTGACCCGGGTGACGAACAGGCCCTGCGGCCTGAATCTGATGAGGATGACGATGGCGACGAGGACCAGCGCTTTGGCGATCGTGTCATTCTGCCAGAAGGCGAGGACGCCGGAGAGCTCGCCGAGCAGCACCGAGCTCGCCACCGTGCCGAACAGGCTTTGCACGCCCCCGAGCACGACGACGAAGAAAGCGTCGACGACATAGCCCGTGCCCATTTCCGGCGACACGCTCTTGAGTGGGGCGACGAGTGCACCAGCGAGGCCGGCAAGGCCCGCGCCATAGGCGAAGGTGCCGGTATAGATCTTGCTGGCATTGATGCCGAAAGCGGTGGCGATGCTGCGGTCCTGGATGACGGCGCGCAATTGCATGCCGACCGCCGTCTTGTTGATGAGAAGCCAGGTCAGCCCGAAGAGCACGGCGCCGGCGATGATGATGAAGACCCGATAGGCCGACACGTCGACACCGAGGATGTTGGCCGTGCCGGTGAGGCTGGGCGGCATCTCGACATAGCGCAATTCGCCGCCGGCAAGGAGCCTGACCGCCTGCTGCAGCATGACGCCGATGCCCCAGGTCGCGAGGATAGTGTCGATCGGTCGCTTATAGAGATAGCGGATGACGCCGCGCTCGATCACGGCGCCTAGAAGCGCGGTCGCGATGAAGATGATGACGAGAGCCGGAAACAGACCGATGCCGGCAAAGGTCTTGAGGGCCCAGGCGCCATAGG
>JBFWNN010000084.1:0-22008 GCA_050251035.1 Parvibaculaceae bacterium
CTTCCAGTAAGAAGAATCCCCTCTCCCCCGCCGGGGGAGAGGGAGGGGCCCAATGCGCAGCATTGGGAAGGTGAGGGGGACGGCACGCGCCGCTTCCGGTTATTCACCCCAATTGCGCAGAGCGGCTCCCCCTCACCCTAACCTCTCCCCCGCAGGAGGGAGCGGGGATTTGGATCGAGACGGCTCGTGATCACTCTCGAAAACATCATCATGCGCTTCGGCGGCCTTGCCGCCGTCGATGATGTGAGCTTTGCCATCGCCAAGGGCGGGATCACCGGCCTCATCGGGCCCAATGGCGCCGGCAAGACCACGCTGTTCAACATCATTGCCGGCCGCCTCTTCCCCACTTCGGGCCGCGTGCTTCTGGAAGGCGAAGACATCACGCGCCTGGCCCCGCACGAACGTGCCCTCAAGGGCCTCGCCCGCACCTTCCAGATCCCGCATGAATTCGGCGCCCTGACCGTGCTCGAGAATCTGATGGTCGCCGGCGATACGAGCCAGGGCGAGAATGTCTTCAACGCCGTCTTGCGCCGCAACCTCTTCCGGCACGAGGAACGCGCCGTCTATGAACGCGCTCGCGACACGCTCGACTTCCTCGAGCTCGAGCACGTCAAGACCGAGAAGGCCGGCAACCTGTCGGGTGGCCAGAAGAAGCTGCTCGAGCTCGGCCGCACTCTGATGCGCGAGCCGCGCCTGATCCTGCTGGATGAGATCGGCGCCGGCATCAACCGCACGCTGCTCGGCAAGATCGCCGAGAAGATCAAGCTGCTGAACGCCGAGCGCGGGCTGACCTTCTGCCTCATCGAGCACGACCTCGATTATGTCTCGCGCCTGTGCGGCGACGTCATCGTCATGGCGCAAGGATCGGTCCTGACGCGCGGCACGGTCGATCAAGTGCGTCACGACGAGCGCGTCATCGAAGCCTATTTCGGCGGCGGCAAATACGAGGTGGGCACGTGAGCCCCCTCCTCGCCATCGACGGGCTGACCGCCGGCTATGGCGGCCTGCCGATCATCGACAACATCAATCTCCATGTGGCGCCGGGCGAGATCATCGTGATCATCGGCCCGAACGGCGCCGGCAAGTCGACCGTCCTCAAATCGGTCTTCTCCCTGACCAGCATCGCCTCCGGCTCGATCCGCTTCGAGAATGGCGAGATCGCCGGCATCGCGACGCAGAAGCTGGTGCCCCTCGGCATTGCCGCGGTGCCGCAGTCGCGCAACATCTTCCCGTCGCTGACGGTCCGGGAGAACCTCGATATCGGTACCTATGCCTCAGCCCCGCGCAACCGGGACGAGGTGGAAGAGCGCGTGCTCACCCTCTTTCCCGATCTCGCGCGGAAGCTCGATCAGCCGGCGGGCGAGCTCTCGGGCGGGCAGCGCCAGATGGTCACCTTGGGCCGGGCCTTGATGAGCACGCCCCGCCTGCTGCTGCTCGATGAGCCGACGGCGGGCCTTTCGCCGGCCTATCTCGAGCGCATCTTCGATCTCATCCTCGACATCCGAAAGAGCGGCGTCACCATCCTCATGGTCGAGCAGAATGCCAGGCAGGCGCTCAGCATCGCCGATCGCGCCTATGTGCTGGTCAACGGCCGCAATTTCGCCTCCGATACCGGCGCCAATCTCCTCGCCAATGACGAGATCCGCCGCTCCTTCCTGGGAGGCACCCGCCCCTCATGATGGAGTTCGTCAATTTCTATCTGATCCCGGGCCTCGCCTTGGGCGCCATCTATGCGCTTGGCGCCATCGGCATCTCGATGATCTTCGGCATCTTGCGCTTCGCCCATTTCGCCCATGGCGATGTGATGACGCTCGGCGCCTATGGGACGCTCACCGCCGTCTGGCTGTCGGGCCTGCATCCGTTGCTGGCGCTCCCCGTCGGCATCGTCCTCGCCGTCCTGGCCGTGCTGCTGGCCGACCGGATCTTCTACAAGCCCTTGCGCGACCTGCCCACCATCTACACCGTGATCGCCTCTTTCGGCGTGGCGCTGATCTTCCGCTCGCTCGTCCAGCTCATCTGGGGCGCGCAGAACCAGGTCTTCATCCGCGGTGTGCAGAAACCGATCGTACTCTTTGATATGATTCGTGTTTCGGTGCTCCACCTGGAAGCGATCGCGATCATCGTCATCGCCGCGGTCGCCTTGCACTACTTCTTGACGCGGACGCAGACCGGGCGCTCGATGCGCGCCGTCGCCGACAATCCGGAGCTGGCGCGCGTTGCCGGCCTCGACACCGAGAAGGTGGTGCGCTCGACCTGGATCATCGGCGGCAGCCTCGCCGCCATCGCCGGCGTGCTGTCGGGCCTCGACACCAACATCCAGCCCAATCTCGGCTGGAACCTCATCCTGCCGATGTTCGCGGCGACGATCCTGGGCGGCATCGGCAAGCCCATGGGCGCGCTCCTGGGCGGCATGGTCATCGGCCTGATCGAGGAGCTGTCCGCCTATCCTTGGATCACCGACGAGCCCTTGATCGATCCCGGCTACAAGACGGCCACCGCCTTCTTCATCATGGTGGTCCTGCTCATCTTCCGTCCGCAGGGCCTGCTCAAGGGGAGGCTCCTCTGATGGACCCGATCGGCCTCCTCTTCTATCTGGTCGCATTCCTCATCGCCGGCGGCATCTATGCCATCCTCTGCCTCGCCCTCAATGTGCAATGGGGCTATGGCGGCCTGTTCAATGCCGGCATTGCCGGCTTCTTCGCGGTGGGCGCCTATGCCTCCGCACTCCTCACCGCCGCCCCGGCCGAGAGTCACCTCGGCGGCTTCCAGCTGCCGGTGCCCATCGGTATCCTTGCCTCGGCTCTCGCCGCCGGCCTCACCGGCTGGGCCGTGGCCAAGATCTGCATCAGGCTCAAGAGCGACTATCTCGCCATGGCCTCGATCGGCATTGCCGAAATCCTGCGCATGGTGATCGTCAACGAGGACTGGCTCACCAATGGCAGCCTCGGCATCACCAATGTCCCGCGCCCCTTCGACGGCTGGCTCCAGGGCCGCGAGGCGGACATTCTGTACCTCATCATCGTCTGGCTGATCGTCGGCCTCGTCTATCTCGTCTGCAATCGTCTCTATGACAGCCCCTGGGGCCGCACCTTGCGCGCCGTGCGCGACAATGAGGATGCGGCCCGCGCCGTCGGCAAGGACGTCGAGTCCTTCCGCTTGCAGACCTTCGTCATCGGCGCGGCGTTCATGGGTATCGCGGGCGCGCTCAGCGCGCATTACTTCCGCTTCCTGTCGCCCGAGGCGACCGAGCCTTTGCTCATCACCTTCCTCACCTGGGTCATGCTGATTTTGGGCGGCAGCGGCAACAACAAGGGCGCCATCATCGGCGCTCTCGCGGTTTGGGCCATCTGGTCGATGACCGAGATCCTGACCAACCGCCTGCCGGCCGAGTTCGCCACACGATCGTCCTATATCCGCATGCTGCTCATCGGTTTACTTTTGCAGTTCGTTCTGCAGAAATATCGCTCAGGCCTCATGCCCGAACGCTCGCCCGGCATCGCTTTCGACAAGGACCACGACAAGACCCATGGCTGACTGGATCAAGCGCTTCTCGCTCGCCGGCAAGGCGGCTCTCGTCACCGGCGCCAGCAAGGGCATCGGCTTCGACATCTGCAAGGTGCTGGCCGATGCCGGCGCCGATATCGCCGCCGTCGGGCGTGATGCGCCGGGCCTGACCGAAGCGACGGCGGCGGTCGAGGCCAAGGGCCGCAAATGCGTGGCGATCACCGCCGATCTGGCGAGTGCCGAAGGTCCGGTCGAGGCGGCGCGGAGCGCGCTCAAATCCTTCGGCACCATCGACATATTGGTGAACAATGCCGGCATCGCGCTCATCGACCCGCTGCTCGAGGCCAAGGTCGAAGACTGGGACAGGACCATGGCGGTCAATCTCCGGGCGCCCTTTCTCCTCGCCCGGGAACTGGCGCCCCGGATGATCGCCCAGCGCGCAGGCAAGATCATCAACATATCGTCCCAGGCCGGCATCGTTGCGATTGACGGCCACGCCGCCTATTCCGCCTCCAAGGGCGGCCTCAACATGCTGACCAAGGTGATGACCTCGGAATGGGCGAAGCACAATATCCAGACCAACGCCATTTGCCCGACGATCATCCTGACGCCGATGGGCGAGCAGGTCTGGGGCGACCCCGCCAAGGGCAAGCCGATGCTCGACAAGACGCCGCTCGGCCGCTTCGGCAAGCCGCAGGAAGTGGCCGACCTCGTGCTCTATCTCGCTTCGCCGGCTTCCGATCTCGTCTGCGGCGAGACCGTCCTGATCGACGGCGGCTTCACGTCGCTATAGAGCAGGCTCGCCGTTCAATCCAAGCGCCGTGAGGGCCCGCTTCCGCGCCAGTCCGCGATCCCTGTCGGTGACGTGGATCAGGCCGGCGATGCGGCGCAGCAGCATGTCCTCATAGCGGTCGAGAATTCCATCCGCATAGGCGACCTTCCACAGCATTTCGATGATCTGGACGCGCTCTTCGCCGCTCAACGTGTCGTTGATCTGGCGCGTGAACGGGAAATACTGGGTCGACTGCCGGACCGCCTGCTCGGCGTCCGCGATCAGCGCATAGACCGCCTCAGGATCGAGATCGAATCTCTCCGCGAGCAGGTGCTCGATGGTTCCCCGTTCGGTGGCATCGAAATTCTCATCCATGCGTGCCGCCTCGATCAGCAAGGCGGCGACCGCATGCTCGAGGTCGCGGGCATTCCCGGCCGGGGCCGGCGCGGCGCGGCCGCTGAGAAGGTCCAGCAGGCGGTCGATCATGGGAATCTCCGTATCAAAGCCCTGACAATCATTGCGAATGTGGAGAAAATTGGGACGGCCGACGGCCGGCGCAAGACCTCCTCGCCAAGAATTAAACATCGGCAACCTATGGCGGGATCGTCACCGGGGATTTGTCGCCACCCGCCGCTCCAGCCGGCGCGAAAGATCGGTCAGCGGGTAGCATATGACGAAATAGATCAGTGCCACCATGCCATAGACGAGGAAGGGCTGGAACGTGGCATTGGTGATGATCTGGGCGGTCCGGGTCAATTCGTGGAAGCCCACGATCGAGGCGAGCGCCGTGCTCTTCACCAATTGCACCAGGAAGCCGACGGTCGGCGGAATGGCGATGCGCATGGCCTGCGGCAGGATCACCAGGCGCAATTGCCCCAGATAATGCAGCCCGAGGCTGGCGCTGCCGTCCCACTGGCCGCGCGGGATGGCCTCGACCCCGCCGCGCCAGATGTCGGTGAGGAACGCACTCGAATAGAGTGTCAGGCAGACCGCGGCAGCGAGCCACGCCGAAACCTCGATGCCGAACCGCGGCAGCCCGAAATAGACCAGAAACAGCTGCATCAGGAGCGGCGTGCTCTGGAACAGTTCGACATAGAGGGTGATCGCCTTGCGCACCCATTTGCCGAACCCGAACCGGGTCACCAGCAGCACCAGCGCCAAGATGCCGCCGCCGGCAAAGGCGATGGCCGAGAGCAGCACGGTCCAGCGGGCCGCCAAGAGCAGGTTGCGCGCTATGTCCCACAGGGTGAATTCCATCACGCCACCCGTCCGGCGAACAGCCTGCGCCCGAGAAGGGCCAGGAAGCGGCGCAGCAGCAGCGCCAGCACGAGGTAGATGACGGTGATCACCAGATAGGTCTCGAAGGCGCGGAAATTGCGCGACTGGATGAGGTCGCCCACATGGGTCAGGTCGACGACGGCGATCTGCGAGACCACGGCGGATTCGAGCATGGTGATGGTGATCTGTCCGACCAGTGCGGGATAGACGGCGGCCAGCGCCTGCGGCAGCACGATGAGCCCGAACACGGCGAACCGGTGCAGGCCCATGCTGTGGGCCGCTTCACGCTGACCGGCCGGCACCGTGTCCAGTCCCGCCCGGATGATCTCGATCGCATAGGCCGCGAGATTGATGATCATGGCGAGCGCCGCCGCCTGCAGAGCGCTGAGCCTGAGGCCCAGGCTCGGCAGGCCGAAGAAGATGAAGAACATCTGCACGATGAACGGCGTGTTGCGGATCACCTCGACATAGGCCGCGACCAGCCGGCGCACCGAGCCATGTTTGCTGCGCGCACCGACGGCGCCGGCGATGCCGAGCGCAACGCCCACCACCGCGGCCAGCGCGGTCAGGCCCAGCGTGACCGCAGCACCCTCGAGGAACAGGCCGAAATACTGGACCAGCTCACCGAAATCGAGCTGATAACCCATGGGGCTGGCTTAGAGCTCGGGCGGCAGCGGGATGAACAGCCACTTTTTGCTGATGGCGTCGAGCGTCCCGTCCTTCTTCATCTGCGCCAGCGCCTCATCGATCTTCGCCAGCAGCCGGTCCTCACCCTTGTTGATCGCCATGGCCGAGGGCGAATTCAAGAGCTGGAATTTCGATTCCGGCTCGATCGCCGGCCGCTTGGCGAGGACCGCGGCGCCGACATCGTTGCCGACGACCATCAGCTGCACCTGCCCCGACAGGAACGCCGAGATGACGGCATTGTAATCGCTGAAGCGCTGGATGTCGGTGCCCTCGACCGCCACCTCGGTCAGGGACGTGTCTTCGAGCGTGCCGCGATTGACGGCGACCGACTTGCCCACGAGATCGGGCGGCCCCTTCACCGCCAGGGCCTTGGGCCCGATGACGTCGATCGAATAGGGCGCATAGGGCGCCGTGAAGGCCACGACCTTCTTGCGCTCGTCGCTCACGCCCACGCTGACCAGCAGGTTGAGCTTGTGCTCGGTGAGCGAGGGGATGCGGTTCTGCCCGGTGATGCCGGTGAGCTCCGCCGTCACGCCCAACGCCTTGGCCAGGGCATTGATCACATCGATGTCGTAGCCCTGCGGCTTGAGATCGGGGCCGGCCGAGGAAAAGGGCGGGAAGTCCTCGAATATGCCGACCTTGATGACGCCCGCTTTGGTGATGTCGTCGAGTTCGTCGGCCTGAGCGAAGCTCGTGCCGCTGAGTTGGACGGCAAACGCGACACATGCCGCCAGCATGAGGCGCCTGCCCAATGATGTGACCATGATCCCCTCCCACAATGGATTATTATTGTTGCTGTTGTTCGAAATCCGCACGGCACGTCGAAGCCCAGGGCTTCGACGTTACACTATTTCCGATTGAAGGGAAGTACCGGCAACTCGCCTCTTGAATGTTGGGGCCCCCAGGTCTCGAATTGTACTTAATAGGTCGCCCGGCCCCCCGAGACGTCGAACACGGCGCCCGTCGAGAAGGAGCATTCCTCGCTCGCGAGCCAGGTGACGAGGGCCGCCACCTCGTCGACCTGACCGAAACGGCCCATCGGGATCTTGGAGAGCATGAAGTCGATATGGGCCTGCGTCATCTGGTCGAAGATCGGCGTCTTGACCGCCGCCGGCGTCACGCAATTGACGGTGATCTGGGTCTTGGCCAGTTCCTTGCCCAGCGACTTGGTGAGGCCGATCACCGCCGCCTTGGAGGTCGAATAGGCGGGCGCATTGGGATTGCCCTCCTTGCCGGCGATGGACGCGATATTGACGATGCGGCCATAGTTCTTGGCCTGCATATGCGGCACGACGGCCCGGCAGCAATAGAACACGCCGTTGATATTGATGTCGATCACCTGGCGCCATTTCTCCGGCGGATAGTCCCAGGTCGTCGCATTGGGCCCGGTGATGGCGGCGCTGGTGACCAGGATGTCGATCTGGCCGAAGGCCTTCACGGTCTGAGCCGCGGCCGCGCTCACGCTCGCCTCGCTGCTGACATCGACCTGGACGCCGAGCGCATCCGTGCCGAGCCTGGCCGCGGCGACCGCCCCCGCCTCGGCATCAACGTCCCAGAGGGCCGCTTTGCCGCCTTCGGAGATGATGCGCTCCGCGATGGCGAAGCCGATGCCCGACGCTCCGCCGGTGATGACCGCGACTCGTTCCTTGAACCTGCCGGCGAAATTCATGGCACCCCTCTGCCCGTTGAAGACGGCCGGACCATTTCACGTAAACGGGCCTTTAGGCAAGTCATTATGCGCGTGACCGGCCATGTGAAATATGGGAAGCTCCAGCAAAAGTATGACAATTGGGAGGATCTCGCCGTGAACAAGCCCGTTCATCCCGCGCCCGCCGCCGATGCCAATGTCGTCCGCGTCCAGCAGTTCGAATCGCCCGCCGGCGTGCCCGTGCTCTCGACCCAGTTGCTGGCCACCGCCGATGGCGAGCTCAATCGCGAGCTCAACCGCTTCCTGTTCGACCCGCCTTCCGATCCGACGCTGCTCGAGGGCAAGCGCATCGCCATCTGCTGCACCAACGGCGTGGAAGAGGTCGAGATCCTCGGGGCCCACAGGTGGCTGTCCGAGCATGGCGCAACCGTCCATATCGTCGCCCCCAAGGCTGGCCCCTTGCCGCCGAGCTATGGCGTCAAGATGCCGCCCATTGCCGAGACCCATGTGCTCGCCATCCGCCTCATGGAGAATGGCGGCTGGCTCAAGATCGACCGCTATGTGAGCGAGGCCCGGGCCGCGGACTATGACGCGGTCATCCTGCCGGGCGGCTGCTGGAATCCCGACTTCCTGCGCGCCGACAAGGACGCCATCGCCTTCGTCACCGCCATGCATGGCGCGGGCAAGCCGGTCTGCGGCATCTGCCACGGTCCCTGGGTCCTGGTCAGCGCCAGGCTGCTCAAGGGCAGGAAGGCGACGGCGGTGTGGAACATCCATATCGATCTCGAGAATGCCGGCGCCACGGTCATCGACGAACCGGTGGTGGTCGACGGCAACCTCATCACCGCGCGCTTCCCCTATGACCTGCCGCGCATGATCGCAGCGCTGGTGAAGCAGCTGGTGGGGTAGAAGTTTCCTTCTGACCTTCGACACCTATCTCCGCTGCAGCCAGGCGACGCCCGCGGCAAAGCATGCCGCTGCCACGGCCAGGGCCCAGACGAGCGGCTGCAGATAGAACGGCGGTGTCGCGAGTTGCACCTTGCCGGCGGTGGTGGCGGGATCGGGAGCCTTGAGGAAGAACACGCCATAGAGATGGGCGGCGGCGATCGAGATCAGGAGCACGATGCAGAAGATGAGCGCCACCACCAGCGCCACGGTGACGATGGATCTGATCCTCGTGCCGGGCCGCGCCAGGGGCAGGAGATTGTTGATGAGCCCGGCCAGCACCACGAGGCCCGACCCGATGGCGAAGAGCGTCAGGCTCACGGGCTGGAAGATCAGGATCAGCGCCAATATGCCGAGCCCGATGATGAGGGCTTCGAGCCGCAGCGCGCCGCCGGCGCTCAAGACCTTGCCTGGCGTCCCCTTCATGCCCGCACCGCCTTTCCGTCCTCGCCGAAAATATGCGTCTGGCTCGGATCGGCGCGCAGATGGAGCTTTTCGCCGATCCTGAACTTGACGGCGCGCGGCACGACGACCCGGATGTCGGACTCATCGGGCGTGCGCGCATGGACCAGGGTCTCCGCCCCCATCGGCTCGATCAGCTCGGCATGGGCGACGATGGTGTCGCGGCCGCCCTCCCCCACCGGCGTGAACGCGCGCGGTCTTATGCCGAGCGTCACCTGCGACGGCTCGAGGCGCGAGACGGCCGGATTGACCTCGAGCTCGACCCGCTCGCCGCCGAACTGGATCGTCGCCGTGGAGCCCGCGACCTTCTCCAGCCGGCCCTTCACCAGGTTCATCTGCGGCGTGCCGATGAAGCTCGCCACGAAGACATTGGCGGGCTTGGTGAACACCTGATGCGGCGTGCCGATCTGCTCGATGACCCCGTCGCGCATGATGGCGATGCGGTCCGCCATGGTCAGCGCCTCGAGCTGGTCATGCGTCACGATGACCGTCGCCTTGGACAAACCCGCCAGCACCTCTTTGATCTGGCCGCGCATCGAATGGCGCAGTTCGACGTCGAGGCGCGACAGGGGCTCGTCGAACAGGAAGCAATTGGGATCGCGCACGATGGCGCGGGCGACGGCGATCCGCTGCTTCTCGCCTTCCGACACTTGTCCCGGCATGCGCTCGAGCACGTCGGTCAGGTGCAGGATGTCGGCCACCTTCTTCACCCGCCGGTCGCGCTCGGCCTTGGCGAGCTTTTCGTAATGCAGCGGCATGGCGATGTTCTCCGCCACCGAGAGCGCCGGATAGAGTGCATAGAACTGGAACACCATGGCGATGTCGCGCTTTTCCGGCGGCAGCTCGTTCATTCGCCTGCCGGCGATGATGATGTCGCCCGCGGTCGCTCTTTCCAGGCCGGCGATCATGCGCAAGGTGGTGGTCTTGCCGCAGCCTGAAGGGCCGAGCAGGCAGACGACCTCGCCGGCGGCGACCGAGAGATCGGCATCCCTGACGGCGACGAAATCGCCGAACCGCTTGGTGATCTTGCGGGCTTCGATGGTCGACATGCTGCTATCTCTTCACGGTGCCGAAGGTGACGCCGCGCAGCAGGTGGTTCTGCAGGAAGAAGGTCACCAGGAAGACGGGAATGAGGAACAGCGTCTCGATCGCGGCAAGCAGCCCCCACAGCACGCCGATGCCGCCGCCCGCCACCGCCTGGTTCATGGCGACCGGCACGGTGCGGGTGTCGACGCCGGTCAAGAGCAGCGCGAACAGGAACTCGTTCCAGGTCAGGATGAGGCCGAAGACGAAGGTCGCGGCGAGGCCCGCCAGCACCTGCGGCAGGCAGATCTTGAAGAACACCTTCGTCTCGCTCGACCCGTCGATGCGCGCCGCGTCCTCGACGTCGGGCGACAGCTCGTCGAAGAAACTCTTCATCATCCAGATGGTGAACGGCAGGTTGAAGGCGGTATAGAGCAGGATGATGCCGACATAGGAGCCGGCGAGCCCGGTGACCCTGAACATCAGGATGATGGGGATGATCACCACGATGGCCGGCAGCATGCGGGTGGTGAGGATGATGAAGAGATAGGTGTCGTTGCCCCTGAGCGGGTAGCGCGAGAAGCCATAGGCCGCGAGCGTGCCGATCACCAAAGCGAGCAGCACCGAGGTGCTGGCGATGAATATGGAATTGAAGAAGAACCGGTCGAAGCCGGTGCTTTCCGCCGCTCCGCCCGCGACATAGGCGCGCGAGAACACGGAGGTGAAATTCTCGAGCGTCGGCGAGAACACGAATTGCTCCGGGATGAGCCCGAAGACGCTCGTCGGGAAGAATTTCGGCGGCACCGCCAGCGCTTCCGTCTGCACCTTGAAGGAGGTGACGATGATGAGCAGAACCGGCAGGAAGTAGATGAGGCTGATGACGGCGGCCAGAGCCGTGTGGCCCCACCCGGCCTCGCCCACGCCCGAGGCCTTGCGGAAGCCCAGCCTTTCCCAGATCGAGGTCGTTTCGGCCATCGTTCAATTCCCCTGGGCGCGCCGGTTGGCGATATAGAGATAGAGATTGGTGAGCACGATCACCACGAAGAGCAGCAGATAGGAGAGCGCCGCCCCCTCGCTGGTCTTGTTCTGCTCATTGGCGATACGGATGACGTGATAGGAAATGGTCATCGTGTCGTTGCCGCCTTTGGTCAAGAGGATCACGAGGTCGGCGAGCTTGAAGGCCTCGATGGTGCGGAACAAGAGCGCCAGCATCAAGAGGCCGCGTATATAGGGGAAGGTGATGGTCCAGAAGCGCCGCCAGCCCGACACCCGGTCGATCGCCGCCGCCTCATAGAGATATTTGGGCACCGAGACGAGGCCGGCAAGCACCAGCAGCATGACGAAGGGCGACCACATCCACGCATCGGCGAAGACGATGCCGGCGACGGCGCCCGCCTTGGTCGACATCAGGATGAACTGCTCGCCGCCCCACGCCTTGATCGCCTGGCTCAGGAGCCCGAAGGTCGGGTCGTAATAATAAGAGAAGAACACGCCCACCGCGACCACCGACAGCATCATGGGCGTCAGCACCAGGATGAGGAGGTATTTGCGCAACGGGAACTGCTTGGCGAACAGCACCGCGAGCAGAAATCCGACGATCATCTGGGCCGAGACGGTGAGCACCACGAACAGCGCGGTGTTGGTGAGATTGGCCCACAGTTCCGGCGCCTTGAGGTCGTTGGTCAGGAGCGTCACGTAGTTCCGAAGGCCCACGAAGCGGATGTTCTGCTGGTTGCTCTGATAGGCGAAGAAGGAGAGTCCCAGCGACCACAGCAGCGGGAAGATGTTCATCACGAACAGCACCGCGATCGCGGGAGCGACCAGAAGCCCGCCGTAATAATGGCGGCGATAGGCATTGACCACGAAGGCGGCCGCGACCATCGCCGCCATGGCGCCCGTGATCCAGAAGGACGCAGCCGCGGGCAAGGCCAGCATGGCGAGGATGGATATGACGAGACCCACGGCGATCGCGAGCTTCCAATTGTCGGGAGCGACGGTCGTGAAGGGCGGCGGCGGCCGGTCCATGGCAACGGTGGTCATCGAATGAAGCCCCCACGCATTCCACCCTCATGCTGAGGTGCGAGCGCAGCGAGCCTCGAAGCATGATCCAGGTACAAGGAGCTTGCCGCTTGCCACCCTTCGAGGCCCGCCTTCGGCGGGCACCTCAGGGTGAGGGTTGAGAGTAGAGTTGCACTCATTGACGCTCCGAATCCCTCAGACAAAAGAGGACGCCCGCGGTGTCCCGCGCGCGTCCCTGTGGCGTATTCGTCTATTGGATCAATCCCGCTTCCGTCAGCAGGTTCTGCTGGAACTTCGCGATGTTGTCGAGCGTCGTCTTGGCGTCCTGCTTGCCGGTGATGGCGAGATCGAACTGGTCCTGCTGCTGGGTGAGCAGCTCGAAGAACTGCGGCACGTGCCACACGTCCTTCTGCCAGTCGAGGCTCGGCGCCCAGGCGCGGTTCCACGGCCGGAAGGTCACATAGGCCGGATCACTGTAGACCGACTTCATCGCCGACTGTCCGCCCTTGGACGCATATTCGGTCTGCACCGGCTTCGACAGCCACCATTTCACGAAGTCGAGCGCTTCCTTGGTCTGCGTGTCGGTGTTCCAGGTCATCAGCACGAAGGGCTGGCCGCCGATATTCGACCAGCGCACGATCTTGCCGTCTGCGCCGCGCAGGCCCGGCATCAGGCCGAAGACGATCTTGTCCGAGACCTTCGACGTCTTGGGATCGAGCGAGGCTTCGCCGAGGCCGATCCAGTCGATGTTCATCGCCACCTTGCCTTCACGGAACAGCTCGTCGGACTTGAAGATGTCCATCGTGCCCGTCTTGGCGAGCGGCGGCATGTACTGGATGAGGCGCAGATAATGGTCGAATGCCTTGACCGCTTCCGCCGAGTTGACCACGCCTTCCGCCTGGCCCGTGGGCGCCTGGGTCTCGTCCCAGGTATTGCCGCCATATTGCCAGATGAAGCCGTTGATCTGCATCGAGGAGAAGTCGTAGCCTTTGCCGGCCTGGAAGGCGATGCCGTAGAAATCGTCATCCGCGGGCGCGCCGGCCAGGTTCTCGCCCTTCTTGCGCTGGAAGAACTGGCCGATATTCTCGAACATCTCCCAATCCATGTCGTCGAGCTCTTCCGGCGCGCAGGGCAGCTTCTTGTTGAACTTCGCCTGGAAGTTCTTCTGCTCCTCGTCGTGGCACAGGACGTCCTTGCGCGCGAAGGTGACGAGCACGTCCGGGAATTGCGGGAAGCCGTAATAGTTCGGCGTCTTGTGCGGATAGGTCGCATAGGCGTTGAGCGGGTTGGGATGCATGTCGTCCATCGCCGCCTTCAAGCCTGGATCGGCATCGATGAACTCATTGAGCTTCTTGTAGTAGCCGCCTTCGACGAAAGCGCCGAGCCACTGCGAGTCCGACACCGCCATGTTGTATTTCTGCTCGCCCGAGGTGAGCGAGGCGTTGAGGCGGGTGTAATAGTCGGGCCACGGGATGAAATCGATGTCGAGCTTCACCGCATTGCCCGACGGCGCCTTGTACTGCTTGTCGAACATGTCCTTCATGATGCGCGTCGGCGGCCAGTCCGGCACCGCCATCTTGAGCACCACCTCTTCGGCGGCGGCCGCCCCGAGGAACGTGCCGCTCATCAGGCCTGCGGCAAGGGCGGCCCCGGCAAAGGACGTCAACTTGTACTGCCAACTCATGTCCAGTTCTCCTCCCTGTTTCGATCTAGGCACGTTTCTTCCTTCGCGGGCGGCGGGCGGTCATCTGAGAGCCAGCCCGTCCTCGGCGCTGAAGACATGGATCTTGCGGGGCTCGATCGTGATCGGCAGCCGGTCGCCGAGCCTGATCTCGCTCGCCCGTGACTCGGGCAAGAGGATGCGGAGATTGTCGGCCTTCTCGCCGAGCGAGACGATGGTGACGTCACCCAGGGGCTCGAGCAATTGCACCGGTGCCGCGAGATCGGCCGCCTTGCCTGAGGCGATCTCGAGGTCGGCGGGCCGCACGCCCATGACCACCTTGTCGCCTGCTTTCGCATCGAGCTTGCGGGCGAGGCTGAAATCGCCGAGGCCGGTCTTCAGCACCGCGGCGCCCTCGCCCACCGTGGCCGCGATCAGGTTCATGTGCGGCGCGCCGATCTTGGCCGCGACATAGACGTCCCTGGGCCGGTCATAGAGCTCGTCGGGCGTCCCCTTCTGCACCACCGCGCCGTCACGCATCACGGCGATGACCTCGCCCATGGACAGCGCCTCGAGCTCGTCGGGCGTCGCATAGATGATGGTCATGCCGAACTGGCGGTGCAGCCGCTTGAGCTCGGCGCGCATATCATGCCGGAGCTTCGCGTCGAGATTGGTCAAGGGCTCATCGAGCAGCAGGATGTTGGGCCGTCGGATCAGCGAGCGCCCCAGCGCCACGCGCTGCTGCTCGCCGCCCGACAGCGTGTTGGGCTTGCGCTCGAGCCGGTGCGCGAGCTTCAGCATCTCGGCCGTCTCCTTGACCCGCTTGTCGATCTCGATGCGGGCGAGCTTCGCCTCGCGCAGCGGATAGGCGAAGTTCTCATGGACGGTGAGATGCGGATAGAGCGCGAAGGACTGGAACACCATGGAGACGCCGCGCGACTTGATCGGCGCATGGGTCGCCTCCGCGCCATGGAGCGCCACCCGGCCGGCATCCGGGATCACCAGGCCGGAAATGGTGCGCAGGGTGGTCGTCTTGCCGACCGAGCTCGGCCCGAACAAGGCGAAGAACTGGCCCTCGGCGACATCGAAACTCAGCCGGTCGAGCGCTTTGACCCGGCCATAGGCCTTCGACACGTCATCGAGGCTCACGGCGAACGCTTTAGGGGAGGACATCAGTCCACCTCAGCCGACGCGTCGGATCGGAATATGCGCAGCGGTGTTCAAACGGCAAATTCCTCCCATGTCCGGGCGCTATATCGCGCCTTCCCTTATGATCAAACTGGTAGTACCAAATTGATGCGAGCGCAAGGATTTGTGTTGAGTGTGCAGGGCAAAAACGCTGCTGCATCTGCGAATTCCGCCTCTTGCGGCGGATTTTCACCTGTTCTATGGCTATTGTAACAATTTTGGTCGGACCAAAATGGTCCACCCAGTTTACGCCAGGGAGGAGTCTTCATGCATCTTTCGACCCACAACTGGATGCGCGCCGAACCACTCGAGACCACTTTGGCCCGCATCAAGACGTTCGGCTATGAAAGCATCGAGATCTCGGGCGAGCCAACCCAATATAATGTGACCGACACCCGCAGGCTGTTGAAGCAATATGGCATCCGCTGCTGGGGCTCGGTGACGCTCACCCTCGCCGACCGCAATCTCGCCGCCAGGGACGAAGGCCAGCGCGCCAAGACCGTCGACTACATGAAGAGCGTCATCACCATGGTGAGCGAGCTCGACGGCGAGATCATCACCCTCGTCCCCGTCACCGTCGGCAAGATCACGCCCGACGGCACGCCCGAGGAGGAATGGCAATGGCTCATCGAGGGCGTCACCCAATGCTACGAGCACGGCAAGAAGAAGGGCGTGCGCATCGCCATCGAGCCGCTCAACCGATTCGAGACCTATCTGCTCAACCGCGCCGACCAGGCTTTGGCGCTCGCCGAGGCGATCGCGCCCGATTGCGGCGTGTGCATCGACGCCTTCCATCTCAATATCGAGGATGCCGACATGTTCGCCTCGATCAGGAAGGCGGGCAAGCGTCTCTATGACTTCCACATCGCCGACAACAACCGCATGGCCCCGGGCCAGGGCGCGCTCGACTGGGCGAAGATCGTCAAGACCCTGAAGGACACGGGCTATGACGGGGCGCTGACCGTCGAGTTCGTGGCGCCCGTCGACCGCACCCCCGCCACCCGATATCCCAACGCCATCGAGAAGAATCCGGTCGACATCTCGCCCGAGCAATTGAAGTTCATCCAGGATCACGGCTCGAGCCTCTTGAGCGAGGAGTTCTACACCATGCTCGTCAAGACATCGGCCGACACGATGCTGCCGTTGATCAAGTGATGGGCCAAATCTCCATCCGCTCTCTCCGGTATTCCCCCCTCTCCCGCTTGTGGGAGAGGGTGCCCGACAGGGCGGGTGAGTGTGTTGGTTCGACCGGCGCGTTCTCCATGCAGCTTTCTGCTCACTTCACAGAGGACACCCTCATCCGGCGCTTCGCGCCACCTTCTCCCGCAAGCGGGAGAAGGTGGACTAACGCAACGGCCCTCCCCTTGCCGGGAGAATCACAATGAAGATCACGCGGATCGAAGCCGCCTGGGTGTCCATGCCGATCGCCGCCGAGCGCCAGCACCGAAGCGACTTCGGGCAGATCCGCACCTTCGATTCCGCCATCGTGCGCATCGACACCGACACCAGCATCACCGGCTGGGGTGAAGGCAAGAATGCTGCCGGCAGCGCCGGCACCTATGCCGGGCTCGTCACCCTCATCAACAAGGAATTCGCCCCGCGCCTCTTAGGCCGGGATGCGCGGGACATGTCGGTGATCTGGGACACCCTCTATAATGGGGTGCGCGCCCATCATGCGGCAGCGCGTGGACATTCCATGCCCGACATGGCACGCCGTGGCCTGACGATCGCGGCGATCAGCGCCATCGATATCGCCCTCTGGGACATCGCCGGCAAATCCATGGATGTCCCGGTCTGGCGCCTGCTCGGCGGGCGCAAGGCGGAAGCGATGCCGGCCTATGCCTCGGGCGGCTGGGCCGATGCCGGGACGATCGGCGATCAGCTCTCGGGCTATGTCAGGCAAGGCGGCTTCAAGGCGGTGAAGATGCGCGTCGGCGCCATGGACGGCACGCCCCAGGCAAGCGCCGCGCGCGTCAAGGCGGCCCGCGCGGCGCTCGGGCCCGACATCGAGATCATGGTCGATGCGCACGGCACCTTCACCGTGGCCGAGGCCAAGCGCTTCGCCCATCTGGTGCGCGACTGCAATCTCGCCTGGTTCGAGGAGCCGGTCACCGCCGACGACAAGGCCGGTATCGCCGAGGTGCGTGCCGCCTCCATGATCCCGATCGCTGCCGGCGAGAGCGAGTTCACCCGCTTCGACTTCCGCGACCTCATCACTCAGCGCGCCGTCGACATCGTGCAGCCCGATCTCGCCATCTGCGGCGGCATCACCGAGGCGCGCCGCATCGACGCGCTGGCCGCCGCCTTCAATCTCAGGCTCGCCCCGCATCTGTGGGCCGGGGCGCCGGCCTTCTTCGCCGGCCTGCATCTCGCCGCGGCGAGCCCGTCGAGCTATATTCTCGAATATTCGCTCGGCGCCAATCCGATGCTGCACGACCTCATCGAAGAGAAGATCGTGGCCGAGAACGGCATGATCGCCATTCCCGACCGGCCGGGCCTCGGCATCACGGTCAGGGAGGACGTCCTCGCCCGGCATAGGGTGCAGATCCAATGAACGAGCAGCGCGACCTGGTCTCCGAGCTGGCGATGTTCTTCCTGCAGCGCAAATACGAGCCGGGCGAGCGTGTGCCGTCGGAGCGCGAGCTGGCCGAGCGCTTCAAGGCCGGGCGCGGCCTGGTGCGCGAGGCGCTCGCTTATCTCGAGGCGCTCCGGGTCATCGACCGGCGCGCCAAGTCCGGGATCTATATGTCGAGCGATGCGGCGAGCGTCGAGGCCTTGGCCCTCTTCGCTGAGATCGGCGTGCCGCTGCAGGCCGAAGAGGTGCGCCAGTCGAACGAGATGCGCCGCATCCACGAGATCACCGCGGTCAGGCTCGCCTGCGAGCGCGCGACGCTCGAGAATTTCGACCGCATGCGCGCCGTCCTCGCCTCGTCCCTCAAGCGCATCGAGGCTGGTGAGCCGATCGACCTCGAGGACCGCGACTTCCATCTCGAGATCGTCAATGCCACGCAGAACAACGTGTTCTACCGCATCGTACGCATCTTCTACCTGATGACGGCGGAGCGCCGGCGCATCTATTTCCAGCGCCCCGAGCGCTGCCGCGAATCGCACAACGAGCATATCCGCATCTTCGAGGCGATCGCCAGGCGCGACGCGGTCGAGGCCATGGGGCTCATGGACGCCCACCTCAAGGGCGTCGAGAGCTATTGGACCGGCTTGCTCGACAAGCCGCAGCCGCCCGAAAAACAGCAGCCGGAAGCCGCCTGGCTGCGCCATATCACCAGTTGACGATCGTCAGACCGTCATCCCGGCGAAAGCCGATCTCATTCCGTCACCCCGACGAAAGTCGGGGCCTATTGAATAAGTAAAAACTGGAAAAGCCCTGCCCGCGCGGATCGAATTTAATGGGTTCCGGCTTTCGCCGGAATGACGATAATGGATAATGCCATGCCCATCGTCTATTCGACCCATCCCTTGCATCCCAACGCCGCGAAGCTGCTCGACGGCAAGGCGGAGCTCGTCGTCGCATCCGACCTTTCGGCCGCGACCCTCGCCCGCGAAGCAGAAGCCGCCGACATCGTCATCGTGCGCGCCAATCTGCCGGACGCCCTCTTCGCCGGAGCGCCGAGGCTCAAGGCCGCCATCCGCCACGGCGCCGGGCTCGACATGATCCCGGTCGAGGCGGCGACCGCGGCCGGTGTGCTCGTCGCCAATGTGCCGGGCGTCAATGCCCGTTCCGTCGCCGAGCATGTGATCTTCGTCGCTTTGTCGTTCGCCCGGCGCTTCCGCGCCATCGACGCCGATCTCAGGCAGAAGGGCTGGCTCGTCGGGCGCGCCCATGCGCTCGGCGCCCGCGAGCTCCACGGCGCCACCATGGGCCTCATCGGCATGGGCCATCTCGGCCGGGCGATCGCGGCCATCGCGATGGCGGGCTTCGGCATGCGGGTGCTCGGATCGACGCGGCGCAATGCGGGCTTTCCCGAAGGCGTGGAACCCGTGACGCGCGACGAGCTCCTGAAGCGCAGCGACTATGTCGTGCTCGCCTGCCCGCTCTCGCCCGAGACCCGCGGCATGATCGCGGCGCGCGAGCTCGGCCTGATGCCGAAGGGCGGCATCCTCATCAATGTGGCGCGCGGCGCCGTCACCAATGAGGACGATGTCGTCGTGGCGCTGAAAAGCGGTCATCTCGGCGGCGCCGCGATCGACGTCTTCGCCGAGCAGCCGCTGCCGCCCGGCCATCCCTTCTTCACCCTCGACAATGTGATCCTGACTCCGCATCTCGCCGGCATCACCGAGGAAAGCATGGAGCGCATGGGCCTGGGCGCGGTCGAGGAAACCTTGCGGGTGCTCAAGGGCGACCTGCCGGTCAACCTGGTGAACCCGTCGGTCGTCGCGCACTATCGCCGGCGCTTTCCCTGATATCCTCGCCATGTTGGGCGAGTCCCGTGTTTTTTCGTGTCGACATTGCGACATGGGCTGTCGACCTCGCGGACAATCAGAAAGTCATTGATTGTTCATCCGAGTCGTGAGATACGTCCCGCCGGATTTTGATCTGTACTAGGACGAGTTTGGACCCTTCGATGACCCGCAAGGCATCACATATGCTGATAGCGCTGAGCGCCGACGCGCTGCCGTTCAACCGGCAGGGCGATTGCGAGCCTTTGCCTATGTGCATGATTGCAAAGGGCTATCTCGAGACGAAGCACACCGGACCAGGGTTCAGGAAACCCGACTAAACCGGCGGCAGGGCCAACCCCTCCGCCAACAGGCAGAGGGACCTCAGATGGCCCAGTAGACAGAAAAGATTTTCTCGCAAACCGACGCTCGGCACTCGTGGTGAGTGCCGGCGGCCGTCACGTTCTCGGCTTCGGCCTCGATGCCCGCGCATGTGCGTGATCGACGTCACGCAGGCGGCTGCGTGTCTTCCGCGCAACGGAGAGGATTTGACTGAAACATGCCTGAATTGTCTTGACGTGCTGCCGGCCGGCAACGGCCACGCTCTTTTACATCGTGAATCATCCAGATGTTGGCCGGCGACGCCGGGCTCGATGACGAGCCGCGTTCAGGCAACGGACCACCCGCGTCGCAAGGCGAAGGATGGCGCCGCCGGCCGTTTGTCGATTTTCACCCTGCTTCGCGCTGATGCGCTTCGCGGGGATTGCACAAAGCCCTCCGAAGCTTTTAACGCGAGAAGGGTCGAAGAGCGCCGGTAGCCCAACGGTAGGAGGCGACTGCCTTAGACGCAGTTCAGTGCGGGTTCGAATCCTGCCCGGCGTACCAAATTTGCCCCTGTGGCGGAACAGGCAGACGCGATCGTCCCAACGGCGATTGCCCTCGACGGTGCGGGTTCGAATCCCGCCAGGGGCACCACCCCGCTTCGCGCCTTCGGCGCTTCGCGGGATTGCGGGAAGTAATCCTGCGAGGCTTTAACGAAGGAGGACTTAAGCCGCCGGCGTAAACCCTGGACTGCCAGTCTGCCAATTCCGATGATCGCAACAGACCTGCCCCGCCCCAGCAATCGCGTGACTGGTTGTCGACGAAGCACGTGAGGCAAGCGGGGTTGGACAGATGGCGCTGTCGATTGAAGCCGGAACGCCATACCATTTCTCTTCGAGGCCCCCCTCCGAAGCTTCAAAGGAGGGATCGTCCAGCGTGTAGCTCAGCCCGGCCAGAGTATCGCCCTCGGAAGGCGAGGGTCGTTGGTTCAAATCCAACCACGCTGACCATTTTTAATCCAGAAAGGAGTTCGTCATGCAGGACCACCCTGCCCTCGTGCTCAACGCGGACTTCCGGCCGTTGAGCTATTTCCCGCTTTCGCTCATCCCCTGGCAGGATGCGGTGAGCGCGGTCGTTTCGGACAAGATCGCCGTCGTGGCCGAATATGATGTCGCCGCCCGCAGCCCCTCGACGGCGATCCGCCTGCCCTCGGTCGTGGCCCTGCGGCACTATCAGCCGGCGCCGCGGCGCGTCGCCTTCACGCGGTTCAACGTCTTCCTCCGCGACCGCTTCAAGTGCCAGTACTGCTCGCGGAAGTTTCCGGCGGCCGACCTGACCTTCGATCATGTGGTGCCGCGCTGCCGCGGCGGACTGACGTCCTGGGAGAATATCGTGGCGGCGTGCTCGCCCTGCAATCAGGCCAAGGACAAGTTCTCGGCCCTGAAGCCGGTCAGCGCACCGCGCGAGCCGACGCCCCAAGAGCTTCTCGCGGCCAAGCGGGTCTTCCCGCCGAACCACCTGCACGAGAGCTGGAACGACTACCTCTATTGGGACGTCGAACTGGAGAGCTAAAGCATGCGCAGCGGTTTTCCGGAAAGATCATGCGCTAACAGGAGGATAAAGCGTGATGGCGACTCGTCTTGAAGCCATCACGCTTTAGGCTCTCTCTCCGACGCTCCCGCGAAGAAGGGTTGCGCAGACCGCGGATGTACCGGCTGCGCAAGCGAGCGCCGGACCAATCCCGGTCCGGCGCTCCAGCGCTCTTGAGGGAGAGCCAATCATGTCGCGATGGCAGAGTGACTATGCGGTCGGCTGCAACCCGGCTTCAGGCTGGTTGAAATCCAGCTCGCGACTCCATCCCGCTTCGCCCTCCGAAGCTTCAGCGTAAGAGGGCACCCCGGTTTAGCTCAACGGATAGAGCGCGCGGCTGTGGACCGCGAGATTGAGGTTCGAGTCCTCGAGCCGGGACCATACCCGCATCTGTCCAGCCCGGACACATAGGTAACAGACTGTACCTAAGACATGGGTGACAACCTCGAGCCGAACGGGTTGTCGATGGTTTGCAAGGTTCTCTGTTCCAAGTCGATATATCCGAGATCATAGCTC
>JBFWNN010000085.1:0-20742 GCA_050251035.1 Parvibaculaceae bacterium
AGCGCGCCGAGCGCCAGCGTTCGGCGATGCGGTGGCGCTCGAGAATGAGATGAGGCACGCCGCAATTGCTCAGGTGCTCGCTCATGGCGACGCCGGCCTGGCCCGCGCCGACGATGAGCGTCTCTACTTGTTCAACCGGGCTTCCTGCGTCCATTTGTGGATCCTCGAAGGGGCTTCGGCGATGCGGCCGAAGTCTGCCGTCAATCTAGTGAAGGGACCGGGTCGCAAAAATTATGATTTCATGGGGCAGTGATTAGCTTGTTCCTATACTGGATTGGATCGCCGACGATTCGGAACAGGGACCGAAGCAAAGCTGAACAAGATGTCGGTCACATCGTAATCCTTGCGAGCGAAAGCCGCCGGCGCATGGCAAATGCTGCGCCGCACTCCTTTAAGCGATTGATTTTACTCGCTAATAACTCAAGGTCGGAATCGAGCCGTCGACCCGCGGCTTTTTCCCATGACCGACACTTCCAGAGGGTTTTTCTCGTGTCTCCCTTCGACGTTCGGCCATTGCAGCAGCCAAGATCAGAGTCCGCGAAGGCCAGATGCGGTCCGTCACCTGCTTGATGCCGGCCCTCCGGCCGGCGATCGAAGGAAGTCGTCTCGGTGAGGACGGCGGCCCTTTTTGCACCGCCGACCTCTGTCAAAGATTATATGCTATATAATTTTGATGCCTGAGTAAGTTTCGGCCGATCGCGAGCGGTTTGCATCTTGAAATCGGTGATCGCATCCTTCATAGGCACCCGGGAGCGGCGGACAGCCAGTGTTGAAGCCTCGAGAAAATGACCGGCCTCAGAGAGAAGCAGAAAGAAGACCGTCGTCGAAAAATGCTCCGCGTTGCGGAGCGCCTCTTCAAAGAGAGAGGGTACGCCACAACGACGATCGAAGAGGTGGCAAACCGTGCGGGAGTTTCGCCGGCGACGGTATTCAACTATTACAAGACCAAGGGCGATCTGCTCCTGGCGTTGATCGCCGATGAAAACACGGCGATCATCCAACATCTCCAGGAACTGACGCGTCGCGGTCGCAAGAGCACGACAGACGTCGTCTGCTGGTACCTGGAGGCCATTACCTCAGAGTCGTTGGCGCGGACCGATAGAGAAGCTTGGCGGCAGGTTCTCGCTTCGATGGTGACCAATGCGAATTCCGACTTTGGCAAGAAGTATCTGGAGTTGCGGCAGCAACTGGTTGGCGGGGTGTCGCGTCTTGTGGCGAATCTGCAGGATGAGGGCGGATTGCCGGAGCAATGCCGACCGGAAATCCTCGGCAATATTTTCTATCAAGTGCACCACGCCCATTTCCTTCGGCTGGTGGCCGACGAGCAGATGACGATGGAGATCTACCGAGCGGCCCTTCGTGCGGAAATCGCCCATCTCGTCGAGTTGATCTGCGGACTTGGCCGGCCGCGAAAATCCTCGTTACGGACAACATCGCGCTGACGGGTGCTTGACTGCGGTCCTTGCAGGTCAACGAAGCTCGGACAGCAAGCCCGCGAAGACCCTTGCGCGCGGCACCAGGGACGAAATGAGGATATGCTCTTTATGCGTGTGGAATCCGTCGCCGCATAGTCCGAGCCCGTCCAGGGTGGGTATTCCAAGCGCTCCGGTGAAATTTCCGTCGCTGCCGCCGCCGACTGCTCCATGCGCGGCATCGAAGCCGGCGTCCCGTGCCAATTTCTTTGCCAGGTCGAACAGGTGGAGCGTTCCCTCACCGGCCTCGAACAGGGGACGGATCGGTCCTTGGGTCACGCGGAACTCGAGCCCGTCCCGGGTAGGTTTCAGCGCAAGCATGGCCTCCCGCACGCGCCCCAGCTCGGCCTGGGTCGGTGCGACGGCAAGCACTTCCGCCGTGCATTCCATCGGAACCACATTGACGAAAGTGCCGCCTTGGATCTTGCCGACACTGAAGGTCACGTTGTCGTCCGGGCGAGACATGCCTTCGATGATCAGAATCTGCTCGGCCATCTCACGGATGGCGCTACGCCCCGTGCCGGTGTCGGCGCCGGCATGGGCCGGCCGCCCTCGCGCCGTCAGGCCAAAGCGGGCGAAGGCCCAGCGGCCGCTGATCAAGCGCCCATTGTCCTGTGCCGGCTCTGGGACGAGGACATACTTGCAGCCTCGGGCGACGGTCTCGATCAGTTCTCTTGTCGTCGGACTGCCGATTTCCTCATCTGGAATGAGCATGAATGTGATCGGCAGGGCGGGTAAACCGTTCGCGCGCAGATATTGCCGGGCCGCTTCGAAGGCGATGTAGGTTCCGCCCTTCATATCGAATATCCCGGGTCCGTAGCAGCGATCACCGTCGCGCCTGATCGGCAGGGCACGATCCAGTGTTCCGATCGGGTGCACGGTGTCGAGATGGGCCAAGATCATGATTCCCGGCGCCTCGATCTGCCCCGCAAAGCGCGCGATCACGGTATCGGCGAGGCCGTCGCGGCCGGGCAGGCTTTCGATGCTCGCGCCGATAGCGGCCAGTTCGCTGGCCACGTGCGAAATCATTCGATTTACCGCCGCCGGGGCGTTGGTGGGCGACTCGATCGAAACCCAGCGGATGAGCTCCCGCAACATCGCTTCCTGATCAAAGAGGCTGGCGTCCAGCAACGGCATTCTTGTCGCTTCCAAGCTGATGGCAATATTAGGCGTTTCGGCTGATCGGCAAGGTAACGCAGCGAACGGCTCCGCCCCAGTCGGCGAGTTCGTCAATCTCGAGCGGAACGCAATCGACGCCGCGTTTCTCGAGCTCGGTGATGACCCGGGTCAGGCGGCGATCGATAAGATGGGTGTTGGGGTCGGTATTCATGCCGACGGTACCCAGCGCCAGACATTCGTCCAAGGTCAGCTCCACCACGTCCCATCCCTTGACCGGATCGGGCAGAGCGCCGCCGAGAGCGGGAAGGTAGGCGATCGCCAAGCCTTCGCGAACGAGCGCCATGACGCCCAGCAGATGCAGATAGTCGCCATGGATTTCGACGTGTTTCACCTCATAACCGAAGGGCGCCAGGTAGCGGGCAAGCCACCGCCCTCCGGCAAGGCTGCTGGTCAGCGGCCCATGGCCGACAAGCACGGTCTTGCCCAGGACGATGATATCGCCGCCTTCGAGATATATCCCGTCGCCCGTACCAAGCGTGTCCGCCGGGTCGGGTTGCGCGGCCGGCATAGCCACATGCCGGGACAGGGCCGATAATTGCGGCAGCACGACATCGCGGATACCCCAGACTTCCTTCCGGCGGAACGGGCGGCGGATGCATGCTTCGATGAAATGATCGCCGAGCACAAAGACGGGATCGGCGGGATAGAGCTGGCTATGGCCGAGCTGGAGGTCCGCAAGGAAGCTCTTTTCCGGCGCGGTGAACGGCCGCGGGCGGTAGACCTTCACGCCGCGCTCGCGGAACGTTTCGCAGACCAACTCCAGCTGCGCGATCAGCTTGGTGTAAAGCGCCGGCATCTCGTCCTTGAGCGCGAAGGCTCGGCCGCGCGTAGCCTCGAGCAGGCGGCGTTTCTGTCCCGTCAGGTAGCGAATGTTCGGGCAGAAGGGTGGGTAGGCGAAATCGTCGACCTGGCCGACGACGACGGCATTCAACTTGCCATATTCGCTATGGACGCCGAAAGGTGCAAGCATCGCGGATGCTCCCTGCATTGCCTGGTGCTCCAGTGGATTGATAGTCAAAGTGGCTCACCGCCTGCCTAGGTTCAGGCAAGCCACCAGCGCTCCGCGATCTTCAGGCCGTCATTTTCCCAGTTGGGAGCGACGTCGCCATGAGCGAGCCTCTTCAGGTGAGCGGTCACGAAGTTGTTGAAGGAAAGAACGACCACGCCGCCGTCGTCATGCACGAGCTGCTGCATCTCGGCATAGATGGCCGCCCGCTTGGCGTCATCGAGCTCGGCGCGGCCCTGGACCAGGAGGTCATTGAACCGATCGTTCTTCCAGAAAGTCTCGTTCCACGGCGCGCCCGCCGCATAGCCCATCGTGAACATCCAATCGGCCGTGGCGCGGCCGTTCCAGTAGGAGGCGCACCACGGTCTCTTCATCCATACATTGTCCCAATAGGCATCTTCGGCTTCACGGATGACGTTGACGTCGATCCCGCATCTGGCCATCGTCTCCTTGATCAGGATACCGGCATCGGTGGCGCCGGCGAAAGCCGCATCGGCGACCGACAGGTCGACCTTCAGGCTGTCGTAGCCTGCCTTCTTCAAATGGAACTTCGCTTTGTCGGGATTGTATTCGTATCTGGAGTCCAGATCGACCGCGTACTTCATCGACTTGGCGATTGGATTGTCGTTGCCCACCGTCGCATGGCCCAGGAAAATCTTCTTCCGGATTTCCTCGCGGTCGACCGCCCATTTGATGGCGGTGCGCACGTCGTTGTTGTCGAAGGGGGGCAGGGTCGTGTTCATCGGCAGGGCGTTATGGCCATAACCCGAGAGCTCGAGGATCTCGATATTGGGATCGCGCTTCAGGAGATCGAGAGTCCTCAGGTCGGCACGGCCGATGAAATCGACATCGCCCGTGGCCAGTGCATTGGTGCGTGCCGCGACGTCGGCAATGGCCAGGAACTCCACTTCATCAAGATAAGGCTGGCTCGGCTTGTGATAGTTGGGATTGCGCTTCAGCTTCGCCGACACGCCCGGCTCGAAGTTCACGAGCGTAAAGGGCCCTGAACGAACGCCGGACTGCCAGTCGGATTTGCCGTCCTTCGTCGGCATGATCGGCAGGTGACAATCGCTGACCAGATAGGGAAAGTCGGCGTTGCCGTCTTGCAGCGTGAACACGACGGTGTCCGGGCCGTCCGACGCGATCTCGGTGATCGGATCGAGCAGCGACTTGACGGCGGATCGGGAGTCGGGGCCCATATGGTGCCGAACGGATGCGACGACGTCATCGGCTGTCAGCGATTGTCCGTTATGGAAGGTCAGGCCCTTGCGCAGCTTGAACACCCATTTCCTGGCGCCGTCGGAGGGCTCGTATGACGAGGCCAGATCGGCGACCACATTGCCTTTGGCATCGACCTCGGTGAGGCTGTTGGACAAGGCGCCCCAGAAAGCGCATTGGGTGAAGGTATCGGGATAGCCGACCGGATCCAGGGTGTCGGTGGTGGCGCCATGGGCCAGGCCGAAACGGGCGCTGCCCCCTTTCCTGGGCTCGGCGCGCACGGCCTTGGTGAACATGGCATTGGCGGCGGCGAAGGTGAAGCCCGCCGCTGCCGCGAGTTGAACAAAATCACGACGTGAGACTTTTCCCTTGCCGGCAAGGGTGCCGGCCATCCTGAGTTTGTGTTCAAGTTCGCTCATCGCGAGGGATCCTCCAAGGTCGCTGTTCGATGCCGGAAACCGACTTGCTTCTGAATTTTCAGTGCCCGCCTCAGGCGGCGTACGCTCATGTCTTTCCGGTAATCCTGTGGGAAAGACTTGCGGCGCCCTCACGAGATTATCTTGTATAGAAATAAAATTAGAGTAACTATAATATTTGTCAACCTACTATTTTATAGACACACTAAGCAAGTTGGAGACGACAGCCCCTGAGGTCTTCTACTTGGTATTGCGGTGATTGATTTCTCTTCTGCGCGGTGGCGGGTGGCAAGAGTGGAGGTTGTGGATCATGTGACCGCTGTTTCGTGCGCAGCAAGGCGACGCTGGATGGGCCGATGAACGGCGAAATCTTCCAGCCTGGATGGAGCAAGTTTCTCGCCGAGCGACACGGCGCCGGCTGGAAATCGCCGACATGCTCAGCGCGCATCCCGGCGAAGTGGCATCACTTCGCCGAAAAGGATTTGCGCCAAATCAATATCAGGGTGGAATCGAACCACCGACACGCGGATTTCAGGAGCCATCACCGGTGTCTCCAAGCGCGCCGACCTTGGCGACGACCAAGACGCACCTTATCAACATCTTCGCCAAGGCCGGCGTGAAGCGCCACGCCGAGCTGATGCGGCTCGTCTCGCAGGTGCTGCCCCGGTGAGGTGACGGCCTAGTTGGAGCACGATCTCTCCAAGTATTTGAACTGAATGGAGCTAATGGTGCCCAGGGGCGGAATCGAACCACCGACACGCGGATTTTCAGTCCGCTGCTCTACCAACTGAGCTACCTGGGCGCCGAGACCTCGCAAACGAGGCTCATGGACGAAGCGGGCCGGTTTATAGGCGAGGGCTCGGGCCTTGTCCAGTTTCAAAATGCATCGCGCCGGATCCCGGTATGATACTGGAATCCGGCGCGAATTTGCCTGCAAAGAGCGCCCCCGGAGGCGGATCGTCAGGTCTTGGCGATGTCGGTGTCCTTCGTCTCCCTGAGGAAGATGAAGCCGATCACGGCGGTCATCACCGCGACGATGATCGGGTACCAGAGGCCGGCATAGATATTGCCGGCCGCCGCCACAATGGCGGTGGCGAGGAGCGGCAGCATGCCGCCGAACCAGCCATTGCCGATGTGATAGGGCAGCGACATGGAGGTGTAGCGGATCTTGGTCGGGAAGAGCTCGACCAGGAAGGCCGCGATCGGGCCATAGACCATCGTCACATAGATGACCATGATGACGAGGATCAGCTCGGCCATGAACCAGTTGACGCGGCTGAGATCGGCGCCCGACTGATAGCCGAGCTCCTTGAGCTTGGCCGTCCAGGCCTCCTGGCGCACCGCCAGGTCCTTCTTGGCGGGATCCGTCGAGGTGATCGTCGACCAGCCCGGCATTTCCGTGGCGCCCACCATCACCTTGACCGGCTGGCCGGGTGTGTTGGCGGTGGTGAAGGACAGGCCCTGCTTCGTCAGATAGTCCTTGACGCTGTCGCAATCGGTGAACTTCGACCACGGCCCCACGAAGATGTGGAAGTTGCAGGTCGTCTCATCGACCGACACCGTGATCGGGTTCTTCGCGTTGAACTCCTCCAGCGCCGGATTGACATAGTGGGTCAAGGCCTGGAACAGCGGGAAGTAGGTGAGCGCCGCGATCACGCAGCCGGCGAGGATGATCTTGAGCCGGCCGATCCTGTCGGAGAGCTTGCCGAAGAAGATGAAGAACGGCGTGCCGATGAGCAGCGAGACCGCGATCAGCACATAGGCCCAGATGAAGTCGAGCTTGAGCGGCCCGATCAGGAAGAACAGCGCATAGAACTGGCCGGTGTACCAGACCACGCCCTGTCCGGCCGTGGCGCCGAGGAGCGCCAGCAGCACATATTTGTTGTTGGGGTACCGTAAAAAGGAGTCGGTGAGCGGCGAGGACGAGCCCTTGCCCTCCTCCTTCATCTTGGTGAAGACGGGCGATTCATTGAGCTTCAGCCGGATATAGACCGAGAAACCGAGGAGAGCCACCGAGACCAGGAACGGAATGCGCCAGCCCCACTCCTTGAACACGCCGGGGTCCATGAAGATGCGGCACAGGCCGATGACGAGGAGCGACAGGAAGAAGCCCAGAGTCGCGGTCGTCTGGATCCAGCTTGTCGCATAGCCGCGCCGTCCGTGCTGAGCGTGCTCGGCGACATAAGTCGCGGCCCCGCCATATTCGCCGCCGAGCGCCAGGCCCTGCAGGAGACGCAGGAGGACGAGCAGCAGGGGGGCGAGCCAGCCGACCGTTGCGAAGGTCGGCAGAAGGCCGACGGCGAAGGTCGAGATGCCCATCACCAGGATGGTGACGAGGAAAGTGTATTTGCGCCCGACGAGGTCGCCGATGCGGCCGAAGACCAGAGCGCCGAAGGGACGCACCAGAAAGCCCGCGGCATAGGTGGCGAAGGCCGACAGCAGCGCCGCCGTGTCGTTGCCGGGCGGGAAGAACAGCGAGGCGAAGAACGGCGCCAGCGTGGCGTAGAGATAGAAATCGTACCATTCGAAAACGGTACCGGCGGACGACGCGGTGACGACAAATCTCTCGTCCCGCGTCATGCCCTGTCCGCGATCTCCACGGCGGGACACGACAGCTTCGGCGTGGGACATTGTTTCCTCTCCGGTTGGACATAATTTTTCCACCGCCGGCACGTTCATTGGAACGGTGTCGTTTCAGTAGAGCTACACGCAGTCGTAGGACGGGAAGTCGCGCGCTGCCAGATCAACCTTGGTCGTGCGTCTTTCGTAGGAGATGGCGGCGGGGCGTGCGAAGGCGGACGACTTCCGGGCCTACGGGACAAGAGCCTGCGCCAGCGCCTTCAAATCCGCGCGCTCGGAGAATTCTGTGCCGATCTCGGCCATGTGGAAGCGCAGCGTGTTGCGGAACATGACGAAGTCGTGCTGGCGCAGCGTTTCGTGGACCGGCAGGTGATCGAAGATCTCACGCGCGCGGGCCAGGGGTATTTCGTGGACAGGCTTGGGCTGTCCCAGCCCGGCGACGCCGAGGTCATGATCGAGAGTCGCGCTCGCGTCCTGCCAGAAGCCCGGGCTCTGGCCCGAGGGCAGCGCATATTCGGCGAAGACACTGCGCCCGATCGCGGCGAGCGCCGCATGGAGCGCGAGCGCATCGGCCGCATGCGGGCGAATCATGCCCTCCGCCATTTCGGTCACCATGGAGAAGGCGGCGGGATAGGACGCCCAGCGCGATTGCTCATGGGCGGCGAGGAAGGCCGGCTCCGACAGGAGAGTCGAGAACATCATGTTGGACCGCGCCTGGGCGTATTCCATGATCGATTTCTGCACCAGGAAAGCCGCCCGGCTGGCGAGGAAATCCTTGAGTTCATCGGAGGTTGTGACGGGCTCCGGTGCGAACAGGCCTTTGACGGTCGACCACAGACTCATGCGCCATGATGCCATTTATGCGCCGAAAGTTGAAGCCGCCGGCGCGGCATTTTCCGCTCTCCGGCGCCTCCATGAGTCGAAAGTTGAATAAGGCCGCTACGTCATTGGTGTTAGGTCTAGAGTCGCCCGAAAAGGGGAATCGGGCGCAACGACCACGGAAATGGGAGGAACCGCCAATGGCTGGTCCGGATACCGAGGGTCACTGGGGAGCGACATCGAGGCTCATGTGGATCGCGCTCGCGATCTGGGCCTTCTTTTCCTTCGTGATCCATTTCTTCGTCAATTCATTGAACGAGATCGTCATACTGGGCTTCCCGATCGGCTTTTACATGGCCGCGCAGGGCTCCCTCATCGCCTTCGTCGTACTCCTCTTCTGGTTCGCCAGGCGCCAGGATGCGATCGATCGCGAATATGGCGTCGCCGAAGAAGACTGAGGGGGAAACGTCATGGCAATAGGTTCAAAGATCACCGGCGGCGACTTCCTCTCCAATCTCGGCAGGGTCTACGGCATCTATGCCGGCGGCTTCCTCGTTTTCGTGATCGCCCTGGCGATTCTCGAGCAACTGGGAGTGCCCGACCGGGTGCTCGGCTATCTGTTCGTCGGTTTCACCATCCTCGTCTATGCCGTCATCGGCATCTTGTCGCGCACCGCACAGGTGTCGGAATATTATGTCGCCGGCCGCAAGGTGCCGGCCTTCTACAACGGCATGGCGACCGGCGCCGACTGGATGTCGGCGGCCTCCTTCGTCGGCATGGCCGGCACGCTCTATGCGCTCGGCTATGACGGCCTCGCTTTCGTGCTCGGCTGGACCGGCGGCTATGTGCTGGTCTCGGTGCTGCTGGCGCCGTTCCTGCGCAAATTCGGCGCCTATACCGTCCCGGATTTCCTCGCCGCGCGCTACAACGGCAATTTCGTGCGCCTGCTCGGCGTCATCGTGCTCGCCGCCTGCTCCTTCACCTATGTGGTGGCGCAGATCTACGGCACCGGCATCATCGCATCGCGCTTCCTGGGACTGGACTTCCAGATCGCGGTCTATGCCGGCCTGGCGGGCATCCTTCTCTGCTCGATGCTGGGCGGCATGCGCGCGGTGACCTGGACGCAGGTCGCCCAATACATCGTGCTGATCGTCGCCTATCTCGTTCCGGTGATCATCCTGTCGGCCAAGAACTACGGCATCCCGATACCGCAGCTCACCTACGGCCAGGCCCTGCAGGACATCACCGTGCGCGAGCAGCAGATCGTGGAGCAGGGCCTCAATGTCGCCAACACATTGAAGCCGCATATCACGCCTTTCCTCACTTACGACAAGCTCAACTATTTCGCCCTCATCCTCTGCCTGATGGTGGGCACGGCGTCGCTGCCGCACATACTGATGCGCTACTTCACCACCCCCTCGGTGCGTGACGCGCGCAAGTCGGTGGCGTGGTCGCTGTTCTTCATTTTCCTGCTCTACTTTACGGCGCCCTCCTACGCGGCGTTCGCGAAGCTCGAAGTCTACACCAACGTCATCGGCCAGAGCCTCGATCAGCTGCCGGCCTGGATCAGCACCTATTCCAATCTCGGACTGGTGAAGATCTATGGCGTCACGCTGCAGGGCCTGGCGGGCAGCATCGGCGCGGTGAAAGCCGCCATGGCGGCGGGCGCCGCCGACATGGCGAGCGTCGCGGCGACCCTTCAGTCCAACGGCCTGACGGGTGAGCTCGCCTCCTGGTCGGCGCTCGTCGACCCGGTCAAGGCCGTGGTGTTCGAGGCGGTCAAGGCCAATGCGGCAGTGACGGCGCAGGAGATCTTCAATCCGGCCATCCACGCCGCGGCGACCGCGGCCGGCAACACCACGAACCTCCTCGGCCATTCCGGCCTGTCGATCGACAATGACGTGATCGTGCTCTCGACTCCCGAGATCGCGGGCATGCCCTATGTCATCGCCGGCCTCGTGGCGGCGGGTGGTCTCGCGGCGGCGCTGTCGACGGCCGACGGCCTCCTTCTGGCCATCGCCAATGCGTTGTCGCATGACGTCTACTACAAGATGATCGACACGCGTGCGCCGACGGCGCGCCGTCTTATCGTGGCGCGCATCCTGCTCTTCGGCGTGGCGGTTCTGGCCGCCTGGACGGCGAGCACCAGGCCTGCCGATATCCTGGCCATGGTCTCCTGGGCCTTCTCTCTCGCCGCGGCGGGGCTGTTCCCGGCCCTCGTCCTCGGCGTGTGGTGGAAGCGCGCCAACCGATGGGGCGCCATTGCCGGCATCATCACGGGCTTCGGCATCTGCGCCTATTATCTCGTCGGCACCCGCTACTATGCGGTGGGCTTCTATGAGATGTGGAGCGGCCTGTCGGGCGCCTCGGAAGCGGCGGTGACGAAGTTCAACGACCTCAAGGCCGCCTTCGAAGGCGCGGCACCCGAAGCCAAGGCTGCCGCCTGGAAAGCACTCGACACGCATGCCCAGACGATCGCCAATTGGTTCGGCGTCCGCAACATCTCCTCGGCGCTGTTCGGCCTGCCGGCCGGCTTCATCGCCATGGTGGTGGTGAGCCTCCTGACCGCTGCACCCTCCAAGCAGATGCAGGAGTTCATCGACGAGATCCGCCGGCCCAAGGGCAAGGAGCTCATGGAAGGCGGCAATCTGGTTCGGGAAGTCCACTGATACCCATGCAGATCGGAGAGCGGGGCCTTGCGGGGCCCCGTTTTCTTTTCGGGCTGGCCGTGATTGAGTGGGGCGGGAGGGGTCATGATGAATCCGGTGCTGCAATATTGGTATTTCCATTTGCCGAATTTCGTTCTGGCCGCAGTGATGTACACGCTGATCGGCCGGCTGCTCCTGTCGTTCTTCGTGCCGGCCGGCTGGCAGAACTATATCTGGCGGGCGTTCGTCACCATCACAGAGCCCGTCGCGCGCACGGTGCGCTTGGTGACGCCGTCGATCCTGCCGACCCCGGTCGTGCTCGTCTTTTCCGTCCTCTGGCTCATGCTGCTGCGCCTGGCGCTCGTGGCCGGGTTCGGAAGCCTGGGTCTGCTGCCCGATCTCTCCGGCACATGACATGACCCATCAGAACCTCGTCGTCATCGTCGGGCTTGCGATCCTGAATGGCATATTCTCCCCGGTCCTGATCGCCGTCTTCGCCCTGCATCCAGTGTGGTATCCCTCGTTCCTGCCGACTGTCCTGCCCTTGATGTTCCTGCTGAGCTCGCTGATCGTCGCCACCTTGACCTTGATGATCGGCGGCGTGCCGGCGGCGCTCTATGAACGTTTCGCCCGGCGCGAAGGCTCGGCCATGTCGGGCTATCTCTGGCTGGCCGCCGTCATCGTCCTGACTTTGCCCGCAATACCGGGGCTCCTGAGAGCGATGGGCGACGCGTGAGCCGAGGGACGGCGTTTCACGTTAATGTAACTGGGTGGTCACGACGACGGTGCTAGGATTTCGGCATGGAAGCCGTGGAGCGTGCAGCCTATCTGTCGGTCGGCCGGGCCTGCGGCTTCGGGGCGCTCGCGATTTTCTGTTTCGTCGTCGGGCTGAGCTATGATCCGAATCTCGCCGCCAAGGCCGGCGGGACCCTCTGCCTGCTCATGACGGCCATTCTCCTGCTGCGGGCCGCAATGGCGCCGACACGACCCTATAAGACGACGGAAACCTGGCTCATGCTCGAAACGGCGGAGCGGCCCTCGGCGCATATCGCCCAACAGGTCATCGGTTCCGCCCTGCGGGAAGCCTATTTCTGGTATGCCCGCTCGACGGCGATCGTCACGGCATCTCTGGTGGCCGTCGCCCTGCTGTTGCCCCTCCTGACCGGCGGGCTCGGCTGAAGGCTCACCCCAGGGGATCGCCCAGCGCATTCGCCACGTCGGGCACTTGCTTGAACGCCCAGCGCAGGCGATCACGCTGTTCCGTTTGAAGCTCGCCGGGGGCGATGCGGTTGGACAGCGGCACGCCGCGGCGGATATCGCGCAATTGCTGGGCCAGGATCGTCTCGAGCAAGGTGCGGTGTGCGGCGATGAGCGTCGATGCGAGATCGGACGGGAGCGCGCCGCGATCGCGGGCCGCCGTGAGCCGGGCGGGGGTGGACCTTTCGCCGAGATCGTTCTGAAGCGCCAGCACGCGCGCGGTGGCGAAGAGCGGCATGAGGCCGCCGAGCTTGAGATCGACGCGGCCCTCCGGGCTGCGCAACCGCCCGAACCAGCCCAGGGGCGACTGGAAGGCGTTCGCCCGCAAGGCCAGGAATTTTATGAGCTCCGTCGCCTGGGCGGCGGCGTGGCGGCTGTCCTCGAGCAATGTGCGTCCGAGCTTCAGATCGCCATGCACCGGCGCCGCATCGAAGAAGATGTCGACATTGAGCAAATCCGCGGGATCGAGCCGTCCCATCCATGAGCTCACCCGCCGGCGCCAGTCCGCCAGCGACATCCGCCACGCCTCCTTGCTCGCCATGACACCGCCGGCGCAGAGCGGGACGCCGGCGGCATCGAGTATGGCGGAGACCCTTTCGGCGAGAGCGGCGAACCAGCGGTCCTGCTCGCCACCGGGCTCGCCCTCGGCGAAGACGATGGCGTTGTCCTGATCGAGGGAGAGCAGGCTTTCGCCGCGCCCGCCCGAGCCCAGGACCAGATAGCAGTAAGAGCAGGGCGGCCCGCCCCGGCCCGCCGCGCGGAATTCGTCCTCGGCGATCTTGGCGGCGCGCCGGGTGAGATCGCGCAGCTCGCCCGAGATGACGGCGGCGATGTCGCGGACATCGACCTCCTCGCGCACCAGGGCTTCGGCGACGAGCGCCAGGCGCGACCAGGCCTCGCCCAAACCGCGTGCGGTCCGCGCCTCCTCGATCGCATCGCCGAGCGCCACCGCATCCTGGGCCCGCTGGCGCAGGAGGTCGCGCGCCGACAGGGCGCCGACGACATTGCCGTCGTCGTCGGCGACGCCCAGATGGCGGAACTGCCACCGGTTCATGCGCGAGATGGCGCGATAGACGAAGTCGTCGGCTTGCACCGTCTTGAGTGGGAAGCTGGCGACGCTTGCCGCGGGACGGTCGAGCGCGCCCTGGGGATCCTCGGCGATCGCGCGCAGCGCATCGCGCTCGGTGATGATGCCCCAGTCGGTGCCTTCGCCATCGGGCCGCACGAAGACCGCGCTGTTGCCTCTCACGGCGAGGCGGGCGAGCACATCGCGTAAGCTCTCCGAGCGCGCCGCGGTGACCGGCGGGCTCGCCATGATGTCGGCCGCGATATGCCGGTAGGGATAGCTGTCGATGCGCAGGAGAGCGGGGTCGGGCGGCGAGGATGGCAGCGGAGCATGCCAGCCCGCTGCCGCTTCCTCGACGGCGCGCGATGTCAGCTGGCGTAAGGCCGCCTCGACCTCGCCCAGGAGGCGGATATGGCGTTTGCGCAGGAGCGGCACGAGGCGAAGATAGATGCGGGCGGCGAGCTTGGCGTCGGGCAGCGCCCGGTGCCGGTCGGTGACGGCGAGGCCGAGCCTGGTCGCGAGGCCCTCGAGGGACTGGTCGACGAAATCCGGCATGGCCAGGCGGGCGAGCTGGCGCAGGTCGAGGGCGCGCGGGGCGGGCCATGGCAGTCCGGCACGGCCGCACTCGCGCTCCAGCATCGCCAGGTCGAAGCCCACGGCATGACCGATAATCAGCCTTTGACCGATGAAGGCCGAAAGGCGCTGTCCGGCCTCGCCGAAGTCCGGGGCGTCGATGAGATCGTCCGTGGCTATGCCATGGATGCGCCGGGACTCTTCCGGCACGGTCGTGCCGGGATTGACCAGAGTCGAGAACGTCTCGTCCTTGATGACGTGGCCGCGATGGATCCTGACCGCCGCGACCTCGATGATGCGCGCCTGGCTTGGGTCGAGCCCCGTCGTTTCGGTATCGACGGCGACCGCTGGAACGGTCAACAGATTGGCCCCCGGGGATAGCGCGTGGGATGTCATCCGTCAGGATTTCTCCGCTGGCGATCCTGGCATGGAATGAGAGGGCTGCCCATCCGCTCCCGGCCTTATCTATTCGCCGTTCCCGAACAACCCCTTCAGCAGCTTCTGGCCCTGGTCCTCGATGACCTTCCCGGCTTCCTGGCCGGCGGCGTCATCGCCCAGCGCCTTGCCGATCTCATCGGAGACCTTGTCCTTGATCTGCTCTTTGATCTTTTCGCCCTTTTCCTTGAGGCTGGCGGTCGTTCCCTCGCCCACCAGCTTGCGCAACGTGTCATAGGCCGCCTGCGGGTTCTCGAGGATGCCGGCGATGTCGGGATAGATCTTGGGGCCCGCCCACGGTCCCTTGACGATGATGGGAACCGCGAGGCCGGCGAGATCGAGGCCTTGCGCTTCGGCCAGGGTGAGCGTCGGGCTGACCTTCAGATTGAGCGCCTGGCGCGGCAGGTCGACGGTTCCGCTGCCCTTCACCATCATCACCGGGCTCGTGAAATTGAGGTTGGTCGTCGCTGCGATGCCGTTATTGACGGTGAAGCTCGCGCTTAAGGCTTCGAAGGGCGTTCTGGCATCAGGCCCTTGGCGCCAGCCGGTGAGGATATTGGCGGCCACACCTTTCACCATCGCTTCGATGTCGATGCCGCGTATGGCGCCATTGGCGAAGCTGAAGGCGCCGGTGCCCTTGAGCGACGAGACGAGCTCGAATTGCGAGCGGCCCCTGGCCGACAGGTTCACCGCCGCTCCGGCCGTGCCCTCGAAACGCTCGAGCCCGGCATAGTCCCTGAGTAGCCGCAGGCCGTCGAAGCCCTTTGCGTCGAGGGTCATCTGCAACGCCGGCACCTTGGCGGCGCCGTCGAGGATGAGCCGGCCTTGTGCGCTGCCGCCATAGAGCGAGATCTGGGTGAGCGCCGCGTCGAGCCGGCCGCCTTTCACCGCCGCGTCGATGGCGATCTTGCCGGTCTTGAGGTCGCGATAGACGAGGCTGTTGGCGGTGAGCTTCAACCTGCCGTCGATCGCGCCGAGCCCGGCGAAGGAAATGGGGGCGGTGCTCCAGCCCTGGGCCGCTGGCGGCGTATCGGCGCGCGGCGGCAGATAGCGGTTCACATCGATCACGTCGAAGCCGAGATTGGCGGTGACGGAGGGCCGCCCGGCAAGCGTGAGGCCGATATCGCCCTGGGCCGCCAGGCCGTCGAGGCTCACCCGCGCTTTGTTGAGCTTTAGCGCCTTGGGCGTGAAGGCGAGCTGGCCATTGACCTTGGCCGGTCCGAATCCCGGGCCGTCGGGAACCGCGATCTTGGCCCAGCGCGCCAGATCGCGCACCGAGCCGGTCTCGGCCTTGATCGTGCCGTCGAGGGCGAGGCCGTCGCGCATGAGCGCCTGGCCCTTGAAGGCGAAATCGAGCCGCTTGCTCTTGACCGCGAGGCTCACCGGCGAGCCCGCCGTCGCCAGTTCCGCCGGCGCCTCGGCGCTGAAGGCGAGCGCGATCTCGTCGCCGAGCGTCGTGAGCGAGCCCTTGACCGCCACGGGGCCGGTGAGCGAGCCCAGAGTGACCGTCAGGTCGACATTCTGCGCCATGAAAACCTTGCCCGAGCGCTCGTCGAGGAAGCGCACGTCGCCGTCCTCGATGGTGATGGGGGCGATCGAGCCCGTGGCGATGCCGGGACCGCCGCCGCTGTCTTGCGGGCTGCCGTCGCTCGACATGATCCAGTTCGGCCGGCCTTCGCCGTCGATGACCAGCGACAGCTGCGGGCGGACGAGGTGCAGCTCCTTGATGTCGAGCACGCGGTTGAAGAGCGAGCGGACCTCGACGCGGATGCGCAATTCGTCCATTTGCGCCACCTGGCCCTCGAACAGGCCGGGTGGATTGGACAGCCGGACGTCTTTCAGCGTGACCGCGAAATCCGGCCAGAAGACGAGCTTGGGCGCCTCGCCGATGGTGAGGGTGCGGCCAGTCTCGGCCCTGACCGCGTCGCGGAGCTGGCCGGCGATGAAGTCGTGCGGAATGATGAAGGGCAGCGCCAGGACCGCACCGACGAGCAGGACCAGAAGGACCCCGCCGAATTTCAATATCCGCCGCATGGGCGCTCCTCCGAAACAGGGGTGCGCTAGTGTAGCTGATTCGCGGAATCAGGTGGTGAGCAACACTCCCTCCGCCGCGCGGAACGCGCGGCGGAGGGAGAAGTGATCGGCTCAGCGCTCGTCGGTCACGAGCTTGCCGTGCCGGGCGAAAGCCTTGCGCAGCCACAGGACGCCGGGCGCCGTCCAGTTGGGCTCCTCGCCGCAGACCAGGTCGAAGAAGCCGACGGCGGTCTCCGGGTCCTCGAGCGTGTTCTCGCGGAACGAGTTCCAGAAGCCCGGATCGTCGGTGACCTGCGCCGGCGCCGGCTCCTCGTCGCCCATTTCCTTGAGGATGGCGGCGGCGACCGACAGGCAGAAGCTCGTATAGGCATAGCCTTCGGGCCAGCGGGCGAGGGCGTGGTCGATGTTGCCGGGGAGCGCCGGCAGGGCCGCGTCCTTGGTGGCCTTGAGCGGGGCGGCGACGATGAGCTCGCGCAGCATGAGGCCGGCCGCATAGATCACATAATCATGCCGGTTCACGTCGGCGAGATGCTTTGTCCCATCGAATTTCTGCCGCCAGCGCGCGAAGGCGTCGGCGAGGGCGGCGTGATCGACGGTGGCCGAGAGGCCCGTGTCCTTGAACAGGAGCTCGAGATTGCGCTGGAACGACCAGACGATGGTGCGAAAGCGCCGCGCCTCGTGGCTCAGATCGTCGACCTTCAGGACCTCTTTTTTGAGCGGGGTGAGCATGATGCTTTCACGTCTTTCGGATCAGCAGTTCGCGCGCCGTCGCCTCGTTGGTGACCAGCACATTGCAGTCGATGAGCCGGATCGCACCCAGGAGCGTGTCGACCTTCTCGTTGCCGCCCGAGGCGATCATCCGCTTCGGCACGTCGCGCAATTGCTCGATGGGGATCGACATCACCCGCTTGTTGATCGGGTGGTCGACCAGATGGCCCGACCGGTCGTAGAAATTGAACAGGATGTCGCCGACGGCGCCCAGCCGGATGAGCGCCGTGCGGTCCTCGTCGGAGAGGAGGTCGAAGCGGAAGGCGGTCGAGTCGGGTGCCATGGTGCCGCAGCTGAGCACCGCCATGTCGAGCCGCTCGGCCCGGCGCAGCACGTCCCTGAGGCCGCATTTCTCGATGAGCGTCTCGCGCGTCTGGGGCGAATCGACGACCGCGGGCGCGGTGAGGAGGTAGCAGTCGGCGCCGACCATGCGGGCGACCTGCCAGGCGAATTCGGACGGGTTGTAGCGGCGCGCCTGCACGATGCCGCCCAGGAGCGAGATCACCTGCACATTCTCGAGCTGGCGCGGCGCCAGCGTCTGCAGTGATTCATAGAGCGTGGCGCCCCAGCCGACCCCGATCGACATGTCGTCGGTGAGGTTGTCGGTGATGTACATGCCGGCGGCAACGCCGATGGCCTTGGTGGTGAGTCCCGGATTGGAGGGCTCGGGCACCACCACCGCTTCCTTGAAGCCGAAGGCCTCTTTCAACTGGCCTTCGAGCTCCAGGCATTCGGCGACGTCGCCCTCGATCCAAATCTTCACTTCCCGCTGGCGGATGGCTTCGTTGATGTTGCGCACCACGGTGACCCGGCCGATGCCGAGTTTGTCGGCGATCTCGTTCTGGGTCAGGCCTTCGACATAATACATCCAGGCGATGCGCATGCGGTTGCGCGCGACGCGGCCCGGGCTCGAGTCGGCGGCGCCTGATCGGCTTTTGCGTGGTGGTGTCTTATCGAGCATTCCGTCCCTGTTGACTTGATTCCGGCGGATCGCCGGTCAGGGGAATAGCTTAACATAATGTACTCGTCTCGCCTGCATGTTCTGCGGTTGGACGATACAAAACACTATCTGTGTATAAGATTGTAGCTTTGATTTGTCCAATTTAACGATGTGTACTGCTCGAAAAGACGCGACCGTGGCCGCGGACGCCAAGATAATTGCTGCAAAGCAGCATAGTTTCCTCTGTTTCTGAAATACGAAACATTTGCATTGATAAGTGTTGTTTAGTACGCTCGATCCAAGGGAACAAACAACAACCCGCCTATGACGGGAATGGGAGGAGAATGTGCGATCACCGCCTGTCTGCCCTTGCCCGTCTTCATCCAGACTTCATGCTGTCTCAGCGCCAAGCCCGCGACCGGGGCGGGCACGGTATCCGGCCTGACCTGGCCGATTAGGGAGGAGAGAAGTGATGTTGCACAAATCCATGGGCCGCCTGTCGCGCCGGTCCTTGCTGAAGTCGGCGACCGCTTTCGGCGCCGCGGGTCTCGTGGGCGCAGGCGGCGTCAGCCTGTTCAATGTGCGCCGCAGCCTGGCCGCCGAGCTCCCGGATCCGGCGAGCGTGCTCGCCAAGATCAATGTCGGCAACTACGTCAAGAAGGACTATCGCGATCTCTACAAGCTCGCCGATGACGAGCAGCTCTGGGACCCGGCCAAGGACTGGATCCGCACCGTCGACTGGGAGCAGGTACGCAAGGAATTCTCCGGCACCACGGTGAAGTTCGCCATCGGTGCCGCCGACGCCGAATCCGCCGCCGATGGTCTAAAACCCTTCCAGCAACTGTCGGGCATCACGGTCGAGCTGGTGCCGATCCCGGACGATTCACTCTATGACAAGGTGGTCGCCGAGTTCATTTCCGGCAATGCGAGCTTCGATGCCCTGCAGTTCTTCTCGCCCTGGCTCGGCGATTTCGCGGCCCCGGGCTTCCTCGCCCAGCTCGACGACTATGTCGCCAAGTGGAAGCTGCCGATGGACGACTTCTACGACACCTACCGGCTCAATTACGGCTCCTGGGGCGGCAAGGGCATCTTCGGCATTCCCTTCGACTGCGACATCCAGCAGATCCATGTCCGCTCCAAATATTTCAAGGAGGTGACCGGCGGCGATGTCGATCCCAAGACCACCATCAAGACCTATGACGATCTGATCCGCCTCTCGGCCGAGCTCAACAAGACCGACAAGGGCGTGGCGGGCGTCGGCTTCATGGCGGCGCGCGGCTTCTGGTCGACCTATACCTGGGAGCATCTCGCCGCCCAGTTCGGCGTCGATCTGTTCAACGACAAATGGGAGCCGGTCTTCAATTCCGACGCCGGCGTCAAGGCCATCGAGACCATCCTGGCGCTCAAGAAGAACGCGCCGGAAGGTGTCGCCGGCTGGGGCTGGGGCGAGAACCGCGCCGCCTGGCTCGGCGGCCAACTCGCCACCAACATCTCCTGGCAGGATTCCGGCACCCAGGCGACGCGTCCCGACCAGAGCAAGATCGTCGACGACGTCATTACCATCTATGAGCCACGCGTCGAAGGCGGCCGCTTCGCGCCGCCCAATATCGCGGGCTCGACCTCGGTCGTCACCGCCTCGTCCAAGAATCCGGAAGGCGCCTTCCTGATGCTGGCCTTCCTCACCACCGCCTCGATCATGGCGATGAACGAGGCCAACGCCAATGGCGTGGCGCCGGGCTATCGCTCGGTCTTGACCAATCCCAATCTGCGCAAGGTCTCGCAGCCCGCCGAAGTCTGGGCGACCGAGCTCGACTATGCCTGGTGCGCGCCGCGTCTGCCCGGCATGTTCGAGATGGAGCAGGCGCTTGGCAACGAGATCAACAAGGCGGTGGTCGGTCAGGCGAGCCCGAAGGAGGCCCTCGATGCCGGCGTCAAGGCCTGGCGCGAGATCATGGACAAGAACGGCTTCTATTCGTCGACGCCTCCCGTCGATTATGCCGCCGTGGCGGACGCGACCTGGGTCGGCAAGGGCAAGACGCCGCCGGTGTGAGTCTGATCAGAGTGTGATAGGTTCGCACGACCTGTCACCCTCACCCTGAGGTGGCCGCGCAGCGGCCCTCGAAGGGTCTGGTGCAATAGTCTCGCTTTATCCTGAGGGATGCTTCGAGGCTCCCCCGGCTCAGGGCCGGGGTCGCACCTCAGCATTGTTTGGACCGGGGACATTGCGAACAGGTGTATGAGGACATCGCGAACAGTTTGGCATGTTAGCTTTGCCTGGTGTTGAGGTCGAGGGTGGTGATTTTCTGATGCCGAAAGAAAGCATGATAGATA
>JBFWNN010000086.1:0-20507 GCA_050251035.1 Parvibaculaceae bacterium
TTTGGCCGCAGGCTCAAGACGCTCAGGGGGCTAACACCCTACGAGTTCATCTGCAAGGAATGGGCTGCACAGCCGGAACGCTTCAACCTCAATCCGCTCCAGCAAATGCCGGGACTAAACACCTAGACCACGATGAGTTTGGATCGAGCCAGCCGTTCATGGCGGCGACCGGCACGATCGAATGCGCTTGAGGGTCCGGAGCTTTCTCTTATAGGATCAAGGCCCATTGCTTCAGGATGGTTTCCTGCTCCGGGGACGGGAGTCGAAAGTGTCGTTGCTTGGCCAGGACAGCATCCATCCGCGGGTTATGAACGCCAAGGGCACGGCTTTCGCCCTGGCGGAGGCACGCCGGATGGGCGATGGCGATTTTTATCGTTTTCAACCGCCCGCACAGGACGCCGCAGGCCGTTACGACATCTATTTCTTCCGGTCCGAACTGATGGTGACCGTGCGCAGCCTGCGCTCCGTGTCCGAGTGGCGCAGCAGCGACAATGGCGACCAAAATCCCTGTTTTTGCTTCCATCTCGACGGCAACCGGCAGGTATTGGTCGACAATGACAGACTCTACCGGCTGGCCGAGCCCTCCTTCGTCGCCTTCTATCAGCCGGTGGAGCAACCCAAGCACATGATCTGGCAAGGTGGCGAGAAGGAGCTCTCCGTCACTATCGCGTTCTCGCCGGATTTGCCGGTGCGCGAGTTCGGGCTGCATCCCGACGAACTGCCGATGCTGCTGCAGAGCTTGCTGCCGGACATAAGGCAGGCTTCCTCATTCTTGTGGAGGCGTGGTCCATTGCTGCAGCATGTGCGCTCCGCGGCGCAGGCGCTGGCCGACCCGACATTGGTCGATGCCGACCTGATGCCCGCCTATGTCAAGGCGAAGGCGAACGAGCTCATCTGCCTCGGCCTTCAGGCGGCTCGCGAGATCATGCGCGGCCAGGAACCGCCATCGCGGCAAGTCACCCCGCGCTACGCGCAGGCGGCGCATGAGGCGCGGCGGCTGATCGACGAGAGCGCCGGCGAGCGGCTGACCACCCAAACTCTGGCCCGGCGCCTTCGGGTCGATCCGACCAATCTCTGCGCTGCCTTCAGCGCGACCGTAGGGGAAACCATATTCGGCTACGGCAACCGCAATCGCATGACGCATGCGAAGCGGATGCTGGATGAGGGCCGTCTCAGCATCAAGCAGATCAGTCACGCCCTCGGCTTCAGCCAACCGGCGGCGTTCAGCGTCGCCTTCAAACGCTGTGTCGGCCTGACGCCCGACGACTATCGCCGGGCCCGACACCGCCGGCTGAGCTGACATCCGCGGCGATATTATTGGACGGCTCGCCCGGCAGCCGGGTAGCACCGCATCCACGGTTGTGCGGCTTCGAGGAAGGCGGCCGCCCCCAGGATGGTGGCCTCGCCGCCCATGCCCGCGGCCAGTTGCACGCCCAACGGAAGCGTCGGCTCGCGCCGGTGCACAGGTACCGAGGCGGCTGGAATGCCTGCGGCGCTGCAGACCATGGCGAAAGGCGAGAATCCGAAGAAGCGGTCGAAATAGGCGGCAAAGCCCGTGCCGTCGAGGGTGAAGGCGCCGACCGCCGGCGCCGGCTCGGCCGTCATGGGCGTGATCCAGAGGTCGCAAGCTTGGAAGAACCGACCCAGGATGCGTCCCGTCTCGTGCAGGCTGAGGACGGCGTCGACATAGTCGCTGGCCGGCGTGCGCTGTCCCATTTCCTCAGCCTCCCGCACCAGCGGCTGAATTTTGCGGCGTTCGACCTTGCCACGGCGCAGGGCCGCGGCCAGGTTGACGACCAGAATTGTCCGCATCGCGGCCTTCAGCCGGTCGAGGGCGATTGGCGGAGCGGCCGTCTCGACGACGGCTCCGCCCGCGGCGAGCAGGGCCGCGACCGACTGAAGGGCGTGCCGGCAGTGCGGATCCACTGGCCCCGCGTCGAAATCGTCCGGGCAGAGCGCGACCCGCAGTCCCTTGGGCTCGCCGTCACAAGCAGCAAGGAAACTGCGGCCGTTCGACGGCGCCGCATAGGGATCGCCGGGCGCGCCGCCGTGCAGCACGTCCAATGCCAGCGCGCTGTCGCGCACTGACCGCGTCAGCACATGGCAATGCGTGAGTCCGGCCATGCGTTCGCCGACATCTGGCCCCAAGGGGATACGTCCGCGCGACGGCTTGAGGCCGAAGAGTCCGCAATGCGCCGCCGGGATGCGGATCGACCCCGCGCTATCGGTCGCATGCGCCAGAGGCACGACGCCGGCGGCCACCGCAGCCGCGGCGCCGCCACTCGATCCGCCGGGAGTCCGGCTGGGATCGAAAGGATTGAGCGTATTTCCCCAGAGTGGGGATTCGCAGCTGAGCGAGAGCCCGAATTCCGGCGTGGTGGTCTGGCCCGCCGGCACCAGGCCGGCCGCTTCCAGCCGCTCCACGACATAGCTGGTGAAGCTTGCCTTGCCGGCGGAGAGCGCGACGCTGCCTTGTGTTGCCGGCCAGCCGGTCTTGAAGGTGTTGAGATCCTTGAGCAGCGTCGGCAGGCCACGGAAGACACCGGTGGCCGATCGGGCGCAGGCTGCGGCGAGCGCGGCATCGAAGTCGCTCCAGGCCAGCGCCTTCAGGGGCGAATTGGCCGCTGCGACACGCGCCGCCGCCTCGTAGATCTCCGCCAGGCTGACCTCTCTCCGCTCGAGCAGGGCGACGAGACCTCGCGCATCGAAGCTGCGGTAGTCGTCGGGACTCATCCGGCCGCCAGACGTCCCAGCATCCGCTTGGCCGACGCCGCGGCCTCATGAATGGCCCGCGCCGGATCGAACCCCGTCGGCTCGCCGTCGCGCAGAACTTCCTTGCCATTCACGAATACGCGCTCGACCGGACCATGCGTATCGAGGACCGCCGTGGCATGCAGGGGATCGATCCCCGGCGCGGCGGCCGTTTGATGCCGGCCGCGGATCACCATGTCGGCGCGTTTGCCGGCCTCCAGCGAGCCGAGATCGCTGTCGCGCCCGATGGCCTTGGCCGCCGCCCCAGTGCGCAACTGCAACAAGAGCTGCGGCGCCAGCTCCAGTCCCTCGTATCTGGCGGCGAGCTGGGCCACCAGCGGTACATCGGCACATGTCCAATCGAAGGGAGCATCGACCGATAGCGCGATCGGCAGACCCTCGCTGGCGAGATGCGGATGAATCATGGTCGGAAGCTGGGCCTTGCCCAGGGCCATGGTTTGGGTGGGACACCATATGACTGTCGGACGATAGTGGCGCAGCAGTTCGCGATCAGCGGCCTGAACCGCGTTCATATGCACCAGCGCCAGTTGCTCCGACAGCACGCCGAGGCGTTCCAGATGCGCCAGCGGTGTATGTCCCAGGCGCGTGGTCTCGGCGGCCGCGACATGCGGCAGATAGAGCAGGTGCTGATGGAAGGCGACCGATTGCGCTTTCGCCATTGCGGCAGCGGTCGTGATCAGGTCGTCCGACGCCGTGCCTTCCCCGTAGATCCCGACATGGCCGCGCACCAGCACTTCGGGATCGCGGTTGCGCCTCAGCTCGCGGCCCAGAAGCTTGGCGGAACGCTCCGCCGTCGCGGGCGCGCGCGCGAACAACGTCTTGCTGCCGAGGGGATTGTCCCGCAGCACCTCATCGCGATCCCAAATATAGGGATCGCAGAGGCTGGCGCGCATGCCGGCAAGGCCCACCGCATCGGCAACGGCGTCGGTGAAGAAGGAGGTGCCGGGCTCGACAAAGTGAGTATAGCCCTGGCGCAACAGCTCCAGGCAGGAAAGAAGAGCGCTGGCGTTCTCGTCCTCCTCGCGCAGCGCCGCTTTCCAGTCGGCATAATTGTAGGCGCGGGGCGACGTGGTGGTGAAGACGCCGCGCGAGATGGTGACGACGACGTGAAAATGCGGCTCGATCAGGCCGGGATGCACGATGCTCGCGCCTGCGTCGATTGTCCGGCCTGAGCGACATCGTGACAGAAGGTCCTTTTCCGGTCCGATCGCCATGATGCGGCCGCCGGCGACCGCGACGGCGCCGCCTTCGATCACCGGCTGGGCCGCCGTCCCGGTCACAAGAGTGGCGTTGTGGATCAGCAGGTCGCATTCAACGGAAGGTGTCAAGGGAGCGTTCCTTCAGGCGGCGGACTGACAGGCGGGCGGGCGGCTGTATTCGCGCACGGCATCCTCATCCAGCGTCACGCCCAGCCCGGGCGCCTCCAACGGGAAGGCCCGGCCATCCCGGATCGGCAGCCTTTCACGGATGATGTCCTGAGCGAAATAGAGAGCGCCGCACACGTCGCTGGCGAAGCCGATCTCCGGTGCCGCGATGCCCAGATGGATCTGCGCCGCCGTGCCGATCCCGAGCTCCGGCATGCTGCCGATCGTGGTTTGCACGCCGGCGAGCCGCGCCATCTCGAAGATGCGCAGCGCCTTCAGCACCCCGCCGGACTCGGACACGTAGACATTGAGCACATCGGCCGCTCCGGCCGCCAGCACGCGCCACGCATCGGCAGGCGACCAGACGCTTTCATCCACCATGATCGGCTTGCCGACGAGCTGGCGAAGCTTGCACAGATCCTCGAGCGCGCCGGCGGGCAATGGCTGCTCGATCAGCTCGACATCATAGGGCTCGAGCGCGCGGATGTGCTGCAGCGCGGTCTTGAGATGCATCCAGCAGGCATTGGCGTCGACCCGGATCCTCGTGTCGGGGCCGACCGCGGCTCGAACGGCGGCGACGGCGCGCAAATCCAGCGCGAGCGACTGGCCGACTTTGACTTTGAGCGTGGTGAAGCCCTGCCCGACCAGTTCGGCGGCCAGGCCGCCCATCTCTTCCGGCGAGCCGTACATGACCGAGAAGCTGAGCGGAACGGATTCACGCTGCTTGCCGCCCAGGAGCCGAAAGACCGGCAGCGCGTGACGCTTGCCCATGAGATCGAGCAGCGCCATTTCGATCCCGGCCTTGGCCGGCTCCGCGCGATCGAGCGCCGCGTCCATGATCGCGGAGAGGCGCGCGATGTCGCGCGCGTCCTGATGCAGGAGAGCCGGGCCCAGCACGGTGTCGATGTCATGGCGGTAGAGTTCGCCGTGTCGGCCGAAGATTGAGGAAACCTCCCCCAAGCCGACCAATCCGTCGCTCGTCTCGATCTGCACCAGGACGTAACGCGCGATCTTCAGCTCGCCCTGTGCGGATTGTATCGGTCGGCCGTAGAACCGGCGGAACGGCAGATAGAGAGGCGTTGTCCAGATTCGTTCGATAAGCATGCGGATCTTCGATTCTCCAGCTACGGGCACAGTGTCGCCGCGCGCGGCGGCTTCGGCGGCGGCAACTTCGGCGGAAGGATAGAGCGCCCGATCAGATCTTGCCGGGACCATGAAGCGTGATTTTCCGGTGATCTCTTTCGATTCCATACGTCGGCCGGGCCGTCGCGTTGACAGCGCTCGCGTCGCGACGCTACCGAACCCGGACATGGGGAGCGAATGCCGCGCCCCTGTCGAGGTAGCGACCGTGATCAGCACCTGGAATCTCGGACTTGCCATCGCCGCGGGCGTGCCGCTCACGCTGGCGCTGACCGGGCTCGCATTCGTCGGCGGCGGGCTTCTCGGCGGCGTCTTCGCTTGGCTGCGGCTGCAGGTGCCGCTGAATGCTCCGGTCCGCCTGCTGACGGATGCCATCACTGCGACGCCGCCTTTGGTGCATATCCTGTGGATCTACTATGCGCTGCCGCAGATCGTCGATTGGCAGCCCGGCGCATTCACCGTCGTCGTGCTGGCCCTCGGCGCCAGTACGGCAGCGCTCATGAGTGAGATCTTGCGGGCCGCCTATGAGGCTATCCCCGCCGGACAAAGCCGCGCGGCGCGGGTTCTCGGCCTAAGCCCGCTGCAGAGGCTGCGCTTCGTCCTGGCGCCGCAGATGCTGCGCAATGCGTTGCCGCCGGCGATGAATTTGTTCGCGACGCTGCTCAAGGAAACCTCGTTGGCCGCCGTCATCGCCGTGCCGGAAGTCCTGAACCAGGGGCAGATCGCGGCGGTGCAAAGCTTCCGGCCGATCACGGTCTACAGCCTGGTCGCGCTGATCTACTTCATCCTGATTTACCCGGTTGCCTGGATGGCGACCAAAGTCGAGCGGAGCTTGGCGCACTGAGCCCGCACGGCATCAACCAACACAGTGGCATTCGCAATGGGAGGAGCTTGCATGTTTACCTGGACGAAGACGATCGCGATGGCATTGGCCATGGCGGGGGTGCTGTTGGCCGCCGTGGCGCTGACCGCCGCGCAAGCGACCGCCGGCACGCTGCAGGAGGTGAAGAACAATGGCGTCCTGCGGGTGGCGGGCGTGATCTACCGGCCGCTGATCCTGCGCCGCCCGAACGGTGAGTATCAGGGCATCGACATCGAAATCCTCGGCGGCTTTGCCGCCGCCAACGGGGTCAAGCTGGAAATCATCGACACCGGCTGGGATACGGCCGTCGCCGGCCTCGGAAGCGGGAAGTGGGACGTCGTGCCGGCGATCTGCGTCACGCCGGCGCGCCAGGAAGTCGTCGATTTCTCCAGTGCGGTCATGCAGCTCGGCGGGGTACTCGTCGTGCTGAAGGACAATGCGGAGATCAACTCGATCGCCGACGCCAACAAGCCCGGCGTCGTGTTCGCCGACATGACCGGCACCTGGAACGAAGCGATCTCGCTGGAAGCATTTCCTCAGGCGCAGCACAAGACCTTCGGCCAGTCATCCGACGAGCAGATGGTGCTCGAGCTCATGAGCGGCCGCGCCGACGCCATCATCACCGACAGTCCGGTGACGGTTTCCCTTATCCTGGAAAAGTTTGGCGACAAGTTCCGGTTCTTTCCCGGCAAGGACAAGCCGCTCGACGTGCAGCCCTGCCCGGTGGCCTATGCCATCGCAAAGGGAGCGGAGGACCTGCAGACGGCCCTGTCCGCCCATATCGCCGAACTCAAGGCCAGCGGCAAGATAGACGAGCTCTACAAGAAATACCTGACCAGCGAATACATCCTCACCAAGTGATCGGGACACCGCGGTGGAATTCGATTTCCTGATAATGGCGGACTACTGGCGCGAGCTGCTGGGCGGCCTGATCGGCACGCTGCGGATCGCGCTGGGCAGCCTGCTCATCGGCCTGCTGCTGGGCCTCGCCATAGCCGTTCTCCGGTCTTCGCGTCGGCGCTGGATCCGCGCCGGCGCGCTGATCTACACCGAGTTCTTTCGGACCGTTCCGCCGCTGGTGCAGATCGTTTGGGTCTACTTCGTCCTGCCGCCGCTGCTGGGCGTGGACATCTCCTCCTTCACCGCCGCGCTGCTGGCCCTGGGTCTCAACATCGCCGCCTTCTTCGCCGAGATATTCCGCGCCGGCATTCAGGTCGTCGATCCCGGCCAGTGGCGGGCCTGTCGCGTCCTCGGGCTCGGGCCGCTCGACACGTGGCTGCGGGTGATCCTGCCCCAGGCCATGCGCGCCGTGCTGGCGCCGACCGCGACCACGGTGGTGCTGCTGATCAAGAGCACGGCGCTCGCTTCCGTCATCGGCGCGCTCGAGGTCATGCGTGTCGGCCAGCTGATCTCGCTGGAAACCTTTCGGCCGCTGGAGGTACTGACCGCGGTGGCCGTGATCTACTTCGTCCTGACCTATCCGGTTCTCATACTGGCGCGCGCGATCGAGCGCCGCAGGGCGTTGGCCTGATGACGACATCCCGGTCCGTCATTCTCGAGGTCGAAAAGGTCAGCAAGCGCTTCGGCGCCCAGGCGGTCCTGGATGAGGTTTCGCTGGAACTCTATGACGGCGAGGTGCTGGCCGTCATCGGCCCCAGCGGGTCCGGCAAAAGCACCTTGCTCAACTGCATCGCCGGCCTGGAAACGATCGACAGCGGCGCCGTACGCTTCGAAGGGCGGCCGATCCGGTTGCCGGGCCGCGGGGCGAGCCTGCGCAAGGAGGATTTGCAGCGGGCTCGAGTCGAGATCGGCATGGTCTTCCAGTCGTTCAATCTCTTTCCGCACCTGACGGTGCTCGAGAACGTCATGCTGGCCCCGCGCCGGGTGCGCAAACTTCCGCTGCCGGAGGCACGGGCACAGGGGCTGGAAATGCTACGGCGCGTCGGCCTCGAGGCCAAGGCGCAGGAGCGGCCGAGCCGCCTCTCCGGAGGCCAGGCGCAGCGGGCCGCGATTGCCCGCGCACTGGCCATGCGGCCGCGCCTCATGCTCTTCGACGAGGTGACGTCGGCCTTGGATCCGGAGCTGGTCAATGAGGTCTTGGCGACGATGCGCTCCTTGGCCGCCAGCGGCATGACCATGATGGTCGTGACCCATGAAATGGCTTTTGCCCGCGATGTCGCCGACCGGGTCGCCTTTTTCGACCACGCCCGCCTGGTCGAGATCGGCACGCCGGCGACCGTCTTCGAGGCCGCCCGGAATGAACGGACCCGCGCCTTTGTCAGCGCCACGCGGCGGAGCTAGATCAAGAAATTACTTTAGGTAGTATATGGATAGTGTTGCCAGAAAGCACCACAGATCGAGATTCGGCGCCCCGACCGGACATTGTGATTGATCGCTCTCGTCTCAGTTCCTAAGGTCAGGCGAATCAAAGAGGGGGAATATGATCTACTCGAAGATATTGAGCGCAGGAACGATCCTCGCGGCCGTGACTTTGCCGACCGTCGGCCAGGCGGCGGACATCGTCGCGCCCGAGCCGGTGGCCGATGTGTGGTCGGGATTCTATGTCGGTGCCTATGCCGGCTACACGTGGCTCGATATCGGCGGCACATATGAAGGTGACGACACCGACGATGACGGACCGGTCGATGGTGGATTGTATGGCGGTCAGATAGGCTACAACTACCAGCTTGACGGCTGGGTTCTGGGTCTCGAAGCGGACATCGCCTATTCGGATGCCAAAGGCGAACTGGTCACTGACGATGGCGAGGAAGCTCCGACGGATATGGATTGGCTGGCGACCGTCAGGGCGCGCGCCGGCATCACGTTTGGCGAAGACGACCGCGCCCTTCTGTTCGCCACGGGTGGCTTGGCCATTGCGGAATTCGACTCTGATTTCGAAGGGCAGTCCGACGGCGCCACCCACCTGGGCGGCGTGGTCGGCGGCGGCCTCGAATACCTCCTTACCGAGAGCGTCTCCCTCAAGGCCGAATACAACTACGTCTTCTTTGAAGAAAAAGACTACGACGACAATGAAGGCGAGAAGATCGACTACGACGGCCATATCGCGAAAATCGGTGTGAATTTCCATTTTTGACAAGCCTTCGCGAATAGCTTTCAATCTCATAATGGGCGCCTTCGGGCGCTCATTTAGTTTGTCCGGCAAGGGAGAAGGTCGATGCTGGTGTGCGTCCCCGATGTTCTGAAAGACGGTGAGCTGCAGACGGTTCGGGATGGGTTGTCGGCGGTGACCTTCGTCGACGGCAAGGAAACGGCGCAAGGCCTCGCCAAGGACGTGAAGAATAACCTTCAAGCTTCCAGCAAGGACACGAAACAGGAATTGCTGCGCCGTCTCGTCTTCGAAAAAGTCCTCTCACATGAAATGATCCGGCGGGCCACGCGGCCGAAGACCATATCCTATCTCATGTTCTCCAAGTATGAGCCGGGCATGTCCTACGGCTCGCATGTCGACAATCCCTTCATGCAGGGGCTCCGCAGCGACGTCTCCTTCACGCTTTTTCTCTCCGATCCAGGCAGCTACGACGGTGGCGAACTCGTCATCGAGGCCCCCTCGAGCGATCAGCCCATCAAGTTGCCCGCCGGCGGCATAGTCGTCTATCCCGCCACATCGCTCCACAGGGTCAATCCGGTTACGCGCGGCGAGCGCCTCGCCGCCGTGGGTTGGATAAGAAGCTATATTCGGCAGGCCGATCAACGCGAGGTGTTGTTCGATCTCGATTCGGCCAAGGCTGCCTTGAAAGGGCTTCCCGGGACGGAGCCGCAACGCACCTTGATCAACAAGACGATCTCAAATCTCGTCCGCATGTGGGCGGATGACATGAGATAACGCGCGACCGTCGCCGGCCCGGAATCTCGGCGCCGGATTTCCCGGATGCCGGCAAGCCAGCGGGCCTCGGAGGCCGCGGGCCGGTGGAAGCACGTGCGGGGCGGAATCGGCTAAAGTTACGTCCTGCCCTTTTCCTGCCATTTTTTGTGACCAGTTTCGCCATCATCCGGGGGTGGCGCCTGCGATTTGGTTAACATTTCGGAAACTCTTGGTTGTCACAATCCCTTCCGGAATAGTACCTAACCCCATGGCGTAATTGGTTTCTTCAAGACGACTTCGTTGATGGCGGTTGACTTGGACTGATCGGAGAGGCAAATTCTGCTCGTCATGTTCCGGGCCGGGATCTCGGGCAGGACAAGGGCGCGACTGAGTCACAAAAAAATTGAGCACCGGGGCGGGTTCGGTGCAGAAGGTCAACTGGCCGGCAGAGCGAACGGCACGATTAGGGGATTTCGGGATTGATCGCGCGAGGTGGCAAAAATACCGGCAATCTGCCGGTTATCGCGAAAGGCGCCGGCCAGCCCGTGCATGTCGAGCAGTTCGACACCGATTTCGACAATCCTTTCGACTCCGACACCCCGCGCGGCAATCATTGGCTGCTCACCACCTGCATCGCCGGCGTCGCCGGCACGCTGGTCATCGGCGCGGCCCTTCTCGGCTTCATGGGCAGCAACGGCTATTCGAACGACGCCTATGCCTCGATCAATTCGCGCGAGACGGTGCGCGGCAGCGGCGCGAACGCCGGCTTCCTCGAATCGGTCGCCCTCAAGCCCTTCGGCGAGGCGAGCTACGAGCAGACGCCCGAGGTCAGCGGCGAGTTCGTCATCCCCGAGCGCGGCCTCCCGGGTGAGGCGAATTATCCCGGCATCAACGCCGGCGATCTTCCCTATGGCGATGGGCGCACCGTTGTCCTCGACGCCGAGCTTGCCGTGGCCTCGGTCAATGCCGAGAACATCACGACCATTTCCAAGACGCCGCCGCCGGAGCCGGTCGACGAGACGATCACGCTGGCCAAGGGCCGCACGCTCGTCGATGAGATCGTGAACCGCGGTGTGGCGCGCGAGGCGGCGCAAGCCCTTGTCGCCTCGATCGAGCCGATCTTCCCGACCCGGCAGTTCAAGGACGGCGCCGAGTTCGAGCTGACGCTCGAGCAGCAGCAGGACTTCTACGGCCGCTATGTGATCTTCCCGGTGCGGCTGGCCTTCCGGCCGGGGCCGACCGAGAACGTCCTCGTCGAGGCCGACGAAGACGGCCACTTCACTGCCCGCATCGACGGCGAGAAGCAGGGCACGGCGTCCCGCTATGCCAATTACGATCATTTCCGCACCAAGGCGCGGGTCGGCTCGAGCCTCTATGCCACCGCCAAGGACTACAAGGTCCCCGACTACATCACCGCCGAGCTGACGCGCGTCTTTGCCTATGACGTCGACTTCCAGCGCCAGGTGAAGGCCTCCGACAGCTTCGAGGTCTTCTATGGCAACCCGCTCACCGGCTCCTCGAAGAAGCGCAAGGTTCTGCACTATGCCCAGCTGACCTTGGGCGGCAAGACCAAGACCTACTACCGCTTCACCGCCGCCGACGGGCAGACCGACTATTATGACGAGAACGGCCGCTCGGCCACCAAGTCGCTGCTCAAGACGCCGGTCTCCGGCTTCAAGCTGACCTCGGGCTATGGCATGCGCCGGCATCCGCTCCTGGGCTACAACAAGATGCACACCGGCATCGATTTCGGCGCTCCCTACGGAACCCCGATCCGCGCCGCCGGCAACGCCAAGATCGAGGTCGCCGGCCGCTTCGGGGCCTATGGCATCGCCGTCAAGCTGCAGCACAGCGGCAAATACGAGACGCTCTATGCTCATATGAGCCGGCTCGCCGAAGGCATCCGCCCGGGCGCCTCGGTCCGCCAGGGCCAGGTCATCGGCTATGTCGGCTCGACCGGCCGCTCGACCGGCCCGCATCTGCATTACGAAGTCCGCATGAACAACCGCCCGGTCAATCCGACCCGCGTCAAGGCCTCGGGCGGCCGCCAGCTCGCCGGCAAGGATATGAAGTCCTTCAAGTCGCTGAAGTCCCGCATCGTCGCCATGATGAAAGTGGCGCCCTCGGGCACCCGCGTCGCCCAGGCCCAGCAGTAAGTCCAGGGCCGGGCTCGACCCGGCCACTCAGCCAAAAAACCGTCCAGCCTGACATGTCATCCGTCGTCGCTTCAAGCGGCGGTCCAAGCAACAACGGCCGGATGGAGATCCGGCCGTGTTGCAGTCATTCGGGCTGAGCCGAGGTCCCTCAGTTGGAACCGGAGCTCCCATCGCCCGCCGGTCGTGATTCGGGGACGGGCGCGCTCTCGGACGTCGACGATCCCGTCACCGCCGCGATCGGCGCGGCGACGATGCGCTTGATGCCGCTCACCGCTTTCTTCACGGCGCGCTTCACCCGGCTCGCCGATTTCTTCTTGGCGGCCTTCTTCTTCGCCGGCGCTTTCCGTGTCTTTACCGCTCTCCCCGAGCGGGCTGTCTTCTTCGCGGCTTTCTTCTTCGCCGGTCGCTTCGCTGGGCGCTTGGCGGCTTTCTTCGCTTTCTTCGCGACCTTTTTCTTAGCAACACGTCTAGCCATTTGACGCTTCCTTCTGATCAGCCGGGCGCGGTGATTGCGCCCCAAGGCTGTGTGCTCATCTCAATTTCAATGCACGATTCGGTCAAGCACGCATAAGCCAAACATTGCCAGTTATGCGCAGCTCGCGTTATGCTGTTTTAAATACAACGCATCAGCGAGCCACCGAAGGAGACTCTGCACATGAAATTGAGCGCGCGCAATGTCCTAAAGGGCACGATCGTCGAAATCAGCACGGGAGCCGTCACCTCGCATGTGCGCCTCGATGTCGGCGGCAACATCGTGACCTCCTCGATCACCAACGAAGCCGTCAAGGAACTCGGATTGAAGAAGGGGATGACCGCCTATGCCGTCATCAAAGCCTCCGATGTCATGGTCGCCGTCGACTGAGGCGCGCCGGCTCGCCGGCGCGGCCTTTGCCCTGGCGCTTCTTGGCGGGACCGCTTGGGCCGGGGAGCCCATAGCCTGCGGGCAGTTCAAATGGCCGCTCGCGACCGAGAAGTCCTGGTTCGAGGCCGGGAACCTGAAGGCGCTGCGATCGGGCGCGGCGATGGGCGATCTCGGCTCCGGCGCCTTCAGCCTGACGCTGGCCCCCGCGGCCGAGGTGAGCTTCGCCTTGCCGCCGGAAGGCAAGCCCAAGCCGGACAGGCCCTTGGGCGCCGTGCTCTCCTTCGCGATGGTCGCGGCGTCCGGCCGCTACCAGGTGACGCTCTCGGAAGAGGCCTGGATCGACATCGTCCAGGACGGCGCCTATCGGCCGTCGCTCGCATTCTCCGGCGTCCATGGCTGTCCGGGTTTGCGCAAGAGTGTGCGCTTCGATTTCAAGCAGGCTCCCCTTGTCCTGCAGCTCTCTTCCGCTGCGGCGCCCACGCTCAAACTCGCGATCCGGCCCGTGAAATAGGCGCCGACGCGGCGCGTCCTATCGACAAGGACCCGCTCGCCCGCCAATATGCGGGCCAATCCATCGGCCGGCGTGTGGGCGCGCCGCTTGCCCTAATTCGAGTGCTGAATGCTTCGAGGCCACCTTCCGCTTTGGACCTGGCTCAGCCCGCTTGCCGGCTGGCTCCTCATTCTGGCGTCCTTCGCCTTGGCCCATCCCCTCTTCGATCTGGTGCTTGGCCTGGGGCTGATCGCCTGCGTGCTGGCGGCGGTGCATCATGCCGAGGTCGTTGCCCACCGGGTGGGCGAGCCTTTCGGCACGCTGGTGCTCGCCCTTGCCGTGACCGTGATCGAGGTCGCGCTCATCGTTTCCATGATGCTGGCCGGCGGCGAGGTCACGGCCGCCCTGGCGCGCGACACGATCTTCGCCGCGATCATGATCATCCTCAACGGCATGATCGGGATCTGCCTGCTGGTGGGGGGATCGCGCCATGGCGAGCAGTCCTTCGGCCTCTATGGGGTGAATGCGGCGCTGGCGACACTCGCGGCGCTGGCGGTGATCACGCTCGTCCTGCCCAACACCACGACGACGATCGCAGGGCCGGTCTATTCCGCGAGCCAGCTCGCCCTCATCGCGGTCGTCTCGCTTATCCTTTACGGCGCCTTCGTGCTCGTCCAGACGGTGCGGCACCGCGACTATTTCCTGCCTGAGGGCCAGGCCGCCCATGACGAGGACGCCCATGCCGCCCCACCGAGCGCGCGCATTGCCGGCATCGCTGCGCTTCTGCTGATCCTGTGTCTTGGCGCCGTCGTTCTCTTGGCCAAGAAGCTGGCCCCGACCATCGAGTCGGGCGTCATGGCGGCCGGCGCGCCCAAGGCGGTCGTCGGCATCATTATCGCCGCCATCGTGCTCCTGCCCGAAAGCCTCGCCGCCCTGAAGGCCGCCCGGGTCGACCGGCTGCAGACCAGCATCAACCTGGCGCTGGGCTCGGCCTTGGCCTCGATCGGCCTCACCATCCCGGCGGTCGCCGCGGTGTCGCTCGCCACCGGCTGGACGCTGGTGCTGGGCCTCGACTTCAAGGGCATGGTGCTCTTGGCCCTGACGCTCCTCGTCGCCACTCTGTCGCTGGGCACCGGCCGGACGACCATCCTGCAGGGCGCCGTCCATCTGGTGATCTTCGCCGTCTATCTGTTCACCACCATCGTGCCCTGAGCCGGGCGCGGCAGCCCCAAGAATAGGCGCGTGATCAGCTTCTGCCTGATCACGCGCCATGCCCCCGGGCCTCTGGCGAAGACATGCTGGGGGAGGAAACAGGATGGCTTGCGGGCGGGCCTGCCTTCGTTATATTCAGTTGGATATAATGACGTCAAGCCATGAGGGAACCATGTCCGCTTTAAGGAGAATCCTGCTCAGCCTCGCTCTGGTGATGAGCTTTGCCGCGCAAGCGCCGGCCGAGCCGGTGAATGTCTTCGCCGCCGCGAGCCTCAAGAACGCGCTCGACGCGGTGTCGGCGGCCTGGACGGCGGAAGCCGGCAAGGAGACGAAGAACACCTATGCCGCCTCATCCGCTCTCGCCAAGCAGATCGAGCAGGCAGCACCCGCCGATGTCTTCGTCTCGGCCGATCTCGACTGGATGGACTATGTCGCCGGGAAACAGCTCATCAAGCCCGACACCCGCAAGACCCTGCTCGGCAATGCGCTGGTGCTGGTCGCGGCCAAGGATGCGGGCGTCAAGCTCGAGCTCGAGCCGGGCGCCGATCTCACCGGCGCCCTTGCCGGCGGCAAGCTCGCGGTCGGCGATGTGAAGGCGGTGCCGGCCGGCAAATACGCCAAGGCGGCGCTCGAGAAGCTGGGTCTCTGGGCCGCGGTCGAAGCGAGCCTCGCGCAGGCCGAGAATGTCCGCGCCGCCCTCGCCCTCGTCGCCCGCGGCGAAGCCAGGCTCGGCATCGTCTATGCGACCGACGCCAAGGCCGAGCCTCAGGTCGAGATCGCCGGCGTTTTTCCCGAGGACTCGCATCCCCCCATCGTCTATCCTGTGGCGGTGGTCACGTCCTCCCAGAACCCGGATGCCGAAGCCTTCGTCACCTATCTTTCTTCACCCAAGGCGCAGGAGATCTTCACCGCGCAGGGTTTTACCGTTCTCAAGTGAGCCGTGTTGATGGCGGGACTGTCTGAAGAGGATTGGACCGCCATCCTCTTGAGCCTGCGCGTGGCGAGCGTGGCGACGCTCGCCTCCCTGCCGGTGGGCATCGCCCTCGCCTATATCCTGGCGCGCTGCCGTTTTCCCGGCCGCACTTTGCTTGACGGCCTCATCCATCTGCCGCTGGTCATGCCGCCGGTGGTGACCGGCTATCTGCTTCTGCTGTCTTTCGGCCGCAAAGGGCCGGTAGGCGCCTTCCTCGACCAGTGCTGCGGCCTCGTCTTCTCCTTCCGCTGGACGGGCGCAGCGCTCGCCGCCGCCGTCATGGGCCTGCCGCTGATGGTGCGCGCCATCCGCCTGACCCTCGAGAACCTGGACCGTAGGCTCGAGCAGGCCGCGGGCACGCTCGGCGCCCGGCCGCTCTTCGTCTTCGCCACGGTCACCTTGCCGCTCGCCGCCCCCGGCATCCTGGCCGGGAGCATATTGAGCTTCGCCAAGGCGCTCGGCGAGTTCGGCGCCACCATCACCTTCGTCTCCAACATTCCGGGCGAGACGCAGACCATCCCGGCGGCGATCTACACCTTCACGCAAGTGCCGGGCGGCGATGCAAATGCGCTCCGCCTCACCGCCGTCTCGATCGCCATCTCGCTCGTCGCTCTCATCGCCTCCGAGATCCTGGCGCGCCGCCTCAACCGCCAGGTGGCGAGCTTCTCATGATCGAGGTCGACGTCGCTCTCGCCCGGACGGGCTTCGCCCTCGAGGTCGGCTTCACCGCCGGCCCCGGCATCACCGCCTTGTTCGGAGAATCGGGTGCCGGCAAGTCGACCGTGCTCCATCTCGTCGCCGGGCTCCTCAGGCCGGATCGCGGCCGCATCGTTGTCGACGGCACGGTCTTCACCGACAGGAATGCCCGCATCTTCCTCCCGCCGCATCGCCGCCGCATCGGCTATGTGTTCCAGGATGCGCTGCTCTTCCCGCATCTGACCGTTCGGCAGAACCTCCTCTATGGCCGCTGGTTCACCCGGCCCGGGTCGGGCGCCGTCAGCCTCGAGCAGGTCGCCGAGCTTCTCGGCATAGAGGCCCTTCTCGGCCGCCGGCCGACGACGCTGTCGGGCGGCGAGCGCCAGCGCGTCGCGATCGGACGCGCCCTCCTCGCAGCACCGCATATATTGCTCATGGACGAGCCGCTCGCCGCCCTCGATATCGAGCGCAAGCGCGAGATCATCCCCTATATCCAGAAGCTGCGCGACGAGCTCGGCCTGCCGATCCTCTATGTGTCGCATGCGATCGAGGAAGTGGCGCGGCTCGCCGACCGCGTCATCCTGATGGCGCAGGGCAAGGTGGTGAGCGACGGCCCGGCGCAACAGGTGCTGGGCCCCAAGGCCGGCCCCGGCGACGACCGCTTCGCCCGCATCTCGATCCTGACCACGGGCAACCCGTCCTACGACCAGGCCTATCAGCTCACCGAGGTCAGCCATCCGGCCGGGCGAATTACCCTGCCCGGACGCATCGCGCCGGGCGACGGCACCGTCCGGCTGGTGATCCGCGCCACCGACGTGACGCTCGCCGTGTCGCAGCCGCGCGAGCTCAGCATCAGGACCGCCCTGCGCGGCAAGGTCGCCGCCATATCGGAGCCCGCGGGCGCCGTGGTCATGGTCGAGGTCGGGCTCACCGGCGGCGAGCTGCTGGCTGCGGCCGTGACCCGCAAGGCGGTGGACGAACTCGGCCTCGGTATCGGCGACCAGGTCTATTGCCTGGTCAAGTCCGTCTCGATCGACGACCGGCTGATGGCGGCGCCATAGAGATGTGGCCCAGCACCTTGCCCAGTCTCTTGCTCAGGATCTGGGCCGAATCATTTTCGATCGCCCGATAGGTGGCGATGACCGTCTGGCCGAGTTCGGTGAGTTGAGCGCCGCCGCCATGGGCGCCGCCCGTCACGGCGGCAATGACCGGTTCCTTGAACATGCGGTTCATCTCATCGATCAGGAGCCAGGCGCGCCTGTAGGACATGTCCATCTCGCGTGCCGCCGCCGAGATCGATCCGGTCTCCGCCACGAACTCGAGCAGACGCACCTTGCCGGGCCCTATTCGTTGCTCCGGGCCGAATTCGATGCGCAGCGATGCTTTGGGATAGGCCATCGTCGTATCATAGAGCATGATCCGGAAAAGCCGGCACCGGTTTTTATGCTCCGATAGAGCTCAGTTCATATGCCAGCCGTGGCTGACCACGATCGACTGGCCGGTGAGCGCATTGGTCTCGAAGGCGGCGAGCATCAGAGCCACCTCGGCCACGTCCTCGACCGTGGTGAAGAGCTGGTCGACGGTGTTGCCGAGCATCACCTTCTTCACCACCTCCTCCTCGGAGATCTTGAGGTCGCGCGCCTGTTCCGGGATCTGCTTTTCAACCAGCGGCGTGCGCACAAAGCCCGGGCAGATCACATTGCTGCGCACGCCCTGAGGCCCACCCTCCTTGGCGAGGGTGCGCGCCAGGCCGATGATGCCGTGCTTGGCCGCCACATAGGCCGATTTGAGCGGCGAGGCCTCCTTCGAATGCACCGAGCCCATGAAGATCACGCTGCCCGATTTCTGCCTGTACATATGGGGCAGGCAGGCCTTGGCGGTGAGGAAGGCGCCGTCGAGATGGATGGCGACGAGCCGCTTCCATTCCGCATAGGGGAAATCCTCGATGCGATGGACGATCTGAATCCCGGCATTGCTGACCAATATGTCGACCGTGCCGAACTGCCGGACCACCTGCGCGACCCCGTCATTGACCTCGTCTTCGCTGGTCACGTCCATGGCGACGCCCAGCGCTTTGCCCGGGCCGCGCTTGCCGAGCTCGGCGGCCGCCGCCGCGGCGGCCTCTCCCTTGAGATCGGCGATGGCGACATTCGCCCCTTCCGCGATGAAGCGGCTGGCGATGGCGAGGCCGATGCCGCTGGCGGCTCCAGTGACGATGGCGGTCTTGTTGGCGAGTTTCATGCGGGCAATCCTATGGGTCGCGGGAAGCGGCGGTTCTAGACCGAGCCCATGCTGCGTTGCAACATGAGTCCGTGCGCGGCGTACCCTGCCGTCCCGGCAGATCATGCCTACCGGAGGGCGCGGGACTGGGCTAAGGATCGTGCTGGCCCCAAGCCTTCGGGCCGCACAAGAACACACAGCAGGGAGACTATCATGAGCAGCAAAATCCGCCTGGCGGCCTTGGCCATTTCGGCATTAGCGGGCCTCGCCACGGGGGCCACGGCCGGCGAGACTCTCGACCGGGTGATGAAGAACAAGATGATGATGGAGACGACCGACCGCGCCTATCCGCCCTTTTCCTATATCGACGACAAGGGCGAGGTCGTCGGCTTCGACGTCGATGTGGCGCGCGAATTCGCGAAACGGCTGGGCGTCGACATGAAGGTCGAGACGCCGTCCTGGGAAATCATCACCGCCGGCAACTGGAAGGGCCGCTGGGACATCTGCGTGTGCTCGATGACGCCGACCAAGGAGCGCGCCGAGGTGCTCGATTTCGTGGTGCAATACTACTCCGCCCCGGCGATCGTGGTGGTCAATCCCGACAATGCCGACATCAAGGGGGCTGCCGACCTCACCGGCAAGAAGGTGGGCGCGCAGGCCGGCACCACCTATGAGAAATACATCATGAAGGACCTCGTCATCGACATTCCGGGCGCCGAGACTGTGACCTATCCTTTCGCCGAGCTGACCCCCGTGCCCTATGATTCCGAGGACACGGCCTTCCAGGACCTGGCGCTCGGCGGCGGCAAGCGCCTCGATGCCATCGTCTCGAACTACATGACCGCCATCGATCGCGTGAAGAAGGCGCCCGACAAGTTCAAGATCGTCGGCGACCCGGTCTTCGGCGAGCCGATCTGGATCTCGGTCGACAAGGGCGACCCCGAATGGCAGGCGAAGATCAAGGAGATCTTCAAGCAGATGTCGGATGACGGCACGCTCAAGACCCTCTCCGAAAAGTGGGTCGGCCGGGACATCACGACCAAGCAGTGAGCGGCGCGCCTTTGAAGCATCGGACCGAAAAGCTCGTGGCCGGGTTAAACCCGGCCATCCCGGTTTTCGGATAATCCGATGCGCGACATAAAAGAAACAAAGGCTGAAGCCGGGGCGACACCGGCTTCGGCCTTTCCCCGCACCGCCGACGCCAATTTCCGGCTGCGGGTGCTCGCCGTCTGGGGGACGCTGTTCGTCCTCTTCGTCTTCTTCTTCCTGAGCTTCGATCTCAAATTCGACTTCATCGTCGAGAAGCTCCCCTATCTCGCCGGCCTCACGCTGACGCGCGACGGCTTCATCCAGGGCGCCGCACTCACTCTTTTCGTCTGCTTCTTCGCCATCATCGCCTCGATCATGCTGGGCCTCGTCTCGGCCTTGGGGCGCCTGTCGAAGAGCGCCGTGTTCTACGGCATATCGACCTTCTACACCTCCTTCTTCCGCGGCACGCCGCTCTTGGTCCAGATCTTCCTCATCTATCTGGGCCTGCCGCAATTGGGGCCGGTGCCGGCCGCCATACCGTCCGGCATCATCGCGCTGTCGCTCAATTACGGCGCCTATCTGAGCGAGATCTTCCGCGCCGGCATCGTGTCGGTGCCCAAGGGCCAGGTGGAGGCCGGCGCCTCGCTCGGCCTGCATCATTGGGTGGTCATGTGGCGCATCGTGCTGCCGCAGGCGATCCGGGTGGCCATCCCGCCGACCGGCTCGCAATTCATCGCCATGCTGAAGGATTCCTCCCTCATCTCGGTCATGGGCGTGTGGGAGATCATGTTCCTGGCCCAGTCCTTCGGGCGCACCGCCTACCGCTATATCGAGATGCTGACCACCGCGGCGGTGATCTACTGGATCCTGTCGATCGGCTTCGAGATCATCCAGGCCCGGCTCGAGGC
>JBFWNN010000087.1:0-20056 GCA_050251035.1 Parvibaculaceae bacterium
GCACGATCCGCTGGTATCGCCTGGCAGACGGCGCCGAGCTTCTGGCGCTCTTCGTCAATGCAATCGACAAGCGCTGGATTGCCTGGACGCCCACCGGCTATTACGCCGCCTCGCCCGGTGGCGAAGACCTGATCGGCTGGCATGTCAATCGCGGCTTCGACGAGACGCCGGACTTCTTTCCAGCGAGCCAGTTTCACGACCGCTTCTACCGGCCCGATATCGTCCGCGAAGTGCTGAACACGCTCGATGAAGGCGAGGCCGTCACCGCCGCCAACCGGAAGGCGAAGCGGCCCGACCGTAAGGAAGAGATTGCCGACGCCCTGCCCCCGGTGATCGAGATCACGGGGCCCGGCGACGATACCTCGGTCACCGACACAGTGGTGACGATCTCCTACCGCGTGCGCACGACCAATGGCGAGCCAGCCGATGCCGTCGAGGTGCTGATCGACGGCCGCCCGCAGGGCCAGCGCGGCGCCGCCGTTGTCGGTGACGACGATACGCAGGCGCTCGACGTCGCCATCCCGGCGCGCGCCGTCGAGGTTTCCCTCATCGCCAAGCAGGGCGATGCGGTGAGCGTGCCCGCGCGGATTAGACTCAAATGGGCTGGCTCCCCATCGGAAGATCAAATCAAGCGCAAGCTCTATGCCGTGTTCGTGGGGGTGAGCGACTATGACAAGGCCGGCCTCAAGCTCAATTTCGCAGACGACGACGCACGCGACTTCGCGCAGAGCGCAGCCGCCCGGACCGGTGCTCTCTATGAGACGGCCGAGGTCAGGCTTTTGGTCGACAAGGACGCGAGCGCCGAGAATATCCGCTCGGCCCTCGGCTGGCTCGAGGACAAGGTGGGGCCCGACGATGTCGGCCTCCTGTTCATGGCCGGACACGGCATCACCGACGCCAAGCAGCGCTTCTATTTCCTACCCGTCGGCGGGGATCCCGAGGATCTGCGCTCGACCGCGATCGACGAAAGCGAGATCCGCGAGGCGATCTCCTCGCTTGCCGGCAAAGCGCTGTTCTTCATCGACGCCTGCCATTCCGCCGACAGCCTCAAGGGCGATGTCGCCCAGGCCGATGTGACCGGCGTCGTCAACCGTTTGGCACGCGCCGATTCCGGCGTCATCATGTACGCATCCTCAGGCGGCAACGAGCTCTCGCTCGAGCGCGCCGATTGGAACAACGGCGCCTTCACCGAAGCATTGCTCGCCGGCATTACCGGCGGCGCCGATTACGAAAAGGACGGCAGCATCACGACGGCCGAGCTCAATCTGTGGCTCGCGACGCAGGTGAAAAAGCTCACGCAAAACCGGCAGAATGCGGTGATGGTGAAGCCCGACACGGTGCCCGACTTTTCGATCGCCCGGCTGCCGTAGCCTCAGCTCTCGAACGATTGATAGACCATATGGGCAAGCGCCACGATGTCGTCGCGGCTCGTCGCCCCGGCGATGACGAAGCCCAAGGAGCCGTCGAGCCAATAACACGCGATGATGCCGTGCTTCTCCTCGATGACGAATTTCGTCTCCATGCCGCCCTGATTGGCGATGAGAAAAATGGTGATGCGGCCCTTGCTTGCATCCTCATACATCAGTTGCGCCGCGGGCTGCGCGCCGGCGGCCAGCAGGCGCCCGCCGAGGAAGGTGTAGCCGCGCGCCGTCAGATCCGGGATGACCAGCTTCTGGCCCACGCGCTTCGACAGCCAGCTGGTCAGGTGCTCGCTGTCATTGGCCGCGACCTCGACCGCGTGGCGGTTCTCGCGCGTGTAGATTTCATGCGCCTCGATGGCGAGATCGGCGAACTGCATCGCCTTGGGCGCATTCACCTGCAGGCTCGCGAACCAGCCGGCCGCGCCGCCGAGGAGCAGCAGAGCCAGCGCCGCAGCGATAGCGGACGGCGACAAGACGAAGCCGCGCCGCTGGCGCAGCGCCGCCTTGATCTTGGGTGGCACCGCCTCCTCCAGCACCGGATCGAACGCTTCCTTCAGCCAGGCCTTCTGGCGCCGCCAGGCCTCGACCTTGGCGCGCTCCTCGGGGTCGTTGGCGAGACGCTCGTCCAATACCCGGCATTCCTGCCCGGCGATCTCGCCATCGGCATAGGCATGCAGTGACCAATCTTCGCTGTTCTTGAGCTCCGTCATTTCACTCGTCTCAAAGAGGGTTTCGCCTCTTCGCCTATCAATTCCCTGAGGGCGCCGCGCGCCCGCGACAGCCTCGACATCACCGTCCCCACCGGTACTCCGGTGATCTCGGCCACGTCGCGGTAGCTCATGTCCTCGAGCGCCACGAGGATCACGACCTCGCGCTGCTGGTCGGGCAGCCGGTCGAGGGCCGCCGTCACCTGCAGAAACAAAGTCTCGCCCTCTTGCGTGGGCTTGAGCGCCGCCTCCGGATCGGTCAGGTCGTCCACCGTCTTCACGATCCCGGCGCGCCGCTCGCGTCTGAGGCCGCTGATATGGATGTTGCGCAACACCGCATAGAGCCAGGCCCGCAGAGGCCGCGTCGCGTCATAGAGATGGCTTTTCACCAGCGCCCGCTCGATGCAGTCCTGGACGAGATCGTCCGCCAGCGCCGGATCGCCGGTCAGAGCCCGGGCAAAGCGGCGCAGATAGGGTATCTCGGCAGTGAGATCAGCGCGGAACGTCATCTCCGACCTTTATTCCCAGTACAGCGCCTGCCGGCAGTTTATTCCATAACCTCCCGCGCCGCACGCTCGGAATGCCGACGCCTGATGCTCAGCACGATGAGGGTTATGAAGGCGACGGTCGCCACGGTCATGCTCGCCTTGACGTATTTGACGTCGAAAGGCAAGGCGTCCCCGGGCAGGATCTCCAACACATAGCCCAGAAGGCTCGCCACATAATAGCTGATGGCCGCGATCGACAGCCCCTCGACCGTCTGCTGCAGACGGAGTTGCAGCCTGGTGCGCTCGCTCATCGCCTTCAGCAGATCGCCGTTCTGCTCCTCCACATCGATGTCGACCCGGGTGCGCAGAAGATTGGCGGCGTGCATGAGCTTGGACGAAAGACCGGCCTGGCGATCCTGCATGCTGAAGCAGGTGCGCATGGCGGGCATCAAGCGCCGGTCCATGAAGGCGGTCATGGTCTGCAGGCCATCGATCGGCCTCTCGCGCAGGGACGCAAGACGCGCCCGCACGATCTCCGAATAGGCCCGCGTGGCGCCGAAACGGAACTGCGACTGGCTGGCTCCCGCCTCGAGCTCACCCGCGACCGCCATCAGGCGGTGAAGCAAGGCCTTGTTGGCGGCGAGGCCCTCGCTCCTCGTCATCTCGGCCGTGATCTCGCCCAGCGACTGCTCGATCCGGCGCACGACCGGCTGCAACCTCTGTGCCTCCGGAAGGCCGAGCAGGCAGAAGGTGCGATAGGTTTCGAGCTCGAGGAGCTGCTGCACGAAGATGCCGGCCCTGAGCTGCGACATGCCCGGTCGAGGACGAGAATGCGCACGAAGCCGTCATTGGCGGCGTGGAAATCGGTGGCGGCAAGCGCATCGCCCGTCTCGGTCTCGAAGGCGACGAGGCCGGCCGGGTCGAAGGCCCTCCGCCACTCACCACCCGACGCTTCGGACAGGAAATGAAGATCGGCCGAGACCATCAACGGCCCCGGCTGCGGCAATTGCAGCATGGCCTTCTGCAGATCGCCGCCCGGACGGGCGAACGGCGTCGCGTCGTGGCTCGCGAGTTCCCAGGTGTAGGTCGTGAACTCGGCATGCTGCTCCCAGCGCACCGCCGAATCGGCGAAGGCGACGCGATAGTGTTTGGAGGCGGCATCGGGGCCGCGATGGCCGCGCGCCGCGACGAACTCACCGAAGGCGGCGCGGTCGCGGGCGGCGAGCTCGACATCGGTCATGAAAGCGAAATGCAGGATGCGCAGCGGCGGCGAGATGGCTGCGAAAGGGCGTGCATGCACCTCGCCCAGAACGGCGCCGCGCAAAGGATGCGGTTCGAGGGTCATCACCTGTCCTCCGGCAAAACCGAAAGCGGCGCAGCATAGTGTGATGATGGCGTGGTGGCATGTGTCGCCCGGTCGCAGCCATCCGGGCGGCGACCTGCAATGACTACAGCGTGATGGCCTTAGGCGGAATCGCCATCACGCTTTATCCTTTTGTTTGCGCATGATCTTTTCGGAAAACCGGTGCCCACTTTTCCGGATCATGCTCTGACGTGTCAGCCCGTCCACTTCTGCCGCATGGTGACCAGTTCCTCGGCCGCCGTCGGATGCAGCGCCATGGTAGCGTCGAAATCGGCCTTGGTCGCACCCATCTTGACGGCGATGCCGAGCAGTTGCGCCATCTCGCCCGCATCCGGGCCGACGATGTGGCAGCCGAGAACCTTGTCGTTCCCCGCATCGACCACGAGCTTCATCAGCATGCGCTCGTCGCGCCCCGTCAGCGTGTGGCGCATCGGGCGAAAGGAGGTCTTGTAGATATCGATCCCGGGGCTCCACTGGCGGGCCTCGGTCTCCGTCATGCCGACGGTGCCGATCTCGGGCTGCGAGAAGACGGCGGTCGGTACATTGGCATGGTCGACCTTGATGTCGCGGCCGCCAAAGACCGTGTCGGCGAAGGCATGACCCTCGCGGATCGCGACCGGAGTCAAATTCAGGCGGTTGGTCACATCGCCGACAGCATAGATGTTGTCGACGCTCGAGCGGGAATAGTCATCCACCTTCACCGCATAATGCGGCGTCAGCTCGACCCCGGCCTTCTCGAGATCGAGCCCCAGGACATTGGGGATGCGGCCCGTGGCATACATGATGTGGCCGGCGCCGAAGACCGTGCCGTCGTTGCAGGTGATGCGCACTCCATCGCCCGAGCGCTCGATCCTGGCGACGTCGCAACCGAGGCGAAACTCGATGCCTTTCTTGCGCATCTCCGCGGTCAGATGGTCGCGCAGATCCTCGTCGAAGCCACGCAGGATCTTCTCGCCGCGATGGATGACTACGGTCTCGACGCCCAGATTGTTGAAGATGCCAGCGAACTCGACCGCGATATAGCCGCCGCCGACGATGCAGATGCGCCGCGGCAGGCTCTCCAGATGAAAGGCCTCGTTCGAGGTGATGGCAAGCTCGCGCCCCTGAAGATGCAGCGGCACGAAAGGGGTGGCGCCCGTGGCGATGAGCACATACTTGGCCGTCACGCGGCGGCCGTCGGCGAGCGCAATGGTGTGGCGGTCGACCAAGGCGGCGCGCGCCATGACGAGTTCGGCCCCTGCCGCTTCCAGGTTGCGGATATAGGCCTTGTTGAGCCGGTCGATCTCCTTGTCCTTGTTGGCGACCAGCGTTTGCCAGTCGAACGAGACCTTCTCGGTGGTCCAGCCGAAACCAACCGCGTCCTCGAAAGCTTCCGCATAGTGACTGGCATAGACGAAGAGCTTCTTCGGCACGCAGCCGCGGATGACGCAGGTGCCGCCGACCCGATACTCCTCGGCGACCGCGACCTTGGCGCCATGCTGGGCGGCGATGCGCGCGGCGCGGACGCCGCCCGACCCCGCGCCGATGACGAAGAGATCGTAGTCGTATTGACTCATCTGGTCAGGGTCTCGACACCACTCGCACCCGCGATGATCGCCAGCGACGCCATGCCGATGAACAGGCCGTGGTCGACGACGCCGGGGATGGAGGAAAGCGCCGCGGCGAGCTGCTCGGCACTCTCGATCCGCCCCAGGGCGCAGTCGAGGATGACATTGCCATTGTCGGTGACGAAGGGCTTGCCGTCGCGCATGCGCAAGGTCACCGGCCCCTCATTGCGGGTCCAGGCGAAGGCCTGGTCGATTTTGACCGCCGTCGCCTTGAGGCCGAAGGGCACGACCTCGACAGGCAAAGGAAACTTGCCGAGGCTTGCAACCTTCTTGCTGGCATCGGCGATGACGATCATCTTGCGCGAGGACGAGGCGACGATCTTCTCGCGCAGGAGCGCACCGCCACCGCCCTTGATGAGGCGCAGCTGACCGTCGAGCTCATCGGCGCCGTCGACGGTCACATCGAGCACCGGCGTCTCGTCGAGCGTGGTGAGCCTTATGCCGAGGCTGTCCGCCTGCTTGCGGGTGGCTTCCGACGTCGGCACGCAGACGAGGTCCCAGCCCTGCTTCACCTTCTCGCCGACCGCGTCGACGAAATGCTTTGCGGTCGAGCCGGTGCCGAGACCGAGCTTCATGCCGGAGGACACATGGGCGACAGCGGCCAAAGCCGCCGCCTTCTTCTGATCGTCTGGTGTCATCAAGCCCCGCTCTCTCCGCAATTTCCCTTCTCCCGCGCAGAGCGTGGGAGAGGGGAAGTTACTGGCTACGGTCGTCGCTTTCTACAATCTTCTGCAAATTACGAGCCGAGGCCGCCCATCAGCATGTACTTGATCTCGGTGAATTCCTCGATGCCGTGATGCGAACCTTCGCGGCCGATGCCGGATTCCTTGACACCGCCGAAGGGCGCCACCTCGGTCGAGATGATGCCCTCGTTGATGCCGACGATGCCGTATTCGAGGCTTTCAGCGACGCGCCAGATGCGGCCTATATCGCGGGCGTAGAAATAGCAGGCAAGACCGAATTCGGTGTCGTTGGCCATGCGGATGGCTTCCTCTTCGGTGGTGAAGCGGAAGAGCGGCGCTACCGGGCCGAAGGTCTCCTCGCGCGCCACCGCCATCTTGGTCGTCACGTCGCGCAGGATGGTGGGCTCGAAGAAGTTGCCGCCGAGCTCCTTGCCGCCCGACACGACCTTGGCGCCCTTCTTCACCGCGTCGTCGATGTGCTCGCGCACCTTCTTCACCGCCGCGAGATTGATCAGCGGACCGGTGGTGACGCCCTGCTCGGTGCCGTTGCCGACTTTCAGCTTCTTCACGGCTTCGGCGAATTTCTCGGCAAATTTGTCATAGACCTTGTCCTGCACCAGGATGCGGTTGGCGCAGACGCAGGTCTGGCCGGCATTGCGGTATTTGGAGGCCATGGCGCCCTGGACCGCGGCATCGAGATCGGCGTCATCGAAGACGATGAAGGGAGCGTTGCCGCCGAGCTCCATGCCGACCTTCTTCACGGTCGAGGCGCATTGCTGCATCAGGAGCTTGCCGATCTCGGTCGAGCCGGTGAAGGTCAGGATGCGCACCAGCGGATTGGAGGTGAGCTCGCCGCCGATCGGCTTGGCCGACCCCGTGATGACATTGAAGACGCCCGCCGGAATGCCGGCGCGCTCGGCCAATTCGCCCAGAGCGAGGGCCGAGAGCGGCGTCTCGCTCGCGGGCTTGCAGACGAAGCTGCAGCCGGCAGCAAGCGCCGGACCCGCCTTGCGCGTAATCATTGCATTGGGGAAGTTCCACGGCGTGATGGCGCCGACGACGCCGATCGGCTGACGGATGGTGACGATGCGCGAGGTCGGCCAGGGCGAGGGAATGGTCTCGCCATAGATGCGCTTGGCTTCCTCGGCGAAGAACTCGATGAAGGACGCGCCATACACCACCTCGCCGCGCGATTCGGCCAGGGGCTTGCCCTGCTCGGCGGTCATGATCTGGGCCAGGTCCTCCTGGTTCTCCAGCATCAGATTGTACCATTTGCGCAGGATCGCCGCGCGCTCCTTGGCGGGCTTGGCGCCCCAGGCCTTCTGCGCCTTGGCAGCCGCCTCGATGGCGGTCCTGGTTTCGGCCTGGCCGAGATTGGGCACCGAGGCGACGACGTCCTCATTCACCGGATTGGTGACATCGATCGTCGCCGACCCTGCGACCCATTTGCCGTCGATATAGCATTTCTCCTTGAGCAGCGACTTGTCCTTCAGGAGGTCGCGCAGCGCCTGGGTCTTGAGAATATCCATGGGTCTCTCTCCTATGCGTTGGAGCCTTCCTGTCCCCGAGACCTAAATCCGCGCTGGACCGGAAAGTTCGATGAATTGTCTGAAGCGCCTCGCGCTTTCGCCGGCGGCGTCTTAGCACAGGCCTCCAAAACCGCCAAAAGGCGGTTTTCATGGCTGCTGTGCGGCGCACACGGTCTTGCCCGACTCGGAGAAGCACAACCATAGCTTGCCGCTGATCTTGTCGACGCGGTAGACGGCGGTCTCGGTCTTGAACGGCGACCGCTTGAGACCGTAGATGCCGGGCTTCTGCGGGCCGGCATTCTCGCCCGCTGGATCGCACACGGTCTTGCCGATGGTCTTGCCTTCGACCTTGGCCCAATAGCAGAAATTGACCTCGCCAGTGGCGGTATTCAGGCGATAGATGGCATTGGTCTCGGGGCTGGTCGGGGTCTCGAACTCATAAAGGGCCTCGCCCGCCCCGGCGAACTTCACCCCGGCCACCAGCCCCGCCAGAGCAGCCATCAGCACCACCAACCGTCTCACGCCCGTCATTGCCGTCTCCTTGCGAAAATATCACGCATGGTAGCGCCCCGGCCCGAGCTTGCAAATGCGGCGCGGGCATTCTAGACCGCATCGCGCCGCGACCATCATGACCCAAAAAGCCGTTATCTTCGACCTCGACGGAACGCTCGTCGACACTGCCCCCGACCTGTGGCGAGCCACGAATCACGTCCTCACCACCGCCGGGCGCGGCGAAGTGTCCCTCGACCAGGTGCGTGCCTTTGTCGGCTACGGCGCCCGCAAGCTCATCGAACGCGGCTTCGCGGCGACGGGAAGCCCTCTCGACGCGGCCAATATCGAGCCCCTCTATGAGAAATTCGTCGCCTATTACGGTGCCAATATCGCCAGGGACAGCGCCCCCTTTCCGGGCTGCGTCGCACTCCTCGACCGGCTCAAGGCGCAAGGCGTCGGCCTCGGCATATGCACGAACAAGCTCGAGGGGCTGTCGGTCAAGCTGATCGACGCGCTGGGCCTGCGCCCCTATTTCGACGCCATTGTCGGACCCGACACGATCGGCATCGCCAAGCCCGACCCTGCCCCCTATCGCGAGGCGCTGCGCCGCATGGGGGCCGAGAAAGCGCGCTCCCTCCTGGTCGGGGACAGCGAGACCGATGTGCTGACGGCGCGGGCCGCGGGCGTGCCGGTCGTCGGAGTGACCTTCGGCTATACGGCCGAGCCCATGGCGAGATTCAAGCCAGATGCGCTGGTCCGCCATTTTGGCGAGGCCTATGAGCCGATCATGGCAACGCTCGATTCTTGACTTTGCCGGCCCGGCAATCCTATATCCCGGCACCCCCGGACAAGGGCGATTAGCTCAGTTGGTAGAGCACTGTGTTCACATCGCAGGGGTCACTGGTTCGAGTCCAGTATCGCCCACCATTACTTTAGCCGTTCGCCGCCGGCCCCCTCTCCGATGTTCCCCTTGGAAAGGCCGTGTGGTTGCGGCAAGGACCTCGCCATGAGCACAGGACATTATTTCTCGACCCTCGGCGGCCATCCGCCCCAGACCGAGCTTCTCACCGGGCGCGCCGTCTTCACCGAGGCCTATGCCGTCATCCCGAAGGGCGTCATGCGTGACATCGTGACGAGCTTCCTACCCTTCTGGGAGAACAGCCGGGCCTGGATCATCGCCCGGCCGCTGTCCGGCTTCGCCGAGACCTTCTCGCAATACGTCATGGAAGTGAGCTCCGGCGGGGGAAGCACGCGGCCGGAGACCGACAGCAGCGCGGAAGCGGTACTGTTCATCGTCGCGGGCAGCCTCGCGCTGACGCTCGGCGGGACGCGCCACGAGCTGACGCCCGGCTCCTATGCCTATATCCCTGCGGGCACCGCCTGGTCCGCCCGCAACGAGACCGACGCGCCTGCCAAGTTCCACTGGATCCGCAAATCCTACGAGGCGGTGCAAGGCCTGGCGAAGCCCGATCCCATCATCCTCAATGAGCGCGACATCACACCGATCCCGATGCCGGGAACCGAGGGCAAGTGGGCGACCACGCGTTTCGTCGACCCCATGGATCTGCGCCACGACATGCATGTCACGATCGTGACGCTCGAGCCCGGCGCCGTCATTCCCTTCGCCGAGACCCATGTGATGGAGCATGGCCTCTATGTGCTCGAGGGCAAGGCCGTCTACCGGCTCAACCAGGATTGGGTGGAAGTCGAGGCGGGAGATTTCATGTGGCTCAGGGCCTTCTGTCCGCAAGCCTGCTATGCCGGCGGGCCTGGACGCTTCCGTTATCTGCTCTACAAGGATGTGAACCGGCACGCGCGGCTGCCGGCCTTCAGATAGACGAACGCCCCTCTACATCGCCTCGAAGACCGTGCCGCCGGCCGAATAAGCACCCTGCGCGGTCTGCTTGAAGGGTTGGCACTCGGTGCGCGTGCCCCGCGGCAGGAAGCTCGTGGGATTGAACGCCTCGCAAAGCGAGCCGTCGCTCGCCTGCCAGATGCCGGTCCCTTCACCCTTGCCGCTCTCCTGATAGCTGAACGTTCCGTCGCTGTTGAAGGTCGTCGTGCCGGTGCGGTTGCCGCCGCGCGTGTAGCGGAAGCTGTTGCCGGACAGAGCGCGCATGATGTCGCCCGCCTTCATCGGACCGGTGGGCACGGTCGGCGGTGGCGGCTCGGTGACGCCGGGATCGGTCGCATCGATGCTCTTGTCGGACGAACTGCAGGCCGCGAGAAGGCCCGCGACGAACACCAAGGCGACCCATCGGGGCGCGGTCATGATCGCGCGCATCACCAGCCCTCCGCCATGACGACGACCCGGGTGCCGACAGGCGCCCGTCGGTAGAGCTCGATGACGTCCTGGTTGAGCATGCGGATGCAGCCGGAAGAGGCATTCTTGCCGATCGAGGTCGGCTCATTGGTACCGTGGATACGATAGAGCGTGTCGTTGCCGTTCTGGAAAAGGTAGAGCGCCCTGGCGCCCAGCGGGTTCTCGGGGCCACCCGGCATGCCGTTCTTCCATTTGGCCTTTTCCGGACTGCGCTCGATCATGTCCTTGGGCGGCGTCCAGCGCGGCCACATCACCTTGCGGCCGACATCGGCCAGCCCCGCCCAGCGGAAGCCGTCGCGGCCGACGGAGCAGCCGAAGCGCAAAGCCTGCTGGCCTTCCATGACCACGAAGAGCTGGCGGCTGCCGGTGTTGACGATCACCGTCCCCGGCCAGTGGCGCGTCTGGTAGGGCACAACCGCGCGGCGAAATTCCTTGGGCAGCTTCTTTTCGTCGAAATGCGGCGCCTGGAAGGGGTCGTCCGGGTCTTGATCCGCCCATGCGGGCGTGGCGGCAAGACCCACAAGACCGGAAGCGCAACTCGCCATGGCTCCGCCGACAAAATGACGGCGCGTCAAAGGTGATCCAGACACAGTTTCTTCCTCCTCAGACACTTTTCTCGCAGCACTGCATGCCCACATGGCAAGACTGCGGCGCCGAGACTAGAGCCTTTCCCCTTCGGGGTGAATCAGCCGAAAGGTGACAGGCCTCCAACCCGCCGGACTCTCCGACTGCGGCCGGTTTCGCTAAAATCGCATGCAATGCGTTAACAAGCCATCAAGGCTAATGGCTGATTAACCTGAATCGCTCGTCATGAAATGATACGCTCCACGCATGAGATGGGACGGCTGATCGACCCCCGACATTTTCTCCCCGTCTCTTGACAGCACTTGAACCTTTCAAGCCTCGCGCACGCCGCGGGGCTTTTCTTTTGGTTGGACGGACGCGTCGTTAAACCCGTTTGAACCATGGGAGACAACGGAGACAGGTCTTTACCTCCATTTATGCGCCGCCGTGATAGGGCGGCAGAGCACCGGACAGAAAAACAACACACCGGCTTCGCACGGAGGCGAAAGAACATCACATGATCCAAGTTCTGGCCGAGCGGCGCTCGCCTTACATCGATGTCGAAGTGCTGCAGCGCCTGCTCAAGACGCTCGACTTCCTCGTTCTCGGCCTCGCGGCGCTCACCATCACGCTGGGCACGGCGCGCACGGTTTCTGGGCGCAACGATGAGGCGCTCATCGGCTTCTTCAGCCTCGAACTCGTGCTGCTCAGCATGCTGGCGCTGCGCAGCCTCGGCCTCTATGAGATCGCCGCATTGCGCAACGGCTTCAGATCCATCGCCGTTTCCCTCGCCGCCTGTCTCGCTTGTGGCGTCGTCAATTATCTTCTGGCCGAGATCGGCCTCCTCGATTTGCCGCTGCAATGGCTCACCGCATGGGCCGGAGTGACGAGCGTCTATCTCATCGTCACCCGCGGCGTTACCGCCTTGTGGGCTGGGCCGCGCGATCGTGACGGGCGTTTCCGCCGCCGCATCGCCATCGTCGGCGGGGGCAAGGCGGCGGAAGACGCGATCGCGACGCTCGAATCCTCTCCGGATCTCGAGATCGACATCGTCGGCCTGTTCGATGACCGTTTTGACGACCGCAGCCCGCAGTCGATCCGCGCGTACGAGAAGCTTGGCAAGATCAGCGAACTCGCCGCATTCGCGCGCGAGCAGCGGGTCGATCTGATCATCGTCGCCATACCGCTCTCGGCGGAGGCGCGGCTCCTGCAAATCCTGAAGCGGCTGTGGGAACTGCCGGTCGACATCCGAATCAGTGGCCAGGCCTCCAAGCTCAAATTCAGCCCGCGTGCCTATACCCATCTGGGCAACCTGCCGCTGCTCGCGGTCTTCGACCGGCCGCTCGCCGGCTGGGCGTCGTTCCTCAAATCGGCGCTCGACACGAGCCTCGCGACCATCCTCATCGTGCTCCTGTCGCCGATCCTCCTCGCGACGGCGTTCGCGGTCAGGCTCGACAGCAAGGGTCCCATATTGTTCAAGCAGCGCCGCTACGGCTTCAACAACGAGCTCATCGCGGTCTACAAATTCCGCTCCATGTATGCCGAGCTGGGCGATGCCAACGCCGCCCGTCTCGTCAGCAAGGGCGATCCGCGCGTGACCCCCGTCGGGCGCTTCATCCGCAAGACGTCCCTTGATGAATTACCCCAACTTTTCAATGTGTTATCCGGACAACTCTCGCTTGTCGGACCGCGTCCGCATGCCACCCAGGCGAAGGCGCAGGACGCGCTCTATGAGCAGGTCGTCGACGGCTATTTCGCCCGCCATCGGGTGAAGCCCGGCATCACCGGCTGGGCCCAGATCAATGGCTGGCGGGGCGAAACCGACACCAGGGAAAAGATCGAGCAGCGCGTGCTGCACGACCTCGACTATATCGATCAGTGGTCGCTCGGCTTCGACCTCTACATCCTGGCCAAGACGCCGCTCGCTTTGCTGAAAACCCAGAACGCCTATTGACTTTCAGCCTGTCGTACACAGGCCGATATTCACTCTTTACCCCGGGCAGGAGAGGTATAGACTCCCATCAGCTGTGGAAACGCAGCTCTGGGCAACTATTAGAGGGGTTAAATCATGGATATCGTCAGTCTGATCATTCAGCTGGTCCTCGGCGCGGTGGGCGGCAATGCCGGCGGCGCCGTGGTCAAGAATGCGAGCCTTGGCACGACGGGCAATTCGGTCGTCGGCGCCATCGGCGGTCTTATCCTCGGTCAGATCCTCGAGCGGATGACGGGTGCTCCAGTGGACCCGGCGGCCACGGCGGCGGCCACCAACGGCATGGGCTCCATCATTCAGGATGTGATCGGTGGCGGCGCCGGTGGCGCCATTCTCACCGTGATCGCGGGCCTCATCAAGAATTCGATGAGCAAAGCCTGATCGAATCCGCATAAATTCGAACGGGCGCTCGCGGGCGCCCGTTTTCGTTTCTATAGGCCAACGTCAGAGCTGATCGGTTCCGAAGGTATCGCAGGAATTCATGTCTCCCGCCTGCATGCCGCGCTTGAACCAGCGCACGCGCTGCTCGGACGATCCATGCGTGAAGGATTCGGGAACGACATAGCCCTGCGAGCGGCGCTGCAGCCGGTCGTCGCCAATCGCGGCGGCGGCATTGAGCCCCTCTTCGATATCGCCTTCCTCGAGAATCTGGTTCGTGTCATTGGCCGTTTTCGCCCATACGCCGGCCAGGCAATCGGCCTGGAGCTCCATGCGGACCGAGAGCATGTTGCCTTCCGCTTGCGAGGCCTGCGTGCGCGCCTGCTGCACCTTGGCGGCGATGCCGAGAATGTTCTGGATGTGGTGGCCGACCTCATGCGCGATCACATAGGCCTGGGCGAAATCGCCCGGCGCACCGAGCTTGTTTTTCATGTCCTGGTAGAAGGAGAGGTCGATATAGACCTTGTTGTCGCCCGGACAATAGAACGGCCCCATGGCCGATTGCGCCATGCCGCAGGCCGACTGCACGAAGCCGCTGAACAGGACGAGGGTCGGCTTCTGATACTGCCGGCCCATCTGCTGGAACTTCTCCGTCCAGACCCGCTCGGTCGAGCCCAGCACACGCGAGACGAAGTCCTTGCCGGCATCGCCGGTGACGTCCGTCGTCTGCTGCTGCCCGGTCTGCTGGCCGCTGCCGGTCGTCTGGTTGGACTGCCCTCCAGGGGAGGGCAGTTGCGTTTCGCTCTGCTGCTGGCCGGGCGGCGGCTGCACCTGGTCGCCGCCGGTGATCACCTGGATGAGGTCCACGCCGAAGACGAATTTGGCGATCAGATAGACCGCCACCAGCAGAATGATGGTCTGCAGGCTGATGCCGCCGCCACCGCGGCCCATCGGTACCCGGAAGCCCCCGCCACCGCCACCGCGCGGAAAGCCGAAACCGCCACCCTGGCCACGGCGATCCTCGATATTGTCGCTGGGCCGTTCATTGTCGAGTCTCATGTCGTCAGTGCCTCCTGTCGGATGGTCCCAAAGCCCAAAGCTCCCATGCGGGCGCGGAACCCGGTCAAATCATATACCAGTTTCAGCGCCGGAGTCGCGATGCCTGTCATTTGCGCCAATTCGATGACGACGCCCAGCAGGGCATCGAGCTCGGTCGGCCGGCCGTTGTCCACGTCCTGCAGCATCGACGTGCGATGGGCGCCGACTTTGGCGGCCATGTCCATCCGCTCCTCGACGTCCACCGGAAAGGTCACGCCCAGGGCCTCGCCGACAGTCTGCGCCTCTTCCATCATAGCGCGCAGGACCCGCCGCGCGCTCGCATCGCGGGCCAGCATCTCAAGCGTTCCCTTGGTCAGCGCACTCACCGGATTGAAGCTCAGATTACCCCAGAGCTTGAGCCAGATCTCATCGCGCAGATGGGGCTTCACCGGGCTCTTGAGCCCTGCCGCCATCAACAGCCCGCTCAACGTCTTCACCCGGTCGGTGATCTCGCCCGAGGGCTCGCCGAGCGGCATGCGCTCGCCATACATATGAACGACGTGGCCCGGGCTTGCGATCTCGGCCGCCTGCCAAATGACGCAGCCCAGCGCCCGTTCCGGCCCGAGCCTGCGCCACAAGACGCCGCCCGGATCGACGCATTCAAGATGCCGGCCCTCGAAACGCCCACCGTGCCTGTAGAAATACCACCAGGGCAGACCGTTCTGACCGAAGAGGATCGCCGTGTCGGGGCCGATCAGGGGCTGGAGCGCATCCACAACACCCGGCAGGGCATGGCTCTTGAGCGTCAGGATAATGAAATCCTGCGGCCCCAGTTCGCGGGGATCGGCCGTCACCCGGGGGTGAACGACGCGCTCCTCGCCTGCCTCCGTGAGGCGCAGGCCGTTCGCCTTCATCGCCTGGAGGTGGGCGCCGCGCGCCACCAGGGACACGTCCGCATCACCCTTCCGGACAAGCCTCGCACCGATAAAGCCGCCGATCGCACCAGCGCCGAAAATGCATATCCGGGTCATGACCGGCGTTCTTGCGGCGTTTCACGGCCACCGTCAACCTGACGAACGTAAGTTAAACTCTTCCACGCGTTGCATAATTCAGCATGGCTGAAGGGCTTTCAGATCGATTGATGACCCACTTCAGCTGCGCTATGAGGCGGGCCATGACCGATCGTCTCGTCATCGCCCTGGCCCAGCTCAATCCGACCGTCGGCGCGGTCACCGCCAATCTTGCCAAAGCGCGGGAGGCCCATCGCGCCGCGAAGGACGCCGGCGCCGATCTCATCCTCTATCCCGAACTCTATATCTGCGGCTATCCGCCGGAGGACCTGGTGCTCAGGCCCTCCTTCGTCGCGGCCTGCCGGCAGGCGATCGAGGAGCTGGCGCGCGACACGGTGGAGGGGCCCGCGATCCTGATCGGAACGCCATGGCGCGAAGGCACGGCCGTCCACAATGCGGTCGCCATGCTCGACAACGGCAAGGTCGAGACGCTGCGCTTCAAGCACGATCTGCCGAATTATGGCGTCTTCGACGAGAAGCGTGTCTTCGTCGCAGGTCCCGCCCCCGGTCCCATCAGCTTCAAGGGCGTGCGCCTCGGCGTGCCGATCTGCGAGGACATCTGGACGGAGGAAACCTGCGAGACCCTGGCCGAGACAGGCGCCGAGCTCCTGCTCGTGCCGAACGGCTCGCCCTTCGAGCAGAACAAGGACGACACCCGGCTCAATCTGGTGGTGGCGCGCATCACCGAAACGGGGCTGCCGCTCGCCTATCTCAACCAGGTCGGCGGCCAGGACGAACTCGTCTTCGACGGCGCCTCCTTCGTGCTCAATGCCGACCGTGAGCTCGCGCTGCAGATGCCGATGTTCGCGGAAGCCGTCGCCATTACGGAATGGCGGCGCGGCGACGCCGGCTGGCGGATGCAGAAAAACGACATCGCGCGGTTGCCGGAGAAGGAAGAAGAGACCTGGCTCGCCTGCGTGCTCGGCCTCAGGGACTATGTCGAGAAGAACCGCTTTCCCGGTGTGGTGCTGGGCCTGTCGGGCGGCATCGACTCCGCCGTCGTCGCGGCCATGGCCGTCGACGCGCTGGGGCCCGAGCGCGTCCATTGCGTGATGCTGCCTTATGCCTATACGAGCCGTGACAGTCTCGTCGACGCGGAAGCCTGCGCCAAGGCGCTCGGCGTGCGCTATGACGTGGTGCCGATCAAGGAGCCGGTCGAAGGCTTCCTCTCGGCGCTCAAGCCCATGTTCAACGGCCGGAATCGCGACACCGCCGAGGAGAACATCCAATCGCGCAGCCGCGGCACCATCCTGATGGCGATCTCGAACAAATTCGGATCGATGGTGCTGACGACCGGCAACAAGTCGGAAATGTCGGTCGGTTATGCGACGCTCTATGGCGACATGAACGGCGGCTTCAATCCGATCAAGGACGTCTACAAGACGCAAGTCTATCGCCTGGCCGGATGGCGCAACCAGAACCGCCCCACTGGGCTGAAGGGGCCGGAGCGCGACCTCATTCCCGAGCGCATCATCACCAAGGCGCCGACCGCGGAACTGCGCGAGAACCAGACCGACCAGGACACGCTGCCGCCCTATGACGCGCTCGACGACATCCTCTCCAGCCTGGTCGAGGAGGAGATGCCGGTCGCCGACATCGTCAGGCGCGGCCATCCGGAAGCCTTGGTGAGACGCGTGCAGCACATGCTCTATGTGGCCGAATACAAGCGCCGGCAGGCGGCGCCCGGGGTCAAGATCACAAGGCGCAATTTCGGCCGCGACCGGCGCTATCCGATCGTCAACGGCTTCCGGGATCAAGGCTGACGTGACCCCGATCCTGCGCTTCGCGCCATCGCCCACGGGCCGCATACACATCGGCAACAGCCGCACCGCCATCCTCAACTGGCTCTTTGCCCGCAAGTCGGGCGGCCGGTTCGTGCTGCGCTATGACGACACCGATCTCGAGCGCTCGAAGCAAGAGTTCGCCGAAGGCATCGCCCAGGATCTCGACTGGCTCGGCATCGTGCCCGACCGGGTCGAATATCAGTCGAAGCGCTTCGATGCCTATCGGGCGGCGGCCGAAAGCCTCAAGGCCGCGGGCCGGCTCTATCCCTGCTATGAGACGGCGGATGAATTGGAGCGCCGGCGCAAGCGCCAGCTCGCCCGCCATCAGCCGCCGGTCTATGACCGCGCCGCCCTCAAGCTCACCCCTGAAGAGCGCCAGGCGCTCGAGGCGCAAGGCCGCACGCCGCATTGGCGCTTCAAACTCGAGCACCGCGTCGTCGAATGGACCGATCTCATCCGCGGGCCGCAGCACATCGACACGACCAACCTGTCCGATCCGGTGCTGGTGCGCGAGGACGGGACCTATCTCTACACGCTGCCCTCGGTGGTCGACGACATCGATTTCGGCATCACCCATGTGATCCGCGGCGAAGACCATGTGGTCAACACCGCCGTGCAGATCGAGCTCTTCGAAGCGCTCGGCGGCCAGGCGCCGGACTTCGCCCATCACAGCCTCCTGACCGGCGCCGACGGCCAGGGCCTGTCGAAGCGCCTGGGCTCGCTGTCGATCGCCTCCCTGCGCGAACAAGGGCTCGAGGCGATGGCGGTGGTGAGCCATGCCGCCCTCCTCGGCACCTCCGATTCCATCCACCCTTGCGCCGACTATCGCGAGCTCATCGACGGCTTCGACCTCCACAAGCTGTCGCGCGCCCCAGCCCGGTTCGACGAGACCGAGCTGCGCGGCCTCAACGCGCGCCTGCTGCACATGCTGCCCTATGGCGCGGTGAAGGACCGTCTCGCCTTTGGCGATGAAGCCTTCTGGCTCGCCGTGCGCGGCAATCTCTCGACACTCGCCGATGCACAGAACTGGCACGAGATCATCGCCGGGACGATGACGCCCGTCATCGCCGCGGAGGATCGCGATTTCGTCACGGCGGCTGCCCGCCTCCTGCCGACAGCACCCTGGGCGGCCGACACCTGGAAGACCTGGACCGAAGCGGTGAAGGCGGAAACCGGCCGCAAGGGCAAAGCCCTGTTCATGCCGCTGCGGCTGGCGCTCACCGGCCTCGACCACGGGCCTGAGCTCGCGCTGCTTCTCCCGCTCATCGGGCGGGGGCGGGCGGTGGAAAGGCTTAGCGCCGACTAAGCGTCAACATTTTTGTTGACTTGATTTTCCACGTGGATTTACACTGTGTCTGGGCGCCTTTAAGGGGTGCTGAGCCGAGAATACGCGCCATCTCTCATGTTCAGCCAAGTGGGTCAGAAATGAACAACACTCAGAAATGTTGGCCTAAGGCTGGAGAGGGAGATGAATTATTCAGAGTTCCGCCGTTGGTTGCTAAAACAAGGCTGCACTTTTGAAACCCACAAAGGTGGGAGCGGTCATATTACTGTCAGATTGGGAGATCGAAAATCTCAACTGCCTGCCCATGGCAAGGGCAAAGAACTGGGCACAGGCCTCGTTCACAAGATCAAGAAAGACCTCGGACTGAAATGATTTCGTATCGCGTTCACCTCAAGCCCGACGACAATGGCACGTTCCTGGTGACGTCGCCTGACTTTCCCGAGCTCACCACGTTCGGTGAGACTCGCGAGGAGGCGCTGGCGCATGCCCTGGGCGCCTTCGAGGAAGCCATCGAGGCGCGCATTTCGGACCGCGAGGCAATCCCCTCGCCTTCGAAGGGCAAGGCAAAGGACATCCGCGTGACCTTGCCGGTGCAGGCCTCGGTCAAGGTCCTGCTCTACCAGTCGATGCGAGAACATGGCATCCGCAAGTCGGAGCTGGCACGGCGCATGTCCATTCACAAGCAAGAGGTCGACCGCATTCTCGACCTCAACCATGCGACCAACCTCGCCAAGATCGAACATGCTTTCGAAGTGCTGGGAAAAAAGCTATTGATCGATGTTCGGGACGCAGATGACAAGGCTGCCTGATGATCCTCGTCGGCCAATTCGACTCCCCCTTCGTGCGCCGTGTGGCGGTGACGCTGCATCACTATCATCTGCGCTTCGAGCGCAACCGGCTGTCGGTCTTCAACCCCGCCATGGTGGACATCAATCCCCTGATGCGCGTGCCGGCGCTCATCATCGACGGCGACGAGACGCTCTATGACAGCGCCGCCATCATCGACTATCTCGACGAGCTGGCCGGACCGCAGAAGGCCCTGATCCCGCGCAACGGGGACGAGCGCCGGCGGGTCCTGCAGGCTCTCGCTCTGGCGACGGGCGCCATAGAGAAGGCTATCGCCGTCGTCTATGAGCGCCAGTTCCACGCGCCGCACGGCATCGCCCATGAATGGACGGTGCGGTGCATGGCGCAGCTTTCCGGCGCCCTCGTCCATCTCGACGCCCATGCCGGCGAGCCCTGGTATTTCGGCCGGAAGTTCACCCAGGCCGACATCACACTGGGCTGCCTCGTCGGCTATCTGAGGCTGCGCCTGCAGGAAGCCTTTCCGCCCG
>JBFWNN010000088.1:0-20017 GCA_050251035.1 Parvibaculaceae bacterium
TCGCACCACCCGTCTCAGCCAAAACCTTGGTGATCGCCGCCGTCAACGACGTCTTGCCATGATCGACATGACCGATCGTACCGATATTGCAATGCGGCTTGTCGCGGTTGAATTTCTCTTTGCCCATCGGACTACTCCGTCTTTGGTCGTAAACTGTTTAAGCGAACTTCTTCTGGACTTCCTGAGCAACCGCCTGCGGCACCTGCTCATAGTGGTCGAACTGCATCGTGTAGCTGGCGCGTCCCTGGCTCATCGAGCGCAGGTTGTTGACGTAACCGAACATGTTGGCCAGCGGGACCATCGCATTGACGATCTGCGCGTTGCCGCGATTGCCGGTGCCGATGATCTGGCCGCGCCGCGAATTGAGGTCGCCGATGACGCCGCCGAGATACTCCTCGGGCGTTGTGACCTCGACCTTCATGACGGGCTCGAGCAGGACGGATCCCGCCTTCTGCAGGCCTTCGCGCAGAGCGGCGCGCGCCGCGATCTCGAAGGCGATCGCGGAGGAGTCGACTTCGTGATAGGCGCCGTCGGTGAGCGCCACCTTGACGTCGAGCACCGGGAAGCCCGCGACCACGCCCGAGGACATGACCGAGTTGAGGCCCTTTTCGACGCCGGGGATGAACTCCTTCGGCACCGAGCCGCCGACGACCTTGGACTCGAACTCGTAGCCCGCGCCCTTTTCGTTCGGTTCGATCTCGAGGATGACGCGCGCGAACTGGCCCGTGCCGCCGGTCTGTTTCTTGTGGGTGTAATCGACTTCCGCCTTGCGGGTGATGGTTTCACGATAGGCCACTTGCGGGGCGCCGACGGTCACCTCCACCTTGTGGGTACGTTTCAGGATGTCGACCTTGATGTCGAGATGGAGCTCGCCCATGCCCTTGATGATGGTCTGGCCGGACTCGCTGTCGGTAGTGACGCGGAAGGACGGATCCTCGGCCGCGAGCTTGTGCAGCGCGATCGCCATCTTTTCCTGGTCGCCCTTGGTCTTGGGCTCGATCGACATGTCGATGACCGGATCGGGGAATTCCATCTTCTCGAGGATCACGGCCTTCGCCGGATCGCACAGCGTGTCGCCGGTGCGGGTGTCCTTGAGGCCGACCAGCGCCACGATGTCGCCGGCATAGGCCTCCGATATCTCCTCGCGCGTATTGGCATGCATGAGCACCATGCGGCCGACGCGCTCGGTCTTCTCGCGGGTCGAGTTGAGGAGCGAGGTGCCCTTGGACAGCGACCCCGAATAGAGGCGGCAGAAGGTCAGCACGCCATACTGGTCGTCCATGAGCTTGAAGGCGAGCATGGACAAGGGCTCGGCGTCCGACGCCTTGCGCACGGTCTCTTCGCCGGTCTTGACGTCGATGCCCTTGATCGAGGGGCGGTCGAGCGGCGAGGGCAGATAGTCGACGACGGCGTCGAGCAGCGGCTGGACGCCCTTGTTCTTGAAGGACGAGCCGCACAGCACCGGGAAGAAGGCGCCGGTGACGACGGCCTTGCGCAACAGCTTCTTGATCGTCTCGTTGGAAAGCTCTTTGCCGTTGAGGAAGTCCTCGGTCGCCTGCTCGTCGAGCTCGGCGCAGGCCTCGATCATCTCGGCGCGCGCCAGCTCGGCGGCGTCCTTGAGGTCGGCCGGGATATCGGCGTCGGCATACTTGGCGCCGAGGGATTCTTCTTCCCAGATCACCGCCTTCATGCGGACGAGGTCGATGATGCCCTTGAAATTGGCTTCCGAGCCGACGGGAAGCTGGATGGGAACCGGCTTGGCGCCGAGACGCTCCTTGATGTCCTTGATGCACTGCTCGAAGGAGGCGCCGGTCTTGTCCATCTTGTTGCAGAACACGATGCGCGGCACGTTGTACTTGTCGCCCTGGCGCCACACCGTCTCGGTCTGCGGTTCGACGCCCTGGTTCGAATCGAGCACGCATACCGCACCGTCGAGCACGCGCAGCGAGCGTTCGACTTCGATGGTGAAGTCGACGTGGCCGGGCGTGTCGATGATGTTGAGGCGCTTGCCGTTCCAGAAGGTGGTGGTGGCGGCCGATGTGATGGTGATGCCGCGCTCCTGCTCCTGCTCCATGAAATCCATGGTGGCGGCGCCGTCATGCACTTCGCCGATCTTGTGGCTCTTGCCCGAGTAATAGAGGATACGCTCGGACGTCGTCGTCTTGCCGGCGTCGATGTGGGCCATGATGCCGAAATTGCGATAGTCTTCGATGGCGTGCGTGCGGGGCATGATCTTGGTTCCTCGGGGGCTTACCAGCGATAGTGCGAGAAGGCGCGGTTCGCTTCAGCCATGCGATGGGTGTCTTCGCGTTTCTTGACGGCGGTGCCGCGGTTGTTGGCGGCGTCCATGAGCTCGCCGGACAGGCGGTCGATCATGGTGTTCTCGTTGCGGGCGCGCGCCGCGATGATGATCCAGCGGATCGCGAGGGCCTGGCGGCGCTCGGTGCGCACTTCGACCGGCACCTGGTAGGTGGCGCCGCCGACGCGCCGCGAGCGCACTTCGATCGCCGGACTGACGTTGTCGAGCGCCTGGTGGAAGACGCCGAGCGGATCCTGCTTGGTCTTGCCCTGGATCTTGTCGAAGGCGCCATAGACGATCGATTCGGCGACCGACTTCTTGCCCTCATACATCAGGTTGTTCATGAACTTGGAAACGATGAGATCGCCGAACTTCGGATCCGGGTTGATCTCTCTCTTATCAGCGCGATGGCGGCGCGACATGTTCTCGATCTCCCCTTATTTCGGACGCTTGGCGCCGTATTTCGAACGGCGTTGACGGCGCTTCACGACACCTTGGGTGTCGAGCACGCCACGGATGATGTGATAGCGAACGCCCGGAAGGTCCTTCACGCGGCCGCCGCGAATCATGACCACCGAGTGCTCTTGCAGATTGTGGCCTTCGCCCGGAATGTAGCTCGTGACTTCGAAGCCGTTGGTCAGGCGGACACGCGCCACTTTCCGCAGAGCCGAGTTCGGCTTCTTCGGCGTGGTCGTGTAAACGCGCGTGCAGACGCCGCGCTTCTGCGGGCATGCCTGCATCGCTGGTACCTTGCTCCGATAAGTGGGCGCGGAGCGCGGCTTGCGGATGAGCTGGTTGATCGTCGGCATCGGGCCTTGTCTCTACCTTCGCAAAACTGTCTGAGCCCGAACGATGTTGCCATCGCACATGACCAAAAGCGCTGGCGCACCCGGCTCATGAAGGTGCGCAGCGCCTCAAAACCAGAGGACCACTGCCGGCAGGGCCTTGTGGTCGTGACCTTGAATGTTCAAAAATGTCGTTTTCCGCCAGCGTTTAGGAGCGCGAAGCACCTACTGCCTGCCGCCTGAAAACGCGCGGAACATACTGGGGCGCCCCCACCCCGTCAACCCCCGGAAGCAAGAAAATTACGCTATTTTTGGCTGCGTCCAAATTGCCCCGATCGCGCCACATCTTCGCCCTTTCCCGTGGCCATGATCGCTTCCGGACGGCGGAACCAGACCTTCGAGAGGGAGATTATCGATGATGCTGGCGCAGCCCGCCTGGTGGCACGAACTCAATACCTGGGAACCAGAGGTCGCCCTGGCCTTTTATGGCCGCACCCTAGGGTGGAAATTTGATTCGACGACCCTGCCCGGTGGCAACAGCTACTGGATCGCCCGCAAGGACAACAAGCCGGTGGGCGGTGTTTTCGAGCTCACCTCCCCGCAATATTCCGACATTCCCTCTCACTGGATGACCTATCTGTCGGTGACGGACATCGAGAAGGCCGAGCAGGACACGGTCCGCGAAGGCGGCGAGGTCATGCGCTCCTCGGCCTTCGTTCCGGGCGTCGGCAAGCTCGCGGTCGTGACCGATTCGGCGGGCGCCCTCATCGGCCTGATCGAGCCCGAAGCGGCGATCGTGGCCACGAACTGACATATCTTACGTTAGGGCAACAAGATACGGGGCCGCATGGCCCCGTTTTCATTTCACTCTGGCCCTAGAATCATCTCGCAAATCGGCAAAGACTGCCCGGCCAATCCGGGAGGTCCCCATGGCAGAACTCGCTACCGACTGGTCGGGCGATGCGATCATCGCCCGCCGGGACAAATATTACGCAGCCTCGCAGCGCGCTTTCGTCCCCTATAAGACCCCCCTCATCTTCGCCCGCGGCGAGCGCCAGTATCTGTGGGACGAGACGGGCAGGAAATACCTCGATCTCCTCGGCATGAATGTTTGCATCTCTGTCGGCCACGCCCACCCGACCGTGACCCGGGCCGTCGAGGAGCAGATCCGGGCGCTCCAGCATTGCACCACGATGTTCTACCACCCGGTGCCGACGCATTTCGCCGAGGAGCTCAGCCAGCGCATGCCCGAGGGCCAGGACTGGGTGGTGCATTTCACCAATAGCGGCACCGAGGCCATCGACCTGGCGCTCGTCATGGCCCAGACCTTCACCGGCAATATCGACATGCTGGCGCTGCGCAACGCCTATCATGGGGCCACGATCGGCGCCCAGTCGCTGACCGGCATCTCAGGCTTCCGTCACGATGTCCCCCTCCTCGGCGGCATTCATCACATCGCCAATCCCGATCCCTATCGTGGCATCTTCGGCGACGACACCGGGGCCTATCTCGCCGAGATCGACCGTACCATCCAATATGCGACGCCGGGCAAGCTCGCCGGCCTCATCGTCGAGCCGATCCAGGGCTATGGCGGCGTCGTCGAGCTGCCGGAAGGCTATCTCAAATCGGCCGCACGCAAGGTGCGCGATGTTGGCGGCGTCCTCATCATCGATGAGGTGCAGTCGGGCTTCGGCCGCACCGGCGACAACTTCTGGGCTTTCGAGCACCATGGCGTCAGCCCTGAGATCGTCGTCATGGCCAAGGGCATCGGCAACGGCTTCCCGCTCGCCGCCGTGGTGGCGCGCCGCGACGTCGCCGAGAGCCTCGCCAAGAAGTTCTTCTTCAACACCTATGGCGCGAGCCCCATGGCCTGTGCGGCCGGCCGCGCCGTGCTCCAGGTCATCGACGAGGAGAAGCTCCAGCAGAATTCAAAGACGGTGGGCGCCGAGCTCAAGGCGGTGCTCCAGCGCCTGCATCAGAAATATGAGATCATCGGCGAGGTCCGCGGCCACGGCCTGATGCTGGCGATCGAGCTCGTCACCGACCGCAAGAGCAAGCAGCCTGCAACCAAGGAGACGGCGGAGATATTCGAGAAGACGCGCGCGAACGGCATCGTGGTCTCGAAGTCGGGCGCCAACCGCAATATCCTGCGCATGGTGCCGCCGATGTGTCTGACGAAGGAAGATGTCGCCCTGGTCGAGGACGCGCTCGACCGCTGTTTCGCCGGCTACTGAGCCTGCCCATGTCGCCGCTCGTCCTCGGCCTGGGGTCGCTCTTCGTCTTCCTGGCCGCGATCGTGCGCGGCTATTCGGGTTTCGGTTTCTCGCTCCTCGTCATCACCGCGCTGTCCTTGTTGATGGCGCCCGCGACCTTCATCCCGGCCATCTTCATGCTCGAGATCGCGGCGAGCCTGCATCTCCTTCCCGGCATCTGGAAGGACATCCACTGGCGCTCGCTGGCGCCCTTGATCATCGGCTGCGCCATCGGCACGCCGGTCGGCGTCTGGCTTCTCGCCAACATGCCGGCGCCGCCCATGCAAGTGGCGCTCGCTCTCTTCGTCCTGACCGCCGTCTGGTTCCTGGTGCATGGTTTTGCCCTGAAGACGATGCCCGGAACGGCGGCATCGGGCGCGGTCGGGGCGGCATCGGGCCTCGCCAACGGCGCCTTCGGCATTGGCGGCCCGCCGGCGATCCTGTTCTATTTCGCCTCGCCCGCCGGGCATGAAGCCGGCCGCGCCTCGCTCATCGCCTATTTCCTGATGACCGACCTGATCGGCCTCGCTTTCTTGAGCCACGAGGCCCTCATCACCCGGGACACGCTCTATCTGGCGCTGATCTTCCTGCCGGCCCTCATCATCGGCAATTGGATCGGCGCCCGCGGCTTCAAATCGGCCGATCCCGCCAGCTTCCGCAAATGGGTGCTCATTCTCCTCGCCGTGCTGGCCGTCCTCTCCGCCGCCAAGGGCTTGGCCGCCTTTTGGCAGAACGCGTAGCTGCGCTATAAATAAGCAGCCCAAAATCGAGACGAGAAAGCCCATGTCCGCAGAGCTTGAAATCCGGCGCTACAGCGGTGGTGACCGGCATCGCCACGATTACAGCCAGATCCTCTTCCCCTTGCAGGGCTCGATGCGTATTGCCATCCACGGACGTTCCGATACCGTGTCGAGCAACGCCATCGCCGTCATTCCGGAACATAGCGTGCATGATTTCGAGCCGAGCCGGGACTGCTGCATGTTCGTCCTCAATGTCGAAACAACCGCGTTCACCCAAGAAGCGCTTCCCTCCGTCTTGCGCGACCAGGATCGTATCGTTACGCCGATCGATCCCTTCATATGGCGTCTGTTCAGCCTGCTCGGCAGCGAGGTCGACGCCGATGCAAGGCGGGCGCCTGATGCGATCCGCTTGGCGCTGACGAGCTTGCAGCTGGTAAAGCCCGCCTCGGCTCCGCATGCCGACCGGCGCATCCTCGCCGCCGCCCAAAACCAGGAGGAGACGAGCGTCGCGGAAATGGCGCGCAAAACCGGCTTGGGCCAGAGCCAGTTCCATGCATTGTTTCGGGCGACGACGGGACAGTCACCCAAGCAGTATCACTTGCGCAAGCTGCTCGACCGCGCCGTCGACCGGCTCGTCGCCACATCCGATCCCATAGCCGGGATCGCCTATGATCTGGGCTATGCGAATGTCTCCTCCTTCAACCGGCTGTTCCGCCGGCGTTTCGGCGTGACGCCCGGCGAGTTTAGGGCTGCCGGACATCGCGAACGATGAACGGCGCCGGCTTCACTAGCTGCGAAGGTCCTGGCTCGGCATCCGATTGAACTCGGATCGATAGGTCTTCGAAAAATGCGACGAGGACGGAAAGCCCGTCGCCAAGGCGATCTCGGTGATCGTCATCGACGTCTGGTGCAGCAGATGGCGGGCCCTTTGGAGGCGAATCGTCCTGAAGTAGCGGCTGGGAGTAACACCCAGATGCCGCTTGAAGAGTCTTTGAACCTGGCGCGTCGACAATCCGGCTTGCGCAATCAATTCCCTGTACCCGACCGGCTCTTCGATATTGGCATCCAAGATGCGCAGCAACGCATCCAGCCGACTGTCCCGGCTGCGCAGCAGCTTCGAAACGGGAAGGGTCTGGAGTTCGGCTCCATTTCGAAGGCTGCGATGCGACAGGTGATTGGCCGTCTGGCTTGCGACCAGCCGGCCGCACCTCGCCTCGACAAGGCAGAGCATGAGATCATGTGCCGCCGCGCCGGTCGTGAAAATCGGATCGTCGATCTCGAAAAGATGATCGGAGACCGCAATCTCCGGAAACGCCTCCCTGAAGGCGGCGGCATGGGCCCAGTGAATGGTCGCCCGCCGATCCCGCAACAATCCCGCCTTTGCCAGCAGCATCGTTCCCGACCACAAGGCTCCGATTTTGACGCCTTCTCTGTACCAGCGCCAGAGGTATCGGCAAACTTCTGCGCTGTCCGGAGGCAATGGATCCGTCCCTCCGCACAGCACGACGGCATCGAAGCCGCCGGTGGCGCTCTGGAGTGTACCGTCGGCTACGGTAGCGATGCCGTTCGAGGCGCAAACCGGACCTGCCCCGATCGATGCGGTCTGCCAGGAAAACACGTCTGCGCCGGTCAGGAGGTTGGCCACGCGCAACGGCTCGACCGCCGCTGCGAGCGCGCCAAAGGCATAGCTCGGGAGCAGCACGAACAAGAAGCGCTGTCCCATTTGAGGGTGCTCGGGTGACGGGCCGCCGCCGTCACGATTGCTCCCGCGGCCCGAGCCCCGCTCCACTTCAACCGGGTCGGCTGCACGCCCCGCTGCGCCGTTGCTTCGCACCGACCCGCCTCCTTCCGCGCCGGCTGGGCTTCTACACGAATGGAACGGCCGTTACCGTGGCCGGGCTGATTCCCATCCGGTGATGGATTTCCACCCTGTCTCCCGGTTCGAGTGTCGAGTCGGCAATCGCAATCCCGATATTGCGCTTCAGCTCGAAGGAATGAACCGCCCACCGCACCTCTCCGCGTCTTCCGCCGGCGGCGGTGAGCGGCCAATACCATTCAAGGAGAGGCAGATCGCCTTCGATGAGCAGGCCGATCGTTTTGCGTTTTGCTCCTTCCGTCGCGATCTTGCGCAACGCTTCGCGGCCGATGAAGTCACCCTTGTCCAGGCTCACCAGCCGGCCATGACCTGCCTCATAGGGATTCATGCCGGAATTGGAGTAATAAGCGGTGTCCGTCACACCCTTTTCGACGGCGCGGAAGACATTGGGGCCCGTCACCATGAGGCCATGCGGCTGTCCGGCTTCGATCAGGGCATTCCAAAGATCCATGGCCCGGTCGCTGGCGAGGGGATACACTTCATATCCCAGTCCGCCGCTCCATCCGGTGCGCGAGACGACCGCGTCGATACCGGCAATCCTGGTGACGAAGCATTTGTAGAAACCGAGGGAATCGAGCGGCGAATCCACCAGGCCGTGCAGCATCTCCAGGGACTTCGGCCCCTGGATCTGGAGCGGTGCCACATCAGGCTCACAGACCTTGACCTCAAACCCGCCATGAAGCGCGATGCCCTGCGCCCATAAGGTGAGATCCGCATCGCCATGCGACAGCCAGATCACGTCGTCCCAAGGGCGCAACAGAACCGGATCGCAGATGATCTCGCCCTCCGGGTCGCAGACCAGTGTATATTTGCAGTCGCCCACCTTGAGTTTTGAGATATCACGCGTCGTGAGATATTGGGCCAACCGCAAGGCATCGGGCCCTCGCAGCTCCGTTTGCCGTTCGCAGGCGACATCCCAAAGCGTGACCCTTTCGGTCAAGGCGACATACTCTTCCGCGGGCGAATGATGATAGACGAGCGGAAAGTACATGTGATTGTAGACCATGAAATCGGATAGGCCTGCCTCCACGGTCCCATCCCAGTAGGGGGAACGCCGTGAGATCGGATAGAGATGCTTCCGCTCCCTGGGCTTGAGGGGTTTGGTGTCGAAATATTCGGACCACCGGATTACCTGGCCGTCCTTGACGGTTACGCTCGCCACGAACTTGAAGTCCAGACGGTGCGGCGTGCCGTCGACATGCGGCGGAATGCCGACATGCTCGGCATACAGGACACCTTCTGCAAGCGCCTGGGAGTCACTGCCGACAACGTGATCGAGAACGATCTCTATGTTCTTCAGCCCCCGCAGTGCGGTCCTGATCTCCGCGAGAATGCCGGCCCGGCCCACGATCCGCCCGTCATGCAATGGCAGGTCGAATACGGCGTCTTCGGCGAACAGCTGCTCGAACTCGCCATCCGCCCGGCGTTCGAACGCGTCGCAATAGGCGCGCAAGGCTTGTGCGGCGGTATACTTCATCAACATCGGATCACCTTCACTTTTCAGAAGCGGATTGCGCAAAGATCGGACCGTCCGACCACAATCGGTAAAGCCGCGCATCCAGATACTGCGACAATCTCGTAATGCTGCCATCCCGCGCTTCCAGCACCACGGCGAGAGGCATTTCAACCTCCGACCTGTCGCGATGCAATTTCGCGCGAAGGCGGCCTTCGCCGATGATGGCGCGGGGCGATTCTTCGATGCTCGGGAGCTCGATTGCCGCCGATTCGGTGACGCTGAAAATGCACCTGAGCCCGGCCTGGATCTCTGGCGCGCCGACGAGACGCTGACCGAGAAGCGGCATCTCGAAGAGCGCATGCGCCGAGAAGAGGTGCAGGGCCGCGTCCAATGCCCGGTTGTTGAAAGCCTTGCAATATTCGTCCAGATGAACCTGGAGGCTGGTCATCGTTCAATCACTCCGTCTTGGCCGATCCCATGGTGGGTCGAGCAAGCGAAGCATTGTTGAATTGAAGCAACCTGCCAATGGACCCTTTCGGGTCTACCGGCTAGGAGTCCTGGAACAGGAAACTGACAAAGTTCAGGAAAAGCTCGCGTTCGGTGGTGATGTCGAGCTTCCGATACAGGCGTTTCTTGTGGTTCTTGATCGTGTTCACGCTCAGCTTCAGGCGTTCGCCGATCTTGGCGCTGGGATAACCGAACAGCACGAGGCGAACGATGTCACGCTCTCTGGGCGTGAATCTTTCCTGAAGAAATTCGTCCAATGCGGCCTTGAAGTCGATCGGCGGAAGGCCTGGCGCGTTGCGGAGACGCACCACTCCGTCAATTGCCGCGACCTGCTTGATGCCGGCGGCAAGACGTTCTCGGATACTCTTCTGATGCAACCGGTGCAGGCTTTCGATCAGCGGGAACAAGCCTTTCATTTCCACGATTTCTCGCCGCGAGAAGCGGAGCTTGCGCTCATAGACCAGCCCGATCGATTGCTGCTCGTCGATCGGCAGGAGGATGGCGAGATCATCGGACATGCCGGTCAGCCGGAGGAATATATTGAAATAGTCCCCTGCCCGCTCCGCCGGCGTGCTCACCTCCGTGAGGTCCTTCACGCCGTGCCCGAGTTTCGCGCGGCAGAGGCGGTAAATCGGATCGACGCGGTAGAGCCCGCGCAAGTAGAGTTCCATGTGTTCCGCCAGCAGACCGTCGTGCAGGAGATACTCCGGAGCATCATGCTGGGAGTATCGCATCACCATGGCGAGATCCGCGCCCAGGCGGGACCCCAGGACGCCCAGCAGCTCCCGATAGAAGGCAGGGTCGCCGACCAGCTCGACCGCCGGGCCGAGACGAGCGAGCAACGGATAGAGTCCTTCCTTGTCTATGCCAGCCTTCGCGCCCATCGGAAGCCGTTTCTCTCATTCAAGCGCGGAAGGCTACGGCATGGGCCCTAAAGGGTCCATGGAAAAACCGGCAACCGGGTGTCAAGCTCCGGACCGCCTGCAAATCAATCGGAGGCGTCAGGATATCTGGGCATCAGCGCACGACGAATTGCGCGGCGACGTCAAGGTCTGCTGGACAAGGGAACAGGGAGGTTGAAATGAAAAGGTTTGCGCCGTTCAAGCGGCATATGCGCCTCGCGATCTTGACGGGCTTGGTGCTCACCGCCGCGCAATGGCGGCTTGCTTCGGCCGAATCCGTCCCGGAATCCGGCGATCCCATCAAACTCGCCATGAACGAGTGGACCAGCCAGAATCTGTTGACCCAGATCGCCGGCCGGCTGCTTCAAAAGATGGGGTACAATGTCGAGTATGTGACGGTCGGCTACACGACACAGGCCACTCCCCTTTCGACCGGCGACGTGACAGCCTCCATGGAGGTCTGGGAAGTGAACGTCGGCGAAGGCTTCCAGCCTATGGTGGAGAAAGGCGAACTGGAAGTTCTCGGCAGCAACGGGCTCGAAGGCGGCGGCGGATGGGTCTATCCTGCCTATGCGGAGAAACTTTGCCCCGGCCTGCCGTCCTACGAGGCTCTGCGGAAATGTGCCGATGCCTTCGCGACGCCCGAGACGATGCCTCAGGGTCGCCTCATCGACTTTCCACCCGAATGGGGCAACATGCACACAGGCGATCGCCTGAAGGCCCTCGGAATAGACTTCAAGACGGTTTCCGGGGGCAGCGAAGGCGCGATGCTTTCCGAGCTTCGCGCCGCGGTGAACAGCGGCAAGCCGGCCTTGGTCTACTTCTGGTGGCCGCATCCGATCTTCAAGGAGCTCGAACTGAAGGTGATCGAGCAGCCGAAATACGAAGACGCTTGCTATACTGATCCGAAATGGGGCCCCAACCCCGAAATGACCTACGACTGTGGCGAGGCCCCCGGTCGCATCCTGAAGGTCGTGTGGCCCGGCATGAAAGAGAAATGGCCGGCGGCGCACAGGCTCATGCAGGCGTTCAAATTCGAGAACGAAGAAGACATCGCACTCTCATATTCCATCGAGAGCGGCCGCAAGAAGCTCGATGACGTGGCCGATGAGTGGATCGCGGAGCACAAGGCGGTTTGGGAGAGCTGGATCGCGGCGGCTAAGGCGCCATAGGTCACGATGAGTTTGGATTGGACCAGTCCACGGGGAGATCTCCCGACGTTCTCGCCGACATTGTTTCTTATATTCGATACGACCAAGGGGTTCCCCATGTCCGAGAAGCTCAAGGGATTCATTCGCCTCATGCCATCTGCGCACGCTTCATTGCCGCTGCAGAGGACCGACTTCATAAAGCCGGAGTGGATCGATGAGGGCCGGGCCGACGAGAAAGGCTGCTTCCTCTACAACAACGACGAACGCAATGTCCAGGTCGGCTTCTGGCAATGCACGCCGTTCAAGGAAACGATCACCTTTCCATATGACGAGCTTGGCATTGTCTTGTCCGGACGCCTCGAGCTCATAGACGCGGATGGCAGCTCCGGCATTTTTTCCGCCGGAGATATATTCTTCATCCCCAGAGGAGTCACCACGACCTGGCACATCCTCGAGGATTTCAAGCAGTACTACATGATCTATGCGCCACGCGACGCGCAATATTATCGATTCTAGGACTGCCCGGATGATCAAGCTGTCCTGCCGGAATCTCTGGAAGGTCTACGGTAGCAGGCCCCACATCTATTTCGATACCGCCGGATACACGATCGATCCCCCAGCTTTGGTCCGGCGACTTGTCGCCGAGCATCACCTTGCCGCCGCGGCCGATGTTTCCTTCGATGTCGAAGAGGGCGAGATCTTCGTCATCATGGGGCTTTCGGGATCCGGCAAATCGACGGTCATACGCTGCCTGTCGCGCCTCGTGGACGCAACCGCCGGCGAGATCCTGCTCGACGGCGAAGATTTGCTGTCGGCCTCGCCCCGCGAGCTGATCGACATCCGCCGCCATCGGATCGGCATGGTCTTTCAGAACTTCGGTCTCCTGCCGCATCTGACGGTCCTGGAGAACGTGGCGTTTCCGCTGCGGACACAAGGCATTTCGCTGTCAAAGCGCAACGCCCGGGCGGTCGAGATGATCCGGCTCGTAGGTCTGGAAGGTCGCGAGAGCTCTTATCCTCGACAGCTCTCAGGCGGCCAGCAGCAGCGCGTCGGCATAGCCCGTTCACTCGCCGTCCAGCCCGAGCTCTGGTTTCTCGACGAACCCTTCAGCGCGCTCGACCCGCTGATCCGCCGGCAGCTGCAGGACGAATTCCTGCGTCTCCAGAAGAAACTGCACAAGACCGTGGTGTTCGTGACGCATGATGTCCTGGAGGCCGTGCGGCTCGCCGATCGGATAGCGATCATGAAGGACGGCTTCATCGTTCAGATCGGCACGCCCCGGGAGATCGTGCTGAATCCCGTCGACGACTATGTCGCGCAGTTCGTGGCGGATGTGCCGATTGCCCGCGTCTTGCGGGCGACGCAGGTCATGGACGCGCTTCCGGCAGGTGACGACGGCTTGCGCAAGCGCCCGAGCATAGCGCAGGATGCCAACCTCGAGAGCGCGATCGCAATTCTGGGTCAGAAAAGCGTCTCGGGAACCGTCGTCGATGAAGCCGGCAGACCGGTCGGGTTGCTGACGATGGATCGGATCGTGCATGCGCTGAGCAGCCGGGCGGCGGCAAGCTCGCCGGTCATCGGCCAGATAAAGGCCGTCTCGTGAACCTTCGGGCGACCACACAAGACTCACTGCTGATCCTCCTGGTCGGCGGAGCCGTCATCCTCGCCCTCTTCCTCCGCGCCGAAGTTCACTGGATCGGCCTTTACCCCGCCGAATGGACATTTCCCGTCTCCCAATGGATCGGGGACGCGATGGCGGCATTGGTCGGGAGTTCCAAGCCGATGTTTCGCATCGCGAGCGCGGTGTTGTCCTGGCCGATGGGTGAGCTGCAGCGCTTCCTTACCTGGCTCCCGGCGCCGATCCTCATCGTCGTATCGGGCGTCACGGCATGGCAGGCTGCCGGCCGCAAGACCTGTGCGCTCGTTACCTGCACCTTCCTCTATGTCTGGATCGCCGGATACTGGGCGCAGAGCATGAATACGCTGTCGCTCGTTTGTATCGCCATACTCCTGGCCGGCCTGGCGGGGTTTGCCATCGGAGTCCTGGCATATCGAAGTCAGGTCGCCCGAACGGTTATCGATCCAGTGCTGGACTTGATGCAGACGATACCGACCTTTGCCTACCTGATCCCCATTTTGCTGCTGTTTGGGTTTGGGCCCGTCGTGGGCCTTATCGCCAGCACCATCTTTGCGACGCCTCCAATGGTGCGCAATACGCTGCTTGGACTCCAACGCGTGCCTCCCGAGGTGAGGGAGGCCGGCCTGATTTGCGGCTCGTCACCGATGCAGCTGTTTTGGTGGGTGGAGGTCCCGGCGGCCGCGCATCAACTGAAGCTCGGCATCAATCAGACCACCATGGCGGCCTTCGCCATGATCATCATCGCGGCGATCATAGGCGGATTCGACGATATTGGCTGGGAAGTCCTGTCCGGCATCAGACGGGCGGACTTCGGAGCCAGCGTGCTGTCGGGCCTTGTCATTGTGCTGCTTGCCATGTCGCTCGATCGCATGACACTTGCCCTCGCTGGCGGAGGGCAGACAGGGGCATCTCCTCGTCTGCCCCGGCGACAGTTCCTGGCGGCGCTCGCCGGCGCTCTTGTCGTCGGATGGGCGATCTCTTCGACGATCGTCCAACTCGGCCTTGAGCCCAAGCACGAGCTGCGTTTCATCTCCGATGAGATAAATGCCGCCCTTACCTACTTGACCGCGACCTACTCGGCCACACTCGGCGCAATAAAGGCCAAGCTGCTCTATTTCGTTATTCTGCCCGTGAAGCTCGGCCTCGAGCGGGTCGTCACCCCCTACAGCTGGGGGATATCGCTCACGGCGCCGCTGATCTGGGCTTACTGGATTGTCATGGCGGCCACGACTTTGGGACTTGCGATACGTGTGTCTTCCACCGCCGCAGCCATAGTGTTCCTGACGGGGTGCTTCTTGTATGTAGGCACGACAGGCATGCCATGGGCGGCGTTCATCCTCGTCGTTGCGACGCTCGCATATAGGTGTGGCGGCCTGAGCTTGGCGGCGTTCGCTCTTGTGGGCCAGCTTTTCATCCTGCTGGCCGGCCAGTGGGATCAGGCGATGATATCGGTCTATCTCTGCGCGACGGCTGTGATCCTGTCAGTCCTTGTCGGCGTCGCATTGGGCATCTGGGGGGCGGGATCGGATCGAGTCTCCGGCGTCCTGAGACAGGTCAACGATACATTGCAGACCGTTCCGCAATTCGTTTTCCTCATACCGGCGCTGATGCTGTTCGGCGTTGGAGATTTCACCGGGCTTCTCGCGATCATCCTGTATTCGATTGTGCCCTCGATCCGCTACACGGAGCACGGTCTTCGTCAAGTTCCCTTGAGCCAGATGGAAGCCGCCATCTCGATGGGATGCACGCGATGGCAGATGCTCTGGCGGGTTCGGCTGCCGCTCGCGCTTCCTGAGATATTGCTTGGCATCAATCAGACGATCCTGTTCGCCATGGGAATGCTCGTCATCGCCTCCCTGGTCGGCACCGAGGGGCTGGGTCAGCAGATCTACATCGGTCTGGGCAAGAACGATCCCGGTATCGGAATAGTCGCCGGACTAGCGCTTGCCGTCATCGGGATGCTGGCCGACCGGATATTGCGGTCTGCCTCGGCGGCCCGCAAGGCCACGCTCGGTATAACCTAGGCTCGGCTCTTCGGCTGAGGCCTCGCTCCGCGGCTCCAGCGGCCGCAGATTCGGTCAAGTCGGCCGGAGCTTTGCCCCATCACACGGCCTAGGACATTCGCTAGTGTGGGTCTTTGCCGATACCAGAAAGAGGATTACCCGCAATGAAGCTCACCGATTTCAAGGCGCTGACATTCGATTGCTATGGCACGCTGATCGATTGGGAGACCGGGCTGTGGAACGCCCTCCAGCCGCTCCTGACCGCGGGCCGGCTCGACGTCGCCCGCGAGCAGGCGCTCGACATCTTCAGCCGGCTCGAGACCGAGCAGGAGCAGGAAACCCCGTCCTTGCGCTATTCGACCCTGCTCGCGGTCGTCCATGCGCGCATGGCGAATTCATGGGGCGTTTCCACCCATGCCGACCTGCACGACCGCTTTGGCGGCTCGATTCCGGACTGGCCGGCCTTCCCCGATTCCGCCGCGGCGCTGGCTTATCTCAAACGTCATTTCAAGCTCGTCATCCTGTCGAATGTCGACCATGCGAGCTTCGCCGCCAGCAACAAGAAGCTCGGCGTCACGTTCGATGCCGTCTACACCGCCGAGGATGTCGGCGCCTACAAGCCGGATCCGCGCAACTTCAGCTTCCTGCTCGAGCATCTCGAAGCGGATCTCGGCATCCGCAAGTCGGAGATCCTGCACACGGCCCAGAGCCTGCATCACGACCATGTGCCGGCGGAGCGCGCCGGCTTGGCGCGCGCCTGGATCGACCGGCGCTTCGGCAAGGAAGGCAGCGGCGCCACGGCGAAGGTGGCAAAGCCGCCCAAGGTCGACTACCACTTCAAGAGTCTCGCCGAACTGGCCGAGGCCCATCGCACGGAGACCGGCGCCTGACCGCCGGCGAACTTTTCCGCATGCCGTCATGCGGCAAGTATGCGATTTGGAGAATATCAGGATCGGATCATACGCGCCCGCGAGCCAAGCTCGTGGGCGTTTGTGTGTCGGGGGGAGTTAAATTCCCTGCTCGAAGCTCTAAGCCTTTGAAATCGCTGAGGCGGAGAATTTTCACGAAAATTCCCTGATAATCCCTGAATCCGACCCCCAAACCCGATGTCGATCGATAAAAAAACCCGGCGGATCGCTCCGCCGGGTTTTGAACTTCGCTTGGCCTGTGCCGCTTATTCGGCGGCGGGCAGCACCTCGTTGCCCTTGGCCTGCTCTTCGAGGATGAGCGTGTCGCGCCGGTCGGCCACCTGCTTGAAGCGGGACAGCATGCCGCCGGTGCCGGCCGGGATGAGCCGGCCGACGATGACGTTCTCCTTGAGACCTTCGAGCGTGTCGACCTTGCCGACGACCGAGGCCTCGGTGAGCACCCGCGTCGTCTCCTGGAACGACGCCGCCGAGATGAAGGAGCGGGTCTGCAGCGACGCCTTGGTGATGCCGAGCAGCACCGGGACGCCGGACGCAGGCTTGCGGCCTTCGGCGATCAGCTTGTCGTTGATGTCGTCGAGCTCGACCTGATCGAGTTGCTCGCCGGGCAGCAGGGTCGATTCACCGGTATTGGTGATCTCGACCTTCTGCAGCATCTGGCGGACGATCACCTCGATGTGCTTGTCGTTGATGCTCACGCCCTGCAGCCGGTAGACTTCCTGGATTTCGTTGACGAGGTAGGAGGCGAGCTCCTCCACGCCCTTGATCGCCAGGATGTCGTGCGGCGCCGGATTGCCGTCGAGGATGTATTCGCCCTTCTCGATGAAGTCGCCTTCCTGCACGGGCAAGTGCTTGCCCTTCGGGATGAGATACTCCACCGGCTCGATCGTATCGTCCTGCGGAACGATGCGGATGCGCCGCTTGTTCTTGTAGTCGCGTCCGAATTCGACGCGGCCCGAGATCTCGGCGATGATCGCATGGTCCTTGGGCTTGCGCGCCTCGAACAGCTCGGCGACGCGCGGCAGACCGCCGGTGATGTCGCGGGTCTTGGCGCTTTCCAGAGGAATACGCGCCAGCACGTCGCCGGCCTTCATCTTGGCGCCCGGATCGACCGACAGAATGGCGTCGACCGAGAGCAGATAGCGCGCCTCGCCGCCGCGGGCCAGCTTCTGCACCTTGCCTTCCGCGTCCTTGACCACGATGGCGGGCTTCAGCGACGAACCGCGCTGGTTGCTGCGCCAGTCGATGATCACGCGGTTGGTGATGCCGGTCGCCTCGTCGGCGATTTCGTTCACCGACACGCCCTCGACGACGTCCTCGAACTCGACCGTGCCGTCGGCCTCGGTCATGATCGGACGCGTATAGGGGTCCCACTCGGCGAGCTTGGTGCCGCGCTTGACCTGGTCGCCTTCGTCGACGAACAGCCGCGTGCCGTAGGTCACCTTGTGGACGGCGCGCTCGTTGCCCTTGGCGTCTTCGACGATGATGGCGACGTTGCGGCCCATGACGATGAGCTTGCCGTTGGAGTCCCTGACCACGTTCTTGTTGCGGAACCTGATCTTGCCTTCGTGATTTGACTCGACGAAGGACTGATCGAGCACCTGCGCCGTGCCGCCGATATGGAAGGTGCGCATGGTGAGCTGGGTGCCTGGCTCGCCGATCGACTGCGCCGCGATGACGCCGACCGCCTCGCCCATGTTGACGGGCGTGCCGCGGGCGAGATCGCGCCCATAGCACTTGCCGCAGACACCGAACTTGGTCTCGCAGGTCAGCACCGAGCGGATGCGGGCTTCCTGGATACCGGCCTTCTCGATCACCTCGATATTCGGCTCGAGAATCTCGTCGCCCGCCTTGACGATGACGTCGCCCGAGATCGGATCCTTGATGTCGTCGGCGGCGGTGCGGCCGAGGATACGCAGACCCAGCGAGGCGATGACTTCACCCGCATCGATGATCGGACGCGCGGTGATGGCGGATTTGGTGCCGCAGTCTTCCGTCGTGATGATGCAGTCCTGCGCCACGTCGACGAGACGGCGGGTGAGATAACCCGAGTTCGCCGTCTTGAGCGCCGTGTCGGCGAGGCCCTTGCGGGCGCCGTGCGTCGAGTTGAAGTACTCGAGAACGGTGAGGCCTTCCTTGAAGTTGGAGATGATCGGCGTCTCGATGATCTCGCCCGACGGCTTGGCCATGAGGCCGCGCATGCCGGCGAGCTGCTTCATCTGCGCCGGCGAGCCGCGCGCACCCGAATGGCTCATCATGTAGATGGAGTTGATCGGCTTCTCGCGGCCGCTCTCCTTGTCCACCTGCACGGACGAAATCTGCTTCATCATCTCGTCGGCGACGCGATCGGTGCACTTGGCCCAGGCATCGACGACCTTGTTGTACTTCTCACCCTGGGTGATGAGGCCGTCGATATACTGCTGCTCGTATTCCGTCGCGAGCTCGCGCGTCTCGTTGACGAACTTCTCCTTCGTGCCCGGGATGACCATGTCGTCCTTGCCGAAGGAAATGCCCGCCTTGTAGGCGTTGTAGAAGCCGAGGCCCATGACGCGATCGCAGAAGATGACCGTCTCCTTCTGGCCACAGTGGCGGTAGACGGCGTCGATCATGCGCGAGATGTCGCGCTTGGTCATCAGCCGGTTGCACAGGTCGAAGCTGACGCCCTTGTTCTTGGGCAGCAGCTCGCCGATCTTCATGCGGCCGGGCGTCGTCTCGACGATGCGCGTCTTGATCAGGCCCTCGGCGTTCATTTCCTTGACGCGGCCCTTGATCTTGGTGTGCAGCGTGATGACGCCCTCCGACAGGGCGTGATCGATCTCCGCCATCGAGCCGAAGGCCTTGCCTTCGCCCGGCTCGTTCTGGCGCATGATCGACAGGTAGTAGAGGCCGAGAACGATGTCCTGCGACGGCACGATGATCGGCTGACCGTTGGCCGGATGCAGGATGTTGTTGGTCGACATCATGAGGACGCGCGCTTCGAGCTGGGCTTCGAGCGACAGCGGCACGTGCACGGCCATCTGGTCGCCGTCGAAGTCGGCGTTGAAGGCGGCGCAGACGAGCGGATGCAGCTGGATCGCCTTGCCCTCGATCAGCACCGGCTCGAAGGCCTGGATACCGAGGCGGTGCAGCGTCGGCGCGCGGTTGAGCAGCACCGGATGCTCGCGGATGACCTCATCGAGGATATCCCAGACTTCCGGCTTTTCCTTCTCGACCAGCTTCTTCGCCTGTTTGACGGTGGCCGACAGGCCCTTGGCGTCGAGGCGCGAATAGATGAACGGCTTGAACAGCTCGAGCGCCATCTTCTTCGGCAGGCCGCACTGATGCAGCTTGAGCTCGGGGCCGACCACGATGACCGAGCGGCCGGAATAGTCGACGCGCTTGCCGAGCAGGTTCTGGCGGAAGCGGCCCTGCTTGCCCTTCAGCATGTCGGCGAGCGACTTCAGCGGACGCTTGTTGGCGCCGGTGATGACGCGGCCGCGCC
>JBFWNN010000089.1:0-19898 GCA_050251035.1 Parvibaculaceae bacterium
GTGCCTTCTCGGCAGCCTCCTGGGCCGTGGTCACGGTATTGCGATACTCGGTCACGACGGTATCGACACGGGTCTTGGCATCCGCTTCGGGAAGCCCGGTCTGGCGCGTCACCAGCTGGGTGAGATAGGTCTGATCGGCCGACGCGATGTCGCCTGCCGGATTGCGCTGGAAGATACGCAGGACCTCTCCACGACGTAGCTCCGTCTCGGCAGGCGCCACGGCGGAGGGATTGTCCGACCTGAGCAATGTATCGACGAAATACTCGGTCGGCGCCGTCCGCGTTGCCGCGGCGGCCGTCGCCACCTGGCCGGCTGCTTCCGCGCCTGTCCGGGCCACGCCGCCGACCGTCCATGCGGCAATCAGGGCGCCCAGCAGCACACCCAGCGCCCAGCTCAAAACGCCATGCATGCCGTCGCGCATTTCGCGCTCGTGATCACCGACGACACGCTGGCGCATCAGCAGCCCGGCGAAATAGCCGCCGATGAGGAAGCTCAGCACCGATACCCACAGGATCCACAGGCCGAGAACGATCGCGAAAGTGGCGGCCGATACGCTTTCGGAGGGATAGGGCGAAGCGATCGACAGACCGACCGCTGTGCCGAAGGTGAAGAGCACGAAGGAGATCGCCGAGGCGATCACGGCGCCCGCGACAATGGCCGGCCAGTCGACATAGGCGCCCGCATCGTTGTTGATGGTGGTGGAAACGACGGCCACTTCGGGGCCCGTATCTGCAACAGCCATGTTGGCCTCCGTTTCAGCGCAAGCCAAGCAGGGACAGGACCGCCATGATGACCACGACAAGCCCGATGAGATAAATGATCTGGTTCATGAGAAGCCTCATTTCAGGACGCTGACGAGCAACCACCAAGTGTGAATAAAGTTCCTCTGTGTCCAAAGGGAACCGAACCGGCCGTGATGCGTTCACGTCGTCGATGCATCGCATGCCGGCGGCAAGCAAACTCGACCTCAGGGGCGGCTCCTCGGTATGGGATCCATGGAGTGGCTGCCAGATCATCTCCGACCGACTGACCGAAAGCCGGCATTGCCAAATCCTCATCATCGGCAGCGGGATTACCGGCGCTTTCCTGGCCGAGCGCCTGTCGCGCCTCACGTCGTCCATCATCGTGGTCGACCGGCATCGGCCGCAAACCGCCAGCACGGCCGCCAGCACCTCTCTGCTGCAATGGGAGCTGGACACGCCTTTGCGTGAGCTCTCCGTCAGACTGGGCGCGACCCGGGCCGTCGAAATCTACCGCGCCAGCGTTCTCGCGGTGCGCGACATCGTGACTCTGAGCCGCGAGCTCGGCATCGCATGCCATTGCATCGAACGTCCCTCGCTCTATCTCGCCGGCAATCGGCTTGGACCGGACGAGCTCGAGGACGAGCAAAAGCAAAGAGAGGCAGCGGGGCTCGCCTCGGCCTATGTCACCGCGACCGAGTTGCATCGCGTCTTCGGCCTTGCATCCGACGCCGCGCTCTATAGCGAAGGCGCGGCGGAGGCCAATCCCGTGGCACTGGCGCACGGCCTCATGGCCGAAGCGCTCACGCGCGGTGTCAGGCTCTGCCATCCCGAGACGGTGATCGATTACGATCCGGGCCCTCACCATACAACCGTTCTCACCGAGAGCGGTCACGAGCTCAGCGCCGAATTCCTCATCCTCGCCAATGGCTATGAAATGCCCGGCTTCGTCCCGGCGGGAATCCATCGGATCCTGTCCACCTGGGCGCTGGCGACAGAGCCCGGCGCGCGACTGTGGCCGCGACGCGCCTTGCTGTGGGAAGCCTCCTCGCCCTATCTCTATGCCAGGCACGATGCCGAAGGCCGGATCATTCTTGGCGGCGAGGATGAGGAGTTGACCGACGCGCGGGCACGCGATGCGAAGATCGTGGCGAAAGCCGATGCGATTCGCCGCAAGTTCGGCCGGCTCTATCCTGCCTTTGGCGGCAAAACCGAATTTTCCTGGGCCGGCTTCTTCGGCGTCACCGCTGACGGGCTGCCTCTCATCGGCCCTCTGCCCAGCCATCGCCATGTATTCGCGGCCTTCGGCTACGGCGGCAACGGCATCACCTTCAGCTTCATGGCGGCACGGCTGATCACCGAGGCGATCCATGGCCGGACCGACCCGCTCCTCGAATGCTTCGCCATCGATCGCAGCTGAATGTCCCTTTTCCGCCGCAATCCTTGGCGACCGGCCCATGTGAATTGGGTTCGTCTAGCTCTTTGTTTTAGCGACGAAAAATTTCCTCGATTGGCATCCGTCCGGAACCCGTATGGTTAATGAGATCGCTTGGATTTGGGAGGCCGTCCTTGTTCGATGTTAGCATCTTGCATGGTAAATGCCGCGTCCAGGAGGATGTCAACCGATGAAGACGGCGGCCGTTGCCAAAGCCCAACAGCACGACGAGACGATCGTCGCCAAGGGTGAGCATTTCGTCCAGATGTTGCAGTCCATCGAATTGCTGCATCGTCGTTTCCTCGATGTCCTCACCGCCGAGCTCGGGCAGCGCGACAAGACGCTGAGCTCAGTGCAGGCGCTCATCCTCAGCCATGCTTACGGAAAGCGCGTCTCGATGGGTGAGCTTCAGGCCCTGGGCCACTATGAGGGCACCAACCTCGCCTATAATGTCGGCAAGCTCGCGGAGGGCGGCTATGTCACGCTGGCGCGGCCGCAATGGGACAAAAGATCAAGCCTCATCGAGCTTACCGCCGAGGGCCGGGACGTGGCGCACCTCGTGTCACGGCTCCTCGCCAACCATGCCGGAGCGTTGGCCGAAGCGGGCATCAACGAGGCTGACCTGTCGCTCACGACACGCATGCTGAACGGCCTCAACCGCTTGTGGTCGGTATGACGGGCATCGCCGTCCGGGGTCTGCCGCTTACCGCCTTGGCGCCGTCCGGGCGTCGCGCATAGGCCGCCGCCATTCGCCGTTCGACCACGGCCTGGATCAGCGTCAAGGCCGAAACCATTAGCAGGTAATAGACGAGCGCCGCCGCATACCATTCGGTGAACCGGAAGCTCGCCGAGATCGAAAGCTGGGTCACGGTCATCAACTCGCGCAGCGAGATCGTGTAGGCGAGCGACGTTGATTTGAGCAGTGAGATGAACTCGTTCATCAAGGGCGGCAAGGCGAAACGGAAAGCCTGCGGCAGGATGACGAGGAAAAAGGCTTTGCCGCGGCCGAGCCCGAGGGCCGCCGCGGCTTCCGCCTGGCCTTTGGGTACGGAAGAGAGCGCCGCGCGCATGATCTCGGCATTGTAGGCGATGCCGACGAGGGTCATGGCAATGGCGGCGGCCAGGAACGGACTGAACCAGTCCGAGCGCAACGCCGGAAGAAGCTGCGGTAGACCGTTCCACACGAACAGCAGGACCAGGACCAGTGGCGTGCTGCGAAAGATCCACAGATATGTCTTCAACGGCCAGCGATAGCGCCGTCGCGCCGAAAGTCCCAAAGCCACCGGCAGGCACAGGACGAGGGCCGCCATCTGCACCACGACCGACAGCACGATGGTGATCAAAGCGCCGGTGAGCAGCGCCTCGCTGAACAGAGCTTCGACGAATATAAGCGGATCGAAGAGCATCGCTCTCAGGAATCGTGATCGACCGCGAAGTCGGCTGAGGGCATGTTGTATTTCTTGGCTATGCCGCCGATGACGCCCGACTGTTCCAGCTGCTTCATCGCCGCGCGCAGGATCTTCAAGTCGTCGGGGTTCTTGCGAATATAGATGCCGTAGATGCCTTCCGGCGGATAGGTATAGGCGATCTTCAGCTGGCCGCCCGTCTGCTTGATGCGCACCGAGGCCTCCGACACTTCGGTCAGGGTCGCGTCAGCGCGCCCGATCATGACCTGCTGGGCGGCCGCCACCTGCGATTCATAGGTGCTGAAGGCGACCGGCTTGCGACCTTCCTTCTCGAGCTTGGCATTGAGCACCGGCGGCACCTCGGCATAGGTCGTGCCCGCCTCCAGCGCCAGACGCTTGCCGCTCAGATCCTCCGGCACCTTGATCTCCTCATTCGTGGCGAGCGTCACGATCGCAACGGAAGACTTGAGATAAGGCACACCGTCATAGCTCTCGCGGCGCTTGTCGTTGAGATAGATGCCGCTGATCACCAGGTCGCAGCGGCCCGACGCCAGCGACGGCAGGAGGCCATCGAAGCCCGAGGTCGAGAACTTGATCTCGGCGGACCACAGCTTGCCCAGCGCATCCGCGATGTCGATATCGATGCCGACCGGCCGCTGGTCGGATGGGTTTTCCAGATAGGTCATGGGCGGAAAGCCGGCGGTCGTGCAGATGCTGAGCTTGCCCGCGGCGCCGAAGGACGGCTTCGCCGCTTCGGCCCAGGCGGCCGGCGCCGACAGAAGCGCCACCAAAGCAGCGGCCCCAAGAAATCCGATCCGGTTGCGCGATCCGACATCCATGTTCCTCTCCTGTCGTTTATGTGTTGACCTTGACCGAGTTGTGCTTGACGGCATTGACAATGGCCGACCAGTCGTCGGCGGCGAAGGCCGGCAGGATCAACGGTTCGACATGGCCGTCGCGGCGCGCGGTCAGGACATATTCCATCATCCGCGCTTCGTCCGGCATCTCGAAGACCTGGGCGAAGTCGTAAGGCCCCATGGTGGCATAGAGGGCGATGCTGCGGCCGCCGAGCTTCTCGACCCGCTCCTTGCTGATGCGTGCGCGTTCCGGCGAGTTGTGCAGCTCATCCAACCCGCGCTGGGTGAGACGCATGAGAGAGATGAAAAGCGGCAAAGGGCATTCCTGTCTTGTTGCTGTCAGCTGCGCACGGCCGCGAGGCCGGCGATGACGTCGCGCGTCGTCGCCACAACGCCGAATATGCCGTCCTCGACCGTCACCATGTGGATCGCAGCCTGATGCGCATAGAGATCGCCGCTGGCGCAGGCATCCTCGATCAGCAGGTTCTGGAAATTGCGGTCCTGGGCCTCGCGCAAGGTGGTGTGGACGCACACATCCGTCGTGCAGCCGGTGAACATGAGATGAGTGATACCGCGGGCTCTGAGGACATGCTCCAGGTCGGTATAGGTGAAGGCGCCGTTCGCCGTCTTGTCGACGATGATATCGTCGGGCCGAACGTCGATCTCGGGCACGATTTCGTAACCGGGCGAGGAGCGCAGCAGCACCTCGCTGTTCTCGAGGCCGGCGCGGCGCCGGCGCCATGCTTCGTAAGGAGTCATGTCGGCGCGATCGGCGCGATAGCCCTGGCGGGTATGGATGATGGTGCAGCCGGCGCCGCGGGCCGCGGCGATGACGGCGTTCACATTCGGGATGATGGCGCGCAAGGGCGAAGGATCATAGCCTTTGCGGGCGAAATAGCCGTCGGGAGAGAGGAAATCCATCTGCAGGTCGATGACCAGCAACGCGGTGACGGCGGGGTCGAGATTGCCGTCATAGGGATAGTCGAAAGGCCGGGCGGCGATAGGCATGGCGAACTCTCCGCGGAGGATGGGACCAACCTAAAGAGAGCCATCTGTGTTGACAAACTATTTGATTTATTGAATTTCTATTTAGAATGACTAAACAATCAAACGGCATGAACCGGCTCGAACTGGGCTATTTGCGGGCCTTCGAAGCCGTCGCTCGCCTGGGCCATGTGCGGGCCGCGGCCCTCGAGCTCAATCTGACGCCGGGCGCCGTCAGCCAGCAGATCCGCAAGCTGCAGTCCTCGCTCGCCGTCGAATTGTTCACGCGCGACGGTCGGAATATCCGGCTGACGCCGCAAGGCAGCGAATTGCGGCGCACGGTCACGGCGGCGCTCGACGATCTCGGCAGCTGCGTGACGGCGCTCGCGCCCAAGCCCAGGCTGAGGCAAGCCCAAAGCATCAGCCTCTCGGTGCCGCCTGCCTTGGGCGTCGCCTGGCTCACATCGCTCGTCTTCGATTTCTGCCAGTCCTACGGCCTCGCCTCTTTCCGGATGACAGCGGCGCTGGACTGGACACAGATCGACTGGCGGCAGACGGATGTCGCGGTGGTCTATGGCACGCCGCCCAAGGAGGGCTTCGCCTGGCGGCTCATCGCCACCGTCAGGCTGCGCCCGATCTGCAGCCCGTCACTGCTCAATTCCGCCGGCGGCCTGCGCGCGCTCGCCGATATCGTCGACCAGTGGCTCCTGCATGAGGATGACGGCACCGAATGGCGGCGCTGGCTGGCCGCCGCCAAGGTCAGGCGGGCGCCGAAATACAACGCCCATTTCGGCACCTTGATGATGGCGATCGCCGCGGCGCTCGAAGGCAAGGGCCTCGCATTGGTCAGCGACCTGCTGGCGCAGGATTATCTCCGCTCCGGCCGGCTGGTGCGGCCCTACACGATCGGCGTCGAGGCGACCCGCAGCTATTATTGCATCTGTCCCGTGGGTCGCGCCAACGAGCCGCTCATCGAGCGCTTCATGGACTGGATCACCTCGACCAGTCGCGTCGAGCTTGCCGCGCGCGCCCAGCCGCAGGACTGAGTCAAGCCTCCTGATCGAGATCGCGCCGGCCCATCACGATGACGTCGCGCGGTTCATAGCCGAGCGCCGCATAAAAGGCGCGCACCGTGGCATTCTCGCCGCGGATATTGAGATTGACGGCCCAGACCCCGCGCTCCTTGAGCCAGGCCTCGGCAGCGCGCACCGTGGCCTTCCCCAACCCCCTGCCCTGGAACGCCGGCGCCACCGCAACATAATAGAGCCAGCCACGATGCCCGTCATGACCGACCATGACCGAGGAAGCGATCTGATCCTCCGCGAGCCCTACGAGTATCTCCGAATTCTCCTTGCCGCGGGCGAAATCGATGTCGCGGCGCACATCGTTCCACGGCCGCACCAGGCCGCATTCAGCCCACAGAGCGATCACCTCGGCGATGTCGCTCACGGCCAACGGGCGGAAGGCAATCACGCCGGCAGAACCTTGTTGGGATTGAGAATACCCTTGGGGTCGAAGAGCGTCTTCACGTCGCGCATCATCTCGAGCTCGACGGGCGATTTGATACTGGTCATCAGATCGCGCTTCAACCGGCCGATCCCGTGCTCCGCGCTGATCGAGCCCCCGTGACGCAACACGACATCGAAGACCACGTCGTTCATGGCCTGCCATTTGTCGAGGAAGGCCTCCTTGTCCATGCCGACCGGCTGGCTGACATTGAAATGCAGGTTGCCGTCGCCGATATGGCCGAAGGGCATCGGACGCGCGCCCGGCATGAAGACTTCGATGGCCGCCAATGCCTCGTCGACAAAGGCCGGAAGCTCGGAGATCGGCACCGAGACATCATGCTTGATCGAGCCGCCTTCACGCTTCTGCACCTCGACGATCGCCTGGCGGATGAACCAGAGCTCCTTGCGCTGGGCCTCGGAGCTCGCGATCGTCGCATCGCGCAGGATGCCCTGCTCCGCGGCCTCGCCGAGGAGCTCGGTCATGACGCCGTCGAGATCGCCCGAGCCCGACAGCTCGATCAGCACATACCAGGGCGCCGCTTCGGCAAAGGGATCACGCACCGCGAAATGCCTCATGGTGAATTCGAAACCGTTGCGCGGGAAGAGCTCGATCGCGGTGACGCGATTGCCGCTCCTGTGGCGAGCGAGGCCCAGAAGATCGAGCGCCGCCTTGACCGACGGCAAGGCGACGAAAGCGGTGGCGTGGTTGGACGGCTGCGGGAAAAGCTTGAGCACCGCGGCGGTGATGACGCCCAAAGTGCCCTCGGCGCCGATGAATAGGTTCTTCAGATCATAGCCGGTATTGTCCTTGCGCAGGCTCTTGAGCCCGTTCCAGACGCGTCCATCCGCCAGCACCACTTCGAGCCCCAGGCAGAGATCGCGGGCATTGCCATAGGCGAGCACGCCGAGGCCGCCGGCATTGGTGGAGAGATTGCCGCCGATGCGGCAGGAGCCTTCCGATTCGAGGCTCAATGGAAAGAAGCGCTTCGCCGTCTCCGCCGCTTCCTGCACGGCTTTGAGCGTCACACCGGCCTCGACCGTGATGCTGCTGTTCACCGCATCGACAGCGCGGATGCGGATCATGCGATCGAGCGACAGCACGACCTCCTCGCCCGTCTCGGATGGGATCTGCCCGCCGACGAGCCCGGTATTGCCGCTCTGCGGTACGATCGCCGTCTCTGTTGCATATGCGATGCTCAAGATCTGCGACACTTCCTCTGTCGAGGCTGGCCGCAGCACCAGCGGCGATCGGCCGGTCCAGATCTCGCGCCATTCCGTCATATAGGCGGCCATCTCGCCTGGGTCCCGGATGGCATATTTGTCGCCGACCACGGCGGCGAGGCGGGCCAGCGTCTCGGAGGAAGGTTTGACGGTCATGGGAAGCGCTTCATCTAGGGCGAGGATCGCGGTGCCGCGGCGCGCTTGAGCCGGTCGTTGATGGCTTCGCCGAGGCCGTCAGCGGGAATGGGCGCCACGGCAATGGTTGCGGCCCCGGTCGCATCGAGCTCATGCAGGAGACGGAACAGATTGGCGGCCGCCTCGGTGAGGTCGCCTGCAGGCGACAGGTTGAATCGCGCCCCGGGCACCGCGCCGAAAGCGAGATAAGCTTCGCCCGGCTCTGCCGCCTCGGCATTGAGGCGCAAGGCGGCGCGCGGTGCATAATGGCTTTCGAGCTGGCCGGGCGCCGACGGTTTCTTCGCGTCACCGCCCGCGCCGAGCTTGTGACCGAGCGCTCTTTCGATGTCCCGGCGCGGCAGGCCGCCGGGCCTGAGCAGGACGGCCCGCTCGCCGGTGAAGCCTATGATGGTCGATTCAAGCCCGATCGCTGATGGACCGCCATCGAGGATGATGCTGACATTGTCGCCGAGCCCGGCCTCGACATGCGCCGCGGTGGTCGGGCTGATGCGGCCGGACGGATTGGCGCTCGGCGCCACCACCGGCCGGCGCGCCGCCTTGAGCAGCGCTTGCGCCAGAGGATGCTTGGGCACGCGCAAAGCGATGGTCGGCAAGCCGGCGGAAGCGAGGAGCGATACGGCGCAGCCCTTGCGCCGCCGCACCACGATGGTCAGCGGGCCGGGCCAGAACAATTTGGCGAGCTCGCTCGCCTCGACGCCGAACTCGCCAAACGCCGCCGCCTCCTCGAGCGAAGCGACATGCACGATCAGCGGATTGAAGCTCGGCCGGTTCTTGGCGGCGAAGACCCGGGCCACGGCCTTGTCCTGCGTCGCGTCGGCGCCCAGGCCGTAAACGGTCTCGGTCGGAAAGGCGACGAGCTTGCCCTCGATCAGGGCCTCGGCGGCACGGGTCACGGATTGGGTCAGGCGACATTCCCGGTTGCAATTCAGGGAGGGTCTCTATAGCAGCTTGGGGAGGATGACGACACTCAAAGGTCGAACCTTGTTCATCACGGGCGCCTCCCGCGGCATCGGCCTTGCCATGGCGCTCAGGGCGGCTCGCGATGGGGCCAATATCGCCATCGCCGCCAAGACAGCCACGCCCCATCCCAAGCTCGAAGGCACGATCCACACCGCCGCCGCAGCCGTCGAGGCGGCCGGCGGGCGGGCTATGCCGCTCAAAGCCGACATTCGCGACGAAGCCCAGGTGGCGCAGGCGATCGTGGATACCGTGCACCACTTCGGCGGCATCGACATCTGCATCAACAATGCCTCGGCCATCTCGCTCACCGATACGACGGCGACCGATATGAAGCGCTACGACCTGATGCAGGCCGTCAATGGGCGTGGCACGTTCCTCGTATCGAAACTCTGCCTGCCGCATCTCCTCAGATCGGCGAGCCCGCATATCCTGACCCTGGCGCCGCCGATCAATCTTGATCCCAAGTGGTTTGCGCCGCATCTTGCCTATACGATGGCGAAATATGCGATGAGCCTGGCGAGCCTCGGTCTCGCGGAAGAGTTCCGCGGCCGGATCGCCGTCAATGCCTTGTGGCCCCGCACCACCATCGCCACGGCGGCGATCCGCAATATCGTCGGCGGGGAAGAGATGATGCGCCGCTCGCGCAAGGCTGAGATCATGGCCGATGCGGCACACCTTATCCTGACCAAGCCGGTCGGCTTCAGCGGCCACTTCCTCATCGACGAGGAAGTGCTGCGCGCCCATGGCGTGACCGACTTCAGCCCTTACAAATATGACCCTTCCGCTGAGCTCGAACCCGATCTATTCCTAGGCCGGTAGCCATGACGACATTGCTGATCCACCATCATGCGAGCCTCGAGCATGAAAACCCGCCGGGCCACCCCGAGCGGGTAGACCGCGTCAAGGCCATCAACCAGATCCTCTCGCATGCCCATTTCAAGGCGCTGCGGCGCAAGCAGGCGCCGCTGGCGCAAGATGAGGACATCATACGGGCCCATCCGGACGGCTATCTCGCCCAGATCCGCGAAGCCGCGCCCGAAGAGGGTTTCGCCCAGATCGACATGGACACCTTCATGTCGCCAGGTACGCTCGAGGCCGCCTTGCGCGGCGCCGGGGCTGCGGTGGCGGCCGTCGATGCCGTCTTCGGCGGCGAGGCGGACAATGTCTTCTGCGCGATGCGTCCGCCCGGCCATCACGCCGAATCGCGCCGGGCCATGGGCTTCTGCCTGTTCAACAATGCCGCCATCGCCGCCCTCTACGCCCGCGAGCGTTATGATGCGGAACGCATCGCGGTCGTCGATTTCGACGTGCATCACGGCAATGGCACCCAGGAAATCTTCTGGTCCGACGGCGATCTGTTCTACGGCTCCACCCATCAGATGCCGCTCTATCCCGGGACCGGTGCCGCATCGGAAACCGGGGTGGGCAATATTTTCAATGCTCCCCTGCGCGAAGGGAATGGCGGGCCGGAATTCCGCGACGCCATGTCCACCATCATCCTGCCGGCCCTCGACGCCTTCGGGCCTGATCTCGTCATCATCTCGGCGGGCTTCGATGCGCATCGCGCCGACCCGCTGGGCGGGCTCAATTTTACCGAGGAGGATTTCGTCTGGGCGACGCTCAATCTCATGGAGCTCGCCGACAAGCATGCCGACAGCCGCGTTGTGTCGGTGCTCGAGGGCGGCTATGACCTTCGGGCGCTGGCCGCTTCGGTCGCCGTCCATGTCCAGGCTCTGATCCGGGGCAGCGGCGATCTCCTGGCCAGGAGACCGGACGATGAGGATGATGACGATGGCCAATGAGAAGACCGCGATCAGCGCAATGAGCTTTGAAACGGCGCTGGCCGAGCTCGAGGACATCGTCGAGAAGCTCGAATCCGGCAAGGTCGATCTCGAATCCTCGATCTCGATCTACGAGCGCGGCGAAGCGCTCAAGAAGCACTGCGAGAAGCTGCTCAAGGATGCCGAGGCGCGCATCGAGAAGATCACGCTCAAGGCGGACGGCACGCCTTCCGGCACGGAACCCCTGGATCCGGGTTGACCCGCCTCAGGCTCGACGAGGCGCTGGTCGCGCGCGGTCTCTACCCGACGCGCTCCAGAGCACGCGATGCCGTCAAGCGCGGCACGGTGACCGTCGACGGCTTTCCGGTCACGAAGCCGGCGCAGCCCGTGGCCGATGACGCCGCCATCGCCATCGCCGATCAGGCCCGCGCCTATGTCTCGCGCGCCGCCCTCAAGCTCAAGCATGCGCTCGATCATTTCGCGCTCTCGCCCAAGGGACTCGATTGCCTCGATATCGGCGCCTCGACCGGCGGCTTCAGCGAAGTTCTGCTGGAGCATGGCGCCCGTCACGTCACTGCCGTCGATGTCGGCCACGGCCAGTTCGCACCCCTCCTCGCCCATGATCCGCGCGTCACCTTGTGGGAAGACCTCAATGCACGCGATCTCGGGCCCGAACATCTGAAGACGCCACCGCAATTCGTCGTCTGTGATGTCAGCTTCATCTCCCTCAAGCTGGCCTTGCCCCGGGCGCTCGACCTCGCGGGTTGCGGCGCCAGGCTCGTCGCCCTCGTCAAGCCGCAATTCGAGGCTGGCCGCGCGGCACTGGGCCGCGACGGCGTGATCAGGAGCGAGTTGGTGCACCGGCAGATTTGCGACGATATCGCCTCTTGGCTTAGGGCGCGGGACTGGACTGTGATAGGCTTGCTGCCGTCGCCCATCGAGGGTGGCAGCGGCAACAAGGAGTTCCTGATCGCGGCGGAGAAGTCAGCATGACGCCTTTGGAAAGCTTCGCCTATGCCGGCCGGCAAGGCGCCCGCATCGCCTGGTATATGGGCCATTATTTCGCCTCGCGCCGGTTTCGCGAGACGGAGCCCGCCCGGGAGCGCAAGACGAGCGGCGGCAAAGGGCCGGGCCGCAACTTCATCTTCGAACGAATGGGCGCCCTCTTCGCCCGCGACCTCGCCAATGTGGGCAAGGGCTATTATCCGATGCCGCGCGACCGCGACGGAGACTTGCGCAGCCTCATCGAGACCAGCCGCCGCTACTTCGCCGATCTGCCGCGCGCCACGGAGCGGAAGGCGCAAGGCCAGGGCGCCGAAGTCTATTCACCCGAGCTCGCCGAGAAGTTCCCCGCTTATTTTCTGCAGAATTTCCACTTCCAGACCGGCGGCTACCTGACCGAGGAGTCGGCCAGGCTCTATGACATGCAGGTCGAGGTCCTGTTCTCCGGCACCGCCAATGCCATGCGCCGGCAATGCCTGGTGCCGATCGCGAATTTCCTGCGTCACAAGGATCAGCGCCACATGACGCTGCTCGACGTCGCCTGCGGCACCGGCCGCTTCCTGCGCTTCGTCAAGCAGGCCTTTCCGCGCCTGGCGGTCACCGGCAGCGATCTGTCGGACGCCTATCTCGAGGAGGCGCGCGATCATCTCAAGCCCTACAAGGGCGCGTTCAAGTCGGGTGAAGCGGAAAAATTGCCCTTCGCCGATGCCTCCTTCGACATCGTCACATCGATCTATCTCTTCCATGAGGTGCCGCCGCCCGTCCGGCGCGACATCGCGCACGAATTCGCCCGGGTGCTGAAGCCCGGCGGCCTTCTCGTCTTCATGGATTCGCTGCAGCCCGGCGACATGCCGCAAGTCGATGCGATGCTCGAGGCGTTTCCGGCCAACTTCCACGAGCCCTATTATGCCTCCTATCTGCGTGAGGATCTCAAAACCATCTTCGCGCAAGCGGGCTTCGAGCGGGTCGAAGCCGAGCCTGTCTTCCTGTCGAAGCTGGTGACGGCGCGCAAGCCGGAATCGGCTTAGGCCGCCTTGGTCTTTTCGCGCCAGCCCAACGGACTGAGGCCGGTCACGCGGCGGAACTCGCGGTTGAAGTTGGACTTGGTCTGGAAGCCCGATTCGAACATCACCGCGGTCACGGCGTGATCCGTGTCCTTCAGGAGGCGGCAGGCCTCGGCGATGCGATGGTCATTGACATATTGCGAGACGTTCTTGCCGGTGAGCCGGTTGATGGCCCCTGAGATCTGCCGGGACGGAATGCCGGCGCGGCGCGCCAGGCGCGCCAGGTTGAGATTCTCGTCCCGATAGAGCGCCTGAGTGAGCATCAGGCTGTCGATGCGCGCCAGCACGTCACGGTCCTCGGCGCTGGCGAGCGCCGGAGCCGGGGCTGGCTCGTGCCGCGCCTCCGGTGCCGGACGGCTTCGTCCGGCGATCACGGCGGTGAGTCCGAGCAGCAGCAAGCCGAAGAGATTGGCGTTGCTGACCATGGCCGGGACATTGGCGCCCCTCGCCCATTCGAAATCGAGCATCACCAGAAGATCGAAGAGGGCCGAGACACACAGCGCGAGGGCAGCGACCTGCAGCGCCCGATGGGCCGGAATGGCGCCCTCGAAGCGGGCCTCGTCGAGCGCGTCCGGACCCGGGCGGGCGAGCTTGAGGAGCGCCAGCGCATAGGCCAGATAGAGGATGATCAGAACCGTATCGATCAACTGCGGTGCGGCGAAGACCAGAAAGACGATGACCACAGCGGGGGCTGCGAAGATCAGAGGGCTCGGGCGCCCGTGCCGGTCCTGCTGCGTCAGGCTGCAGAAACTCGCATACACAAGGGGCGGTACGAAGGTCGCGGCGACCGGCAGCAGATAGCGGACGCCGACAAGATCATAGCCCCAGCGCAGGCCGACGAAAACCGATTGCAGGGCACAGAGCGCGATCAAGGCGAGAAAGGGCCGATTGCTCCAGCTCCCTTCATTGCGGCGGATGAGGATGGCGAAGAGGATCGCCAGAAGCAGCGCCACGACAAAAGGCAAAGGCACGAAGATCAAGAAAGTCTCCTCACGAGGCGGTTGGCCCGGAAACATGGCCCAATTCGCGATCCAGTACGACCTCAAACGTGATCGAGGACGCCAGGCGGCAATCCCGGACACCACAAGGACCGGGTCGTGATCTCATGAGGACCTTATGAAAGCCGCTTTCCTTCTCCTGTGCCTGATGCTTGCCCCGATGGCCGCCAGGCCCCTACTCGCCGACGCGATCGTCGGCGTCCGCCAGATCGCTGTCCCCTCACCTGCCCGCGGCAAGGACCTTGCCGTCACGATCTGGTATCCGGCACGTCCAGGCGGCACTGAGGTCCTGATCGGTGACAACAGGCTGTTCAAGGGCACCCCGGCCTTCGCCAATGCCCCCGTTCTTCCTAGCCGCCATCCGCTCGTCCTGCTGTCGCATGGCTCGGGCGCCCGGGTCGAGCAGATGAGCTGGCTCGCGGCCAGCCTCGCCGAGGCAGGCTTCATCGTCGCGGGGCCAAATCATCCCGGCACCACCAGCGGCGACTCGACGCCCATCGACACGCCGAAGCTCTGGGAGCGCACCCAGGATCTCTCGCTCCTCCTGACGTCTCTCACAAGCGACCCCGCATGGAAAGACGCGATCGCCGAGGAGAGCGTCGGCGTGCTCGGCTTCTCGCTGGGCGGCGCCGCCGCGATGGAGATCTCCGGCGCGATGGCCTATCTCGAAGCCTATGCGCGCTACTGCGATACCTATCCCACCATGCCCGATTGCACATGGTTCGCCGGCGGCAAGGGCTATGTCGAGGGCACGGCGGTCGCAAGCGCGAAGGTCGACCTGCGCAAGACTGACAAGGCACGTTTCGAGCAGTCCAATCTCGACCGGCGCATCAAGGCGGCGGTGCTTGTCGATCCCTCCCTGGCCCAGGCCTATGACCCGGAAAGCCTGAGGCGGATCACCATCCCGATGCAGTTCATCAATCTCGGCCGGCCCGAAGCGATCCCCGTCGCGGTCGACGCCCGCAAGCTGGCGCGGCTTGTTCCGAACGGCAGCTACGCGCAGGTCGACAACGCGGTGCATTTCAGCTTCCTCGCCGAATGCCGGGAGGGCGGCGCAGAGCTTTTGAAGTCTCTCGGCGATGCCGATCGTCTTTGTAACGACGGTGGGATGCGGAACCGCGCCGACATCCATGCGCAATTGCGGGCCATGATCGTCGGCGCCTTCAGCCGGACGCTCAAGGCTCAAATGTGACAGAGGGACAAGCGCGCCGTTGACCGCCGACGCCAAATTGCTATGACTGCGGCCCTCGAAACCGGGAAGTCTTGCAGGCGCCGCGGGCGTGAATGGCCGAAGCAACCGACATCAATGGCACTGGCCGTCTCGACAGCTGGAAGGAGATTGCCGCCTTCTTCGGCCGCGACGAGCGCACGGTGAAACGCTGGGAACATTCGCGCGGCCTGCCGGTATACCGCATCCCCGGCCGTGGGCGCAGTCCGGTCTATGCCTACACGCACGATCTCGAGGCTTGGCTGCGCAAGGGCAAGCCGCATGGCCGCATCAGCCGGCGGGCCACGCCGCGACCGGCGCCGAGCGAGCGATCGCAGCAGGTGAACGACCTCTATCTGAACGGCGTCTATCTGTGGCAGAAGCGCACGCCGGCGAGCCTCGACCGGGCCGTCGAGATCTTCACCGAAGTCATCGCTCTCGCGCCCGATCACGCGCCGGCCCATGCCGCCCTGGCGACCAGCTACGACCTCATGGTCGAGCAAGAGGTTTTGGCGCCAGAGCAAGGCTTTCCGCTGGCCAAGGCCGCGGCCGAGCGGGCCATTGCGCTCGATCCAGCTCTCGCCGAGGCGCAGAGCGTCCTTGCCGACATCGAGTTCTTCTGGTTGCGACGGGTGGCGCAGGGTCTCGAGCGCTTCGAGCTCGCGGCGAAGCTCGATCCCAAATCGGTCCAGACACTGCACTGGCACGCCGAAGCCCTTCTCTATGCCGGCCGGTTTCACGAGGCGCTCGGCCAGATCGAGAAGGCACAGGCCCTCGACCCGCAATCACGCTCCATCCTGTCGGCGAAAGCGCTCATTCTGTTCCGCACCGGCAATGTGGCGGACGCCGAACGGCTGATCGCGCAACTCATCGCCAATGAGCCGGATTATCCGCCGCCTTATTGGGGGCTGATCTTCGTCCATCTGGCGCGCGGCGACCATGCCGCCTATCTCGCGGCGTCCGAGAGGCTGTTCGACCTGACGGCCTTTGCCGAAGGTCGGGCCATCGTCGCCGCCGGCGTCGAGGGCCTGGAGGCGGCGGGGCCGCAAGACATGGCCGACCGGATGATCGCCGCCGCCGAGCCCCATCATGCCGCCGGAAAGGTAACCGCCTATTACATGGCGCATATCCACGGCCTGCGAAACGACTGGCGCAGCGCCGCGCGTTTCCTGGAGAAGGCGCTCGCCCGGGGCGAGGATTCGGTGGTCGACTACAGCGTCGATCCCGCCTTCCGGACCGTGCAGGCCGTCCCGCAATTCCAGGCGCGTCTGGCGGCCACTGTCCTGCCGGTCATCAAATGACAAAGGCGCGGGAGTGACCCCGCGCCTTGCGATCACTGAACGATGCCTCAACGCTTGCCGAGGAAGCTCCAGGCGGTCGGGAAAGCGACCGCAGCCAATGCCGCCTTCATGAGGTCGCCCCACAGGAAGGGATAGAGGCCGAGCTCGAGGACCTTGTCATAGCCGGTAAAATTTGCGAGCCAGAGCAGGCCCGGAACGTAGAGCACCGCGGCGCCCAGCATCATCACGCCGAACATGGTGAGCACGCGGCGGTCGAAGCCCCGCTCCGCGAACCAGCCGACGAGAGCCGCCGCCAGGACGAAGCCGATCAGATAACCGCCGGTGGGTCCCATCATCACGGCGGGTCCGGCGGCAAAACCTTGAAACACCGGTAGACCCAGCGTGCCTTCGAGCAAATAAAGCGCCACGGTCGCCGCGCCGAGGCGCAGGCCGAAGGCGGCGCCGACAGCGAGCACCGCGAAAGTCTGCATGGTCACCGGCACCAGCGGCAGCTCGATGCTGATCTGCGCGCAAATCGCGATGAAAAGGCTGCCCAAAACCACGAGAAGAGCCTGTTTCTTCCAGGATCCCGATACTTGCCAGACCCGGCTTGCCAGTGTCGTCGTCGGTGTGGTCATTTGCGCCCTCTTGTTGACTATCCCCTGAATTCGGCCGGGACTATAAAGCGGGCCTGCCTCCGTAACAACCTGATCTTTCGGCCCCATGGTTTCGCTCAAGTTCGACCGCGCATTCAATGTCCCACCCGAGACCACGATCGAGGTTTCGCCCCTCGTCCGCCGCGTGCTGGCGGACAATCCCGGCCCCTTCACCTTCAAGGGCACGTCGAGCTTCATCATCGGCCATGGCGAGGTCGCGATCATCGATCCGGGGCCTGACAGCGATGCGCATCTGTCGGCCCTCCTGGCCGCCGTCAAGGACGAGAACGTCAGCCACATAGTCGTGACGCACAGTCATCTCGATCATTCGCCCCTGGCGCGGCGGCTCAAGCAGGCGACGGGCGCCGTCACCCTCGGCTATGGGCCGGTGGCGGCCGGGGCGGGGCAAGAGGGCTTGCGGCTCGATGCCAGCATCGATGCGGATTTCGACCCCGATATCAGGCTGGCGCATGGCGATGTGATTGCGGGCAAAGGCTGGAGCCTCGAGAGCGTGTTCACGCCCGGCCACATGTCCAATCATATGAGCTACGCGCTCAAGGAAGAGAAGGCGCTGTTCTGCGGCGATCATGTGATGGCGTGGTCGACCAGCGTCATAGCGCCGCCCGACGGCCATATGGGCCAGTATTTCGCCGCGCTCCGCCTCCTGCTCGAGCGCGATGACGACATCTATCACCCCGCCCACGGGCCATCGCGGCGCAATCCGAAGGCGCTGGTCAGGGCCTATCTCACTCACCGGCGAATGCGCGAGGACACGATCATCGCCAGGCTCAAGGCCGGCGACCGCAGCATCGAGGAGATCGTCAGGGCCAACTATGCCGATATCGATCCGAAGCTTCATGCCGCGGCCGGCCTCTCGACTCTCGCCCATATCGAGCACCTGATCGAACGGGGCCTCGCCCGCGCGGCGCCCGACCAAGCCGCCGGCGTACAATATTTCGCAACATAAATTGTATGTCTTTAAAGGTGGACCTCTGAAAACATCTGTGCCAGAAACGCGCCGCCGGGGCGCCTCCCGCCCTGCGTCCGCAATCAAGGCGAATCATGAGTGAATCCAATGGCTTAATGGCCGGCAAGCGCGGCCTCATCATGGGTGTGGCCAACAACCGGTCGATCGGCTGGGGCATCGCCCAGGCGGTCGCGCGCCATGGGGCGGAGCTCGCTTTCACCTATCAGGGCGACGCGCTCAAGAAGCGGGTCGAGCCCTTGGCGGCCGGAATCGGGTCCAAGCTGGTGCTGCCCTGCGACGTGACCGACATGGCTTCGGTCGACCAGACCTTTGCCGCCGTCGGCAAGGCCTGGGGCGGTCTCGATTTCGTCGTCCATGCCATCGCCTTCTCGGACAAGGACGAGCTCACCGGCCGCTATGTCGACACCACCGCCGACAACTTCACCAAGACGATGTTCATCTCCTGCTACAGCTTCACCGCCATTGCGCAGCGGGCCGAGAAGCTGATGGATAAGGGTGGCTCGCTCCTCACCCTCACCTATTACGGGGCTGAGAAATGGATGCCGCATTACAATGTGATGGGCGTCGCCAAGGCGGCGCTCGAGGCCTCGGTGCGCTACATGGCGGCCGATCTCGGCCCCAAGAACATCCGTGTCAACGCCATCTCGGCCGGGCCGATCAAGACGCTCGCCGCCTCGGGCATCGGCGACTTCCGTTACATCCTCAAATGGAACGAATATAATTCCCCCTTGCGACGCACGGTGACCATCGACGAGGTCGGCGATTCGGGCCTCTATCTGCTCTCCGATCTCGGCCGCGGCGTCACCGGCGAGGTCATGCATGTCGATGCCGGTTACCATATCGTCGGCATGAAGAATCCCGAAGCGCCCGATATCACGGTTGCGCAAAACGGTGATTGAGCCCAATCCGCCGATCTATTTCATCCGTCACGGCGAGACCGACTGGAACCGCGAAGGCCGCATCCAGGGTCAGATCGACATCCCGCTCAACGATACCGGCCACCAGCAGGCGATCGCGATTTCGCGCGGTCTCAAGATCTTCCTGCGCAACACCAAGATCGACCTCTTCGTCGCGAGCCCGCTGACGCGCACCCGCCAAACCATGGGTTATCTCCTGCGCGAATTCGACCAGCCGGAGAACCGGGCGGAAACCGAGCCTGCCATGCTCGAGCTTGCTTTCGGCGTCTGGGAGGGCCACTTTTTCAAGGACCTCAAGACGCACCCGCAATATCCGAAGGATCTCGAGCAACGGTTCCGCTGGCGTCCCCAGGACGGGGAAAGCTACGCGGAGGGACTCGAGCGGGTCAGGCAATGGATCGGCCGCATCGACGGCCCGACCGTCATCGTCGCGCATGGCGCCATCGGACGCTGCTTGATCGGGCTGGTCTCCGACCTCCCGCCCGCCGCTATCGTCAAGGCGCCGACGCCGCAAGGGCATTTCTGCCGGCTCCAGGACGGGCGCATCGACTGGTTCGATACCGAAGGCAGACCGGCGGGAGATTTCCGGGGGTAAGGATAGCGCGCCAAAGTCTTCAACTTTGGTGGGATTTGCTCTAAGCAATGGCCCATGTCGCACAACAGCTTCGGCCATATGTTCAGGATGACGACCTTCGGCGA
>JBFWNN010000090.1:0-19244 GCA_050251035.1 Parvibaculaceae bacterium
CAGGATGCACTGGAAGACTTTGGCGATGCGGTCGGACAGGCCGAGCGAGACCTGCGCCGCCTCGCCGCCCAGATAGCTCAGCGCCAGCATCAGGCCAGCGAAGAGCGCGCCGATCGGATTGAGCCGGCCGAGAAAGGCGACGATGATCGCGGCGAAGCCATAGCCCGGCGAGATCTGCGGCTGCAACTGCGCCACGACGCTGGCCACTTCGGTGATGCCGGCAAGGCCGGCAAGTCCGCCCGACAGGAGGAAGCAGAACAGGATCGTGCGCGGCCGCGAGAAGCCGGCGAAGCGGCCGGCGCGCGGAGCATTGCCGCTCACCCTGATCTCGAAGCCCTTCAGCATGCGGCCCATCACGAAAGCAAGGACGACGGCGGCGATCACAGCGAAGAGGGCGCCTAAATGCACCGAGCCGGTCAGCATGGGCAGAAGCTGCCAGCCCTCGAAGGTGACCGTCTTGGGGAAGTTGAAGCCCATGGGATCGCGCCACGGCCCGCGCACCAGCCAGTCGAGCAGATACTGTGCGACATAGACCAGCATCAACGAGGTCAGGATCTCATTGGCGCTGAAGCGCGTCTTGAGGATGGCCGGTATGGCGCCATAGGCCATGCCGCCGATGACGCCCAGGACGAGCATGGTCACGAGCGTCAATGGCGACTGCCATTCGGGGAACAGCACCGGTATCATGCCGCCGAGGATCGCGCCCGCCGTCAGCTGGCCCTCGGCGCCGATGTTCCAGACATTGGCAGTGTAGCAGACGGCAAGGCCGACGCCGATCAGCACCAGGGGCGTCGCCTTCACCACGAGCTGCTCGAGCGACCAGAGCTGGGTCAGAGGCTCGACGAAATAGACATTGAGCCCGTGCACGGGATCGATGCCGCGCAAGGCGAAGATGACGGCGCCGGTGATCAGCGTGAGCAGGATGGCGAGCACGGGCGACAGCAGCGCCATGCGGCGCGAGCGTTCGGCGCGCTTCTCAAGCACGAGCGGCATGGCGTTCCTCCCTCACCTCGTGCTCACCCGCCATCAGGAGACCGATCTTCTCCGCCGTCAGTTCGGACGCCGAATAGGCTTCCGAAAGCTGGCCGCGCGAGATGACCGCGATGCGGTCGGCGATCTCGAAGATCTCGTCGAGATCCTGGCTGATGACCAGGATCGCCGAACCGGCGCGCGCCAGGTCGACCAGCGCTTGGCGGATGGTGGCGGCGGCCCCGGCATCGACGCCCCAGGTCGGCTGATTGACCACCAGAACAGCGGGATTGCGGTCGAGCTCGCGGCCGACCACGAATTTCTGCAGATTGCCGCCGGACAGCGCGCGTGCTTCGGGATCCGGCTTGCCCTTGCGCACGTCGAAGGACTTGATCACCCTTTCGCTCACCGCGAGGGCGGCCTCGCGGCCGATGGTGCCCGAGCGCGTCAAATCCTTGTCCGAGGCATAGCGGGTAAGGATGACATTCTCCGACAGCCTGAAGCCCGGCACGGCGCCGTGGCCCAGGCGCTCTTCCGGCACGAACGCCGCTCCCATTTTGCGCCGCTCGGTGATGCCGCGCCGGCCGCAGGGCTTATCGTCGATGCGGATCGCCTCGTTGCGCTTGGTGAGCTTCTCGCCCGAGATCGCATCGAAGAGCTCGGACTGGCCATTGCCGGCGACGCCGGCGATGGCGACGACCTCGCCGCCCGCGACCTCGAGCCCGACGTCGCGCAAGGCGACGCCGAAATGCCCATCCTGCGGCAGGCTCAACTTGTCGAGGGTGAGGCGCGGCTTGCCGGATCGGGGCTTCGCCTTGGGCCGCACCACATGGATGTCGCCGCCCACCATGAGCCGCGCGAGGCTCGCCGCCGTCTCCTTGCGCGGATCGACGCAGGCGACCACCTTGCCCATGCGCAGGATGGTGGCCGACTGGCAGAGCCGCTTCACTTCTTCGAGGCGGTGGGAAATATAGAGGATGGAGCAGCCTTCCTGGGCCAGGCGCTCGAGCACCAGGAAGAGCTGGTCGGCTTCCTGCGGGGTCAAGACCGCGGTCGGCTCGTCCATGATCAGAAGCTTCGGCTCCTGCAGCAGGCAGCGGATGATCTCGATGCGCTGGCGTTCGCCGACGGAAAGATCGCCGACGGTCGCGGAAGGTTCCAGCGGCAGGCCATAATCCTTGGAGATGGTCGCGATCTTCTTCGACAGCGCGGTGATGTCGAAGACGCCCGGCAAAGCCAGGGCGATATTCTCGGCGACGGTCAACGCCTCGAACAGAGAGAAATGCTGGAACACCATGCCGATGCCGAGCTTGCGGGCAGCTGCCGGCGACGAAATGGTGACCGGCTCGCCATGCCAGCGCAATTCACCGGCGGTCGGCTGCAGCGCGCCATAGATGATCTTGACCAGCGTCGACTTGCCGGCGCCGTTCTCGCCCAAAAGGGCATGGATCTCGCCCGGGCGCACAAAGAGCGACACATCGTCATTGGCGCGCAATTCGCCGAAGACCTTCACGATGTGAAGCGCTTCAAGAAGATGGTCTTGGCCGATCCTGTCCGTCACCCACCCTGGCCCCTTTTTTGGCTTATTGTATAAGGCGTTTCCACGCTTGCGGGAAGATTCCGGGCGGTTCTCAACATCTCGTCGCGCGCCAGGAGCTCCGCCGCGGTGGCGGCGGCGATGACCGCCGGCTCCTTCGAGGTGACGCCCTCGACCCCGATCGGGCATTTCAAGGCGGAAAAGCCACCTTCCGCAATGCCCGCCTGGCGCAGCCGGCTCAGGAAGCGTGCCTTCTTGCTGGCGCTGCCGATGAGCCCGACATAGGGGAAACGGCCATCGCGCAGCGCCCCATCGACAATGGCGAGGTCGAGCGCATGGCTATGGGTCATGATCAGCAGGAAGGCGCCGTCGGGAGCCGTCCTGAGCTCGGCCACCGGATCGAGCGTGGCGACCGGCTGGACATTGCCGGGCATGGCGGCGGGAAAGGCATCGGCGCGCGAATCGATCCAGCGTATGGCGAAAGGCAAGGGCGCCAGCGCCAGGACCAGAGCGCGTCCGACATGGCCCGAGCCGAAGAGATAGAGCGGGCGCCGCGTCTCGCCGAACTGCTCGATCATGACGTCGCGCGCGGCAACCGGCGCCGCAACGATGCGGCGGTCAACATGGTCGGTCCGCAAGCAGCCTTCGGTGGCGAAGGGGCCGGATGCTTCGGCAGCCGCCAGATCGCGGGCCGCGGCAAGACAGGTCGCGTCGAGAATCTCGGTCAGCAGCTCCACCCGGCCGCCGCAGCATTGGCCGAGCTCGGGTCCCAAAGCGTGCGAGGTGACGGTGAGGGAGCGCCCGCCATTCAGCCTCCTCTGCGCTTCGGCCAAGGCCCGCCATTCGAGCGCGCCGCCGCCGATCGTGCCATGGAAGCCGTGGGTGGTGAGAATCAGCCTGGCGCCAGCTTCGCGCGGCGCCGATCCTTCGACTTTCAGCACCGACACCATGGCGCAGGGCTCGCCCGCTTCGAGCGCCCTCAAGATATGGTGCCAGGTCTTCATGCCGACATCGCCCTCACGGCCTTCATGATCGCTTCGGGGGTCGCCGGCGCCGCGAGCGGCGGCATCTTGCCAGGCTTGAGCGCCGCGATCGCATCGGTAATGGCCGAGAACACCGAAAGCGCCAGCATCAGCGGCGGCTCGCCCACCGCCTTGGAGCGGTAGATGGTGTCGGCCGGATTGCCGGCCGAGGCGAAGATATGGACGCGGAAATCGGCCGGCACGTCCGACGCGCAAGGTATCTTGTAGGTCGAGGGCGCATGGGTCCGAAGCCGACCTTCCTTGTCGAAGACCAGCTCCTCGGTGGTGAGCCAGCCCATGCCCTGGACGAAGCCGCCCTCGATCTGGCCCAGATCGATCGCCGGATTGAGGGAGCGGCCGACATCGTGAAGGATATCGACGCGGTCGACCCGCATCTCGCCGGTCAGCGTGTCGATGGTCACCTCGGCACAGGCCGCGCCATAGGCGAAATAGAAGAAGGGCTTGCCCTTGGCCTTGTCGCGACTCCAGGTGATGTCGGGCGTCGCGTAGAAGCCGGTCGAGGACAACGGAACACGCGCCTGATGCGCCTTCCTGGCGAGATCGCCCAAGGTGATGCTCTGATTGCCGATGATCACCCGGTTCTGGGCGAAGCGGACCTGCCCCGGCTTCACCTTCCATTCCTGGGCGGCGAAATCGATGAGCCGTTTTCGGATGCGCGCCGCCGCGTCCTTGGCCGCCATGCCGTTGAGGTCGGAGCCCGACGAGGCGGCGGTCGGCGAGGTGTTCGGCACCTTGCCCGTCGTCGTTGCGGTGATCTTCACGCGCGCCGGATCGATGCCGAATTCCTCGGCCACCACCTGTGCCACCTTGATATAGAGCCCCTGCCCCATCTCGGTGCCGCCGTGATTCAGATGCACCGAGCCGTCGGTATAGAGGTGGACCAGCGCGCCCGCCTGGTTGAGATGGATCAAGGTGAAGGAAATGCCGAATTTGACCGGCGTCAGCGCCAGGCCCTTCTTCAGGATCGCGTTCCTGGCGTTGAAGTCCCTGATGGCCGCGCGACGGGCGCGATAGTCGCTCGTCCTCTCGAGCTCGTCCACCACTTCGTGGATGATGTTGTCCACGACCTTCATGCCGTAAGGCGTCCTGTCGCGGCCGGCCTTGTAGAAATTGCGCTTGCGCACATCGAGCGGATCGAGGCCTTGGGCGTAGGCAATCTCGTCCATCATGCGCTCGGCCAGCATCATGCCCTGCGGGCCGCCGAAGCCGCGAAAGGCCGTGTTGGACACGGTGTTGGTGCGCAGGCGACGCGATTTGATGCTGACCGCCGGATAATAGTAAGCATTGTCGGCATGGAACATCGCCCGGTCATTGACGCCGAGCGACAGATCGGCGGAATAGCCGCAGCGCGACAGAAGGCTGGCATCGACCGCCGTCAGCCGGCCCGTCTTGTCATGGGCGAAGCTGTAATCGATGCGCATGTCGTGGCGTTTGCCGGTCATGATCATGTCGTCGTCGCGGTCGAGCCGGCACTTGACCGGCCGGCGCGTGACATGGGCGCCGAGGGCGGCAAGCGCGGCCCATTGCGCCGCCTGGCTCTCCTTGCCGCCGAAGCCGCCGCCCATGCGCCGGCATTCGCAAGTGACGAAGGCATCGGCGATCTTCAGCATTTTGGCGACGCAATGCTGCACCTCGCTCGGATGCTGGGTCGAGGAATGGACGACCATGCCGCCGCCCTCTTCCGGTAGCGCCATCGCCACCTGGCCCTCGAGATAGAAATGCTCCTGGCCGCCGACATGGAAGGAGCCGGAGACGCGCGACGGCGATGCCGCGATCACCTTCCCGGGGTCGCCGCGGCGGAACTCGTAGGGCGGCAGTACGTCGGACGTGCCGTGCGCCAGCGCGTCCTCGACGGTGATCGCCGCCATCTCCTTGGCGATCTCGATCCGCGCCAATCGCGCGGCCCGTCGCGCCGCCTCGCGCGTCTCGGCCACCACGGCGAAGACGACCTGGCCATGGAACAGGATCTCGCCATCGGCGAGGATCGGATCATCGCCCATGGCCGGGCTGCAATCATTGATGCCCGGGATATCGGCGGCGGTGAGAACCGCGACGACGCCCGGGTAAGCGCGCACCGCCTCGAGATCGCAGGCGAGGATGCGGCCCTTGGCGCCTTCCTGCGCATGGCCCGGCACCACATGTAGCGTTCCCTCCGGCTCGCGCATGTCATCGATATAGACGGCGCTGCCCTGCACATGGAGGGCGGCGCTGTCATGGGCGAGCGCCAGGCCCACCGTCTCGGTGGCGATCTTCTTGTGGCTAGCCCGCATAGGCCGGCTCCCGCATGCCCACGATGCGCGTGTTGACCGTCGCCTCGCCCGCGATCTCGGTCAGGGCCTTGAGCAGCAGATTGCGCGCCGTCTCGCTGCGGTAGAGAGCGCCGGCGCGGTGATCATCGATCGGCCGGAAGTCCTCGGCGAGCCGGTCGGCGGCTGCGGCCCAGCTTTTCGGATCGTCCAGCGACAGCGAAACCACAGCGGCCTCCGTCCTCACCGCACGTTTCGGGATCGCCGCCATGCCGCCATAGGCGATGCGGGCCGCGGCGATCCTGCGGCCGGCGAGCGTGAATTTAAACGCGCCCAGGACCGAGGAAATATCCTGGTCGAAGCGCTTGGTGATCTTGTAGCAGCGGAAGGCTTCGTCGCGCTCGAGCTTGGGGACGGTGACGCCGGCGACGATCTCGCCGGGCGCACGGTCCTGCTTGCCATAGGCGATGAAGAAATCCTCGAGCGCCATCTGGCGCGCGGTGCCGCCCTTGCGCAGCTCGAGCCGCGCATCGAGCGCGATCAAGGCGGGCGGCGTGTCGCCGATCGGCGAGCCATTGGCGATATTGCCGCCGATCGTGCCCGTGGCGCGCACCTGCTTCGAGCCGATGCGGCGCAAGAGCTCGGCGAGGTCGGGATCGAGACGGCCGAGGGCCGGCTCGGCCTCGGCATAGGTCACGGCGGCACCGAACCGCACCGCATCGCCGTCATCGGAGATCCGGCGCAACGAACGCACCCGCCCGAGATAGATGATCTTGCCGAGACCACGAAGCTGCTTGGTGATCCACAGGCCGACATCCGTCGCGCCTGAAATGATCACCGCATCGGGATGATGCTCGGTCAGCCGCGCCAGCGCCGCATCGCTTGCGGGCGCGGCGAAGAATTTCTTGTTGTCGCCGACAAAGAGGTCGCTGCCGTCATCGAGCGCCGCGAGCTGCCGCTCGGTCTCGGCGCGCGCGCGCGACCAGGCATCGTCCGGATTTCCGGTACAGGCGGCGAACGCGCCTTCGACGATCGGGCGATAGCCGGTGCAGCGGCAGAGATTGCCGGCCAGCTGGTCGAGCACCACCTTGCGGTCGGGCGCGATGCCCGACTGATAGAGCGGGAAGAGGCTCATCACGAAGCCCGGGGTGCAGAAGCCGCATTGCGAGCCGTGACGGTCGACGAGCGCCCGCTGGATGGGGTGCAGTGTCCCGCCGCGCGCCAGATCATCGACGGTCACGACCTCCTTGCCGTCGACCTGGCCGAGAAGCAGGATGCAGGCATTGACCGGTTCATAGACGAGCTTGCCGTCCTTGAGGGAACCCAGCGCTACCGTGCAGGCGCCACAATCGCCCTCCCCGCAGCCTTCCTTGGTGCCGCGCGAGCCTTCGTCGAGCCGCAGATAGTCGAGCAAGGTGCGCATGGGCGCCAAGGCGGCGAGTTCAACGACCTCGCCACGGCGGAGAAATCGAACCTTGCTCCTCGCCCTCATAGCTCTCTCCAAGCTGTCCCCCATAGGCTAGCACTTTCGGCAGTGTACGAAAAATGACAATAAACATAACAGGCCGTGCTCTATTTTCGCACGATCCTGCCACCTGAGAAATACCGCACCGCGAGGTCGAGGAAGACGCCGGAGGCAAGGCCGGCGCCGCTTCCCGGCCGATGCACGATGGTCAGGCGATCGGGCGGGATGCGGCGATTGGCCAGCGGTACGAAGACCAGCGTGCCTTCGGCGATCTCCTGCTCGATGCCGATACGCGTCTGGAAGGCGATGCAGCGGCCACGCCGGGCCAGCGCCGCCATCAGGCGCAGCGAGTTGCACTCGAAGGCCCGCGGCGGCGCAACCTTCGCCGCCGTCTGCATCTTGTCGAGGATGGCCCTGAGACTGAGGCCCCGGGCCGGCCAGGCGACCGGATAGTCGAGGCAATGGGCGAATGGCAGCTTGCGTTCCCTGGCCAAGGGATGGTCGCGGCGCATGATGGCGCCGATCTCCATCTCCTTGACGAGCCTGACGGCAAGCCCGTCCAGCGTCGCCGGATTGAAGGTGAAGCCGATATCGGCATCATGATTGCGCACGAGATCGGTCACGGCGTCGGAGCCGGCGACGGTCACGGTCACCTCCACCCCCGGATGTTCGGTGGCGAAGTGGGCGAGGACATCGGGGAGTGCCGAGACCGAGATGCTCTCGACGGTGGCGATCCGGATGCGGCCGCGCTTCAGTCCGCGCAAGGCGTCGAGATGGCCGAGCGTCGTCTCATGGTCCTGAATCGCGGATTTCAGACCGTTGAGCAGGATCTCGCCCGCGGCCGACAGCCTCAGGCCGCGGCCACGGCGCTCGAACAAGGCAAGATTGAACTGGCGCTCGAGCAGGATGATCTGGCGGCTGACGGCCGAGGCCGCGACATTGAGCATCTGCGCGGCGCCGCGCACCGATCCCGCCTCGGCCACCGCCGCGAAATAGCGATAGCCGGTCGTCAGCAGGGAATCGGGGCGCATACCTCAGCTGCCGCGATAGGTCGAATAGCCGTAAGGCGAAAGCAAAAGCGGTACATGATAATGCTCGGACCTGTTGGCGATGCCAAAGCGCAACGGGATCACGTCGAGGAACGGCGGATCGGACAGCGATGCCCCACTCGCCTTGAGATAGGTACCGGCATGGAAGCGCAATTCATACAGGCCGACCTTCAGCTCCTCGCCGTCGAGAAGCGGCGCATCGACACGTCCGTCCTCGTTGCTCACCACCGTCTTGAGGAGAGACGGCCCATTATCGAGCGACCAGAGCTCGATCTTCAGCCCCTTGGCCGGCCGGCCGAGAGCCGTATCCAATATATGCGTCGTCAAACGCCCCATGCATGCCTCCGTTTGCCTTTGTTTTGAGGTTAGACGGAATCTCCGGGACGCGGAAGGCACCGCTACGACTTGACGCGCAGGCGAAAAATGGATTGAAGAACGGGGCGCTTTTCCTCGAGTCCTACCATGGCCCCATCTCATATCACCATCATCGGCGCCGGCATCATCGGCATCTCGTCCGCGGCCTTCCTGCAACGCGCGGGCCACAAGGTCACCGTCATCGACCGGGAGCCGCCGGGCGAAGGCTGCTCCTTCGGCAATGCCGGCGGCATCGCTTTTGCCGAGGTGACACCCACCATCCACCCGCGCATCCTGCTCAAGATCCCCGGCTGGCTGCTCGACCCTCTGGGCCCGCTCACCATCCGCTGGTCCTATCTGCCCAAGGCGCTGCCCTGGTTCCTGGCGGCCGGCCGCAACGCCCTGCCCGACCGGGTGCGCAAAGTGACCGCGGCGCGCGCGGCGCTCGGCTTGCGCGCCGTGAGCGATTTCGAGACGCTGCTCGGCGCGGCGGGATCGATCGATCTCATGGTGAAGCAGGACACGCTGCGTCTCTATGATACGCTCGCCCAGTATCAGGCCGAGGAGTCCGACCGCGCCGCCAAGCGCAAGCATGGCTATGAGATGAAGAAGCTGTCCCCGGGCGAGATCGCCGAGATCGAGCCGGACGTCGCACGTGATTTCGCCTGCGGCGCCTTCCATGGCGGCTGGTATTATGTGCGCAATCCACAGAAGGTCGTCGCCTCGATCGCCGAGCATGTCGCGCGCAACGGCGGCGAGATCATCCAGGACGAGGTTCTCCGGGTTGCGCAGGACGGATCGCGCGCCACGGCTCTGACGCTGAAATCAAACGGCGAGCGCCAGATCGACCGCCTGGTGATCTGCGCCGGCGCATATTCAAATATCTTCGCGCGAGAATTCGGCGACAGGGTGCTGCTCGAGGCGGAGCGCGGCTATCACCTGGTGATTCCCGATCCCGGCATCACCCTCGGCCGCTCGCTCACTTATGTCGCAACACCGATGGCCATGACACCGATGGATGTGGGCCTCAGGCTCGCCGGCACGGACGAGTTCGCCGGACTCGATGCGCCGCCGAACTGGGAGCGCGCCGACGTGCTGTGGCCCTTCGCCAAACGCTGCCTGCCGAAACTGCGCGAGATCGACCAGAACGTCTCGCGCTGGATGGGGCGGCGGCCGGGAACGCCCGATGGCCTGCCGGTCATCGGTCCTTCGCGCAAACTCGGCAATGTCTGGTACGGATTCGGCCACAGCCATATGGGCCTGACCTGGGGCCCGACGACCGGGCGCCTGCTGAGCGAAATGCTGAGCGGCGCGCCCAGCAACACCGATTTGTCAGCCTTCCGCGTCGATCGGTTTTAGATCGACAACCTCGGCATTGCCGCCAGGCAGCTCCGCTTCATCGCCAACCTCGAGGCCGAGCAGGGCGCGCGCCATGGGCACGGTGTAGGCGATCAAGCCCTTTTCGAGATCGGCCTCGTCCTCGCCGACGATCGAGAAGACCTGCCGGCGGCCATCATCACGCTTGATGGTCACGCATGTGGCGAAGGCGACCTTGCGTGGCGCCTTGGGCGGCTCCACCGGCTGCGCGGTGGCACGGCGCTGCGTCCAGTAGCGCAAATCGCGCGAGGCGCGCGCGATACCGGCGCGGTCGCTCTCGTGCTGGGCATGCGCCAGGAGCTTGCGCGCCGCCTCGATCTCCTCATCGACCAAGGCCAGGCCGCGTGGCGTCACGAAATTGGGATTGGAACTGATGGGTCTTTCGGGCAGCTCCTCGAGCCCCTCCTGATCGTCCTGTTCCTTGACAAACGCCCGGCTCATCCTCAGTTCCGCCCATTGTCGCTTGATTGAATCACATTCACCATCTATCTTTTTGTTTTCACATGATCTTTATCCGAGAAGGGTCCGCTGGAGCCTTTCGGGATCACCCCATCACCCTTCAGCCGACATCAGTATAGCACATGAATAATGTAAGCCCGCAGACCGTTTATTTGAAGGACTACCAGCCGGTTCCTTATCTGATCGACGACGTTTTCCTCGACATCCGCCTGGATCCCGAGGCTACGCAGGTCACCGCGCGCATGCGCCTCAAGCCCAATGCGGCATCGAGCGGCAAGAACGCGCCTCTCGTGCTCAATGGCGAGAAGCTCAACCTCAAGACAGTCAGCATAGACGGCAAGCTGCTCGACAAAGCTCACTTTAACGTGAGCACCGCGAGCCTCACCATCGCCAAGGTTCCGCAGACAGCGTTCACGCTCGAGATCGTCACGGAGTGCAATCCGAAAGCCAATACCGAGCTGTCCGGGCTCTATGTCTCGAACGACGTCTTCTGCACTCAATGCGAAGCCGAAGGCTTCCGGCGCATCACTTATTTCTACGATCGGCCGGATGTCATGGCGCGCTACAAGGTCCGCATCGAAGGCCCTCTCGCCTCATGCCCGGTCCTGCTTTCGAACGGCAATCCCGGCGCCAGCGGCGCGATCCCCGGCACCGACCGGCATTTCGCCGAGTGGCACGATCCGTTCCCCAAGCCGTCCTATCTCTTCGCCCTCGTCGCCGGCGACCTCGCGCATGTCAGCGACCAGTATGAGACCCGGTCCGGCCGCCAGGTGGAGCTGCGCATCTATGTCGAGAAAGGCAAGGAAGACCGCTGCGGCTGGGCGATGGAAGCGCTCAAGACCTCGATGCGCTGGGACGAGGAACGCTTCGGGCGTGAATACGACCTCGACATCTTCATGATCGTGGCGGTCTCGCATTTCAACATGGGCGCCATGGAGAACAAGGGCCTCAACATCTTCAACGACAAATACATATTGGCGCTGCCGGAGACCGCGACCGATATGGACTATGTGAATATCGAGGCGATCATCGCGCATGAATATTTCCATAACTGGACCGGCAACCGCATCACCTGCCGCGACTGGTTCCAATTGTGCCTCAAGGAAGGCCTGACCGTCTTCCGCGACCAGGAATTCACCTCCGACATCCGCTCGCGCGCGGTGAAGCGCATCGCCGACGTGAAGCGGCTGCGCGCCGATCAATTCCCGGAAGATGCAGGCCCGCTCGCCCATCCGGTACGGCCCGCCTCCTATATCGAGATCAACAATTTCTACACGGCGACCGTCTATGAGAAAGGCGCCGAGCTCTGTCGCATGATGCTGACGCTGATCGGCCGTGAGGCTTTCCGCAAGGCGATGGATCTCTATTTCGAGCGCCATGACGGCGAGGCGGCGACGGTCGAGGATTTCGTGCGCTGCATGGCCGATGCCTCGGGACGCAATTTCGACCAGTTCTTCCGCTGGTACGAACAAGCGGGCACGCCCGAGGTGACGGTCAGCGAATCCTACAATGCCAAAGCCAAGACCTATGATCTCACGCTCGTGCAAGCGACGGCCCCCACGCCCGGCCAGCCCGACAAGGCGCCTTTGCAGATCCCGCTCGGCATCGGGCTCCTCGGTGCCGATGGCGAGGACATGCCGCTCGATCTCGAAGGTGTCGGCACGCTCAACGAGCCCTTGATCGAGCTTACGGTCCCGAAGAAGACGTTCCGCTTCCGCAATGTTGGCCAAAGGCCGGTCCTGTCGCTCAACCGCTCCTTCTCCGCCCCCATCCGGATCAAGAGCCGGACGTCGATGGCCGACCAGCTCTTCCTGATGAAGACGGACAACGACACGTTCAATCGCTGGGAGGCGGCGCAGACGGCGGCCCATGACCTGCTCGGCGCCGATCTCGACGGCCGCAACTCCGCGGCCGACCGGACGGCCTTCATCGCGGCATTGCGCGCCGTGCTGGACGACCCGCAAGTCGACCAGGCCTTCAAGTCAGCGATGCTGACCTTGCCGAGCGAGCAGGAGATCGCGACGCTCATTGCCCGCAATGTCGATCCGGGCGCCATCCACCGGGCGCGCGAAGCTTTGCGCGCGGAGATCGGCCAAAGCCTTGGCGACGTGCTCGTCAGCCTGTGGAAGACGACCGAGAGCCGGGGCGCCTACAGCCCGAGCCCCGAGGAGACGGGACGGCGCTCGCTGCGCTATGCGGTGCTCTACGCGATCACCGGCGGCGATCCGCGGCTCGGCACCGGGCTCGCCATGGAGCAGCTCGCGAGGGCGCCGAGCATGACCGATGAGATCGGCGCCCTCTCCACGCTTGCGACCCTCGATGTGCCGGAGCGTGACCAGGCGCTCGATGCCTTCTATGCGCGCCACAAGGACGATCACCTCATCGTCGACAAATGGTTCGCGCTCCAGGCCTCGGCACCGCTCACGGGCACCATCAGACGGGTGCGCGAGCTCATGCGGCATCCGGATTTCAAGCTCGCGACGCCCAACCGGGTCAGGAGCCTCATCGGCACCTTCGCCATGGGCAATCCCTTCGCCTTCCATTCGGACGACGGCGAAGGCTATGCCATCGTCGCCGATACGATCCTGGCGCTCGATCCCCTGAACCCGCAGGTCGCGGCGCGCATGGCCACCGCCTTCCGCAGCTGGGCCGGACTGGAAGCGAAACGTCGGAGCCTCGTCAAGGCGCAGCTCGAGCGCATCCTGGCCGCCCCGGGATTGTCACGCGATCTCTTCGAGATCGCCTCAAAATCGCTCGCTATTTCAACATAATAGCCTTTACCGGTTTCGGCTGGACAAATCGTCTTAACTACGAATCAATAGGCGATGATTCGTGAGGCGGTTGGAGGGTGCGGATTCCCGTTGAATGAGCGCCACGCAGGGGGCGGAATTGAGCAGCAAGGCACAGTTGGGCGAGCTTTTCTTCAAGGAGCGGGTGCTCCGATTGCCGCTGCCCTTGCCCGGCTGGGCTCGCGTGTCGATCGGTGAAAGATCGCTGCGCATCCTCATCACGATCCTCGTCTCGCTCTTCCTCGTCACCCTGGCCCTGGCGCTGTTCCTGCAGCTCGCGCAAAGCCGCACCACCCATCTTGCCGAGCAGAAACGCCAGACGCTCCTCTATGCGACCGCCGCCGCCCAGCACATCAAGCAGGCGGCGCGCAACCAGATCCAGTCCGGGTTCACGCCGAAGCCCTTCACCCTGGAAGATCTCGACGCGGCGCTCCTGCCCGAGGCGCAGCGCGAAGGGCGTATCTTCGCCTATGTCAATGCCGCGGGCGTGATCACCGTCAGCTCGAAATCCGACGGCACCATCGCCGGCCAGACCATCGCCGACGTGCTCACCAGCCGCTTCATCACCGACATCAACATCAACGCCACCGAAATGGCCCGCATGATGCTGGCATCGGGCGAAGAAGCCTATGTCGGCATGAGCGACCTGGCGCCGCTTCCCGGCAGCCTGCTCGTCATCCAGAAGCATGGTGACGTCATGCGCGCCTGGAAGGACAGCGTCATGCAGGTGAGCGTGCTGTTCGCCGTCACCTTCCTCGTGCTCATGATGCTGGGCGGCGCCTTCCACTGGCAGGCGGCCAAGGCGTCGGAAGCCGACCGCACGCTCACCGTCGCCACCGAACGGCTCGACAAGGCGCTCGACCGCGGCCATTGCGGCCTGTGGGACTGGGACATATCGCGCGGCCGGATCTTCTGGTCGAAGTCCATGTACGACATATTGGGCCTCGAAGAGACCGGCGAGTTCCTGAATTTCGGCGATGTCGCCGACCGCATCCACCGCGATGACGCGCAGCTCGAGGAAGTGGCCGAGGCCCTGCTCACCGGCCAGAAGACGGTCTTCGACCATGAATTCCGCATGCGCCATGTCGACGGCAACTGGGTATGGCTCCGGGCGCGTGCCGAGCTCTCGCATGCGCCGGAAGAAGAATCGCCGCATCTCGTCGGCATCGTCATCGACATCACCGCACAGAAGCTCGCCGACCGGCTCAACCAGGAGGCCGAGCTCAGGCTCAAGGACGCGATCGAGAACATCTCGGAAGCCTTCGTCCTGTGGGATGCCGAGAACCGCCTCGTCCTGTGCAACACCAAGTATCAGCAGTTCCACTCGCTTCCCGCCAGCGTGTGCACCCCCGGCACGCCCTATGAGCTCGTCGCCAAGACCGCCAAGGAGCCGGCGGTGCGCCAGCGCATGCCGATCCACAGCCGCGACTTCGGCGAAGGCAACACGTTCGAGGTACAGCTCGGCGACGGGCGCTGGCTGCAGATCAACGAGCGGCGCACCAAGGATGGCGGCTTCGTCTCGGTCGGCACCGATATCACGCCCTTAAAGCAGCAGGAGGAGCGCTTGCTCCTCTCCGAGCGCGAGCTGATGATGACGGTGCGCGACCTGCAGAAGGAACGCCTCCTCGCCGAGCAGCAGTCGCAGCGCCTCGCCGATCTCGCCGACAAATATTCGCGCGAGAAGACGCGCGCCGAAGCGGCGAGCCGCTCGAAATCGGAATTCCTCGCCAATATGAGCCATGAGCTCAGGACACCGCTCAACGCCATCATCGGCTTCAGCCAGGTGATGGAGAACGAGATGTTCGGGCCGGTGGGCGCCAGCAAATACATCGAATACGCCAAGGACATCCATTCGAGCGGCCAGTTCCTGCTCGACGTCATCTCAGACATCCTCGACATGTCGAAGATCGAGGCCGGCCGCCTCAAGCTCGAGCTGCAGAAGGCGGATCTGAGCGAGATCGTGCGGGAAACGCTGCGGCTCGTCGAAGCGCGCGCCCAGGAAAGCAAGGTCGAGCTCGTCTGCCATGCGCCGAAGAAGCTCAAGGCCGACGTCGACACCCGCGCCGTCAAGCAGATCCTCATCAACCTCACCTCCAACGCGGTAAAGTTCACGCCGGAGGGGGGGCGCGTCACGCTCTCGGTCACGCTCGACGACGAGCACGCGGTCATCGCGATCGCCGACACCGGCATCGGCATCCCGCCCAAGGACATCGAGAAGCTCGGCCGGCCCTTCGAGCAGGTCGAAAACCAGTTCACCAAGACCAAGGGCGGCTCAGGGCTAGGCCTCGCCATCTCGAAATCACTGGTCGAGCTCCATGGCGGCTCGCTCGCCATCGACAGCGAGATCGGCAAGGGCACCGTCGTCACGGTACGGCTGCCGGCGGTAGCGGCGAAGCCCGCCCATTCGGCGGCGGCGTAGTCGGCCGCCGTTTTCCCCAGTCATGCGCGATGCGGATCTCGAACAGCGCCTCGATGTGATCCTCCGGCGTGCTCCGCTTCGGATGCAGGCATTCGAGACGGTGCGCTCGTTGCGCCTGCCGGATTGGGCCATAGGCGCGGGCTTTATTCGGGCGGCAGTATGGGATGAACTCTCGGGCTACGCGATTTCCTCCTCTGTCGATGACGTCGACGTGCTGCATTTCGACCCCTGGCGGCGCAACGCGCAGCACGACGAAGCCATCGAACGACGCTTGCGGGAACTACAGCCGGCGCTGCCCTGGAGCGTGCGCAATCAAGCGCGCATGCATGTCCGCAACGGCGATAGCCCCTATGGCTCGACGGCCGATGCCTTGCGCTTCTGGCTGGAAACACCGACCTGTGTCGCCGTGCGGCTGGACACTCAAGACCGTCTCGAGATCCTGGCGCCCTATGGGCTCCAGGACCTGTTTGCAATGTCCATCAGACCCACGCCAAGCGGATATGCCCGAAAGGCGGAGTACACATCGCGCATCGCGGAAAAGCGCTGGCATGAACGCTGGCCGAATGTCACGATCGAGCTCCCCTGAAGCACGACAGCCTTACATCAAGACGTCATCGCGCTTCAGGACGATACGCGTGCCGTCCTTGACCCGCCGCCGCAAAACCCCCTCGCGGTCCGGATCGATCACCAGCGTTCCTTGCTCATGCAAGGACTGAAGCTTTGACCGTGACAGGCCGAGCTCGGCGGCAACAAGGCGATCCAGACGCAAGCTCACCGGCAAGGCGATCTTGATCTCGATGACGAGTTCCCCGCGCAGCGCCATTCCATGACAGACCTTCCTGTCGATCGTGACATCCGCGAATTCATCGACGCGTTGCGTGTGCCGGCGCAAGCCGTCGACGTCGAATTCCTGCGCCCTCACCCAGGCCGGATCGCTGAAATGCAGCGCCGCCAGGACGATCGGATCGATATCACGGACATTGCGCCTTTCGACCAGCGGACGGTTCCATGACCTGCCGCAGTCGAGACATCTATAGATGAGCCAGGCGTCAAGCTTTCGGCCATTGGCATTCAGCCTGACCTTGCCGCTGGAGTGGAAGGGCCTCGGGCGCCCGCATCCGCTGCAGGCGATCCAGGGTCGAGGTGAGATGCGTGGCGTGATGGTCCATCGGACACGCGAAACGTTGCACATGCGGTCTTGGTCTTCCGTGAGGAAGTTCACCAAGATGGCGGCATGAGAAGCCCGTCATGGACGGCGCGGTTTGGCGGTGGTTTCGAGCGATGGAAGAGCTGAGACAGCGCATGCTACGCGCATGGCACGATGCCAGACCGGTCTCAGACCACCACCCGATGAACGAATTGCAAACGGCAATGGCGTTGCCATCCCCGCTGCGGGCGAAATAGGACGAGACCGGTGCTTACGTCGGCAAAGCGAAGCCTCAATGTGCCATTGCTCTTCGACAAGAGCCTTAGCAGACCCTCATCGGCATGGAAAGCGGGCTTCTCAGCCTTCCTCACCCTTGTCCTTCTGCCACTTCTTCCGGCGCTCGCGCATGCGCTCGACGCGGTCGCGGACATGCTGGGCCAGCTGGAGACGCTCTTCCGGCGTCAGCTTCTGCACGATCTGCAATGTCACCAATGTACCGCTGTCGACCATCTGGGTCGAAAGCTTGGTGAAGTCCTGGATGGCCTGGGTGACCTGCGCCTCGTCATAGGGATTGCGCTCGAGCGCGTCGGCGAAGCGCAGCGCCACATCGCGCATCCCCGCTCGCGACTCGCGGAAGATATCGCGCCGGCTCTTGAGCAGATCGAGGAATTCGCGCCGGCGCTCCTCCGGCAAGTCCGACAGGAAGCGGCGCGGCAGGAGCTGGGTGAAGCTCGCCCCGCTCCAACGCTCGAGACGCTCGGGGTAGAAATAGCGCATGCCGGCCGCGCCCGCGATCAGGAGATTGACGGCGAGCGAGGCGACGAGGAGGAACATGGTCCAGTGCGGCCACGTCGAGAACCACGAGCGCTTCGGCGTGTCGACCTGATCCGTCATCAGCTATCGCCCTCGAGCAGATCGGTGGCGTCGTCGATACCGGTCAGCACGATCGGATCATCGATCTCGACCACGCCATTGTCGCCGAAAGGCGTGGAGAGATTCGTGGTGCCGAGGAAAATGCCTAAGCCGAAGGACGCGGCCAGCGCCGCGGCCGCCCCCCAGGACCAGATCGAAGACCTGGGTCTCGCCCGCGCCCGATCGAAGGTGATGACGGTCGGTTGCGGCTTTTCCTGCCCGGCCCGCGCCAGGAGACGGGTGGCAGCGCCCGCCGGCACATCGGGCGCCTTGGCCCGGGCCAGCACCCGATCGATCTCACGGGCCTCGACCAGGAGAGTCTGGAGCTCGGGCGTGTTCTCTATATGTGCCAAGAGCCGATCGCGCTCGACTGCGGGCCAGCGGACTGGGTCCGCGCCATAGGCGGCCAGAACTTCTGCCAGTCTCGTCCTCATCGCGTCCATCGTGTCTTCCTCATTGGCTCATCTCGCCGATATCGGCAAGAAGGTCGCGCCAGCGGTCCTTGAGATCGGCCTTCAGCGCCCGGCGGCCCCGCGCCAGGAGCGATTCGATCGCCTCGACGCTGATCGCCATGGCCTCCGCGGCCTCGATATTGCTCATATTCTCGAAATAGACGAGCGAGAGGGCCAAACGCTGTCGCTCCGGCAGACGCGCCAGAGCGGAATTAATGTCATTGGCCGACCGGTCGCCCAGGACCTGGTCCAGCGCATCAGGGCCGGACGCGGCGATCTCCGGCTGATCGTCGATATTGGACGCCTGCTTGCGGCGTGCCCGGTCGATGGCGAGATTGGTCGCCACACGCATGAGCCAGCCCCGCAGCGCCACCCCATGGCGCACCTGCGACGGGTTGTTCCACAGCTTCAGAAAGGCTTCCTGCACTATATCCTCAGTATCCGCGTGGCCTGACGTGACCCGCCAGACCACGCGGTAGACTATGTCATAATGCCGTTCGACCAGGCCGGCGAATGCCTGCTCCTCGCCGGCCGCGGCAGCAGCGAGGAGCGCACTGTCCGGGTCGCCGGACAGGTCAGTCTCAGTGTTGCGTGCCGACACGTCTCCCGGTCGCTTCCTTTCGGCGAGCATGGACATCTCATCTCATGCTGGCCCATCACTCAGTTTCCCTTGGCGCCGTTCTGCCTGACGCGTTTCGGCGCGTTCTCGCGAATCTCCGCCAGGGTCAGGCCGCCGTCCTTGTCGCCGTCCGCCCCATTGAACAGAGCATCGATATAGGCGTCAACCTCGTCACGCGTCACACTGCCGTCCTTGTTCCCGTCGAGCCGGCCCAACATGCGTTCCTTGCGCCGGTCGATGCCGCGCTTGAGCCAGGCATCGATCTCGGCCGTCGTGACGGTGCCATTACGATCGTCATCAAGGCGCAGAAACCGCTTCTCCGCCTTGGGCTTCCATTCATTCACCGTGACCTTGCCGTCGCTGTCGGCGTCGAGGCGCGCGAAAGAGCGCTCCGAACGCGGCAGGAA
>JBFWNN010000091.1:0-18994 GCA_050251035.1 Parvibaculaceae bacterium
CGGCACGCAGACCAGGATCAGGGCGAGCGTCAGCATGGCGCTGTCCCATTGCCGGAACAGCGCGATGGCGAGGAAGGAGAGGCCGCTCAGCACGGCCAGCCTCGCGCCGCCGAAGCGGTAGCCGATGGCGGCCGCCGCCGCGCACAGGCCCACCCAGGAGAAGCGCGGCAGGGTGATGAAGCTTTCGCCCCAGTCGATGCGGTAGCCCTTGGCCAGGAAGCCGATGGCGAGCTTGAGCGGGATGTTGATGAGATCGGCGAGGCCGCGCGTCGCCCAGGTGAACGTGGCCTTGATCCACTGCATGACGGCGTTCATCCACTCGGCGAAGGGGATGACGGCGGCGGCCGGATATTCGCTGCCGCCGGGCACGATCCAGGCGACGGCGAAGGCGGCGATCACCGCCGCGACGAGGATCAGCGCGGCGCGCCAGCCCGGCAGTGCGCCGAGCTGCCGCTCCTTATGGGCGAGCGCGACATCGGTCATGTCGCGGCCTTCTTCGTCTTGCGGCCGGCCAGGAGATCGATGACCGCTTGCGGTGCGATCTCGCCGACGAGCGCGCCTTTGCCATCGACCACCGCGAACGGCGCCGTGGCGCCGACGATGTCGGCGGCGAAGGTCTCGATCTTGGCCTTGGCCGCGACCTTGCCGGCATGATGCTGATGGGCGGCGCCGCGTATCATCAGGCTTTCGGCCGACATCACCTTGGCGCGGTTCACGTCGCGGGTGAACTCGGCCACGTAGTCGGTCGCCGGATTGAGCACCAGCTCTTCGGGCGCGCCGATCTGGATGATCTCGCCGTCCTTCATGATGGCGATGCGGTCGGCCAGCCTGATCGCCTCGTCGAAATCATGGGTGATGAAGACGATGGTCTTCTTGAGCACGCTCTGCAGGCGCATGAGCTCGGACTGCATTTCGCGCCGGATCAGCGGATCGAGCGCCGAAAAGGGCTCGTCGAGGAACCAGATTTCGGGCTCGACCGCGAGCGAGCGCGCGATGCCGACACGCTGCTGCTGGCCGCCCGACAATTCGCGTGGGAAATGATGTTCGCGGCCCGTGAGGCCGACGAGGTCGACCATCGCCCTGGCCCGCTTCGTCTGCTGCGCCTTGGCGACACCCTGGACCGAGAGCGGGAAGGCGACGTTCTCGAGCACGCTCAGATGCGGCAGCAGCGCGAAATGCTGGAACACCATGCCCATCTTGTGCCGGCGGATCTCGATCAGCTCCGCCTCGCTGGCCTTGAGCAGGTCGCGGCCGTCGAAATCGACGTCGCCATAGGTCGGCTCGATCAGCCGCGACAGGCAGCGCAGCAGCGTCGACTTGCCCGAGCCCGACAGGCCCATGACGATGAAGATCTCGCCCTCATGCACATCGATGCTGGCGCGGCGCACGGCGCCGATGAGCCGCGCTTCGGCGAGCGCCTGGGCCGAGGCCTCGCCCTTGTTCCGGCGCATGAAGTCTTCCGCCTGGGGGCCGAAGACTTTCCACAGATTGCGGCAGGAGAGTTTCACCGGCCGTTTTGCGGCAGTCATTGAAAATCGTTCCACGGATCATTCCCCTCCGCCTTGTGGGGAGGGGTTAGGGGTGGGGGTCTGGTGGTGTCAAGGAACTGGCCCACATCTGTCGCTCGATGGCCAAGAGATTGCGGAGACACCGCCAGACCCCCACCCCGGCCCTTCGGGCCGACCCTCCCCGCAAGGGGGAGGGTAAGCAGTACGGAGATCATTTCGAAACGCGTCTACTGCGCCCAGGCCTTCCACTTCGCCTCATTGGCGGCGATCCAGGCGGCGGCGACCTCGTCGGCCGACTTGCCGTCGAGATCGACTTCGCCCGAGAGCTTGTTGAGCTCGGCCGCGTCGATCTGATAGGCCTTGGCGACCTTGTAGGCGACCGGCCATTTGTCCTTCATGCCGGACCAGGCATATTTCCAGATCTCGCCATGCGGCTTGCCGCAATCATGCGCCTTGTCGGGATTGCCGCCCCATTTGGGATCGGTGTAGCATTCGGGCGTGTATTCGGGGAAATTCACCCATTCGCCCTCGTATTTCGCCGGCGCCCAATGCGGCGAATAGATCCACAGCATGATCGGCGCCTTGCGCTGATAGGCCGAATCGAGCTCGGCGAACATCGCGGCGTCCGTGCCGGCATGGATGACGGTGAAGGGCAGGTCGAGCGCCACCACGCGCTCGTCGTCAAAGCCTTCCCAGGTCACCGGCCCGCCGAGATAGCGGCCCTTGGGCGCCGTCTCCGGCGTCGAGAAGGCCTCCGCGCATTTCGCATCCTTGAGCGCTTCCCAATTGGGCAGTCCGGGGCACTTCTCCTTCATGTAGATCGGATACCACCATTCTTCCTTGGCCTTGGGCCCGAGCGCGCCGAGCTTCTCGGTCTGCCCCGTCGCGTCCGACGCCTTCATGGCTTCGCCGGCCGTCGTGTCCCAGAACTCGACGCCCACCGTCAGGTCGCCATTGGTGAGGCCGGTGGTGAGGCTCGAGAGATAGTCGGCGGTCGGATATTCGACCGTGTAGCCGAGCTTCTCGAGAATGCCGCCGAGGATCTTGGCGTTGAGATTGACGCTGGTCCAGTCGAACAAGGCGATCTTGATCGGATCGTTCGATTCGACCGCTTGCGTGGGGATCGGGGTGAGCGCCGTCGCCGCCAGAGCGGCAAGGCCGAACAAGGCACTGGTTACGCGCAGTCTGGTCATGGATGTCTTCCTTCCTGGCTCCCGTCGCGGATCTTGTCGTCTGTCCGTCGACTGACCGATGACACGGCACTGCTCGGCGCCTGTCAATGCCCAACCGCAAATTTCGTGGAAATTTGTGGATTTGAGAGAATTTTCTTGCCAGAAATGACCATTTGTTGGCCTATAGGCCGAAATCCGGGCAGTTGAAACACATGAACCGCCTCTCCCGCCGTCATGCCGAGATTCGCCGCCTGCTGCAGGACCGCATGTCGGCCTCGGTCGCCGACCTGTCGGACTGGCTCGGCGTCTCGGCCGAGACCATCCGCCGCGACCTGCGCCTGATGGCCGAGCGCGGCGAGATTTTGAAGATGCATGGCGCCGCCGCTCTGCCGCATGCCGTGGGCGAGGCGCCCTATGAGCGGCGCATGCGCGAGAACGCCCTGGGCAAGCGGGCGATCGCGCGCCGCGCCGCGCAGGCCATCGAGGACGGCGACAGCCTCATGCTCGACACCGGCACGACCACGAGCTATCTCGCCCGCGAGCTCCTGCACAAGCGCGGGCTGACCGTGGTCACCAATTCCTGCGACATCGCCCGCACTCTGTCGACCGTCGCCGGCAACCGGGTGCATATAGCGGGCGGCGAGCTGCAGGGCGACAATGGCGCCGCCTTCGGCAATTCGGCCATCGCCTTCGTGCAGCGCTTCAATGTCCGCCATGCGATCATCACCGCGGGCGCGCTCGATGCCTTGACCGGCGTCAACGACTACAATCTCGCCGAAGCGGAATTTGCCGCGACCGTGTTGTCATGCGGCGAGCGCGCCGTGGCCGTCACCGATCACAGCAAGTTCGGCAAGAGCGCCCTCGTCAATGTCTGCGGCTTCTCGGCGCTCGACTGCCTGGTGACCGATGCGCCGCCGCCCCTGGATCTCGCGCGCGCTCTGGCGGCGGCGGACGTGGCCGTCGAGATCGCCGCTACACTCCCTTGAGCAGACAGCCCGCGGCCAGCACGATGAAGGCGATCGTCATCAGCCAGACGGAGGCGATCGGGATGAAGGTCAATGCGTTGAGGGCCGCGAGCACTGCAAGCACGGCGATGACGACGGCGATCACAAAGGTGATGGTCTTGGGCGCACTGAGTTCCATGGCACTACTCCCTTGAGTTGGCCTGATTCGGAATCTACACCAAACCTGACCTCAAGTCGAAACGAGCAGGGGCCATCATGAAAGTCGTCCATTCCGAAGATCATCGGCTGCATTTCCCGCAAGGCGAGCTCTATGGTGGCGAGTTCGTGACGCCCTTCGAGCGTCCCTCGCGCGTCGAATATATCTTGCGCGAATTGAAGCGGCGCAGGATGGCCGACCTCGTGGCGCCGGGAAAACTCGACATGAAGCAGATCGCCAAGGTGCATGATCGGGGCTTCCTCGACTTCCTTGCGGCCGCCTGGTCGGAATGGACGGCGGCCGGCTATCGCGGCGAGGTCATTCCGACCGGTGTCGCGGCCCGCGGCATGCGCCAGAAGACGCCGCGCTTCATCGACGGCAAGGTCGGCTATTACTGCCACTCGATGGAAACCTGCATCACCGCCGGCACCTGGCAGGCGGCGCAAGCCTCAGCCTCTGTGGCGCAGACGGCGCAGAGGCTCGTGAGCGCCGGCGCCCGGTCGGCCTTCGCGCTCTGCCGCCCGCCCGGCCATCACGCCCATCACGACATGTATGGCGGCTATTGCTTCCTCAACAACGCCGCCATCGCGGCGCAGGGCTTCCGTGACGCGGGCGCGAGACGGGTCGCCATTCTCGATGTCGACTTCCATCACGGCAACGGCACGCAGGATATCTTCTATGCCAGGGACGATGTCCTCTTCTGCTCGCTGCATGGCCAGCCGGAAGACGCTTATCCCTATTTCCTGGGCTACAAGGACGAGAAGGGAACCGGCAAGGGCGAAGGCTTCAATGTCAATTACCCGATGCCGCCCGGCAGCAAATACGATGTCTGGGGCAAGGCGCTTGCCGACGCCTTGCGCAAGATCAAGCGCTTCAAGCCCGATGCGCTCGTCGTCTCGCTCGGCGTCGACACCTTCAAGGATGATCCGATCAGCTTCTTCAAGCTGACCTCCGACGACTTCCGCACCTATGGCACGGCGATCGCCCGGCTGAAGCTGCCCACGCTCTTCGTGATGGAAGGCGGTTATGCCGTGGAAGCCATCGGAATCAACACGGTGAATGTGCTGGACGGCTTCTTAAATGGTTAGCGACGCTCGCGCCGCACTTTCAACCGTCACCCCGGCGAAAGCCGGGGTCCATTGAATTTTCTCACGCGGCCGGTACTGCGCCGGTTCAATGGATCCCGACTTTCGTCGGGATGACGGATGAGGGCGGAACTTGTCACACCGCGCCTGAATCCTCATAGCCGCTGACGATGTGGACGACGCCGGCGGGGCTCGTGATCCAATAGCCGTCGAAATCCTTGGGCAGCTCCTCGATCGCGTCGCAGCGCACCACGTCGCGCGCGGCGAGATGCTTGGCCGCGGCCTTGGTGTCGCTGGCACCGATGTCGAGCCACAGCTCGGCCTGCGAGGTCTTGGCGCAGCGGTCGAGCCACAGGCGGATCGGACCGTAGTCCACCGCATGCGAGTTCTCTGACGTCTGCTTCACCTCGAGGCCGAGCGTGTCGCGATAGAATTTGATCGTCGCCTCATATTGATGCGGCGGCAGCTTCATCGCGACATTGCGTCCGCCGCGGAATTTGAGGTCGGTATTGGCCATGGGATACTCCTTACTGCTTTGCCAAGGTTGAATAATGCGTGAGCGCCGCCGCGAAGATTTCCGGGAAGGGTCTGACCGGCTGTCCGGCGATCCGCGCGGCGAGATAATGGAGATGCGAATCCCACCCCGCCCCGAAGCCCGGCATCTCAGCCCTGCTGAGCTTGCGATGGGTGAGAACCAGCCGGATCTGGTCTCCCTCTTCCGCCAATTCGAAACGCACGACCGAGGCAGGCTTCTCCCGGCCTTGCGGATCGAATTCGCGCCAGCTGTAGGAGAGAAGCCGTGGCGGGTCGTAGTCCTGGACGATGCCCTTGCAGATGCTGTCGCTGCACTCGTCCTGGGCGCTGAAGGTGAAGGCGAGCGTGATCTCGCCGCCCGGCCGCCAATTGGCCTCGGCACCGGCGAGCCAGGTTTCGAGATATTCCGACTTCGTCAGATAATCCCACACCCGCTCGATCGGCCCGGGCAGCAGCCGCTCGAAGCGCACCGTGCTGTTGTCGAGGAAGACGCCATCATAGCTCACGACGGATTGTCCTTCTTAGATGTTGCGGGCTGGCGCAGCGCCTCTTCGAGGGCATCGAGCCGGCCGCGCCAGAAGCGCCGGATCGTGTCGAGCCAGCTGTCAATCTCGCTCAGGCCCTGCGGGTTCAGCGAATAGATGCGGCGCTGCCCGTCCACCCTGACCGCGACGAGGCGGGCCTCTTTGAGAGCTTTCAGATGCTGCGACACCGCCGGCGCCGTCATCTGGAAATTTTCCGCGAGCGCCCCCGCCGACAGCTCGCGCTCCGCCAGGAGCCCGAGGATGCGCCGGCGGGTGGGATCGGAGATGGCTGTGAATGTGTCCATGCGCCCATACTGTAGATTTCATTTAAATAAGTCAATACTTAAATAATGAACACACATAACCTATTATGAAATCTTGTGAATTTCAGAGCCTCGGCCTGGCCTTCTTCTCGGTCAGCCAGCCGCCGACGGCCTTCTCATAGGCCAGCGCCGCTTTGAAGACCGTGGCGTCGTCGAAGGTCCGCCCGACGATCTGGATGCCGGTCGGCACGCCGCTCTGGGCGAAGCCCGACGGCACCGCCATCACCGGGCAATTGTGCAGCATGTTGAACTGGTGGGTCATGACCCACCCATATTCGCCGTCGACCTTGACGCCGTTGATGCGGAAATCGGGATCCCACGGATCATGATCGGCATGCACGGCCGGCAGGCTGAGCGTCGGGCAGACGAGGACATCGTGCTCGGCGAGCACCGGCCCCAGTCTCTCATACATGCGATGCGCCTGCCCCCACGCCTTGTGCACGTCGTCGATCCCCGTGGTCTTCTCGACCGCGTCCGCCATCTTGAGCGCGTAATCGGTCATGAGATGGCCATGCGTCTTCTTCCACCACACGGTCTGGCGGCCGAACTCCATCGTGTTGTACCAATGCAGCGCATCGGCATCGACGTCGCGCGTCCAGCCGAGCTCGACCTCGCTCACGCGGCAGCCGAGGGCGCGGAAGCGATCGAGCGCGGCCTTGGTGTTCTTGCGCACGTCGGGGTCGACATTCACATAGCCGAAATCGATCGAATAGGCGATCTTGAGCCCCTTGAGCGATCCGGCCCGCTCCGGCAACGCCACGATGTCACGCAAGGAATCGTGATCGCGGGGGTGAGAGCCCGCCGTCACCAATTGCATCAAAGCCGCATCGCCGACCGTGCGCGTCATCGGCCCGCAATGATTGTAGCGGTCGAAGCAGTTGGGCGCGCCGTCGGGATTGCGCCCATGCGGCGGCTTGAAGCCGACGATGCCGCAGGCCGACGCCGGGATGCGGATCGATCCGCCGATATCGGTGCCGGTGGCGAGCGTGGTGAGACCGGCCGCGAGCGCCGCGCCCGAGCCGCCCGACGACCCGCCCGGCCCGTAGTCGGTATTGAAGGGGTTGTGAGTCGTGCCCCAGGCCCTGGAATGGCAGGCGCCCGACAGGCAGAATTCCGGCGTCGTGGTGCGCGCATGGATGATGGCGCCGGCCTCCGTCAGCCTGTCGATCATCGGATCGGAGTGATCGTCGATATTGTCGATGAAGATGAGCGAGCCATGGGTGGTGCGCTTGCCCTTCACGCGCTGCGCGTCCTTGACCGCGAGTACGACGCCTTCCAGCGGCCGCGGCGTGCCGGACCTTTTGGCATAGACGGCCTCCGCCGCCTTGGCGTGATCGAGCGCTTCCTCGAAATAGCGGTCGGTGAAGCAGTTGATCGCCGGATTGACTTTTTCGCTGCGGGCGATCTGGGCCTTCAGCACCTCGACCGGCGAGACTTTGCGGGCGCGGAAGAGTTTCAGCGCTTCCTTGGCGGACAGATAGCACAGATCGTCATCGGTCATGGACAAACCTCGGTCGGGCGGGGTAGAGGCGCTATCTGACGCAACTACGGGAAAGAAGTCCATGGGTGACAGGTTGAAGGGCAAGACCGCTCTGGTGACATCGGCGGCGCAAGGCATCGGGCGCTCGACGGCGCTCGCCATGGCGCGCGAAGGGGCCAGGGTCTACGCCACCGACATCCGCGAGGACCTGCTCGCCGCGCTCGCCAGGGAAGTCCCCGGCATCGAGTCCTTCACGCTCGACGTCCTCAAGCCGGACGCCATTGCCGCCGCCGCGCAACGCGCCCCCGATGTCGATGTCCTGTTCAACTGCTCGGGCTTCGTCCATCACGGCACCATCCTCGATTGCGACGAGAAGTCCTGGGACTTTTCCTTCGATCTCAACACCAAGGCGCATTACCGGATGATCAGGGCCTTCCTGCCCGCCATGCTGGCCAAGGGCAAGGGCAACATCATCAACATGTCCTCGGTCGCCTCCTCGATCAAGGGGGCGCCCAACCGCTTCGTCTACGGCGCCACCAAGGCGGCGGTCATCGGCCTGACCAAGGCGCTCGCCGTCGATTTCGTCGGCAAGGGCATCCGATGCAACGCCATTTGCCCGGGAACGGTCGATACGCCCTCCCTCAATGACCGCATGCGCCAGCAGGGCGACTATGAGAAAGCGCGCCAGGCCTTCGTCGCCCGCCAGCCCATGGGCCGGCTGGCCGGCCCTGAGGAGATTGCCGCTTTGGTCATCTATCTGGCGAGCGATGAATCGGCCTTCGTCACCGGACAGACCTTCGTCATCGACGGCGGCTGGTCCATCTAGCTCGCGCCCGATCCGGACAAGTTCGGGCTCGGCCTGCGCGACATCTCCCTCCCCGCGCGCAACGCGTGGGGAGGGTGGCCGCCCGCAGGGCGGACGGGTGGGGTCTCTCCACCGTGACATGCCCCTTCCGGTCAGCTTCATCCAGCGTGCAAAACGCCGAAGAAATGTTCCACTTGCCACATCCCAGTTGGCAAGCTTCCACAATCCTCATAGGATGGGTCCAATAAGAAAAGGACGCCAGCAGGGGAGTTGTGCTTGGGTAGAGCCGGGTCGGCAGAGCGGCGCAGTGCCATAGAGGCAGTGGGCGTCGCCAAGGTTTTCGGCAATGGCGATGATGCGGTCAAAGCGCTCGACAATGTGTCGGTCACCATCCGCGAAAACGAGTTCTTCACCCTTCTGGGCCCTTCCGGCTGCGGCAAGACCACCCTTCTCCGGCTGATCGCCGGATTCGATTTCCCGACCGAAGGCGAGATCCGCCTCTATGGCGAGGATATCGCGCCGCTGCCGCCGTTCAAGCGCCCGGTCAACACCGTCTTCCAGAACTACGCCCTCTTCCCGCATATGACTGTGGCCCAGAATATCGGCTTCGGCCTCGAGATGCTGGGCAAGCCCAAGCCTGAGATCGACAGCCGCATCTCCGAGATGCTGAAGCTCGTGCGCATGGAGGAATTGCGCAATCGCCGCACCAGCCAGATTTCCGGCGGCCAGCAACAGCGCGTGGCGCTGGCCCGCGCTCTGGCGCCCAGGCCCAAGGTGCTGCTCCTCGACGAGCCCCTCTCGGCGCTCGACTTCAAGCTGCGCAAGGACATGCAGATCGAGCTCAAGCGACTGCAGCATGAGACCGGCATCACCTTCATCTTCGTGACTCACGATCAGGAAGAGGCGCTCACCATGTCCGACCGCATCGCGGTCATGTCCAGCGGGCGCATCCTGCAAGTGGGCTCGCCGCGCGACATCTATGACCGGCCGGCCGTGCGTTTTGTCGCCAATTTCATCGGCGACACGAATTTCCTCGAGGGCGACGTCAAGGCGCTCAACGGCGGCAAGGCGCGCATAGCGCTCGTGGCCGGGGCCGAGGTCGACGCCGGCGTCGCCGAAGGACTGAGGCCCGAAGGCCGCGTCACCGTCGTGGTCAGGCCCGAGCATGCCTCGCTCCAGGCGCGGCCCGGCGCCAACGCGCTCAAGGGAACGCTCGAGAACATCGTCTATTTCGGCACCGACACGCATTTCCATGTGAAGCTCGCGGCGGGTCCCAGTTTCATCATCCGCCAGCAGAACCGGCATGGCGTGACCGACGACTTCAGGACCGGCATGCCGGTCGGTGTCGAGATCGGGGAGAATGCGGCGCAGGTGCTGAAGGACTGATCATGACCCGCGAACGCCCGCCACCTCTCACTCGCGCCGCTCACATAGCCGCCGAGGCTGAGCGGCGCGAAGTCCGGAATCGCTGGTACCTCGCCTCCCCCGCCCTCCTCATCATCCTCTTCGCCGCCACCGGCCCCCTCCTCATCGTCCTCCTCTATTCCTTCCTGTCGCCCGCCGACTATGGCGGCGTTATATGGAAGCCCTCGGGACAAGCCTGGTTCCAGGTGCTGTTCCAGAAGGACATCTTCGACGACACGACGACCTTCGCCGATGCGCATCTGTCGATCCTGTGGCGCTCGGTGAAGCTGTCCTTCTTCACCACCGTCATGGCGCTGATCTTCGGCTTCCCGACCGCCTATTTCATCGCCACGCGCCCGGAGCGCACGCGCGACATCTGGCTCTTCCTCATCACCATACCGTTCTGGACCAACCTGCTCATCCGCACCTTCGCGGTCCAGGAGGTCATCCGCAACGAGGGCATCTTCAACACGGTGCTGATGAAGCTCGGGATCATTTCGAGCCCGATCCAGATCATGTTCACCGACGTCGCCATCATGCTGGGCATGCTCTATGTCTATTTGCCGCTGATGGTGCTGCCGCTCTATGCCAGCATGGAAAAGCTCGATTTCCGCCTGGTCGAGGCGGGCTACGATCTCTATGCCAACCGCTTCCAGGTGCTGCGCCGGGTGATCATCCCCCTGGTCAAGCCCGGCATCATCGCGGGCTCGATCCTCGTCTTCATTCCCTCGCTCGGAGCCTATGTGACGCCGCGCGTGCTCGGCGGCGGCAAGAACATGATGCTCGGCAACCTCATCGAGCTGCAGTTCGGCCAGGGCCGCAACTGGCCCTTGGGCGCGGCGCTGTCGATCACGCTGATGGCCATCGTCATGATCGCCCTCATGGTCTATGTCCGCTATGCATCGCGCGGAGAGGCCCGCCATGGCTAGCACCGGAACCTTCTCGGTCAAGCGCCAGACGGGCTTCGGCGCCATAGCGCTCTTCTGCTTCGTGCTGCTCTACGTCCCGATCGCCACGCTGGTCGTCTATTCCTTCAATGCCGGCCCCTCCATCGCCGTCTGGGAGGGCTTTTCCTGGCGCTGGTATGTCGCCGCCTGGAACAACGCCCAGATCGTCGAGGCCTCGACCCGGTCCTTCGTCATCGCGATCTGCGCCGCCATCATGGCAACCGTCGCCGCCACCATGGCGGCCCTCGCCACCACCCGCACCAAGCCCTATCGCGGACTCAACTTCATCTACGGCTTCATCAACCAGCCGCTGATGGTGCCCGAGATCGTCACCGGCATCGCGCTCCTGATCTTCTTCGCCATGATCAAGATCTGGACCGGCTATACCGGCCTCGGCTATCTCATCACCGCGCACACCGCCTTCTGCATCCCCTTCGCCTATCTGCCGATCCGCGCCCGGCTCGAGAACATGGACCTGACCCTCGAGCGCGCCGCGGCCGATCTCTATGCGACGCCGTGGATGACGTTCCGCCGCGTGACCTTGCCCTTGATGTGGCCCGGCATCATCGCCGGGCTGATGCTGGCCTTCGTCGTGTCGCTCGACGATGTGGTGATCACCGAGCTCGTCAAGTCGGGCGGCCAGGACACGCTGCCCACTTACATGCTGGGCCAGCTGAGGCGCGTGGTGACGCCCGAGATCAACGCGATATCGAGCGTGTTCCTGCTTATCTCGATCGCCATCGTGACGTTGTTCTTCTTTTTGAACAAAAGGCAGGCGTGACCGGCATCATGGCTTGGGCTTCACCCGGTCTCACGAGATGCACGCGGTTCCCCGGGAATTCGCCGAAGGCCGGTGCATCTGGACGGGTGTCATCAAATAAGCGCAGACTGTAGCCTGATTTCAGGACCCGGGGCGGCACTGAGGTTTGGCATTCGGAGGCGGGGCAAGTTCGAGAAAACCAGGGAGAACAGGAAATGATCGCAAAACTGAAATACGGGATGATCGGCATGGCCATGGTGGCTATGACCGTGCCCGCTCTCGCCGAGGGCGAGCTCCATATCTACAACTGGGGCAACTACACCAATCCCGACCTGATCAAGAAATTCGAGGAGGCCTACAAGGTCAAGGTCACCGTCACCGACTATGATTCGAACGATACGGCGCTCGCCAAGGTCCGCGCCGGCGGCCACGGCTTCGACATCGTCGTTCCCTCGGCCAACTTCGTGCCGGTATGGGTCAAGGAAGGGCTGATCCTCGAGACCCGTCCAGACCAGATGGAGAACTTCAAGAATGTCGACGAGCGCTGGGTGAATGTCGAATGGGATCCGGGCCGCCACTACACGGTGCCGTGGCAGTGGGGCTCGACCGGCGTTCTCGTCGACACTTCGATCTATAAGGGCGACATCAACACCGCGGGCGTCATCTTCAATCCGCCGGATGAGCTCAAGGGCAAGATCAACGTCGCGCCCGAGATGAACGACGTTATGGCCGCCGTCATCTGGTATCTGGGCGGAGAATGGTGCACCGCCGACAAGGAGCTCCTGAAAAAGGCGCGCGACACTCTCGTCGAGGCCAAGAAAAGCTGGATCTCGATGGACTATGGCGTGATCGAGAAGTTCGCCAGTCGCGACTTCGGCGCCGCCTATTACTGGAACGGCGCCGCCTTGCGCTCCAGGCTCCAAAACAAGGACGTGCGCTACGGCTATATGAAGGAAGGCTATCCGCTGTTCATGGACAGCGTCGCCGTGCTCAAGGACGCCAAGAACGTCGAGAACGCCAAGCTGTTCCAGAACTTCATAATGGATCCGCAGAATGCCGCGCTGATCTCGGCCTTCGCCAAATATGCCAATGGCATCAAGGGCTCGGAGCAGTATCTGCCGGCCGAGATGAAGGGAGCGCCGGAAGTGGAGATCCCGGCCGAGTTCGTCGACAAGGGCCATTTCTTCAAGCTCTGCGAGCCGCAGGTGACCGAGCTCTACACCAAGATATGGACCGAGCTCCTCAAGTGAGACGACCGCGCATCCCGGCGGACGCCGTCGGGATGCGTTCCTTGCAAGAACAATAATCAGGGAGAGACAAATGAGACTGACAATGGCTTCGGCGTGCCTTGGCGCCTCCATGCTGGCCTTCGCCGCGTCGGCGGCAGCCGATGGCGAGCTCAATATCTACAATTGGGGAAATTACACCAATCCCGACCTGGTCAAGAAATTCGAGGAGACCTACAAGGTCAAGGTCACCATCACCGACTATGATTCGAACGACACCGCGCTCGCCAAGATCAAGGCCGGCGGCCACGGCTTCGACATCGTCGTCCCGTCGGGCAACTATGTGCCCATCTGGGTCAGCGAGGGCCTGCTGCTCGAAACGCGGCCCGACCAGATGGAGAATTTCAAGCATGTCGACGACCGCTGGGTGAATGTCGACTACGACATGGGCCGGCACTATACGGTGCCCTGGCAGTGGGGCACCGTCGGCGTCGCCGTCAACACCGACGTCTATAAGGGCGACATCAACAGCTGGAGCGTCATCTTCAACGTGCCGGCCGAGCTCAAGGGCAAGATCAATGTCGTTCCCGAGATGAGCGACGTGATCTATGCCGCGATCAAATACAATGGCGGCACCTTGTGCACCGCCGACAAGGCGATACTCAAGAAGGCGCGCGACACGCTGGTCGCCGCCAAGCCCGACTGGATGTCGATGGAATATTCGACCATCGAGAAGATGGTGAAGGGCGACTTCGCCGCCACCAGCGACTGGAACGGCTCGGTACTGCGCCAGCGCCTGCAGAACGGCAAGATCCACTATGGCTATCCCAAGGAAGGCTATGTGGTGTGGATGGACAATGTCGCGGTGCTGAAGGACGCGAAGAACGTCGACAACGCCAAGCTCTTCCAGAATTTCGTCATGGACCCTGAGAACGCGGCGCTGATCTCGGCCTTCGCGCGCTATGCCAACGGCATCAAGGGCTCGGACGACTTCATGCCGGCCGACATGAAGGACGCGCCGGAAGTCGTCATCCCGGCCGAGCATCTCGCCGCCGGCGAGATCTCCAAGACCTGCCCGCCCGAGGTGCAGCAGCTCTACACGGCGATCTGGACTGAGCTGACGAAATAGGGCATCACATCGCGCAGATGCTTCTCTACCCTCTCCCTGGCAGGGAGAGGGTATTGCATTCATGCGATTGTCCTCGCCGGCGGAGACCCCTCACCCATCATGACGTCCTACAAGAATTCCGAGCCGCGCTTGCCGATCATGCGCGGGAGCCCTCCCGAGCTGCGCCCGCCTGTCATGGACTGGGACCGGCCGCCCTGGAACCGCTGGTCGTTCCAGCATGTGCGCGAGATCCTGCCCACCGCCGAAGTGTGGCGCGGGTCGGGCGCCGAATCGGTCTTCGCGCAGGTGCCGCAGGATCTGGGCGGCATCGCCTTCGAGCATTCGGGCGGGGGCGCCAGCACGGTCGAGGCCTTTCTCGACTTGAGCTACACCGACGGCTTCATCGTGCTGCATCGCGGCCGCATCGTGTGGGAACGCTATTTCAACGGCATGAGCGAGCGCACGCTGCATCTGTCGCAATCGGTGGCGAAGTCGGTGACCGGGGCGGCGGCGGGCTGCCTGGTCGCCCAGGGCGTGCTCGACCCCGCTTTGCCGGTCACGCATTATCTGCCCGAGCTCGCGGCCACCGCCTATCAGGGCGCCACCGTCAATAACGTCCTCGACATGACGTCGGGCGTGCGTTTCAACGAGGACTACACCGATCCCTATTCGGAGATGGGCAAGGCCGACGTGGCCTCGGGCTGGAAGCCGCTTCCGCCCGGCGCGCAGGATTTTCCCGAGCACATGTGGGAGCTCATCTTGTCGCTCACCACGCGCGAGCGCGCGCATGGCGAGCGCTTCGTTTATCGCTCGATCGAGACCGACGTGCTGGCCTTCTGCATGGAGCGCGCCAGCGGCCGCCGCCTGCCGCAGCTCGTCTCCGAGCTCCTGTGGCAGCCGATGGGGGCGGCGGAGAGCGCCTGCTTCACCCTCGACCGCGCCGGCTATGCCCTGGCCGATGGCGGCCTCAACGCCACCTTGCGCGATTATGCCCGCTTCGGCTCGCTCTATCTGAACGACGGCGTGTTCAACGGCCGCCAGATCGTCCCCGCGGCCTGGATCAAGGCGACGCGGGCCGGCGATCACGCGCTGTTCGGGGAACCCTACACGCTCACCACGCCCAATGGCGCCTATCGCAACCAGTTCTGGATCGAGGATGTGTCGCGCTCGGCGATCATGGCCAGGGGCGTCTTCGGACAGCTGATCTATATCGACGCCGCACGCGATCTGGTTGTCGTCAAATTGTCGAGCTGGCCCGATTTTCTCAATCTCGAATTCGGCATCGACACTTTGCGCATGGTCAATGCGCTGGCGGATGAAATTTCATAAAATTCGGGCCGAAGATCCGGAACGAATCCTCGGCCTCGGGATTGACTGACCAAGTCATCCGCTGAGAAGCGGAATGGTGCGATTCAGTTCAAAATAGCGACCCGCACCTTGGCGACGCCGGAATTATGGAGGCCCACGGCCTTCGCTGCGCCATAAGCGAGATCGATGATCCGGCCACGGATGAAAGGCCCGCGATCGTTGATGCGCACGACGACCGAGCGGCCGGTCTTGAGATTGGTGACGCGCACGCGCGTGCCGAATTTGAGCGAGCGATGGGCGGCGGTGTAGCCGTTGGGATTGAATCTTTCGCCATTGGCCGTCTGGCGGCCGGATTTGTAATAGGAGGCCATGCCGACTTGCGCTTCGGCGGGAGCGGACATGTGGATTGTTGCAGGCAATAAGAAGGCACACATAGAGAGAGCAGCGAGGATTCGCTTCATATCTATCCCCTCGTTTTGTTTCTGAATGCCTAGTGCCCTAGGGAACGTATGAGGCGAGAATGTGTTCCCTCATGACGTTGCGTCAGCCATGCCGTCGAGCGAAATTTCCGGTTTTTTTCCGGCGATCAGATCGGCGGTGATGCGCGCTGCGCCATGGCTCATGGTCCAGCCCATGTGGCCTTGCCCGGTGTTGAACCACAGATTCCTGCAGCGGCCCTGCCCGAGGATCGGCGTTCCTTCCGGCGTCATCGGTCTGAGGCCCGCCCAGTATTCGCTGCGCTCCCAATCGGCGCCGTGCGGGAAGAGCTCGCGCATCACGCCCAGCATGGTGCGGAAATCTTCCGGCCTGTGATTGCGCCCATAGCCCGAGAACTCGGCCGTCGCCGTCGCCCGCACGCGATCGCCATAGGGCGCATAGGCCACGAGATTCTCTTCATCGATGCCGCCGATGCCGGGAGGATTGTTGCGGCCGGCGACGGGTGCTGTGATGGAATAGCCTTTCACCGGATAGATCGGCAGCCTGGCGCCCAGCTGGCGCGCCAGATGCGGTGAATAGACGCCGAGCGCGAGCACGATGACATCGGCTTCTTCCCTGCCCTTGCCGGTCACCACCGCTTTGATCCGATCGCCGTCGCGATCGAAGCCGGTCACCGTCGTCCCGAATTTGAAGATGACGCCGCGCGCCATGAGCCACTTCGCCATATTGCGGGCGAACAGGCGGCAATCGCCGCTCTCGTCGTCGGGCGCAAAGAGCGCGCCGGCGAATTTGTCTTTGACCTCGCCGAGCGCCGCGTCCTTGCTCGTGATCGCATCGCGCCCGAGCACGTCGATCCTGCAGCCTTCCTTGCGCAGGATGTCCGCCTTGGCGGCCGCCCCGTCGAGCGCCTTCTGGCTGCGATAGAGATAGAGCAGCCCGTCCTTGCGTCCGTCATAGGCGATGGGCGCGCGCGCCAGCGTGTCGTGGAAGACGCCGAGCGAATAGGCGCAGAGCCGCGCCTTGCGCTGCGTGTTGAGGGCCGCCCTCTCCGCCGTGCATTGCCGCCAGAATTTCCACATCCAGCTCCAGAACTGGGGATCGATCGAGGGACGGAAGCGCAAGGCCTGGTCGTTGCGCCACAAGGAGCGCAGGAGGATGCTGGGTGCCGCCGGCGACGACCAGGCATAGGCATGGGCGGGCGCGAAGAGGCCGGCATTGCCATAGGAGGTGAAGGCGGCGGGGAGCTCCTCGCGCTCGATCACGGTCACCTCATGGCCGTCGCGGTTCAATTCATAGGCCGTCGTCACCCCGACGATGCCGGCGCCCAGGACCAATGCTTTCATCGCTATCCTTCTCTTGTCGAAGCTAGAGCAAATCCCGCCAAGGTTGAAGACTTTGGCGATAAGGATTTGCTCCAACATATTGATTTGGCGCGAATCCTTATCGGCGAAGTGATTCCACTTCGCCGGGAAGCGCGCCAGTGGTAGGCGAGTTGAGCCCGCCCGACAACATCGAAGCCGACATGCCGAGCACGACCCATCCGGATGCCTTCCATTTCGACCGCCCCGCGGCCAGCTATTGGGAGGCGACCGCTGAACCTCTGGAGATCGCAACCCCTCCGCTCGCGGGCGAGGCGCACTGCGATGTTGCCGTCATCGGCGCGGGCTATACGGGCCTCGCCGCCGCTCTGCGTCTGAGGAGCGAATATGGCGTCGACGTCCGCGTGCTGGAGGCCGGCGCGCCGGGCTGGGGGGCGTCGGGCCGCAATGGCGGCTTCTCCTGCATCGGCGGCCACAAGCGCAGCTATGGCTCGCTGATCAAGTCCTATGGTCTCGACGACACCCGCCGCTTCTATGGCGCGATGAAGGACGCGGTGGCGCTTGTGCGCGACCTCTGCCGGGCGCAGGGCATCGATGCCTGGATCCATGAGGGCGGCGAGATCTCGCTGGCGCATCTGCCGAGCCGCTGGACCGAGCTCGAGGAGGAGCGCGATCTCATGGCGCGCCTTTTCGGCGAGACGCTCGAGCTTCTCACCGTCGACGAGCTGAAGGCGCGGGGGCTGTGGGCGCCGCGGTTCCATGGCGGCATCAGGGGCGATGTCGGCTTCAGCATCCATCCTCTGAACTATGTGCGCGGCCTCGCGCGGGCCGCCGCCCGGGCGGGCGCGAAGATCCATGGGGGCTCGCGCGTCACGCGCTGGGAAGAAAGCGACGGCCGGCACCGGCTCACGACGCCGGGTGGCACGCTCGTCGCGCGCCATGTGATCGTCGCCACCAATGGCTATACGCCGGAAGACGTGTCGGTTCACACCCGGGGTCGCCTGATGCCGGCGCTGTCCAACATCATCGTCACGCGCCCGCTGAGCGAGGCGGAGCGGCATGAGCAGGGCTGGACCTCGCGTCTCATGGCCTATGACACGCGCAATCTCCTGCATTATTTCAGGCTGCTGCCGGGCGGTGAGTTCCTGTTCGGCGGCCGCGGCGGCACCGATGCGTCGGAGGCGGGCGCCCTGCCGATGAAGCAGCATATGATCGAGACGCTGAAGGAGATGTTCCCGGTTTTCGGCGCGGCCGAGATCACGCATTTCTGGCGCGGCTTCGTCTGCCTCTCTTATGATCTCGTGCCCTATGTGGGGGCGCTCGATGAGAAGAAGTCGGTATGGACGGCGCTCGCCTATCACGGCAATGGTGTGGCGATGGCGAGCTATTCGGGAACGGCGCTTGCCGACATGATCGCCGGCAAGCCGGAGCGCGCCGATCTGCCCTCGGTCCTGACGCGAAGGCTGGCGCGCTTCCCTCTGCCCTTCCTGCGTCCGCTCTATCTCAAGGGCGCCTATCTCTGGTTCAACCATCAGGACGGTCGCTGATCGCCGCCTATGCGGCCAGTTCGCTGTCGCCCGGTTAGCGGATCCATCGAGCGGCTGGCGCGTTACACTCTCATCAGGCTTCATGGACATGGGCCGTGTCAACCGGACATGACAGGGATGACGGATGCGGCGGTTTTTCCGGTTTCACGCCGCAGCCGACGAATTGGCAGCCGAGCGTCCAACCTGTCCGGTCCGTTCGGCCTTACCGCGACACTGTTGTCCCTTGCCAACCCTGGCCGAGATGTGCGATTTGGGAAATATCAGGATCGAATGACATGCGCCCGCGGCGGAAGCCTGCGGGCGTTTGGCATTCAAGGTTAGGTTTCCGAACTGAAACGATCGCGA
>JBFWNN010000092.1:0-18909 GCA_050251035.1 Parvibaculaceae bacterium
AGGACGACGTGGGATTGGCTCAGATCACTTCGCATCGGGCTCTCCATCAATGCTGGAAACAACGATGGAATATATCCCCGTCGTCCGCCCCCATAGAATCTTCTCCCGCAAGCGGGAGAAGGGGAAACCCGGACGCGAACCGCAAACGGGAGAGAGCGCTCATCATTGTCCCCTCCCGGCGCGTCCGGCGAAGCGCACCGCGTCGTCGGCGGCGCGGAACAGGGCCTTCGCCTTGTTGACGCATTCCATGTGCTCCGACTGGGGCACGCTGTCGGCGACGAGGCCGGCGCCGGCCTGCACATACATCTTGCCGTCCTTGACGATGGCGGTTCTCAGCATGATGCAGGTGTCCATGTCGCCATCGGCCGAGAAATAGCCGGCGCAGCCCGCATAGGCGCCGCGCTTCTCATGCTCGAGCTCGTCGATGATCTGCATGGCGCGCACCTTGGGCGCGCCCGAGACGGTGCCGGCCGGGAAGCCGGCGACGAGCGCGTCGATCGCGTCATATTTGGCCGCGAGCTCGCCCTCGACATTGGACACGATGTGCATCACGTGGCTGTAATATTCGAGGATGAACTGGTCCGTCACCTTGATCGAGCCGATGGTAGCGACACGGCCCACGTCGTTGCGGCCGAGATCGAGCAGCATCAGATGCTCGGCGCGCTCCTTGGGATCGGCGAGGAGCTCCTCGGACAAGGCGCGGTCCTCGCTCGGCGTCTCGCCGCGCCGCCGCGTGCCGGCGATCGGGCGAATGGTCACCTTGCCGTCCCTGACCCGGACCAGGATCTCGGGCGACGAGCCGATGATCGCGAAGCGGTCGAAGTCGAGATAATAGAGGAAGGGCGAGGGATTGACGCGCCGGAGCGAACGGTAGAGCGCGAAGGGCGGCAGCGTGAACGGGGCCTCGAAGCGCTGCGACAGCACCACCTGGAATATGTCGCCCGAGGCGATGTACTCCTTGGCCTTCTCGACCATGCCCATATAGTCTTCGGGCGTGGTGTTGGACCCGGGCTCGCCGATGGCCGGGACGTCGGCGCGTCCCATCATCCCGTGATCGAGCGGCCGGTCGAGCGCTTCGACCACATAAGCGAGCCGTTCCATGGCGCGCGCATAGGCCGCCTTGGCGCTGACGTCGCCTTCCGGATAGACGGGCGTCACCACCGTGACGTCGTCCTTCACCGAATCGAAGATCGCCATGATCGTCGGCCGGATGAGCATGCTGTCGGGAAGGCCGATGACGTCGGGATTGACGGCCGGGAGATCCTCCATCAGCCGCACCATGTCATAGCCCATATAGCCGAAGACGCCGGCGGCCATGGGCGGCGCGTCGGGCGGCAGCGCGATGCGGCTTTCCTTGAGCAGCGCCCGCAAGGCGGGCAGGGGATCGAGATCGACCGCCTCGAAGGGGCCGTCGGGATTGAACAGCGCGCGCCGGTTGATCGTGGCTTTGCGCCCTTCGACCTTCCAGATGACGTCGGGCCGCATGCCGATGATGGAATAACGCCCGCGCACCGCGCCCCCTTCCACCGATTCGAGGAGGAAGGAATAGCGCGCATTGCGGGCGAGCTTGAGCATGGCCGAGACGGGTGTCTCGAGATCGGCGACGAGCCGGGTGGAGAGTATCTGCGCTTCGCCTAAATCATAGACGCGACGGAACGCGTCGAATTCGGGGTGGACCTGCATGTGAGTAGACCAAGATGAGTGTGCCTTCAGGGAGTGGGGTTCAGTTCGCGTTCGCGCCCGTGACCTGTCGCCACATATCCTCGTCTACATGGACACCGAGTTCGTCCTGCACGTCGGCGACGAAGCTCGCCGCCAGATTGGCGCCGGCGCCGTCGGTGAGCGCCTTGGCTATGGTTTTGGCTTCTTCCGAATTGGGGTCGAAGGTGGGAATGAGCACCGCCTGCGACTGCATGATCTTCGCACCCTTGCCGTCGCCTTCGGGGGCAGAGGCAAAACCGCTCTCGGGCACGGAGAACAGGGCGGCCACCGCTTCGGGGCCGAATTCGTTCGTCGTCTCGTTGCGCTTGAGGCCCTGGACCGTCTTGATCTCGGCCTTGGCTTCGCCGGCCAGCGCATCGAGCGTGACGCCGTTCTGTGCCCGCTCCACCAGCTGCCTGGCCTTCTCCATGGCGACCTCGCGCAGCTTCTGAGCCTTCCAGTCGGCTTCCACTTGCGCCTTGACCGTGTCGAAGGGCTTGACCGCCGACGGGGTCACTTCGCGCACCTCATACCAGACATAGCCGCCGGACGGCGTCGTCAGGGCGTCGTTCTCGACCCCGGTGTCGCTCTCGAACGCCTGCTTGAGGACGCCCTCCTTGAACGGCACGCTCACGTCCTTGCCGTCTTTGCCGAGGCCTTGCGGATCGACCGGCGGGGTGACGACGAGATTGAGCTTCACCTCCTTGGCGATGTCGTCGAAGGACTTCTGCTGGGCGCGGGCATCCTCCACCGCGTCATAGGTGTTCTGCACCTCGGTCTTGGCCTTTTCGAGCTGGAGGCGCGAGGTGAGCTCGCTCTTCACTTCCTCGAGCGTCGACTGCTTCTCGGGCGTGATCTTGGTGACCTTGAGCAGGACCACGGACAGCTTGCCCTGGACCGGATCGCTGACCTGGTCCTGCGCCAGGCCGAAGGCGGCGTCGGCGATGATCGTGTCGAAGATATTGTCCTTGCTGACCTCGCCCAGCGAGGCGTCGGCCTCGGTGAGACCGCGCTCCTTGGCGAGAGCCATGAAATCCGTGCCCGCGGCGATGCGCTCCTTCGCCTTCTTCGCTTCATCGACATTGGGGAAGGGGATCTGCAGGACGGCTCGGGTCTCGGGTTTGAAGTAGTCGCGCTTGAACTTGTCGTAAGCCGCGGCGAGATCGGCGTCGCTGATCTGGATGGTCGCCGCCAGATCTTGCGGATCGGCCCTGAGGACGGCGATGACGCGATATTCTGGGGCGGTGTAGCGGGCGCTGTTCTTCTCCCAATAGCTCTTGAGATCAGGCTCGCCGGGCGCCGGAACGTCCTGCTCCGTCGGCCGCAGGACGAAATAGCGGGCGTCGCGCTCCTCGTTACGATGGCGGTAGGCGGCTTCCTTGAGCGTATTGGGTGGAACGAAATTCCACGCCACGCTGTCGGCGAGCGCGTCGCGCAGGAAGCGTTGGCGTTCGCCGGCGATATAGCCGGCCTCGCTGAGGCCGTTCTGCCGCAGCACCTCGCGGAAGCGCGCCGGATCGAACTGGCCTTGCGAGTTGTGGAAAAGAGGGTTGGCCTGGACGATCTCGACGAGCTGCTGGTCCGAGACCGCAAGCTTCATCTTGCTCCCCTCGCCGTCGAGTGCCGCATCACGGATCATCTGGTTGAGCAAAGCGCGGTCGAGGCCGAGAAGGCGGGCCTGCTCGGGCGTGATCGTCTGGCCGGTGCGGCGCTGATAGTCCTGCAGCCAGTTGCGGTAGGTGTCGGTATAGGCTTGGCCCGAGATCTCCTGGTCGCCGACGGTCGCCAGCGCCGATCCCGGACGGAAGGTGAAGACGTCGGCAATGCCCCAGACGAGGAAGCTCGCGGCCAGCAGTCCCAAGAGGACCTTCGCCACCCAGCTTTTTGCCGAATCTCGCATTTTGTCGAGCATCAATCACCTTCTCTGGAAGCCGGCCCGACAAGTGTGCTTTGGCGAGCGGCGCGCATCATAGGGATGAGCATCAGGCCTCGCAAGCCTTGCTTGGCTCTGCTAGGAGGGTGCGACTTCATCGTGTAGGGGACTGAAATGGCTCAGAAATCGCCGCGACCGCTGGTGGCGGGAAACTGGAAGATGAATGGCACCACGGCATCGCTGAAAGAGGCGCGGCTCCTCGCCGGCATGCTCAAGGATGTCCGGCTCAAATGCGAGGTCATGATCTGCCCTCCCGCCACCCTCATCAGCACCATCCGGACGGTGGTGAAGGGCGCCAAGATCAGGCTCGGCGGCCAGGACTGCCACTGGCATGCCCATGGCGCCCATACGGGCGACATTTCCCCCGAAATGCTGAAGGACGCCGGCTGCAGCGCGGTGATCGTCGGCCATTCCGAACGGCGCACCGATCACGGCGAGACCGACGACATCATCCGGCGCAAGGCCGAAGCCGCGCATCGGGCCGGCCTCACCGCCATCATCTGCATCGGCGAGACGCTGGAGCAGCGCAAAGCCGGCCAGACCCTCGCTGTGATCGCCCGCCAGCTCAAGGGCTCCGTCCCGGCGGCCGCCACCGCCGCCGACAGTGTCATCGCCTATGAGCCCGTCTGGGCCATCGGCACCGGCCTGACCCCGACCACCGCGGAAGTGGGCGAGGTGCACCAGTCGATCCGCCAGCAGACCGATTCCCAGATGCGCATTCTCTATGGCGGCTCGGTGAAACCCGCCAACGCGAGCGAGCTCATGGCGGTCGCCAATGTGAACGGCGCGCTGGTCGGCGGCGCGAGCCTCAAGGCCGCCGATTTCATCGGCATCATCAAGGCCTATACCTGAGCCCATGGAAGAGGAGGGCGGGCGGCGCCGCCATGCGGTTGAAAGGTTCCTGCAACTCCATCCGCCAAGCGCCTGATCTTGCGGGGAGAATGTCCAGTCGTAGAATCCCGTGCGGCGCGGGCGAGGGGGTGGCGGCGGGTCGGACGCTGCACGGGGCAGCCGAACGGAGACAACCTTGCCGGAGGGTTGCTTCCACCCCATATCCGCGCTAGACGCTGCCCCGAATTCGAAATCGGACCCCGAGAAGATGCAAACCGTCCTGCTTGTCATTCACCTGATCATCGCCATCGCGCTTATTGCCGTGGTGCTGCTGCAGCGCTCCGAGGGCGGCGCCCTGGGCATTGGCGGCGGTGGCGGTGGTGGTGGCTCGCTGTTCTCGGCGCGCGGTGTCGGCAATACGCTCACCCGGACGACCGCCATTCTGGCCGTCATCTTCTTTATCACCTCGATCGGCCTGACGCTGCTTGCCAGCCGCACCGGCGGTGGATCGCTGTTCGACCGGCCGGCGGCGCAGCAGAACCAGGGCCAGACGACACAGCCGGCGGGCGGCGAAGGGAGCAGCGTGCTGCCGCAATTGCCGTCAGGCGGCGAGCAGGGACAAGGCCAGGGCAGTGGGTCCGGGACGTCCGGGCAACCGCAAGTTCCTGTTTCACAGTAGTTTGTTTCACAGCTTTCCACAGAAGCCCGGACCTCAAAAATCCGGGCTTCGAATCGTATGGATGAGAGGTTAGATTAGGGGCCCATGGCGCGGTACATCTTCATCACCGGCGGCGTGGTCTCCTCCCTCGGCAAGGGTCTCGCTTCAGCAGCGCTCGGCGCGCTGCTCCAGGCGCGCGGTTTTTCCGTGCGCCTGCGCAAGCTCGATCCTTATCTCAATGTCGATCCGGGGACCATGAGCCCCTATCAGCACGGCGAGGTCTTCGTCACCGACGACGGAGCCGAGACCGATCTCGATCTCGGCCATTACGAGCGCTTCACCGGCCGCTCGGCCAACCGCCAGGACAATATCACCACCGGCCGCCTCTATCAGGACATCATCGCCAAGGAGCGGCGCGGCGACTATCTGGGCGCCACGGTCCAGGTCATCCCGCATGTGACCGACGCGATCAAGGAATTCGTGACCACCGGCAATGAGGGCTATGATTTCGTCCTGGTCGAGATCGGCGGCACGGTCGGCGACATCGAGGGCCTGCCGTTCTTCGAGGCCATCCGCCAGCTCGGCAATGAATTGCCGCGCGGCCAGACGATCTTCATCCATCTGACGCTCCTGCCCTATATTCCGACGGCGGGCGAGCTCAAGACCAAGCCGACGCAGCATTCGGTGAAGGAACTGCGCTCGATCGGCATCCAGCCGGACATTCTTCTGTGCCGCGCCGACCGCGAGATCCCGGTGAACGAGCGGCGCAAGATCGCGCTCTTCTGCAATGTGCGGCCCTCGGCCGTGATCCAGGCGCTGGACGTGAAGAGCATCTATGATGTGCCCCGCGCCTATCATGCCGAGGGGCTTGACAAGGAAGTGCTCGACGCCTTCGGCATCACCACCGCGCCCGAGCCCGATCTCTCACGCTGGAAGACGGTGATGGACCGCATCACCCATCCGGAAGGCGAGGTGAAGATCGCGGTGGTCGGCAAATATACCGGCCTCCTCGATGCCTATAAGTCGCTCAACGAGGCGCTGGTCCATGGCGGCGTCGCCAACAAGGTCAAGGTCAGACTCGAATGGATCGAGTCCGAGATCTTCGAGAAGGAGGACCCGGCGCCCTATCTCGAAGGCGTGCACGGCATCCTGGTGCCGGGGGGCTTCGGCGAGCGCGGCTCGGAAGGCAAGATCAAGGCGGCGACCTTCGCGCGCACCCGCAAGGTGCCGTATTTCGGCATCTGCTTCGGCATGCAGATGGCCTGCATCGAGGCGGTACGGAGCCTGTGTGGCATCGCCAATGCGAGCTCGACCGAGTTCGGCGAGACGGCGGAGCCGGTGGTCGGCACCATGACCGAATGGATGAAGGGCAACGAGCTCGAGATCCGCAAGGCCGGCGGTGATCTCGGCGGCACGATGCGGCTCGGCGCCTATGATGCGACCTTGAAGCCAGGCAGCAAGATCGCCCAGATCTATGGTGACACGCGCATTTCCGAGCGCCACCGCCACCGTTACGAGGTGAACACGCGCTATCGCGAGCGGCTGGAGAAGGCCGGCATGCGGTTCGCCGGCATGTCGCCCGACGGCCTCTTGCCGGAAACCATCGAATATCCCGACCATCCATGGTTCATCGGCGTGCAATACCACCCCGAGCTCAAGTCCAGGCCCTTCGAGCCGCATCCGCTCTTCGCCTCCTTCATCGCCGCCGCCGTCGATCAGAGCCGTCTGGTCTAACGCCGCCGGCGACGGTAAAACCGCGCCATGACCGCGACCGATCTTCGCATTCGCTATGTCTTGGCCCTGTTCTGCGGGCTCTTCCTGCTGGTGCAGCAGGCCCTGGCTTTCGACATGGCCATACTGGGCCAGGCCGAGCGGGCCGCCGTGTCGCTACGGCAGGACCTCACCCGTATCCAGAACGAATTGTCGCTGCCGACGCTCACCTCCGATCAGCTCACCGATTTCCGCCGTCAGCTCGACAATATCCGTACCAGCGCGGTCGGCCGGTCGACGAGCCTGAACGGGCCGTTCGTGGAAGTCGACCAGCAGCTGAAGAGCATCGGCCCGGCGCCGGCCGACGGCAGCGGCGAGCCGCAGGACATCGCCAGCCGCCGCGCCGACCTCGAGAAGAACCTCACCCGCATCAAGGCGGCGCAGACGCAGCTTGATCTCATCGCCGTCGAGACCGACCAGCAGATCGACCGCCTCACCCAATTGCAGCGCGACCAGTTCCTGAGCCGGCTGTTCCAGCGTACCGGTTCCATCCTCTCGCCCTCGCTCTGGTATGACGGGCTCATCGCCAGCGGCGTGTTCTTCACGCGGCTCGGCCAGCTTCTCGCCAATTGGTGGAGCGAGGCATCGCGCACCGGCGACCTCATTGTCCTCGTCATCATGCCGCTCCTGCTCGGCGGCTTGTTCGTCCTCTATCGCGCGATCCGCCGCTGGTTCATGCGCCGCTACGGCGCCACCTTCTTTGTCCGCAAGCCGCCCGATGATACCGACCGCCTGTGGCGCATTGTCCGCGGCGTGGTCTTTACCGCCGTCATCGGCACGGCGCTCCTCGTCACGACCTTCCTGGGCTTCCAGCTTGCCGGGATATTCACCGCCCGCTTCGAGCAGCTCTTCTCGGCGCTGGTCGACCTGCTTTACTTTCCGGCGGTCTATGCCGTCCTGGCCTACCGGCTCGCCGCGCCCACCAGGCCCGCCTATCGCGTGGTCAATCTCGACGACAAGACGGCCGGCCGGTTCGCGCTGCTTGCCAGCGTTGCGGCGTTCCTGTCGCAAGCGAAGAATTTCTTCACCGAGATATCGGGCGTGCTCTATCTGCCATCGGCTTTTCCGGTCGCGCAGGGCGCCTCGATCTCCATCGCCCTCATTGTCATCATCGCGGCCATCCTGGTCACCACCCGCAATCAAGAGGGCCTGTCGAGCGCTGCCCATGGCGGGGCGGTCTATTTCGGCTGGGCCAGGCAATTCGCCCCGCTGACCTGGCTGCTGCTCGCCGTCGCGCTGATCGCGCTCTGTCTCGGCTATACGGCGCTCGCCGGCTTCATCACCGAGCAGATCGTCGACACCGCCTTCCTGGTGGCCGGCCTCTTGCTGATCCATCATCTGTCCGACGCGCTTGTCGTATCGGGTCTCGACGGCGCTTCGAGCTTCGGCCAGTTTCTGCGCCGCCTGACCGGGCTCGGCGACCGCGGGATCTCGCGCCTCAGCACATTGTTCCGCACCTTCATCGACCTGGCGCTCGTCTTCGTCGGCCTGCCGCTTCTGTTCCTGAGCTGGACGGTCACCTGGGTCAGCTTCTCGAGCCTGATCGACCGCGCCTTCGACACGTTCAAGATCGGCGATCTCAGCTTCTCGCTGTCGAGCATCGCGCTCATCATCGCCATCCTGGTCGTGGGTTTCCTCCTCACCAGGCTGGTGACGCAGTGGCTCAATGCGCGGGTCTTGTCGCAGACCCAGGTCGACAAGGGCGTGCGCGACTCGGTCGTCAAGGGCGCCAATTACGCGGGCTATGTCGCGGCCGCCGGCTTTGCCTTGTCGGCGGCCGGCCTCGATTTCTCCAATCTCGCCATCATCGCCGGCGCGCTCGGCGTCGGTATCGGTTTCGGCCTGCAGTCGATCGTCAACAATTTCCTCTCCGGCCTCATCCTTCTCGCCGAGCGGCCGGTGCGCGCCGGCGACTGGGTCGACGTCAAGGGCGCCGAAGGGCTCATCAAGCAGATCAATGTGCGTTCGACCGAGATCGAGACCTTCGACAATTGCACGATCATCGTGCCGAACTCGCTGCTCATCACCGAGCCGGTGAAGAACTGGACGCATCACGACACGATCGGCCGCTTCGTGGTGACGATCGTCGCCGGCGTCAGCGCCGATCCCTTGAAGGTGAAGGAGATCATCCTCAAGGCGGCCAAGGAGCATGCTCTGGTGCTCTATCACCCGGAGCCCATCGTGGTGCTGCGCGACTTCGGCAAGGAAGGCTTCATCTTTGACTTGAAGGCCTTTGTCGGCGACATCATGAGCGGCGGAAACGTCGCAAGCGATATCAGGCTCGCCGTACTTGCCGCGTTCAATGAAAACGGCATCGCGCTGCCGACGGTGACGCGCGACGTGCCGGTGAGCGAGCCGGAGAACAAGCCGAAGGCATGAAGGGCATCGACCATCTGGTTCTGTGCGGGCGCGATCATCCGGTCATGCGCGAGACCTATGCCGCTTTGGGCTTCACCTTGACGCCCGAGGCGCGCCATCCTTTCGGCACCGGCAACAGCCTCATCCAGCTCGAAGGCTCTTTCCTCGAGCTCCTGAGCGTGTTCGAGCCGGGGAAGATCCCCGAGCATGAGGAGGGGCGGTTCTCCTTCGCCGCCTTCAATCGCGATTTCCTGGCGCGGCGCGAAGGCCTGTCGATGCTGGTGCTCGACACGACCGATGCCAGGGCCGATGTCGAGGCTTTCCGCGCCGCCGGGCTTCGCACCTATGAGCCGTTCGATTTCTCGCGCAAGGCGCGGCTTCCCGATGGCCGCGACGTGACGGTCGGCTTCTCGCTCGCCTTCGCCACCGATCCCAGGCTGCCCGGCATGGCCTTCTTCACCTGCCAGCAGCACGCGCCCGAGCATTTCTGGAAGCCGCAATATCAACGTCATCCCAATCGGGCCCTGACCGTGCTCGAGGTCACCCTTGTAGCCGAGCGCCCGGCGGATCACGCGCCATTTCTGTCGGCCTTTTCCGGCTTCCGCGCCGATCCTGTGAAAGGCGGCATCACGGTGAGGACGGCGCGCGGCAACATCGCCTGCGTGACGCCCGAACGCTATGCCGAAAGCTTTGCGCGAGAAGCGCCTTCCCTCGATGACGGCCCGCGTTTCGGCGGCTTCACCATTGGCGTGCGGCGGATGGCGAGGCTCGAGGAAAGCATCACCGGCTCGGGCTTGTCGCTGCATAGAGACGGCCCGCATCGTGCAATTTTGTCAGTTGACGTTAACGGCAGTGGTATTGCGTTTTTCGCTCTGAACCGGCAAGACGCTGAGGATGAGCGATGACAATCCTGCCTTGACCCAGCGTGAAGAAATAGCCGAATGGTGGCGCGGCATGGGCTCGCCGCTGAACGAGCTGCTCGACATGCGCCTCCTGAGCCTGGGCGACGGCGAGGCGGTGTTCGAGGCCACCCCGTCGCGTCGATTCTACAATCCGCAGCAGCGCACTCACGGCGGCTATGCCGCAACGCTGCTCGACAGCGCCATGGGCTGCGCCATCTTCTCGCGGCTGGGCAAGAACGCGAATTTCGGCACCATCGAGCTCAAGGTCAATTATGTGCGCGGCATTTTCGCCGAGAGTGGGCCCTTGACCTGCACCGGAAAAGTCATTCATTTCGGCCGGCGCATACAGACCGCAGAGGCCCGCATCGTCGATGCCGCCGGCAAGCTCTATGCGCATGGGTCAGGGACGTTCATGGTCTACACCGAATGAAGCCGAATGCGGTCGTCGAGATCGGCGCGCTCAGGATCGGCAACGCTCTGCCGCTCACCCTGATTGCCGGGCCGTGCCAGCTCGAGAGCCGCGACCACGCCTTCATGATGGCGGGCAAGCTTAAGGAGATCGCCGGACGCCTCGAGATCGGCCTCGTCTACAAGACCTCCTTCGACAAGGCGAACCGCACCAGCCTGGCGGGCAAACGCGGCCTCGGCCTCGAGCGCGCCTTGCCGGTCTTCGCCGACATCCGCAGGGAGCTGGAGCTTCCTCTCCTCACCGACGTCCACGAAAATCATCAGTGTGCTGAGCTTGCTTCGGTGGTCGACATCCTGCAGATTCCGGCCTTCCTGTCGCGCCAGACCGATCTCCTGATCGCGGCGGCCAAGACCGGACGCGTCGTCAATGTGAAGAAGGGCCAGTTCCTGGCGCCCTGGGACATGAAGAACGTCGCGGCGAAGGTGGTCGACAGCGGCAATCCCAATGTCATCCTCACCGAGCGCGGCGCCTCTTTCGGCTACAATACGCTGGTGAGCGACATGCGTGCCTTGCCGATCATGGCCGAGACCGGCTGCCCGGTGGTGTTCGACGCCACCCATTCGGTGCAGCAGCCGGGCGGCCAGGGCACGTCCTCGGGCGGTGACCGCCGCTTCGTGCCGGTGCTCGCCCGGGCCGCGGTTGCGGTCGGCGTGGCCGGCGTCTTCATCGAGACCCATCAGGACCCCGACAACGCCCCGTCCGACGGCCCCAATATGGTGCCGCTCGACCGGTTGGAGGCGCTGCTTCGGGAGCTTCAAGCCTTCGACCGGATCGCCAAGGCGCGCTGACCGACTGCGCTGACCGGCGGACTTGCAATCGTCACCGGGCGCCAGCATAGAGACGCTCCGACCCATGAACCGGAGTTGCCCATGACCGCCATTCTCGACATCACCGCGCGCGAAATCCTCGACAGTCGCGGCAATCCGACCATCGAAGTGGACGTCGTCCTGGAAGACGGCTCGTCGGGCCGCGCCGCCGTACCGTCCGGTGCCTCGACCGGCGCCCATGAGGCGGTGGAGCTCAGGGACGGCGACAAGAAGCGCTATCTGGGCAAGGGGGTGAGCAAGGCGGTCGCGGCGGTCAATGGCGAGATCTTCGACGCGCTCGCCGGTTTCGACGCCCAGGACCAGATCGCCCTCGACCGCACCATGATCGAGCTCGACGGCACGCCCAACAAGGCGCGGCTCGGCGCCAATGCCATCCTCGGCGTGTCGCTCGCCGCCGCCAAGGCCGCGGCCGACGCCACCGGCCTGCCGCTCTACCGCTATGTCGGCGGCCCCGCCGCCCGCATCCTGCCGGTGCCGATGATGAACATCATCAATGGCGGCGCCCATGCCGACAATCCGATCGACTTCCAGGAATTCATGGTGATGCCGGTCGGCGCCGAGACCTTTCGCGAGGGCCTGCGCATGGGGGCCGAGATCTTCCACACGCTGAAGGGCGCCCTGAAGAAGGCCGGCCACAACACCAATGTCGGCGATGAAGGCGGCTTCGCGCCCAATCTGCCTTCGGCCGAGGCCGGCCTTGATTTCGTCATGAAGGCGGCGGAGCAGGCGGGCTGCAAGCCGGGCAAGGACATCTATCTGGCGCTCGATTGCGCGTCGACCGAGTTCTTCAAGAACGGCAAATACGACTATGAGGGCGAGGGCAAGGTCCGTTCCATCGACGAGCAGGTGAAGTATCTCGCCAAGCTCGTGAAGGACTATCCGATCATCTCGATCGAGGACGGCATGGCGGAAGACGACTGGGAGGGCTGGAAGGCCCTGACCGACCTCGTCGGCAAGAGCTGCCAGCTGGTCGGCGACGATCTCTTCGTCACCAACACCAGGCGACTCAGCGAGGGCATCAAGAAGGGCGTGGCCAACTCCATCCTGGTCAAGGTCAACCAGATCGGTTCCCTGACCGAGACGCTGGAGGCCGTCGAGATGGCCCATAAGGCCGCCTATACCGCGGTCATGTCGCATCGCTCCGGCGAGACCGAGGATGCGACGATCGCCGATCTTGCTGTCGCCACAAATTGCGGCCAGATCAAAACCGGCTCGCTGGCGCGTTCCGACCGGCTGGCGAAGTACAATCAGCTTTTGCGCATCGAGGAAGAACTGGGGACACAGGCACATTATGCGGGACGCTCGATCCTCAAATAGAGGGGGCGGAGGGGCGGCAAAGACCTCCAGGCTTTCCAGTCTTCATCTCGGCATCAGCGCCTTCGCGGCGCTGGCGGGTGTCGTCTTTGCCGGCATTCAGGCCTTCGGCCCGACCTCGGGAACGGCGCCCATCAATGTGACGGTGGCGCTCGACCCGGCCAAATCCGGCCAGGCGACGCCGGCCGATGTGGATGTGACGAAGACGGCGGGACTGGCGGCGACGGATCCCGTCAATGCCGGCGGCAAGGGCGACATCACCACCGCCACCTTGCCCGCGCCCGCCGTCCAGACGGCGGCGCTCGATCTCAGCCGCAATGTCGCCACCGCGGCGCTGAAGGACGGCAGCGACGGGCGCTATCAGTTCCGCGATCTTTTCGATGGTCGCCCCGAGACCTCCGTGCTGATCGCCGCGCCCGACCGGGAAATCAACGTGCTCCTCGACCTTGGCGGCGAGCGTCAGGTCGCGGGACTCGAATATGTGCCGCCCGTCGCCGCCGAAGGCGCCGCACGGGCCACCATCCTCGATGTGATGGTGCAGCCTGAAGGCGCGCTCGAAGCCTCGGGCCGGCCGGTCTTCAGCTTCCCGCTGCAGACCGAGGCCGGCCGCCAGACCTTCTCGCTTCCCGGCCAGGCTCGGGGCAGATATCTCTGGCTCAGGATCGCCGGCCCCGACAGCGCCGAGACGACTGCAGTCGGCGATTTCCGGGTCCTGCAATAGAGCTCACGCTGCCCGCCGCAGCTTCTCAGCTTCGATGTGCTGATCGATCCGCGCCGCGAGCCCGTCGCTGACCGGAACCATCGGCAGGCGCAGCTCCGGACTGGCGATGAGGCCGGTCCGCCACAGCCAGTGCTTGATCGGAGCAGGGCTCGGCTCCTGGAACAGCAGGCGCGGCAGGTCGGCGAGCGTCTGCCAGGCGGCGAGCGCGCCGGGCTGGTCACCCTGCTTGAGCCGCTGGCGGATCGCGGCGAAGGCCTCGGTCTCGACATGCGCGGAGGCGGTGATGCCGCCATCGGCCCCCTGGGTCAGGGCGGTGTAGAGGAGCGCATCCTCGCCGGTGAGAACGGAGAAGCCTTCCGGCCGTTGACGAAGCAGATCGAAGGACTGGGCAGCGTCGGCCGCGCAATCCTTCACGCCGACGATGTTCGGGGTCTCGGCCAGGCGCAGCATCGTCTCGTTGCCGAGATTGACGCCGGTGCGATAGGGGATGTTGTAGATGAGGATCGGCCGGCTGGTGTTCTCGGCGAGCGTCGAGAAATGCCGGAAAAGTCCGGCTTGCGAGGGCCGCACGTAATAAGGGCAGGCGATGAGATAGCCGTCGAGCGGCAGCATCTGCGTGCGATGCAGCGCCTTGACGACCTTCACCGTGGCGCCGCCCGAAAGACCGAGATAGAGCGGCATCTGGCGCCGGGCGGCGGCAAGCGCCGCCCGGATCACGAGGACCAGACGGTCGATCTCTTCGTCATCGAGACTCAAGCCCTCGCCGGTTGTCGCGCCAAGGATCAGCCCGTCGACGGGCAAAGCGGCATAGTGAGCGGCCAAGCGCTGCAACGATGCCTCGTCGAGCTCGCCGTCGCGGAACGGCGTGATCAGCGGTATCCAAAGTCCTTGCGGTGTCATCTCCATCTCCTGACAGGCCGGAGACGGGCAACAAAAAACCCCGTCCGAACCGGCGGGGTTGATTGCGATCCAAGGCAGCTTCAGCTAGCGCGCATGCCGATCGACTTCCCCCGGGATGGGAGATTTTTTCGATTTGACGAGCGTGACGCGATAAGCGGCCATGCGGGCAAGATGACCGAAGAATGAACTTTGGTCAAGGCGCCGCCGTTACCGGTAGTGTCGCGGGCCGGAGCTGCATTTAGAGGGCAAAATGATGGAAGCCAGAATAAGGAAGCTCTTCGAGCGATATGAGAGCGTCTTCAATCGGTCGCTCGGCGGCGACCTGGACCTGGATGAGGTGGCGTCCCTGTATGCCGCCGAGTTCATAGCGGCCTCGCCCGCCGGGGTGATGACCGGAAAGAACGACGATCAGCTCAAGCAGGTCATGACGCAAGGCTATGCGCGCTATCGGGCGATGGGGACGAAGCAAATGCGGATACGCAATGTGCGCCTCACCCCGATGGACGACCATCATTGCGTGGCTCATGTGGCTTGGACGGCGATCTATGCCCGCAAGGATCAACCGGACGCGACGATAGATTTCGATGTCCACTACTTCGTCCAGGAGCTGGACGGAGAGCCGAAGGTTTTCGGCTGGGTGTCGGGCGACGAGCAAGCGCTTCTGAGGGAGCACGGCATCATCTGAAGTCCGGTTTCCACCTGATGGATCAGGAGCAGAAGCCATGCTGAAAATAGGATCGATCGTATGGGGCGTGCGCGACGTGAAGCGCGCCATCGACTTCTGGTGCGTGGCGCTCGCCTACAGGCCGTTGCGCGAGCCCAGCAGCGATTGGGCCATCCTCGTCCCGAAGCACGGAGCCGGCGTTCAACTCGCCATCAGCCAAGTCACTTCGCATGCCGAGACTCACCAGCGTCATCATCTCGATCTCTATGCGGATGACCAGGCCGCGGAGGTCGATCGCCTCCTGGCGCTCGGCGCCACGCGTTTCGACTGGCGCTATCCTGAGCATGCGGATTATGTGGTCCTCGCCGACCCCGATGGCAACACGTTCTGCGTCGTGCAAAAGTGAAGGTGGCGGGGAGGGCACACATGCTGACCTATGTCTATTTCGGCACCAATGATCTCGCGCGGGCGATAGCGTTCTACACGGCCGCCCTGGCGCCGCTCGGCCTGCAGCGCGTCGTCACCGGCGATGCGGACTGGGACCGGGTTGCCGCGGGCTGGGGGCTCTATGAGGAGGGCGGTCTGCGCGAGCTGGCTTTCTGGGTCGGCATCCCCTTCGACCAACGGCCGGCGACGGTGGGCAATGGCAGCATGGTCGCCTTCCGGGCGCGGCGGTGGCAGGAGGTCGATGATTTCCATGCCGCGGCGCTCGCCCATGGTGGGAGCTGTGAGGGGCCTCCGGGCCTGAGACTGCATTACAGTCCCGATTTCTACGCCGCTTATGTCCGCGACCCTGACGGCAACAAGCTCGCCGCTCTGTGTCGGGGCTTCACGCAAGGACAATGACGGCCGGCGGGCGCGCCCTTGTGAATTTGGCGCCGTCTGAATGAAACAAATCAGGGGCGTTTGACGGGCTGGGAGGCCGCTAAGGAACTTTTTCCGCCACCGGTGGTTCAAGCGGGGGAGGGAGTGGATATGATCCTGCTTCTTTCCATCGTGCTCGTCGTGATTGGACTGCTCCTCGCCGGCGGCGGGCTGTGGCTGATTCTGCTCGGCGGCTCTTGGTATTATCTTCTTGCCGGGCTTGGTTTCCTGGTTGCTGGTGTAGCGTTTCACCGTCGGCACGCAGCTGCCCTCTTCGTCTTTGCTGTCGTGACGATCGGTTCGCTGGCCTGGGCGATCCTGGAAGCTGGTTTGGATTGGTGGTCACTGGCGCCGCGGGGCGGGTTGATCGTGGCGATCGGCGTCTTGATGGTTGTCGCCGCCTGGTTCGGTCGTGGCCAATCGCCGTCTCACACCGCTTGGCGAACCGGTCTCTATGCGCTCGCCGCGGCGCTCGTCGTCAGCATCGTCGTCGCCCTCTATTCGATGACCATCGATCAAAAGGCGATCTTCGGTCAGGTCGCGGAAGCCTCGTCCAATGCTTTGCCGCCGAGCGAGACGACACCGCTGCCGGAGGAGTGGATTGCCTATGGCCGCACCGCGGGCGGAAGTCACTTCTCGCCCTTGACGGGGATTACCCCAGACAATGTCGGACGACTGCAACGCGCCTGGGAATATCGCACCGGTGACATCCGCGACGCGGCCAAGGATCCCGAAGAGACGACCTATGAGGTGACGCCGCTGATGGTGGGCGGCTTGCTCTATGTCTGCACCCCGCATCAACTGGCGATCGCCCTCGATCCGGTGACCGGGGCGGAGCGGTGGCGCTTCGATCCCAAGGTCGGCAGCAACAAGCAGCGCCAGCATCAGACGTGCCGCGGCCTTTCCTATTATCAGCTGGACGGCATGCCTGCCGATGCCGAATGCGCGCGCCGCGTCCTGCTGCCGACCGCGGATGCACGGCTCGTCGCCCTCGATGCCAGAACCGGGGCGCCATGCCGCGGCTTCGGCAATGACGGCGCCGTCAACCTCGCTCTCAACATGCCGCATTTTTATCCCGGCTCCTATTATTCGACATCGCCGCCGGTCGTCGCCAATGGTCTGATTGTGATAGGCGGCGCCGTCAATGACAATGTATCGACGACGGAGCCGTCGGGTGTCATCCGCGCCTATCGCGCCGATACCGGCGCGCTGGTATGGAACTTCGATTCCGGCAAGCCTGATCAGACGCAGCCTCTGGCGCCGGATCAGCATTATGTCGGCAATTCGCCCAATGCCTGGTCGCTTCTGTCCGTCGATGCGGGCTTAGGGCTTGTCTATGCGCCGATGGGCAATGCGCCGCCCGATCAGTATGGCGGCGCTCGCACGCCTGAGACCGAGCGCTTCTCTTCCTCGGTTACCGCGCTCGACCTCGCGACCGGTCAGGTCCGCTGGGTCCGACAGCTCGTGCACCATGATCTGTGGGATATGGACACGCCCTCGCAACCCCAACTCGTCGATCTTCAGCGCGGCGCGGAAACTGTGCCGGCTCTGGTCCAGGCCACCAAGCAGGGCGACATCTATGTCCTCGACCGTCGCACCGGCGAACCGCTGCTGCCGACGACGGAGGAGCCGGCGCCGCAAGGCGCGGTGGAGGGGGATTTCACCGCGCCGACGCAGCCGACATCGGCGCTCACCTTCAAGCCGCGGCCGTTGAGCGAGAACGACATGTGGGGCGCCACCATGCTCGACCAGCTTTACTGCCGCATCTGGTTCCGCAAGTTGAACTATGAAGGTCGCTACACACCGCCATCCGTGACCGGCAGCATCGTTTATCCCGGCAATTTCGGCACCTTCAACTGGGGCGGGGTCGCCATCGATCCTGTCCGCCAGGTGGTGATCGCCAATCCGGTCTATCTCGCCTTCATCGTCAAACTCATTCCCCGTGCCGACGACAAGACCAGCTATGTCTCCGAAGAGGAGCCTGGCTTCAACGAGAACTTCGGCGCCCCGTTCGCCGCGTTGATGCGCCCGATGTGGACGCCGCTCGGCCTGCCTTGCCAGGCGCCGCCCTGGGGCTATATCGCCGCCGCCGACCTCAAGACCGGCGCCATACTGTGGCAGCATCGCAATGGGACTGTGCGCGATCTCAGCTGGCTTCCGCTGCCCTTCAAAATGGGGGTACCGGGAATTGGCGGTCCGATAGTGACGGGGGGCGGTGTCGCGTTCCACAGCGGCACGTTGGATTACTATGTGCGTGCTTTCGCGGTCGCAGACGGCCGCGAATTGTGGCGCGACCGTCTGCCGGCCGGCGGGCAGGCGACGCCGATGACCTATCAGGGCGCCGACGGCAGGCAGTATCTCGTGGTCGTCGCCGGTGGCCACGGGTCGACCGGCACCAAGGCAGGGGATTCGATCATTGCCTATGCGCTTCCGGCGCAGTGACCGCGCTCTCCATGCGAGACCCGGCGGAAAAGCGCGGAACCGGAAAACGCCGCCTTCCTTTCCTCATTGTGTCTGCCGTCCTCTCCGGCTGCGCCGGACCGCAATCGGCACTCGATCCTGCCGGCGAGGAATCCCGCCAGATCTTCATCCTATTCTGGGTCATGGCCTCGGCAGGGGCCCTGATCTGGTTCTTCGTTGTGAGCTTGCTGCTTTACGCGCTGTGGCCGACGCGAACCGTTCACCAGGAGCGCACCGGCGGACGCCTCATCTTCTGGGGCGGAGCCGTATTCCCGTCCGTGGCGCTGCTTCTGTTGTTGGTCTATGCGCTGTGGCTCATGCCGGGTCTGCGGCCTTTGGCGCCGGCCGGTGCCGCGGGATTGCGCATCGAAGTGACCGGCAAGCAATTCTGGTGGCGCGTGATGTATCACCCGCCGGGCGGCGCACCGGTCGTCGATGCCAATGAAATCCGGTTGCCGGTCGGTGAGCGGGTGGAACTGACGTTGAAGAGCGAGGATGTGAGTCACTCGTTCTGGATTCCCGCTCTCGGCGGCAAGA
>JBFWNN010000093.1:0-18438 GCA_050251035.1 Parvibaculaceae bacterium
CGCGCTCGACTGGCCGATGGCGTTGGCGGCGGCGGAGGTGGAGGCATTGAGCCGTTCCACCATCACATTGCTGTTCTCCTCGATGCCGACATGGATGGCGCGCGCCGCGTCATCGAGCTTGGTGAACAGGCGGTTGGTCGAGTCATCGACCCGGCCGGCGATCTCGTTGCCGGCCTGCTCGACATAAGAGGCCAGGCTGTTGCGGGCATTGTCGACCTGGTCGACATAGTTCTTGATGATGCCTTCGAGGCCGTCTGTCATGCCGGCGCGGCTGGTCTCGACCAGCTTGACCAACTGCGCGCTCGACTGGGTGATGGTGTTGGCGGCCGCCGAAGTCGAGGCGGTGAGCCGTTCCACCATCACATTGCTGTTCTCCTCGATGCCGACATGGATGGTGCGCGCCGCGTCGTCGAGCTTGGTGAACAGGCGGCCGGTCGAGTCGTCGACCCGGCTTGCGATCTCATTGCCGGCCTGCTCGACATAGGAGGCCAGGCTGTTGCGGGCATTGTCGACCTGTTCGACGTAGTTCTTGATGATGCCTTCGAGGCCATCGGTCATGCCGGCGCGGCTGGTCTCGACAAGGTTGATCAGCTTGGCGCTCGATGCGCTGATGGCGGAGGCGGCGGAGTCGGTCGAAATGGTGAGACGGTCCACCAGGGTATTGCCGTTCTCCTCGATGCCGACATGGATGTTGCGCGCCGCTTCGTCGAGCTTGGTGAACAGGCGGCTGGTCGATTCATCGAGCCGGCCGGAAATTTGCGTGCCGGCCTGCTCGACGAAGCTCGTGAGCTCGCTGCGGGCACGGTCGACCTGGTCGACATAGGTCTTGACGACGCCTTCGAGACCGTCGCTCATGCCGGAACGGCTTGCTTCGATCTGCTGGGAGACGACGATGCCGGATTTCTCGATCTGCTCGGCGACTTCCTGCGACGTGGTCTTGAGATGATAGACGATGTTGCCGCTCGCCGATTGCATCAGCTCGGTCAATTGCGTTCCCGCGGTGCGGATCTGGTCGCTCGACTGGGCAGTCGATTGATCGATCGTGCGGGCGATCTGGCCGTTGATCGTGGTGAGCTCATCGATGCTCGAGCGCAGAAGCTGCACGACGTTCGATTCCATGCCCTGGATGCGCATGCCGAAATTGCTCGATTCGGCGTTGAGCGATCCCGTCGCATTGGCGAGGATCCCGATCTGCTCCGACAGATGCTCGGAGAACTTGCGCAGCTCGGTCACGAAGATCGAGGAGGAGCGCTCCATATGGGCGGCCTGGCCCGAAATCTCGGAGCCGGCGACCGAGGCGCGCGAGGCCACTTCATCGATGGTGCGGGCGAGCTCGACGGTCGTCGTCTTCAGCCCATGCTCCAGGTGCTGGATGGTCGACTGCGCGCTGGCGATGATCGAATCCAGATTCTGGGTGTTGGATTCAAGGCGCGCCAGGACCGGGTTGGTCTCGCTGCCGATGACCACGCCTGCCTGCTGCAAGGCGGCGCGCTGGTTCTCGAGCCCGGCGATCAGGGTGCGGATGCGCTCCTCATTGCCGCCGAAGGCGCGCTCGATGGCGGAGATTTCCTTGTGCACCAAGCCTTCGAGCTCGGAAGCGCGCTGCACGGCGTGCTCGACGCCGCCGACCAGGATGTCGACCTCGGAGCGCACCGCCTGGGCGATCGAGGCGAGTCCGTCGGCCGCGATGTCCTGCGGCCTGACGAGGCGCATCGCCGTCTGCACCAGGACTTCAGAAACCTGGCGCAACTGATGGGCCCGCCAGATAAACCAGGCGGCCGTCCAGATCAAAGCGAGGGGCAGGACCAGGGTCGCCAGAGCGACCATGGTCTGCGGCATGGCCGGTGTCGCGAAGGGGTTCGGCTTGTCGAGAATGGCCGGGCTGAAGCTCCAGAACCACAGGAAGACCCAGAGCAGGGACAAGATGAAAGCGACATAATAAGGCGCAAAGGACGGCCTGCGGCGCAGGCTCGCGGTCATGGCGGCGGAGATGGGCTCGTTCTCGTTGGCGGGGCGTCCGCGCAAGGGAGTGTCGCGCGTCGCGCCCAGTTCGGCATCGCGCCGGCCGGCTTCGCCACGACCTTGCTGGCGCCGCTGCGGACGCCGAGGATCATTCGGATTGTTTACCATGTCTGTACCCGCACCACTTCCCTGTTCAGCGACGGATTTCTATCCGTCCGACCCCAGTCCCACCCGGTTGGCCGTCCCCAATCTACGCGTTTCTTGCCCAACCGCGCGCATGGGTGTCGAACGTCGCCAAGCCTTGCCTGACGGTCCGTTTAGAGCTTGCATAATAACTCATTGGGAGTCCCGCTTGAACTCATCTTAACCCTGTTGATGCGGCTAAATAAAGTTTTGGTTAAAATTATGGTTCGCTTTGAATCAAAATCTAAAATCCTATCTTAAGCGGATTTATTTACGTAAACAGGCGAAGGCGACAGGGAAGCAAGTAAAGAAACGGGCATTGTCCATGCGTCAGCCGGTAGGAACGGAAGCAGGCCAGAGCTCGGAGGTCGATCCGGCGATTTTCGACCGCGAGCATCTCAGCCAATACACGGCCGGCGATCCGGCGCTCGAACGTGAGCTCGTGGCCTTGTTCCTCGGCCACTTCGCGCCTATTCGCACACAACTGGATGCCGCCGCCTCGGCGCAAGACTGGAAATTCGCCGCCCACAGCCTCAAAGGGTCGGCGCGCTCGATCGGCGCGCCGCATGTCGCAGCGCTCGCCGAGACGCTCGAAGTCATGGGATTTGCCGCATCCGGAACAAGCAAGACCGAGGCTCTCGACGCGCTCGACGCGGCCATGGCCGCCTTTGCCGACGAAGCCAAAAAGGTCATTGATTGAAGGCTTTTAGCGCGATCTCTTTCAACGACGAGTGAACGAAATCCAGGAAAGAATGCGGCCGGCGCGGCACGCATGGCTGCGGCGATAGGCCCATTCCTTGTGTTCGCGGCTGCGATACCTTAAAGAGGCGCGGCGCAAAATACCCGACTAAAAGGCCCGGAATGGCGAAGATCACTTTCATTCAACATAGTGGCACCGAACAGACCGTCGAAGGCCAGGCCGGCATGACGGTCATGGAGACCGCAGTCAAGAACATGGTCCCGGGGATCGACGCCGATTGCGGCGGCGCCTGCGCCTGCGCCACGTGCCATGTCTATGTCGAGCCGGACTGGCTCGAGAAGACGGGCGCGCGCAATCCCATGGAAGAGGACATGCTCGATTTCGCCTTCGATGTGCGCGAGGAGAGCCGACTGTCCTGCCAGATCAAAGTGTCCGATGCGCTCGACGGACTGAGGGTCCGCGTGCCCGAAAAACAATTCTAGCTGCTATTTGGAGTGGGATATGAGCGAAGAGGTGTTCTCCACCGATGCCGTGATCGTGGGTGCCGGTCCCTGCGGGCTGTTCGCGGTCTTCGAGCTCGGCCTCCTCGACATCAAATGCCATGTGGTGGACATCCTCGACCGGCCGGGCGGCCAATGTGCCGAGCTCTATCCGGAAAAGCCGATCTATGACATTCCGGCCCTGCCGATCGTCACCGGGTCCGAGCTGACGCACCGGCTGCTCGAGCAGGCCAAGCCCTTCAAGCCCGAGTATCATTTCAACCAGATGATCACCGAGCTCAGGAAGCTCGAAGACGGCCGCTTCGAGCTGAAGACCGATGGCGGCCTCGTCTTCCATGCCAAGGTGGTGGTGATCGCGGCGGGCGGCGGCTCGTTCCAGCCGAAGAAGCCGCCGATCCCCGGCATCGAAGCCTATGAGAACCAGTCGGTGTACTATTCCGTCAAGAAGATGGAGACGCTGCGCGGCCGCGACATCCTGATCGTCGGCGGCGGCGATTCAGCCCTCGACTGGACGCTCAACCTGCAGCCTTTGGCGAAGAGCCTGACCCTGCTGCACCGGCGCGACGACTTCCGCGCCGCCCCCGACAGCGTGAAGAAGATGCGCGAGCTGGTGGCGGCGGACAAGATGCAGTTCAAGCTCGGTCAGGTGACGGGGCTCACCGGCGAGAACGGCCGCCTGTCCTCGGTCCAGGTCAAGGGTGCGGACGGGGCCTTCGATATCACCGCCAATGCGATGCTGCCCTTCTTCGGCCTCACCATGAAGCTCGGCCCGGTGGCCGAATGGGGCCTCAATCTCGATCAGAACCTGATCCCGGTCGACACCGCGAAATTCGAGACCTCGACGCCCGGCATCTTCGCCATCGGCGACATCAACACCTATCCGGGCAAACTCAAGCTCATCCTGTCGGGTTTCCATGAAGCGGCCCTCATGGCGCAAGAGGCCTTCCACCACATCCATCCGGGCGAGCGGCTCCTGTTCCAGTACACCACCTCGAGCTCGAGCCTGCAGAAGAAGCTCGGCGTCGCCTGAGCTATTCGCCAGCACGGCTGATGCCGCGCGCTTTGCGCCGGCGCAGGAGCGCCAGCTCCTCCTTGCGGTTGGGGCGGCCCAGCATCTTGCGGAAGTGATCACGCTGCTCGTGCACCGAGGCGATGGCGAGACCCATGGCGACACCCGCTTCGACCAGGACGGATTCACCCAGCTGCAATGACGCCTCGATGGTCTCGGGCACGGCCTCGGTGACGCCGAGCCCATAGAGCTTGACGGCATGGCGGTCATCGCGGGCGCGGGCGATGATCTTGATGTCGGCGCGCTCGGCCCGGGCCGCGACGGTGACGTCCTCCACCTTCTTCGGCTGATCCATGGTGACCGCGATGACCTGGACATGCTCGATATTGCAGGCGCGCAGGAATTCCGGGCGCGACGCGTCGCCGTAATAAATGGGCTTCCCCGCCTTGCGCTCTTGAGCCACGAGTTGGGGATCGGTGTCGACGGCGATGTAGGAGATTTCGTGTTCCTCCAGCATCTTGCCGATGAGGCGGCCGACCCGGCCGAAGCCTGCGATGACGACGCGCGCTTCGCTGTCGCTTGGCGGCGCCTCCATAGGCATTTCGGCGGCCGCGCTCAGGACCTTCCGCGACAGCGGCCGGCTCAGATAATCGAGCAGGGGGATCGAGGCCATGGAGAGCGACACGATGATCAGAAGCGCATCCGAGACGATCTGGGTGACGACCCCGGCCGCGACCGCGGCGGCCATGGCGACAAAGGCGAACTCGCCGCCCGGACCGAGAAGCAGAGCCGCTTCGATGCGGGCCTCGCGCGCGATGGCGAAGGGCTGCGCGACGAGCCAGAAGAGGACGGCCTTGATGACGATGAGGGCCAGAGCCGAGAGGAGGAATATCTCCGGATAGGAGGCGACCTGGCTCAGATCTATGCCCATGCCGACGAGGAGGAAGAAGGCGCCGAGCAGGAGGCCCTTGAAGGGCTCGATGATGGCTTCGACCTCGCGCCGGAACTCGGTTTCGGCGAGAAGGAGGCCGGCGAGAAAGGCGCCGAGCGCCATGGAGAGGCCGGCGAGGCTGGCGGCGTAGCCGGCGCCCACGGCGATCAGGAGCGTCGTCGCCATGAACAGGTCGCCGCTGCGCGTATGCGCCACCAGGCGCAATAGCGGGCGCAGCAGGAAGCGGCCGACAACGACGATGACGGCGATGGCGATGAGTGCCTGGGCGATGGCGGTGAGAATGTCGGCAAAGGCGAGGCCCGTCTCGTTGGCTCCGAGCACATTGACAAGCAGCAGGATCGGGATGACCGCCAGGTCCTGGAACAGCAGCACCGAAAAGCTGGCGCGCCCGGTATGGGTGCCGAGGCGCTTGGCATCGGAAAGGAGCTGAACCACGATCGCCGTCGAGGACAGGGAGAGTGCCGCGCCGACGATGACCGCCTCGGCCGGCGCCAGGCCGAGCCACAGGCCGATCAGAGTGAGGACGATGGTGGTGACCAGCATCTGCAGGCCGCCCAGGCCGAAGACCAGGCGGCGCATGGTGATCAGGCGCTCGAAGGAGAGCTCGATGCCGATCAGGAACAGCAGGAAGACGACGCCGAGCTCGGCCAGCTGGGACAGCTCTTCCGATTCCGTGAAGACGAAATTGGCCAGCCAAGGCCAGGTCAAGGCGAGTCGCCCCAGCATATTGGGGCCGATGAGCATGCCGACGATGAGGAAGCCCAGGATCGAGCTCAGGCCCAGCTTGCGGAAGATGGGAATGACGACGCCGGCCGTGCCGAGGAAGATCAGGGCTTCCTTATAGGCGCTCGGATCGACGGGAGATGCCATGTTCTTCCTTGTTGCTCACGGGCTTCAGTGTGTGCGAAGCCTCGCGGCTTGCAAAGCAGAATCGAGGGAGACCCATGAATTCCCACCATGCCACCCCCGCCGGCAAGACGCGCGCCCGGGCCCTGAGACTGCCGCTTCCGGGAGAGCCGGGTGAGAACAACGCCATCACCGATGTCGCGGGCGTCGAGGTCGGGACGACGACGCTGATCACGGGCGAGGGGAAGCTCGTCGTCGGGCAGGGACCGGTGCGCACCGGTGTCACCGCCCTCTTGCCGCGCGGGCGCGGCAAGGCGCAGATTCCCTGCGCCGCCGGGTCCTATTCGCTCAACGGCAATGGCGAGATGACCGGCACGATCTGGATCGAGGAATCGGGCGAATTGCAGACGCCCGTCACCATCACCAACACCCATTCCTGCGGCGTCGCTCGCGATGCCACCATCGAATGGCTGGTGCGCCATGGCGGCGGCAATGTGCAGGACTGGGGGCTGCCGGTCGCGGCCGAGACCTTCGATGGCGATCTCAACGATATCAACGGTTTCCATGTGAAGGCTGGGCATGTGATTCAAGCGCTGGAAGGGGCGCGCGGCGGCCCGGTCGAGCAGGGCAGCGTCGGCGGCGGCACCGGCATGGTGTGCTATGACTTCAAGGGTGGCAACGGCACGGCCTCGCGGGTGGTGAAGATCGGCGGGCGGCGCTACACGGTCGGCGCCCTGGTCCAGTCGAATTTCGGACAGCGGCCCGAATGCACCATCCTCGGTGTGCCGGTCGGCCTTCACCTTACGGGTGATGAACTGCGCGGCAAGCCGGCGGGCTCGATCATCGTCGTGGTCGCGACCGACGCGCCGCTCGAAGCGCATCAGCTCAAGCGCATCGCCCGGCGCGTGCCCTTGGGCCTGGCGCGGACCGGCGGCATCGGCCACAACAGCTCGGGCGACATCTTCCTCGCCTTCTCGACCGCCAATGAGGAGGCCTTCAGCGCGGGGCGCGGCGAACTGCGCCGCATGGAAGCGATCGCCACAGCGGATATCGATCCCTTGTTCGTGGCGACGATCGAGGCGACGGAGGAAGCGATCATCGACAGCATGATCGCCAATCAGACGATGATCGGCCGCGACGGCAACCGCTGCGTGGCGCTGCCGCATGACCGTCTGGTCGAGGTGATGAAGAAGTATGGGCGGATGTAGGAGATCTACTTCTTCTGCTCGACATGCCCGCCGAATTCATACCGCATGGCGGAGAGCAGCTTCTCGGCGAACGTATGGTCGCGGCGCGAGCGGAAGCGGGTATAGAGCGCGGTCGACAGCACGTCCGCCGGCACGGCCTCCTCGATCGCGGCCTCGACCGTCCAGCGGCCCTCGCCTGAATCGGCGACCGAGCCGGTGAAGCTCTTGAGGTCGCCGTCACGGGTGAGCGCGATGGCGCAGAGGTCGAGCAGCCAGGAGGAAACCACGCTGCCGCGCCGCCAGACCTCGGCGATATCCGCCATGTCGAGCGTGAAGCGCTCATCCTCCGGTAGCTCGGCGCTCGACTTGTTGCGCAGGATGTCGAAGCCCTCGGCATAGGCCTGCATGAGCCCATATTCGATGCCGTTGTGGATCATCTTGACGAAATGACCCGAGCCCGCCGGCCCGCAATGGATGTAGCCGTGCTCGGCGCGCGGGTCGCGGCGCTCGCGGCCGGGCGTGCGCTCGATCTTGCCGATGCCGGGCGCCAGGCAGGCGAAGATGGGATCGAGATGGGTGACGATCGCCTGATCGCCGCCGATCATCAGGCAATAGCCGCGTTCGAGCCCCCACACGCCGCCTGACGTGCCGACATCGACATAGTGGATGCCTTTCCGGCGCAAGGTCTTGGCGCGGCGGATGTCGTCCTTGTAGAAGCTGTTGCCGCCGTCGATGAGGATATCGCCTTCGCGCATCAGCCCCGCGACCTCGGTCAGGACCGTCTCGGTGATCGCGCCCGCGGGCAGCATCAGCCAGACGGCGCGGGGCGCCGGGAGCTTCGCCAGCATGTCGGCCGCATCCTTGGCCGCTGCCGCTCCCACTGCCGCGACGTCTTTCACCGCTTCCGCATTGCGGTCGAGCACGACGCAATGATGCCCACCCAGCATGAGGCGGCGGGCGATGTTGCCGCCCATGCGGCCCAGACCGATTATGCCGATATCCATGTTCTGCTTCCCTTCACGTTCAGACGTCAGGCGACGACGTCGGATGACAATATATCGAGACCGTGGGCGATCTGATCATCGTTGATGATGTGGTCGCTGCCCGGGTAAAAACGCGTGGTCACGGCCGCGCCATGGGCCGTGAGGTGCGCGGCGGTCTCCACGACCCGCTCAGCCGGTATGAACGGGTCCTTCTCGCTGCAGCCGATGAAGACGGGTGTGCCGTCGAAGGAACCGCGTTCCTGGCGCAGCATCGGATCGGGGCCGATGAGACCGCCGGTGAAGCCGAGGACACCGGCATAGCGGCGCGGATTGCGGGCGGCGTATTCGAGCACCAGGCAGGCGCCTTGCGAGAAACCGACAAGCGCGATCTCCGTGCCGATGTCGAAGCCGAGCCCGCTCACTGCGCGCAGGATGGCGCCGAGCCGATCGAGAGACTGGCTGAGAAAGGGCTCGTTGGCGGCGATTGGCGCCATGAAGAGCCCGGGGTACCAGCTTCCGGTTTCGGCGCTGGGGGCGAGAAAGCTTACGCGCGGCACGGCGAGCCGGTCGGCCAGCGGCAGGATGACCTCGGCGCTGGCATGCCGGCCATGGATGAGGAGAGCCACCCGCGATGCCTTGGCCAAAGACGTACCGGCGACGAGGAGGTGATGCGCTGCAATGAGGCGGCGCGCCTTGGCGGCGGGAATGCGGGATTTCATTGCAAGGGCTTCAGCCCGGCTTCGATGCTGGCGCGGCGCGCCTCGAGGAAAGGCGGCAGGGACAGGCGCTGGCCCAGGCTCTCCAAAGGCTCATCCACCGCGAAGCCCGGGCCGTCGGTCGCGATCTCGAACAGGATGCCGTTGGGCTCGCGGAAATAGAGCGAGCGGAAATAATAACGCTCGACCTCGCCGCTGGATGGAAGCTTGAAGCTTGCCAGCCTTTCGGTCCAGTGATGCAGCATCTCGACGCTCGGTGTGCGGAAGGCGACATGGTGGACGCCGCCGGCGCCTTGCCCGGCAATGGGCAGATGCGGCTCCACCGCCACGTGAAGCTCGGCCGCGGGGCCGCCGTCGCCCATGGCGAAGACATGCAGCGACGTCTTTCCATTGGCCAATGGGTGGGTGCGGGCTTCCGTCATGTTGAGGACCTGGGTGAGGACGGCTGCGGTGGGCTTCAGGTCGGGCACCGAGAGCGTGATCGGGCCAAGGCCGCGGATCTGATGGTCCGCCGGAACGGGACTCTCCGCCCAGGGATGGCTTTCGCCGGCGCCTTTATCGTCGATGAGTCTCAGGCGCTGGCCCTCCGGATCCTCGAAATCGAGCGATTGATAACCGGCATTGTCGCTGATCTCGCCTGCTTTCGCCTTGGCCGCGAGCAGGCGGTCGCGCCACCAGGCGAGGCTCGCCGCGCTGCCGACCCTGAGCGCCGTGCGCGCTATGGCGTGAGTGCCGCGCCTTTCGCGTCCGACCGGCCAATCGAAAAAAGTGACATCGCTGCCCGGGCTCGCTTTGCCGTCGGCGTAGAACAGGTGATAGGCGCTGGTGTCGTCCTGGTTGACGGTCTTCTTGACGAGCCGCAAGCCCAGCACCTTGGTGTAGAAGGCGAGATTGCCGGGGGCGTCGGCAGTGACGGCGGTCAGATGGTGGATGCCGCGCAATTGTTCGGCCATGGCGGCCTCCTTGTCGGGTCAGATGCGGTTGAGCGGCACTTTCAGAAAGACATTTCCGTCCCGGTCCGGCTCGGGGAAGTGGCCGGCATTCATGTTCACCTGGATCGAGGGGATGATCAGCCGCGGGGCGCCGAGCTTCTTGTCGCGCGCGGTGCGCATGGCCACGAACTCGTCCTCGCCGACGCCGTCGCGGACATGGACATTGCCGGCGCGTTCGGCGGCGACCGTCGTTTCCCAGGCGAAGAAGTCGCGTCCGGGTGCCTTGTAGTCGTGACACAGGAACAAGCGGGTCTCGGGCGGCAGCGCCAGGACCTTCTGGATCGATCGATAGAGCTGGCGCGCGTCGCCGCCCGGAAAATCGGCGCGCGCCGTACCGAAATCCGGCATGAACAGCGTGTCGCCGATGAAGGCGGCATCGCCGATCACATAAGTGAGGCAGGCCGGCGTGTGGCCGGGCGTGTGCATGACATGGGCTTCGATCGAGCCCAGGCTGAAACGGTCGCCGTCGTTGAACAACTGGTCGAACTGGCTGCCGTCGCGCTGGAAATCCGTCCCGGCATTGAAGATCTTGCCGAACGTGTCCTGCACGACGGTGATCTTCTCGCCGATGCCGAGCTTGCCGCCGAGCCTGTCCTGGATATAGGGCGCGGCGGACAGATGATCGGCATGGACATGGGTCTCGAGAATCCAGTCGAGGGTAAGGCCATGGCGGCGGACATGATCGATCAACGCGTCGGCCGATCGGAAGGAGGTGCGTCCGGCGGACGGATCATAATCGAGCACCGAATCGACGATGGCGCAGATCTTCGTGGCGGGATCGCTCACCACATAGCTCACCGTATTGGTGGCTTCATCGAAGAAGCCCTGGACATCGGGATGACTGGCCATGATCTCCTCCTGATGCATCGGCAGGCCGCGCCTTTGCGAGGATGATAGACCGGATTTTCGTCAGGCGCGACGGGGTTTCACAAGAGCAAGAAGACGCCCGTCGATGAGCGCGAGGCCCATCGCAATGGTCGCCATGCCGACGATGTGATGAAGGTCGAGCGTTTCGCCCAGGAAAGCGATGCCGAGCAGGATGGCGCTCACCGGCACGAGGAAAGTGACCAGAACGATATTGGTGGCGCCGGCCCGCTTCAGGATGGTGAAATAAAGTATGTAGGCGAGCGAGGTGCACAATATGGCGAGGCCGATGATCGCAAGCCACACGTCGAGAGACGGCGACGAAAGCCGCCACGGCATGTCGATGACCAGCATGGCCGGCAGAAGGATGAGGGACGAGGCCGTGGTCTGGCCGGCCGCGGTGATGAGGGGAGGGACGGTGGCGAAGCGGCGGCCGAAAACGCTGGCGAAGGCATAGAAGACGGCGGCCAGGACAATGGCGAGCTGCGCGAGGAGCGAGCCTTGCCGCGCGGCGAGAATATCGGCGCCCATCATGGCGGCGACACCGGAAAGGCCGATCACGGCGCCGAGCAGGCGGTTCCAGGACAGCTTCTCGTCGGCGGTCAGCATGTTGGCAACGAGCACGGTGAAGAACGGCGTGGTGGCGTTGAGGATGGCGGCGAGCCCGGAGGCGACCTCATGCTGGCCCCAGACGATCAGGCTGAAGGGGATGGCGTTGTTGATCAGCCCCATGATCAGGAAATCGCGCCACAGGCCGGATCGGCGCGGCGGCAGGAGCCCCATCGCCCAGGCGGTGAGCCACAGGCCGGCGCTGCCGAGAGCCACCCGCAGGAAGACGATGGTGAAGGTCGGCAGCTCCTTGACCGCGACGGCGTAAAAGAAAAACGACCCTCCCCAGACGACGCTGAGGAGGATGAGCATGGCCCATTCGACCGGGCCCATCGTGCGGTTGATCATGGAATGCCCCCTGCATGCCGGAACCGGATGCCCGGTGTCACATGCCCCGCTACGTTCATCGCCCCGGGTTTATTCAACCCAGGGTGACCGTCTCCTAGCTGAACTCTCGGGCTGTGCCACCCGATTCCGGATGGTGGGGGATGGGAAAAGCCGCTGCGGGGCTATTTCGAGATATACATGCTCTTGGCGAGGCTGTCGCGGATGACGCCGAAAGCGGTGGCCAATTCCTCATTGGTGTCGACGTTGAAGTAATATTTGGGCGTCGGCTCGCCTTCCGCCACTTCCTTCTCGAGGTTGTCGGAGGCGCAGTCGTGCAGCCGCTTTTCGGTGTCGCTGTTCTCGACGTCGTCGAGGTCGAAGGAGACGGTGACTATGCGGATGCCGGCCGCCTTCATCTTGATGCACTGCTGCTCGAGATTGGCCTCGGCCTGGGCCACCGACAGGATGTTGTTCGGGCCGCTGCCCGGGCTCGTCTGCTTGCCGTCGGTCAGGAGCACCACCGCCTTGAGGGTCTCCTCTTCATTCACGGGCGCGGCATAAGGCAGGTTGGGGGTGAGCAGATGCCACGCGGTTTCCATGCCGAGCGAGATATGGGTGTTGCCATAGGGCACCATGTCCCTGATCTGCTGGCCCGTCGCCGAATGGTTGAGCGAGAGCGGCCGGACATTGAGGTTGTTTCCGGAGAAGTAGCTGCAGCTCGTCGTGAAGAACTTGCTGCTGTTGTTCTTGGTGCTGGTGTCGGGCGCATCGGCGCTCAGATTCAGGGGATAGTTGCGGTCATCGATGCAGTAGGTCGTCTGGCTCGTGCCGGTCTTGCCGTAATAGAAGTTGTTGGGCATGGTGACGCGCACCGCGTGCGAGAATGGGACCAGGCCGAATTCTACATCCTTGTTGGTATAGTTCTGCGACAGCGTCTTGACCAGATCGTCGGCTTCCGTGCGCATGGTCAAATATTTCCTCTTGCCGCCGACATATTCGGTCATCGAGCTCGAATAGTCCATGACCAGGATGATCTGGCCCTTGTGATAGTCGGAGAAAACGGGAAGTGTGACCGTGGTGGAGATGGAGCCGGTGCTTTCGCCTGTGCTGATGGCGCCGAGCGACATCTGGTCGAAGCCGCCGATCCGCGACAAGGTGGTGGGGATGTTGCCGGACACGGTCATGGTCAGCGTATTGTCAGCCGTGTTGACCGCGACATCGGTGGCGAGGTTGGCGTCCTTGAGGTCCTTGTTCTGCGCGATATTCTGATCGAAGCTGGCGTTGGCGATGGCCACATAGCTGTCATTGCCGGTGCCATAGGCGGCGGCGGCCGCGAGGGCGGCGGCATCGGTTGCGGCCTGTGCCTCGACCCGCGCCGACGACAGCCTGCTCGAATCGATGGCTACGCCCGCAATCAGGACCAGAGGGATGGCGCACAGGGCGGTCATGGCCGCGACATTCGCCTTGTCGTCCGAGGCAAACCGGCGGCGAGCGGAATGCGCCTTCAGCAAGATGTCGAGTTTTGCCGTGAGCATGGTGATGCGGTCCATGGGATCAGAAGGTTGCCAGAAGAGAAAGCGCGGTTTCGCTATAGGCCGCGCAGAAGGCCGGCGTGTCGCTGCCGATCTCGGCCGCGATCTGGTCGAAGATGGCGTTGATCGCGTCGGAGGAGGCGTCGGTGTCGGTGACGCGGTTCTCGATGATCTCCTGGAGCCTGGCCAGCTGCGCGTCATCGACGGAGAGCTCGCATTTGCGCACCGCAATAAGGGTCTTGTAGTAGGTGTTCAGGCTCTCAGCGCCGACCGGCGCAGCGCTTCCCATGAAGAGGACAATCGCCGCCGTCTGGAGAGCAGCGAGAAGGCTGCCCAGGATCTTCCGTGCCATTCTTGGTGCCGTCCTTGCCGGAGAAAACCAATATCAAGTGAACGGCAAACTATGAGCGGCTTCTAAGTCATGACTTAAGAGAATAGTTCGAATTATTCCTATCCGGGCCCTGTCGCCGTGAGTGTTGGTTTAACCTTAATCGTTTCTTCACCGCGGGAGCGATGTCGCGATGCGCGATTAGCGATCGGTTAATGATGTTGCAGAGCTCCGCTCAGAAGGCGCGGCACAGTCTGAGGGCATCATAGATCGCCGCATGGATGTTGCGCGAGGCCACCGCGTCGCCGATACGGAACAGCTGGAACTTGCCGTTGGGATTGGCGCGCTTGCCTTGCGGCTGGCCGGCGATGAGGGCCTCATAGTCGACCTCGCCGCGATTGCTGGCGTCTTCCTTTAGGTCAAAATAGATGTCGGCGAGCGGCGACGTCGCGTTCTCCACAACGACCTGATCGACGAGCCGGGTGGCGCAATCGGCCTCGGTGTAAGGGCTCCACAACACCGCCTTGATCTTGTTGCCCTGCCGCTCTAGGGCGCGCAGCCGCGTCATGGTCGTGACTCTGACGTTCCGGCTGGTGAAGATCTTCATATAAGGGACGAGATTGAGGCCGCCCATCTCGGGCGCGAAGAAGCGCTCGGGGCTCACCACCTCGAGGGCCGAGCCCGCCTCGGCGATGAACTCGGCGGCGGCCATGCCGGGATGGGCGCCATTGTCGTCGAACAGCAGCACGTCCTCGGCGGGCTTGACCTCGCCCGACAGGATGTCCCAGCTCGAGACCGCGAGGTCGGCGCCGCTCGCGATGCCGCTCATCTGCGGCAGGCCCCCCGTCGCCACGATGACGATGTCGGGTCCGAGGGCGCGGATGTCGGAGGCCTCGGTGAAAGCGTTGAACTTCAGGTCGACGCCGAGCCTGGCGCATTGCTCCGCCCGCCAGTCGACGATGCCGATCAGCTCGCGCCGGCGCTTCACCTGGGCGGCGACGCGGACCTGGCCGCCCGGATCATTCGCGGCCTCGAACAAGACCACCGCGTGGCCGCGCTCGGCCGAGACTCGGGCGGCTTCGAGCCCGGCCGGCCCGCCGCCCACGATGGCGACGGTCTTGCGCGCACCCTCGCTCCGGGTGACGACATGCGGCAGTGACGCCTCGCGTCCGGTCGCCGGGTTGTGGATGCACAGCGCCTCATGGCCTTCATAGATGCGGTCGAGGCAGTAGGTGGCGCCGACGCAAGGCCTGATCTCGGCCTCGCGGCCCTCCATGATCTTCTTCACGATATGCGGATCGGCGATGTGGGCGCGGGTCATGCCGACCATGTCGAGCTTACCCTCGGCCACGGCGTGGCGCGCCGTCGCGACGTCGTTGATGCGCGCTGCATGGAAGACGGGAAACTTCGTCAGGGCCCGCACTTCGCCGGCGAAATCGAGATGCGGCGAGGCCTGCATGCCGAGAACCGGAATCACCTTGGCGAGGGGCGCATCATGCTCGATATGGCCGCGAATGACATTGAGGAAGTCGACGAGCCCCGACTCCTTGAGACGGCGGCAGATGTCCAGCCCGTCCGCGCGCGACAGGCCCTGGTCCCAATCCTCGTCCGCGACCAGGCGGCAGCCGACGATGAAGTCGGGGCCGACGGCGCTTCTCACCGCTTCGAGGACACGGAACGTGAAGCGCAAGCGGTTGTCGATCGAGCCGTTATAGGCGTCCTCGCGCCGGTTGGTGGCCGGCGACCAGAAGGCATCCATGAGATGGCCGTAGCATTCGAACTCGAAGCCATCGAGGCCCGCGGCCTGCATGCGGCTCGCCGCGGCGGCATAGTCGGCGACGATGCGCTCGATGTCCCAGTCCTCCATCTCCTTTGGAAAGGCGCGATGCGCCGGCTCGCGCACCGGCGAGGCGGACAGGACGGGCAGCCAATCGGCCTTGTTCCAATTGGTCCGCCGGCCGAGATGCGTGAGCTGGATCATGACCGCCGCGCCGTGCTCGTGGCATTCATCGGCGAGCTTGCGCAGCCAGGGCACGATCTCGTCCCTATAGGCGAGCAGGTTGCCGAATGCGGGCGGCGAATCGCGCGAGACCACGGCCGACCCCGCCGTCATGGTGAGGGCGATGCCGCCCTTGGCCTTTTCCACGTGATAGAGCCGGTAGCGGTCCTTCGGCATGCCGTCTTCATGGTAGTTCGGCTCGTGCGCCGTCGACATGATCCGGTTCTTGAGCGTCAGGTGCTTGATCTTATAGGGCTGGAGGAGGGGGTCGCTGGCACGGATCAGGGTGGCTGGCATCGCAATCTTCTGCTTGGCTTCCCGGCGCGCATCCCGGCGAAGTGGACTCACTTCGCCGAACGGGATTCGCGCCAATCTATATTGGAACAAATCCTCATCGCCAAAGCCTTCAACTTTGGCGGGATTTGCTCAAGGCCGACAAGTGTCTCACGGCCGGCAGGGCGCTGCCAGCCCGTTCGGCGACATGCGGTGTTCGGGCAGCGACAGTCAGGCCGAGAAGAGGCGCGTGAAGCGGCTGCGGATCGCGGCCGGAGCCGAGTAATAGAGGCGCCGGACGAGCGGGCGGAGCAGGGACAGGTAGCCATGGCCATAGAGCCAGCCGCCTGGCGACAGGGGGGCGTGGAACTCGTGCACCGTCATCCGCGCATTGCTCCAGGACTGCTTGTGCGGATCGCCCGGAATCATCAGGTCGAAGATCCGCATGCCGTCCTTGATCGCCTGACGCTGGGACATATCCATATGCAGGCGGGCCGGCGAAGCGTCGGTCAGGGACGTGTCATGGGCGGTGATGAAGCCGAAATGGGTCTGGCCGAAACGCAGGCCGATCTCCCATGAAATCGAGCGGCTGCCGGCCGTGAGGTGGGAGGTGACGAGCGAAACCATGCCGCCGCAGTTGCGCGACAGCTCGCGCAGGAAAGGTTCGAGATGGGGGCACTGCAAGGGCTTGCTGTAAAGGCCCCGCTCGGTGAGCCAATGGCGCTTGTGAGCGATGGCGTCTTCCATAGCGCGGTCCATCAGGCTGCCGGGCGGCAACATCCTGAAATCCACTTCGCCCATGGCGGCCAGAGACTTCCTGATCTTGCCGCGCCGCTTGCGCTGCTCGCGGCTATAGCGCTTGTCGTATTCGGCTTCGGTGGGATAGGCGGTCAAGTCCAGGAAGGGAGCCTCGTCGGCGCCATCGGCGGGGCGGAAATGTTCCGCGAGGAAGGGATAGATCGCCGAATCGGCGCGCACATGGCGCAGGCGCAGACAATCGATGCCCTTGAGCCGGCGCAGGAACTCCATGGCGCTGCGGCACCAGGGGCGGGCATCGGTGCCGGCCTTCACGACGACGTCGCCATATTGGGCAAGTGGCTCGGTCAGCCAGCGCAATATGGTGAGCGGTCCCTGCTTGACCTTCATGAGCGGCCAGAGGAATACCAGGGCGCCATCCTGATAGCCGGTGATGACGCAGGGCTCGATCCCATGCTCGGGCTTGGCGTAGATGCGCGCCCAGGTCAGGCACCAATCGGCGCTCTGGAAGATGCCATGCGGATGAGCGGAAGCGGACTGGAGCTCGCGCCAGTCAGGAGCCAATTGCTCGAGGGCCGCCATGCTCGTCGCCAGCGAGATGGGGCCGGCGCAGGGCACGGTCAGGCTCGCGGGCGTGAGGGACCAGGCGGTGTCTCGGCCAATGGCCGCAAGCGAATTTTCACGCTGTGGTTGCATTGTGATCCCTGACCTCTGTGCCGAGGAGGCACATAGCCGAAGATCACTGCAACTTGATTGCCAGCTTTGGCTTCGAGTTAACGAAATTCTAAAAAGCGGATCGTGGCGGGGAAAAACAGCCCGGAGGGCAAAAAGCGCCTGCTCCCCGGGCTGTCCACCCGGACCCTATTGCTGGGTCGTCCCGTCGTCGTCATCGTCCTGATCATCGTCGCGGTCGCGGTGCCGGCGATGCTCACCGCCACGCCGCCGGTCGTCCCGGCTCAAAAGGCCGTCGCCATTGCGGTCCCGATTTGCGACAACGCGCGACAAGGGCTCCTTGTACTCATCGAGCGACAAGGCGGCATCGCCATTGGGGTCGAGCCGCTGGAACTCGCGGATCATCTCCTGGCGCCTCGCCTCCAGCCACAGCGCCTCGAATTCCTTGAGGTTGAGATTGCCATTCTTGTCGGCATCGAACCGCCCATGCCATTCGGTGCGGTTGGCATCGATCTCCTGCTGGCTCAGCTTGCCGTCCTTGTTGGCGTCGTAGCGCTCCAGCAAGTGGGGCAGGCCGCCGCCATGGTGACGACCCCAGCCGCCGCGGTCGGCCATGGCTTGGCTGGCGAGCGCGCCGAGGCCGACAGCGGACAAGGCGATTGCGGCGAGTGCGAGCTTGGTCTTGTTGTGCATCCGGATCTCCGTGATTGTGGTCAATCGGAAGACGATGAGCGAGGGCTATTCCGTCGCTCATCACCGTGTTCAGCGCGTCAGCTCGCGCATCGCCCGGTCGAGGCCGTGCAGCGTCAAGGGAAACATGCGGCCCATGACCAGACGGCGGATGAGGTCGGTCGAGGCCGTATAGGGCCAATATTTCTCGGGCGCCGGATTGAGCCAGACCAGCCTGGGATAGACATGGCTGACGCGCTCGAGCCAGGTCATCCCCGCCTCTTCATTGAAATGCTCGACCGAGCCGCCGGGATGGGTGATCTCATAAGGGCTCATGGCGGCATCGCCGACGAAGATCACCTTGTAGTCCGACGGATAG
>JBFWNN010000094.1:0-18378 GCA_050251035.1 Parvibaculaceae bacterium
GCGGCGCTGCCTCTATCACTGGGTCGGCTATCCCGACGCCGAGCGCGAGACCGCCATCATCAGGGCCAGGCGTCCGGAGGCGCCGGCGGCGCTGGCGCGCGAAGTGGTGAGCTTCGTCCAGGCGCTGAGACAGGGCGATCTCTATAAGTCGCCGGGCGTCGCCGAGACGCTCGACTGGGTCTCGGCGCTGCATGAGCTCGACGCCGTGTCGCTCGACCCGCAGACGGTCAACGACACGCTGGGCGTGCTGCTCAAATACCAGGACGACATCGTGCGCATGGAAGGCTCGGAAGCCAAGCGCATCCTCGACCAGATCAAGTCCGAGATCGCCACCATGTCGCGGGTGTGATGGACCGGCCGCCACCCATGCCGGGACAGGGAGCGCCGTCGGGGCGGCTGGCGCTCAACATCATGCATTTCGCCCGGGTCCTGCGCGAAGCGGGGCTGCCGGTCGGGCCCGGCCATGTGATCGACGCGCTCGATGCGGCGCAGGCCGGAGCGCTCAGGTCGCGCGAGGACTTCTATTGGACATTGCACGCCGTCTTCGTCAAACGGCGCGAGCACAAGGAAATCTTCGACCAGGCCTTCCACGTCTTCTGGAAGAAGCCGAAGATGCTGGAGCAGCTCATGCAGCTGATGTTCCAGCAGATCACAAGGCCCGCCGACGAGAAGGCCAAGAAGGCGGGCTTCCGCCGCCTCGCCGAAGCGATGTTCGACAAGATGGAAAGCCAGAGCCGGCGCGAGGAGCAGCCGGGCGCGCTCGACCTCGACGCCACCTTCTCGCATTCGGCGATGGAAGTGTTGCGCCGGAAGGATTTCGAGCAGATGACGGTGGCCGAGCAGGCGCAGGCGCGCCAGGCCATCGCGCGGCTCAATGTCCATCGTCTCGAGATACCGACGCGGCGCCACCGCCCGTCGCATGCGGGCCCGCGCATCGATCTCAGGCGCACGCTCAAGGGATCTCTCAGGGCCGGCGGCCATCTCATCGACCTGGCGCGGCGCGAGCGGCAGTGGCGCGAGCCGCCGCTGGTGGTTTTGTGCGACATATCGGGCTCGTGCTCGAATTACAGCCGCATGTTCCTGCATTTCCTGCATGGGCTGATGAATGACCGCGAGCGCGTCTCGGTGTTCCTGTTCGGCACCAGGCTCACCAACATCTCGCGCGAGCTCAAACGGCGCGACGTCGATGAAGCCATGATGCGCGTGTCCGCGGCGGTCAAGGATTGGTCGGGCGGCACCCGCATCGGGGGGGCGCTCAGGGAATTCAATTACAAATGGGCGAGGCGGGTGCTGACCCAGGGCGCCCATGTGCTGTTGATGACCGACGGGCTCGACCGCGAGGACGTCGCCGTGCTCACCGCCGAGATGGCGCGCCTCAGGCGCTCGGCCCGGCGCATCGTCTGGCTCAACCCGTTACTGCGCTATCAGGGCTTCGAGGCCAGGGCCGCTGGAATCCGCGCCATGATGCCCTATATCGATGAGTTCAGGCCGGTCCATTCGCTGGAGAGCCTCAGCGACCTGGCGGCGGCGCTTGCGGCGCCCAGGCGCCAAGAGCATGATCCGAAGCAATGGCTCAGAGCTGGCTAGGAGGTTCACATGGCAGGCGCCGATGTATCCGTGCTCGACCAGGCGGCACAATGGCTCAAGGACGGGCGGCACGTGGCGCTGGCGACCGTGATCGAAACCTGGGGCTCCGCGCCCCAGCCGGTCGGCAGCCAGCTCGCCATTGACGCCGACGGCAATTTCATCGGCTCGGTGTCGGGCGGCTGCGTCGAAGGCGCGGTCGTGACCGAAGCGGTCGACGTCATCGGCACGGGCAAGCCCAAGGTGCTCGCCTTCGGCGTGGCGGACGAGACCGCCTGGAAGGTCGGCCTCGCCTGCGGCGGCAAGATCAGGGTCTATGTGGAACCGCTCGCCGCATGAAGGCCGACATCTTCGAGCAGATCATGGATGCGCGCGCCCAGCGCAAGCCCGTGGCGCTGGTGACGGCGCTCGCTAGCGGCCATCAGCGGGTCGTGGCGCGCGACCATGCCGCCGACGACATCCTCGCCCAGGTGCTGGACGAAGCCTTCCGCTTCGACCGCAGCGGCGTGCACAAGGTCCCGGAAGGCGAGTTCTTCGTCCATATCTACAATCCGCCCTTGCGGCTCGTCGTCATCGGCGCCGTCCATATCGCGCAGGCGGTGATCCCCATCGCCAAGGCGGCGGGCTATGACATCTTGGTCGTCGATCCGCGCGGCGCCTTCGCGACCGGCGAGCGTTTCCCCGACATCACGCTTCATGCCGAATGGCCGGACGAGATCCTGCCGAAGCTCGGGCTCGACCAGCGTTCGGCCGTGCTGGCGCTCACCCACGATCCCAAGATCGACGATCCGGCGCTCGATTTCGCGCTTCGCTCGAAGGTCTTCTATATCGGCGCGCTCGGTTCGAAGCGGACGCAGGGCGCGCGCCGGCAGCGCCTGACGGATGCGGGCTTCGGCGAGAAGGACATGGCGCGCATCCATGGGCCGATCGGCATCGACATCGGCGCGCAAGGGGCGCCCGAGATCGCCATATCGATCATGGCCGAGGTGACGCGCGTGCTGAGGCTGGGTAGCTAGATGCCCCATTCATCGTCATCCCGGCGAAAGCCGGGATCCCCTAAAGTCGTACAGAACGAGCAGCGCCGTCCAGATTGCGCTTATTCAATGGGCCCCGGCTTTCGCCGGGGTGACGGATAAAATGAAATTCGGCGAGATTCCGGTCGGTGGGGCGGAGGGGGCGATCCTCGCCCATTCGGTGAAGCACAGGAACGGCATGTTCAAGAAAGGCCGCATCCTGTCCGCAGCCGACGTCGCTGTGCTCGCGGAGAGCGGCGTCGCGGCAATCTTCGCCGCGCGCCTGTCCGAGGAGGACGTGACCGAAGACCGGGCGGCAGAAATCGTGGCGAAAGCCATTGCCGGCGACGGCACGCAAGTGCAGGCGCCCTTCACCGGCCGCGCCAATCTGCATGCCAGGGGCCGCGGCCTCGTGGTCATCGACCAGGACCGCGTCAGGGCCTTCAACCGGGTGCATGAAAGCCTGACGCTTGCGACCGCGGGCCCGTTCGAGATCGTCGAGGACCGGCAGATGGTGGCGACGGTCAAGGTCATTCCCTTCGCTGTGCCGTACCGGGTGCTGGAAGTGGGCCTTTCGGTCATCGGCGCCGATCCGCTCATCCGGGTGGAGAATTTCAAGCACCGCAAGGCCGGCCTCGTCATCACCAAGCTGCCGCAGACCAAGCCGTCGCTCATCGCCAAATCCGAAGCGGCCATCGGCGAGCGCATTGCCGATCTCGAAGGCGAGCTCGTCGAGACATTGGTGGTCGACCATGCCGTCGAGCCAGTCAGCGCGGCCGTGTCCAGGCTTCATGCGCAGCGCCTCAATCCGATCCTGATCTTCGGCGCCTCGGCCATCGTCGACCGCGGCGACGTCATCCCGGCCGCGGTCGAGGCGGCCCGAGGCGAAGTGGTGCATCTCGGCATGCCGGTCGATCCCGGCAATCTCATGATGTTCGGGAGACTGGAGGGCGCTTCGGTGATCGGCGTGCCGACCTGCGCGCGCTCGCCCAAGCTCAACGGCTTCGACTGGGTGCTGGCGCGCATCATGGCCGGCATCCATGTGTCGGGCCAGGACATCATGGACATGGGAGCAGGGGGACTGCTCAAGGAGATTCCCTCGCGGCCGACGCCGCGCGAAGGCGAAGAGGCGAAGCCACAGCGCGCGCCCAAGATCGCCGGGATACTGCTCGCGGCCGGCAAGTCGACCCGCATGGGCGCGAACAAGCTCCTTGCCCCCGTTTCCGGTAAGGCGATGGTCCGCCATTCGGCCGAGGCGCTGCTCGCCTCCGCCGCAGGTCCGGTGCTGGTGGTGATCGGCCATGAGCGCGAGCGCGTGGAAGCAGCTCTCACCGGGCTCGATGTCCGCTTCATCGACAATCCGGCCTATGCCACGGGCCTCGCGAGTTCGCTCAAGGCCGGGCTTGCGGCGCTGCCCAAGGATACGGATGGCGTGGTGGTGGCGCTGGGCGACATGCCGCTGGTCGCCGGGCGCCATGTCAACCGGCTCATCGCCGCCTTCAGTCCGGCCGAGCGGCGCACCATCATCGTGCCCGTCCATGGCGGCGAGCGCGGCAATCCGGTGCTGTGGGGGCGGGAGTATTTCCCGGAGATGCTGGCGCTCGAGGGCGATCGCGGCGCCAAGAGCCTGATGGACAAGCACGAAGACCATATCACCGAGATCGCCATGCGCTCCGACGCGGTGCTCGCCGATTTCGACACGCCGGAAGCGCTGGCCCGGCTGACCTCCGATCCCCATCCCTAACGAAAGACGACCAGATGATCGAACTGCCTTTCGCGCGCGCGGAATATGCGCAACGTCTGAAGAAGATCAGGGCCGACATGGAAAAACGCGGCCTCGAGCTCCTGATCGTCAACGACGTCGCCAACCAGCATTACATCACCGCCTATGACGGCTGGTCCTTCTACACGCCGCAAGTCGTGCTGGTGCCGATCGAGGACGAGGAGCCGGTGTGGATCGGGCGCGCCATGGATGCGGCGGGTGGGCTCCTCACCGCCTGGATGAAGCCGGAAAACGTCGTGGGCTTCCCCGAGGACCATGTCCAGCGCGCCGACCGGCATCCGATGGACTGGATCGCGCAATGGATCGTGAGCAAGGGCTGGGGCAACCGCCGCATGGGGATCGAGCTCGAGGCCTATTATTTCTCGCCCAAGGCCCATGCGCGGCTCGTCGCCGGACTGCCCAACGCCAGATTCCACGACGCCGACCTCCTGGTGAACTGGATCCGCGCGGTCAAATCGCCGGCCGAGGTCGCCTATCTGCGCAAGGCCTCGGTCCTGGCCGAGGCCGCGGTCAGCAAGGCCTATGAGGTCATAGCGCCAGGGGTGCGCGAATGCGATGCCATCGCCCAGATTCAGGGCGCGCAAGTGGCAGGTGCTGCGGATTTCGCCGGCGACATCACCGCGCTGCCGCCGACGATCCTCGGCGGCGAGAACGCCTCGGCGCCGCATATCATGTGGAGCGACCGGCGCTTCGGGGCGGAGGAGACGATCGCGCTCGAGCTCGCGGGCGTATGCCGGCGCTATGCAGCGGGCCTCGCCCGCACGCTGCAGCTTGGCCAGGTGCCGCAGCGCGTCGCCGACACGGGCAAGGCGGTGCTCGAAGGCATGGAGGCGGTCCTCGCCGCCACACGGCCCGGCATCCTCGCGGAAGACGTCGAGGCCGCCTGGCGCACGGTGATCGCCCGCCACGGCCTCAAGAAAGACTCGCGCATTGGCTATTCGATCGGGGTTGCCTATCCGCCCGATTGGGGCGAGCATACGATCAGCCTCAGGCCCGGCGACAAGACCGAACTCCAGCCCGGCAATGTCGTCCATTGCATCCTCGGCATGTGGATGGAAGGCTGGGGCATCGAGGTGAGCGAGACCATCCTGGTGACCGATAAAGGCAACGAGACGCTGACCAAGTTTCCAAGAGAGATACATGTCAAATCCTGAAGGCCATGAGATGGAGGCGGACATCATCCGGCGGATGATCGAGATCCGCCGGCATCTGCATCGCAATCCCGAGCTCTCCAACGCCGAAAAGCAGACACAGGCCTATCTGAAGCAGGCGCTGGAGCAGGAAGGCATCACCGGCGTCAGGGAGGTCGCGGGCCATGGGCTCGCGGTCGACATCGTCGGCGGCAAAGCGCCGTCCAACCGCAAGGTCGCGATCCGCGCCGATATCGACGCGCTGCCGATCAGCGAGGAGTCGGGCGTCGACTTCGCCTCGATCAATCCCGGCGTGATGCATGCCTGCGGCCATGACGCGCATTCGGCCATGGTGTTCGCCACGGCGGCGCATCTGCACCGCACGCGCGCCAGCTTCGGCGGCACGGTGCGACTCATCTTCCAGCCGGCCGAGGAGGCCGAACCGCTCGGCGGGCGGCGGGTGGTCGAGGAGGGGCTTCTCGACGATGTCGATGGCGCGATCGGCATCCATGTCGATCCCTACACGCCCTCGGGCAAGATCGCCGTCGGCAGCGGTCCCTACACGCTCGCCTCCGACATATTCGATGCCGTCGTCACCGGCTCTTCGGCCCATGCGGCGAAGCCCTCGGAAGGGGTCGATGCGATCGTCGCCGCCTGCGCCATGGTGGCCGAGATCCAGAAGATCGTGGCGCGCGAGACCGATCCCTTCGATCCGCTGGTGGTCTCCGTCACCGGGATAGAGGGCGGCGGCGCCTACAACGTCATCGCCGACAAGGTGCATCTCAAGGGCACGATCCGCAGTGGCAACGAGGCGACGCGCCTGCGGGCGCACAAGCGTCTCGGCGAGATACTGAAAGGTGTCGCGCAGAGCCACCAGGCGCAAGTCGAGCTCGAGATCCTGCGCGGCGAGCCGCCGGTGGTGAACGACCCGGAGCTCACCCAGATCGTCAGCGACAGCGCCGCCGCGTGCTTCGGCGCGGCGAGCGTGCTGAAGGCGCCGGGCTGGACGGCGGCCGATGATTTCGGCTTCTACAGCGAGAAGCGCCCGTCGGTCTATTTCCGCCTTGGCATCCGCAACGACGGGGCGGGCTCGATCTATCCGCTGCATCATCCCAAGTTCAGGATCGATGAAGCGGCCCTTCCGGTGGGTGCCGCGACACTGGTCGCGGCCGCGAAGCGTTTCCTCGCGCGCGACGCCGGCGGCTCTTGACCCTCACCCGAATAACGGTCTCAAGCCGCCATCCCGCCTCTTTACGATCCAAACCAATCGGTCTAGTATGGGGCGGATGGTTTAGAAAAGGAGCTCGTCATGGCGGCGCTGGTGCCCCCCTTCACACGCGAAACCGCAATCGCCAAGGTCCGCATGGCGGAGGACGGCTGGAACAGCCGCGATCCGCAGCGTGTGGCGCTGGTCTATACTGAAGACAGCCGATGGCGGAACCGCGCCGAATTCCCGGTCGGGCGGCGTGAGATCGTCGAATTCCTGACCCGCAAATGGAACAAGGAGCTGGACTACCGCCTGATCAAGGAATTGTGGGCCTTCGCCGACAACCGCATCGCGGTGCGCTTCGCCTATGAATGGCATGACGACAGCGGCCACTGGTTCCGCTCCTATGGCAATGAAAACTGGGAGTTCGACGCGGCGGGCCTGATGCAGCGCCGTTTCGCCTCGATCAACGACAGGCCGATGGCGGAAGGCGAGCGGAAATTCCGCTGGCCGCTGGGTCGGCGGCCCGACGACCATCCGGGCCTGTCCGAGCTCGGCCTGTGATGAAGCCGTGACGCGCACCGTCTTCGAGAAGGCCGACGTCGTTCCCCTGGTGGCGGAAGTGTTCCGCGAGCTTGGCTTCGAGGGCGCGTCGATGAGCAGCATCACAGAACGCACAAGGCTGTCGAAAGGCAGCCTCTATCACTTCTTCCCCGGCGGGAAGGAGGAGATGGCGGGCGAGATCCTGGCCCATGTGCATGGCTGGTTCGTGGCCCAGGTATTCGAGCCGCTGGAAAAGGGAGAGTCGCGCGCCGCGATCGGCACGATGTGGCAAGCGGTTGACGACTATTTCCGTTCCGGCCGTCGCATCTGCCTCATCGGCGCCTTCGCGCTCGACGAGACGCGCGATCGCTTCGCGCGGCCGATCCGCGGCTATTTCAAGCGCTGGATCGAGGCCCTGGAAGCGGCGCTGGCGCGCGGCGGCGTCGCTCCGGCTGCGGCGCGGCAGCTCGCGGAGGACGCGGTGATCGGCATCCAGGGCGCGCTCACGCTCGCTCGCGCGCTCAACGACAAGGCGATCTTCGGAAGAAGCCTGCGGCAGCTCGAGGGCCGGCTGGAGCGCGCGCTCGACGAGACTTGATTAGCGCCTCAGAGCGGGGCGCGCAGCATGGCGACGCCATGATCGCGATAGGCCGCGCCGAACTGGCTGAACAGGCGGCCGCGCGCCACGGACGTGGCGTCGACCCGCATGAGCTGCAGGCAATGCCACAGCATCAGCTGCGTCGCGGTGATCACCGGCTTGCCGATATCCGCCTCGAGATCGGCGATGATCGCCGAGGTGCGCGAGCCGCTGCAGGCGATGACGACGAGGTCGGCCTCGGGCCGGTCGACCTCGCGGCCCTGCATGTACCAGTAGCCGGGATGGGTGTTGCCGATCTTCCATTCGGTATCGAGCTCCGAGCTCTGCATCGCCGCGACGGAAATGCCGTGCTCGGCGAGATAGGCGCGCAGACGTTCGGTCACCGCATTGGGATAGGGCGCGCAGACCGCCACTGTCTTCGCCCCGAAAAGACGCAAGGCCTGCATCATGGCGGAGCTGATCGTCGTTCCCGGGCAGCCCGCGGCTTCCGCCAGCGCTTCGCCCTGGGTGATGTCCCAGCCACGTCCGCGCACGAAGCTGCATGAGTTGCAGGCGAAACCCACGGCGCCGGGACGGGTGATGCGCAGCGTGTCGGCGGCGGCGCGCAGGACGTCGAGGCCGGCATAGGTATCGACCATCTGCGGGCTGATCGCGTCGTCGCGCGAGCGCGTGGTGAAGCGGGTGACGAGCACGTTCACGCCGTCCGGGACGAAGCGCCAATATTCATCGTCGATGATCGCGTCGTCGGGACTCACGATCCCGACGCGTCCTCTCCAGCCGTCCACCTTTGCCTCCATCCTGTCGACTCGGGCATAGGACGGCCAAAGCGAACCCGTGTCAAGGTAGTAGAAACACCGTCTCGAAAAAAATGGGACATCGTCCCTCTTGTAATCGAAGAGGGGCGCTGTCATAGTTTTGGAACAGGAGCGGCGGCGCACGGCCGGCACGCTCCAAAGCCAGGGAGGGAAGCAAATCATGACCAGCAGACTGAGGAAACTGATCGGCGCCGCGGCGATCGTGGTGGCCGGAATGACGAGTTTCGCCGTTCTCAACGGTGATGCGCGCGCGGATGGGATGCGCGAAAGGATCGAAAAGGAAGGCTATATAAGAATAGGTTTCGCCAACGAGCCGCCCTTCGGCTTCGCCACATCGGCCGGTACGATCTCGGGCGAGGCGCCCGAGATCGCGCGGGTCGTCCTCGACAGGATGGGACTGCAGAAGGTCAAGGTGGAAGGCGTCGTGACCGAATTCGGCTCACTGATACCGGGCCTGGTCGCGAACCGCTTCGACATGATCGCGGCGGGCATGTTCGTGAGGCCGGCCCGGTGCGAGCAGATCGCCTTCTCGGAACCGACCGTGGGCGTCGGCATCGCCATCATGGTCAAGGCCGGCAATCCGAAGAACCTGCACAGCTTCGAGGATATCGCGAAGAGCTCCGATGCCAAGCTGGCGGTGGTCAGCGGCGGCGCCGAGCTCGAATATGCGCGCGCGACGAAGATTCCCGACGACCGGCTGCATGTCCTGCTCGACAACCCGTCGGGCATGGCGGCGGTGGTGACCGGGCAGGCCGACGCCTTCGCTCTGTCGAGCATCGTCATCCAGAACATGATCGACACCGCCAAGAACCCGGCCATCGAACGCGCCACGCCGTTCACCGATCCAATAATCAACGGCGCCAGCGTGCGCGGCTATGGCGCTTTCGGTTTCCGAAAGGACGATGCGGACTTCGTCAAGGCGTTCAATGCCGAACTGGTCAAATTCATCGGCTCGAAGGAACATCGTGCGATCGTGACGCCCTATGGCTTCACCGAGGCCGAGCTTCCCGGCGACATGACGACGGCGAAACTGTGCGCGCCAGCCGGACAATAGGACAATAGCCTTCCTGGCCGCCGCCCTCCGGCCACGAGGCTGGGGGCGGCGGCGTCCTTGCCCGAAAGGGAGAGCCGGTTTGAGCCTCGAATTCCTGCCGACATTGCTGTCGGCCACGCTGGTCACGCTCGAAATCCTGGCGTTCGCGGCGCCCCTGTCGATCGTCACCGCCTTTACGCTCGGGCTGTCGTGTCTTTCCCGTCTCACCGTGCTGCGCGCCGCAGCGACGATGATCGTCGAGTTCCTGCGCGGCATATCGGCTTTGATCCTCCTGTTCTGGCTGTTCTTCGCCTTTCCACTGTTCGGCCTCAGCCTGCCGGCCAAGGTCTGCGCGGTGGTCGCGCTCGGCCTGAGCGCCGGGTCCTATGGCGCCGAGATCGTCCGTGGCGCCATCCTTGCGGTGCCGAGAGTGCAAAGAGAGGCCGCCATCGCGCTCAACTTCTCTTCCGCGCAGCGCATGTTCCGGATTCTGATCCCGCAGGCCCTGCCGAGCATGCTGCCGCCCTTCGGTAACCTCATGATCGAGCTCCTCAAGTCGACGTCGCTGGCTTCGATGGTGACCGTCGCGGATCTCACCTTCCGCGCGGTGCAGCTCAACGCGACATATCTGCGGACCGTCGAGACCTTCACCCTGGTGCTGTGCATCTATTTCGTGCTGGCTCTGGCGATCACCGGGCTGGTGTGGCTCTTGGAACGGCAGCTCGGTCGCTTCCGGACGCGCTACCAATGAGCTGGAACTGGTCCTATGCCTTCGACATCCTGCCGCAACTGGCCCGTGCGGCCCTGGTGACCGTCGAAGCCGCCTTATGCGGCTTCGCCGTGGCCCTTGTCGCCGGCCTGTTCCTGGCGATCGCGCGCCGCTCGCGCCACCGCATGGTATCCTATCCGATCGGCCTCGCCATCGAGTTCGTGCGCTCGACGCCGCTGCTGATCCAGCTCTATTTCGTGTATTTCGGGCTGCCCCAGTTCGGCATCTATCCGACGCCCTTCATCACCGGCGTGCTCGCCTTCGGTCTGCATTTCTCGACCTACATATCGGAGGTCTACAGGGCCGGGCTGGACGGCGTGCCGAGGGGACAATGGGAGGCCGCCACCGCGCTCAATTTCAGCGCATGGGACCGGCTCGCCTATGTCATCATTCCCCAGGCCATCCCGCCGATCGTGCCCGCCCTCGGCAACTATTTCGTCTTGATGATCAAGGACACGCCCGTGCTCGCCGCCATAACCGTGCTCGAACTGCTGCAGACCGCCCGGCAAATCGCCTCGCAGAGCTTCCGATATCTGGAACCGCTGACCATGGTCGGCGTGTTCTTCCTCATCCTCAGCGTGCTTGCCGCCGTCGGCATCCGCCAGATCGAACGCCGCCTCGCCGCGAGGACCAGCCGATGAGCCAGACTCCGTTCGTGCGCTTCATCGACGTCAACAAGAGATATGGCGCGCATGCGGTGCTGGCCGGGCTCAATCTCGACGTCGCGCAAGGCGAGAAGCTGGCCATCATCGGACCTTCGGGGTCGGGAAAATCGACGCTGCTGCGGGTGCTGATGACGCTGGAGCGCATCGACAGCGGCCGGGTGGAGGTCGGCGGAGACTCGCTCTGGACGATGGCCCGCGACGGCCGCGAGCTGCCGGCCGACGAAGCCCATCTTCGCCGCATGCGAACCCAGCTCGGCATGATCTTCCAGCAGTTCAACCTGTTCCCGCATATGAGCGTGCTGCGCAATGTCAGCGAGGCGCCACGCCGCGTCCTCGGCCTCTCGCGCCAGGAGGCCGAGGGCCGCGCCGAGGAGCTCTTGCGGCAGGTCGGCCTGGCCACCAAGGCGTCAGCCTATCCGGCGCAGCTGTCCGGCGGACAGCAGCAGCGCGTCGCCATCGCGCGGGCGCTGGCGATGCGGCCCGCAGTCATGCTGTTCGACGAGGTCACCTCGGCGCTCGATCCGGAGCTGGTGGGCGAGGTCCTGGCGGTGATGCGCGACCTCGCGGCAACCGGCAAGCTGACCATGCTCATCGTCACGCATCAGATGGAGTTCGCGCGCGGCATCGCCGACCGCGTATGTTTCTTCGACCGCGGCGCCATCGTCGAGCAGGGGCCGCCCGATGCCATTTTCCTGGCACCGCAGCAGGAACGCACCAAGGCCTTCCTGTCGGCGGTGCTGCAGGGTCAGCGCGGGAGCGGCCTATAGGCAACGAGCTCGATTTCGACCTTGGCATCGACCACGAGCTGCGACACCAAGGTGGAACGCGCCGGCGGGTGGTCGCCGAAATACTCCCGGAAGACGGAATTGAAGGCGGCGAAATCGCGGGCATCGGCGATCCACACCGTCGCCTTGACCACATCGGCCAGGGTGCAGTCGGCAACGCGCAGCACTTCGATGAGACGCTCTATGGTCTTGCGGGTCTGGGCCGCGATGCCGCCCGCGACGACCGATCCGTCCGGCTCGAGCGCCGCCTGGCCCGAAATGAAAATAAAGTCGCCGGCGCGGACCGCCGGCGCCATGGGAAGCCCCAGCGGATTGCCGCCCTCGACACCCAGTCTTCTTATCGTCATCGCTCATCGTCCTCCCTGATTGCGCGAAAAGCCTCACTATCCGCTCCCGGCAGCGTCTGAAAGAAAAAAAGTTCAGGTGTCCTAAAAAAACTTGGACACTGTCCCAGTGTGCGTGTAGTTGAGGAAGTGCGACAGCCGATTCAGATACGCGGCGATGAGCGCGGAACATTTGCTTGAGAGAGGTGCGACATGGCCGGTGAAAGCGATCTGGATAAGGACGTCGTTCCCGTCCAGGCGATCCTCAATGCATCTGATGCGCTCTCCTATATTGCCCAATCCGGGCGCGGCGTGGGGGTGCGCGAGCTCGCCCGCGAGCTGCGGCTGGCGCGAGGAACGGCCGCCCGCATCCTGCACAGTCTCCATGTCTGCGGCCTGCTGCGGCGCGGAGAGGAGAGTGGCCGGTTCCAGCTGGGCGCCAAGTTCCTCGAGCTCGCCGCCGAACACCGCCGTTGCCTGTCGCTGAACGAAACGGCGCGACCCTATATGACCCAGCTCACCCAGACGCTGCAGGAAACCGCGTTTCTGGGCGTGCTGGACAACACCAATGTCGTCATCGTCGACCAGATGGACGGGCCGCAGGCGCTGCGCATGACGGGCGAGCTCGGCTGCAGGGAATCGGCGTTCCACACCGGGCTCGGCAAGATCATGCTCGCGGCTCTGCCGCGCAGCGACCGCGAGGCCCTGCTGCAGTCCGTGCCTCCCATCGGCCCCACGGGCAAGCCCTCCCGCTCGCGCAAGCAGCTGTCCGAGGACATCGACGAGGCCGGCCGGCGCGGCTGGTCGCTGGACGAGGGCGAGCAGACCGAAGGCGTGCGCTGCGTCGCCGCCGCGATCATGGACCATGACCGCAGGGTGGTCGCGGCGATATCGATCTCAGGCCCCGCTTTCCGCCTTCCCGATGAGCGGATCGAGGAGATCGCGCGCCACGTGACCGCAGCCGCCGCGTCGATCTCGCGCGATCTGGGCTACGTCCCCGTGGCGATCGGAACCGCCGGCCATCGGGCATGAGCAGATGCGCCCGGGTGGCCCTGGTCGGGTTCTACCACGAAACCAACAGCTTCTCGCGCGCGCGCACCTCGCTCGAATTGTTTCGGGCCTACCAGTTCGCCGAAGGACCTGAAATCATCGACCGCTACCGCGGCACCGGCACCGAGATCGGCGGCGTGATCGCGGGGGCGGAGGAGGCGGCGTTCGATCTCTGTCCGATCCTGTTCGCCGCCGCCGTCCCTTTCGGGCCGATCGCCGATGACTGCTATGACGACATCGCCCGTCGCTGCCGCGCCGGTCTCGGCGCCGCCGGGCGTCTGGACGGTGTGATCGCCGTGCTGCATGGGGCGGCGTCCACCGAAAGCGAAGCCGACGCCGACGGCGCCCTGCTGAGGATGATCCGCGAGGTCGTCGGCCCGTCGGTGCCCGTCGTCGCCACGCTTGACTTCCACGCCAATGTCTCGGCCGAGATGATGGAGGCCGCCGATGCCATGACCGGCTACCGGACCTATCCGCATCGCGACATGGCGGACCGCGGCCGCGAGGCGGCGGCGCTGCTGAAAAGGCTCATGGCGGGCGAGCGGCTCTACAAGGCGCATGTGAAGCTGCCGCTCCTGACCGTTCCCCAGTGCCAGGCCACGGATGATGAGCCCATGCTCGGCCTGATGGCCAAGCGCGACGGCCTGGCGACTGCGCCGGACGTCGCTTCGCTCAGCGTGCTCATGGGCTTCGCCTATTCGGATTGCGCTCATCTGGGGGCCAGCGTCGTCGCCTATGCCACGTCGCAAGAGGCGGCCGACAGATCAGCGGACGAGCTGGCGCGCAGCATCTGGGAGGGTCGCGAGGCCTTCGTGCCCGTGCTGGAGCCACTTTCGGCCATAGCCGGCCTCACCGGTCCCACTGCGGCCGTGCCCGTCGTCCTGCTCGATCCCGCGGACAATGTCGGCGGCGGCAGCGCCGGAGACGGGACGGCGATCCTGGCGGAGTTGCTCGCCGCGAAAACGAAAGGCGCGGTTGTCGTGCTCTGCGATCCCGCGGCCGCGCAGCGTGCCGCCGAGACCGGCATTGGCAACCTGTTCAGCGGCCCGGTCGGCGCGCGCACCGACGACCTGCATGGCGCCCCGGTCCAGCTGGGCGGGACGGTCACCTATGCGCGCGATACCCAGTTTCGCCACTCGGGCAGCTACATGACCGGCTTCGTCAGCCAGATGGGATTGACCGCCATCGTCGACACCGGCAGCACGCAAGTGGTGCTCACCAGCCTCCGGACCATGCCGTTCGACATCGAGCAGCTGCGCTCCGTCGGTATCGAACCCGGCGAGCAGCGCGTGCTCGTGGTCAAGTCCGCCATCGCCTGGCGGGCGGCCTATGGTTCCGTGGCGCGCACCGTCGTCACCGTCGACACGCCCGGCATATGCTCGTCCAATGTCGCGCGTTTCGCCTACCGCAAGATCCCGCGTCCGATGTTCCCGCTCGACCGCACCGCAACCTTTTAACTGAGCGCCGCCGATGATCACCGTAGAGAGAGAAACGACATTCGACGCCGCTGAATTCGCCACCCGGCGCGCGCGCGTGCGCAGCCTGATGGCGGAGCGCGGCATCGACACGCTGGTGCTGCATTCGCCGAGCAACATTTTTTATGTGTCGGGCTACTATACGCTCAATCTCTGGGACTATCAGTGCCTGATCCTGCCCATGACCGGCCAGCCGGTCATGCTGATCTGGCATTTCGAGGAAGGGCGTTTCGCCGCCACCGCCGTCGACACGGCGCTGCAGATGTTCGGCGGCGGCGCCGACCCGGTCGCCGAGACGCGCGCCGCGCTCGACCGCAGCGGCCTTCTCAAGGGCCGGATCGGTCTCGAGAAGGACTGTTCCTATCTCACTGCCAACCAGTATGAAAGGCTGCGCGACGCCTTCGTCCCGGCGGCGACGGCTGACGGCTCGGGTATCGTCGACAAAGCGCGCATCATCAAATCGCCGGCCGAGCTGGCCTATATCCGCCGAGCGGGAAAGGCAACGGATGCGGCGATGCGCGCCGGCTTCGACGCTATCGACGAGGGCGTCGCCGACAGCGATGTCGCGGCGGCCATCATCGCCGAACTGGTGCGGCAGGGCACCCAGAATTTCGCCATCTATCCCATGGTTGCGGCGGGCGCGCGCTCGGGCGTGCCGCATCACAGCCATGAAGGAGTGAGGATCGAGCGCGGCAAGCCGGTCTTCCTCGAATTCTCACCCTCGATCCGCTGGTACCAGGCGCCGCTGATGCGGGCCGCCATCGTCGGAGAGGCGCCGGACCTCGTGCGCCGCGTCGCCGACACGGGTGCCGCGGCGCTCGATGCGATGTGCGCGGCGATGAAGCCCGGCGTGCCGGCCGCGCAGGTCGCCGAGGCCGGGCGGGCCGTGGTCGACACCATCAAGGACCAGATCCATTTCCATTACTACTTCGCTTATTCGGTCGGCATCGCCTTCCCGCCGACCTGGCTCGAAAGCGCCGAATTCGGCATCCTGCTCAACAATCACAAGCCGCTCGAGCCCGGGATGGTGTTCCATTTTCCCATGACCCTCAGGGTCAAAGGCGTGTTCGGCGTCGGCCAAAGCCAGACGGTAATCGTCACCGACACCGGCGCAGAGGTGCTCAGCAAACTTCCGCTCGGCCTGCGCCGCTGCGGCAAATAGGGACAAGTCATGAAATACAGGAACTCGGAAGCGCTCTATCGGGAAGCCTCGCAGCATCTCGCCGGCGGCGTGAGCAGCAATTTCCGCTATCTCGGTTATGGCGAGAGCCCGACGCCGATATTCTATGACCGGGCCGCCGGCGCCAGGCTGCATGACGTCGACGGCAATGTGTTCATCGATTATGCGGCGGCGAACGGTCCGACGGTGCTCGGTCATGCGCCGAAATCAGTGCTGGACGCGGTGGCGGACGCGCTGCCGCTCGGCCAGCTCTTCGCCGGCCAGCACCGGCTCGAGCTGGACCTGGCGCGCCGCATCTGCGAGCTCGTGCCCTGCGCCGACATGGTGCGTTTCGCATCGTCGGGCTCGGAGGCCGATCAGGCCGCCGTCAGGCTGGCGCGCGCCTTTACCGGGCGCGCGAAGATCGTGAAATTCGAGGGCCATTATCACGGCTGGTTCGACAATCTGTTCGCGTCGGTCAATCCGGCGCTCAGCCAGGCGGGTCCGGCGAGCGCGCCGCTGACGGTCGGACACAGCATCGGCCAGGCGGAAAGCGCGCTGAGCGACACCATCGTCATGCCGTGGAACGACCTCGACGCGCTCACCGCGCTGCTCGATGCCCGCGGCGGTGAGATCGCCGCCGTGGTCATGGAGCCGATCCTGTGCAACACCGGCGCCATCCGTCCGCGTGCGGGTTATCTCGAAGGCGTGCGCGAACTGACCCGCCGGCATGGCGTCGTGCTCATTTTCGACGAGGTGATCACCGGCTTCCGCATTTCACTGGGCGGCGCGCAGGGCCATCTGGGTGTCACGCCCGACCTCGCCGTCTTCGCCAAGGCCGTGGCGGGCGGATTTCCGCTCGCCGTGCTGGCCGGCCGCCGCGACATCATGGAATTGGTCCTGACCAAGAACGTCATGCATGGCGGCACCTACAATGCCTGCCTGCCGGCGATCGCCGCCGGATTGGCGACGCTGCATGAGCTGTCGCGCGACGATGGCGCCGTGCTGAAGGCCATTCATGCGCGCGGGGAAGCCTTGATGCGCGGACTGCAGGCTTTGGCGGACCGCCATGGCCAGAACATGCAGGTGCGGGGTTTCGGCGCCGTGTTCCATCCCGCTTTCACCGACGGTGGCGATTTCCACGACTATCGCGGCTATCTCGGCACCGACGCCAAGAAACGGCAACGCTTCAACGCGCTGCTGCATGAAGAAGGCGTGCGCGTGACGGCTCGCGGGACCTGGTTCATGTCGGCGGCGCATACCGACGAGGATGTCGAGCAGACGCTGCACATGGCGGATCGCGCCTTCGCAAAGCTGAAAGCAGAATGATGGTTGCGCCGGCGGGCTGAACTCTGGAAGCCGCAGCCGAAGCGGCGTCGCAGCGAGAGAGCTTGTTGGTTCCGCGCGGCGAGGGCAGGCGCCATATCCAGGCATCAGGAGGATTGCCGCAAATGCGGTGTTTCCCCTATGGTTGGATCGGTCGCCGCTTCGGCGGTTCGTGAGGTTCGTCCATGCTTTCAATTCCCGCAGACATCTTCACCGAGCCCGAGAACGTCTCGCCGGACACGCTCGCCAATCTCGGTCCGCTGAAGCGGCTGGCCGGCATTTGGCAGGCCGACAAGGGCGTGGATGTGAATCCCAAGGGCGAGGGTCCGGAACGCCGTGTCTTTCGAGAACATATTCGCATGGACCCGATCGATCCGCAGACCAATGGCCCGCAACTCTTCTACGGCCTGCGCTATCACATCCATATCAACACGCCGGAAGAGCGCATCACCTTTCACGATCAAGTGGGCTATTGGCTGTGGGAGCCCGCGACCGGTCTCGTCATGCAAAGCGTCACGATCCCGCGCGGCCAGGCCCTGCTCGCCGGCGGCCATGCGGGACCGGATGACAAGAAGATCTCGGTTTCGGCCAAGCGCGGCGACACGCGCTACGGCATCTGCTCGACAGGGTTCCTGGACGAGGCCTTTCGCACCGACAGCTACCGCATCGACATCACCTTCAACGACGACGGGAGCTGGACCTACCTCACCGATACCGAGCTCTTGGTCAGAGGCAAGCCGTTCAACCATCACGACAGCAACACGCTGAAACGTGTTGCCGCGCCCGCGCCCAATCCGCTGGCCGCCACCCTGGCGAACAGCACCCAGAAAAAATAAGCGGCCGGCTCACATCAACTTCAGTGTCCGGAAGCTCGCATGGCCGTTCCGGCCGATGATGATGTGGTCATGCACCTTGATCGACAGCTTGTCGCCGGCTTCGATGAGACGACGGGTCATGTCGATATCGGCGGTGGACGGCGTCGGGTCGCCGGAGGGATGGTTGTGGAGCATGCAAGTGTGTCGTTTATGATGCTGATATTGCATAGAAATTATCGATGTCGTTCGCCACTGGTGCCGTGAAGTGGGGTATGTTCCTCATGAGCAATCGTGATCATCACGGC
>JBFWNN010000095.1:0-18213 GCA_050251035.1 Parvibaculaceae bacterium
TATCTCGACTTAGCGCAATTCGCCGCCGGCCAGGAGCATGACCGCCTGCTGCAGCATGACGCCGATGCCCCAGGTCGCGTGGATTGTGTCGATCGGCCGCTTATAGAGATAGCGGATGACGCCGCGCTCGATCACGGCGCCTAGGAGCGCGGTCGCGATGAAGATGATGACGAGAGCCGGAAACAGACCAATGCCAGCAAAGGTCTTGAGGGCCCAGGCGCCATAGGCGCCGAGCATGATGAACTCGCCATGCGCCATGTTGATGACGCCCATCGAGCCATAGATGATCGAGAGGCCGAGAGCGACGATCAGCAATATCGAGCCGATGCTGAGGCCGGTGATGAACTGTTCGAGCAGAAATTCCATAAACGAAACTCGCGAGAACTGGGCCGCGGTGGCGGGGTTGCGCCACCGCGGCTCGGAGAAGACTCAAGTTTCCTTGAGGCCCGCCTCCGTGCACTTCTGGTTCGGATAGGCGGCATAGGGATCGGGCGCCTGCCATTCGGCCGAATCCTTCAGCACCTCGAACTGGCCGTCGGGCTTGGCGACGGCGATCTTCGGCCACAGCCAGGTATGGAGATTTTCCTTCTCCAGCCTGATCTTGCCCTGCGGCGCGATCATCTCCTGGCCCTTGATGGCCTCACGGATGGTGTCCGGCGTGACCTCTCCCGCGCTGCCGATCTTCTCCACCGCCTGCTTGAACAGGTACATCTGGAAATAGCAGGGCTCGGACACGAAGTGGGTCACCTTGTCGTCGCCCCAGCGCTTCTTGTAGGCCGCCACGAACTTCTCGTTCTCGGGCGACTTGTGCACCATGAAGTAGGGCGCCGAGGTGAAATGCCCGGCGGCGGCGTCACCGCCCATCGCTGCGACTTCGTTCTCCGACGTCGTCAGCGAGGCCATCGGCATCTTCTCGGGGTTGAGGCCGGCAGCGCGATACTGGCGATGCAGCGCCACCACCGAATCACCGACCACGGTGGAGAAGATCACGTTCGGCTCGGTGCTCTTGATCTTGTTGATGACGGAGGAGAATTCGGAATGGCCGAGCGGCACATATTCCTCGTTCACCACCTCGCCCCCGAGCTTCTCGAGCAGTTTCTTGCAATAGTTGTTCTCTTCCTTCGGATAGATGTAGTTCGAGCCGATAAGGAAGAATTTCTTGCCGAATTTCTCGACCAGCCAGGGGACGAATTCATCTTGCTGCTGATTGGGAACGGCGCCGGTGTAGATAACGTTCTTCGAGCATTCGCGGCCCTCATAGAGGGTCGGGTAGAAATAGAGATTGTTGCGCTTCTCGAAAACCGGCAGCACCGCCTTGCGGCTGGCCGAGGTATAGGAGCCGAAGACGCTGACGCATTTGTCACCGACCACCAGCTTGCGCGCCTTCTCAGCGAAGGTCGCGGGATCTGATGCCGGATCCTCGACGACCGGATTGATCTGCATGCCGTTGATGCCGCCCGCCGCGTTGATCTCCTCGATCGCGAGAATGGTCGCCTTGTTGAGCGATTCCTCGATGATCGCGGTGGTGCCGGTGAGCGAGAACAGCACGCCGACCTTGATTTCACCGCCCGCGGCGCGCGCCAGAGAATAATCCTTGATCCAGATATGAGGGAAGCCGCCAATCACACCTGCGCCGAGCGCAGCCGTTCCCCTCAGGAAAGCTCGTCTCCTGATAGCCATCGTTTCCTCCATGACAACAACAAAAAACCCCCAAGTTGACCACACGTGGTCAAACATGGAGGCGTTACTGCCTGATTATGTGAGCGGCATTTTTGCCGCTTTCCGCCTTGGACGGATGAATTTCCTTATACGAGGCTGTCGGACGTGTCAACGAGCTTCGAGGCGATCGAAGCGATCGTCGCGCGTTTCTTCATCGCGATATCGCGCAAGGTGCGGAACGCTTCCGCTTCGCTCACGCGGTCGCGCAGCATGATCATCTGCTTCGCCTTCTCGATGTCGCGCATCGCCCGCACGTTTTCCTCCATGCGCGTGATGCGCGACTTCTGTCGCTTGAAGAAGGCGAACTGGTCATGCGCGACGAGCAGCGCCGTGTCGATCGCATGGGACAGATAGGGACGATGCAGCACCGCATTGGGACAGGCGACTTGCAGCTCGTTGAAGTCGATGCGGCCGTTCTGCGGCAGCAGCACGACGAGCGCCGCTTCCGCTTCGCCCGGCATCCAGGCGAGACGTTTGCCGAGGCCCGGCCCATATTCGCAGAACAGCACGTCGGCATTCTCGCCGATGCGGTCGGGGGCCGGCCATTGATGTCGGACCGCCGCGCGGGTGCGCTGCAGGTGACGCAGCAGGCCCTGTCCCTCGTCATCCGCCTCGCACACGACGAGGAGACGCAGGCGCGAGAACTGGCTCAACGGATTGACCGCCATGATCAGGCACGCTCCAGCGCCCGGTGCGAGCCGATCAGATAGGGATCGGCGTCGATCTGCGACAGCGACTGATGCACGATCGAAAACTGTCCACCGCGATTGACCCGGCCGACCCGCGACCAGACATTGGCATGGCTGCACGACGGGTTGATCGTCACCTTGCCCTGCGGCGCGTCGATGGTCGAGCCGAGGACGAGGGGCCGCAGAATGTCGGTGTCGAGTGTGTTGACCTGCTCCAGCGCCTTGGCCAGAAGATGCACCTGGAAATAGGCCGCTTCCACGCACATATTCGTGCTTTCGCTCTCGCCATAGCGCTTGCGGTAACGCTTGACGAAAGCTTCCTCCTTGCCGCCGCCGACACCCTGGAAATAGGGGGCGGCGGTGACGTGGTGCTCGCCGACATCGGCGCCCATCGCCCTTATCTCGGCCTCGGTGGTCGTGAGGCTGGCGATCGGCAATTTGCGCGCGTCGAGGCCGAAGTCGTTGAAGGCCTGGTAGAGGAAGACGGTCGCTTCGCCGACGACGGTGGAGAAGATGACGTCGGGACTCGCCGTCTTGATGTCGCGCATGATCGGGTAGAATTCCTCGCGCCGGGCATTGAGCGAGACATACATCTCGCCCACCACCTCGCCGCCCGACTGGTTGATGAGGGCGCGCATGATGCGGTTCGATTCGCGCGGATAGACATAGTCGGAGCCGACGAAATAGAAGCGCGTGCCGTAGTTTGCGGCGAGATAATTGAACAGCGTCAGACTGTTCTGATTGGGCGCGGCGCCGGTATAGATGATGTTGGGCGAAAATTCGAAACCCTCATAGAGAGTCGGATACCACAAGAGGCCGTTCAGGCGCTCGACGATCGGCAGCACCGCCTTGCGGCTTGATGACGTGTAGCAGCCGAAGATGGTGCGAATGCCGTCCTCCGCCAGCATCTTCCTCGTATAGGCGCGGAACTGGGCATTGTCGGATCCGGGGTCGAAGACCGAGGGCACGAGTTCGCGGCCGTTGATGCCGCCCGCCTCGTTGATCTCGTCGATCGCCAGCATCGTACCGCGATATTGGGTCTCCTCGATCAACGCCATGTAGCCGCTGCGCGAGAACAGCACGCCTACTCGCCAAGGCTCCGAGGATTGCTCATGACCAATGCCAGGCATTCTTCTCTCGTCTCTGGCTCCACCCCGCAATAGCGCGAGAGCATGCGCGTTTTGGTTAACGGATTCAACACCTCAATTTGCAATGCCGCGACGTTGCGCCGACTTCGCGAGGAGCCGCGAGCGCGGCTGGTGAATCCGTTCAGTTCCTGTTGCACGCCCGCCTTTGCGCCTCATGCGTGAATTCATCCGTCCTCGGCCTAATTTTCCGCGCGATGCGGAGATGTCATGATTGTAATCGCGGCACGAGTTCGCTTGCCCGCTCGCCATCGCCTCGGGCACCGTTTGCCGCAATCGCCCCGACGTCTGGGGGCGGGCGCCGCCGCGCGTCGCGTTTCCGACCCCAGTATCCGATTGATTTTAATAAAAATTTTACCATTTACCGCATCGCAACCTAAGCCGCCATGTGCCCGCCTTGATGCTTGCTTAGTTGCCCGGCTTGGACGTAGCTTACCCAGGGTTTGCTAGGTGGGAACATGGCGACAGTAGCGACCGCGATCTTTGCCGGAGCGCTTCTCGGCATTGCGTTGATCTCGCGAATTCCGATCTGGGCCCTGCACGCCTGGAAAGAGAAAAGTTTCCTGCGGTTGTTCCTCGCCCACTTGCTCACCTATGGTTTCGTTGTCCTGGCCTATGCGCTCGCCTCACGCGACGGCGGAACGCCGCAATGGCAGGCTGCCTTTGCCGGCTTTGCCCTCCCCTCCCTCATCGTCTTCACGCTCGACACCATCGCCGTCGCCGCCGGCCGGAATGCCGGACTGCAGGCTTCCATACTCCCCATGTGGTTCCTGCATGCGGGCGGCAATCAGAGCGGGCCGCTGACGACCGAGGCACTCGAGGCAGCCCTCGCCGGCGGCACGGTGAAGCCGTCCGACTGGATCTGGCGGGACGGCTTCAAGGAGTGGATGCAGATCGAGCATGTCGACCTGGCCAAGCCGGAAGCGGCGCCGGCGGCTCCGGCGCGCGCCGCGGCCGCGGAGACGGCGGCACTTCCCGACCGATGGCGCAGATGGTTTGCCTTGTCGATAGGCTATTGGATCGCCGGTCTGGTCATCGCGGCCCTCTTCGCCGCATCTTCCCTCGCTTTGCTCAATCTCGAATTCGCCGACCACCCGCGCCTGACCAGCGCCGGCGTCATTACCCTATGGCTGATGCTCCTCGCGGCGATGCTGTGGCTCAGCATCGGCGTCCTCCGCTCGGTCGACCAGCAGGCGAAGATCCATCCGAACCGGTACTGGAGCGGCGCCGCCAAGGTCATGACGGCGATCGCCGGTCTCGCAGTCCTTGCCGTCTTCGTGCAGCGGGGCGTGCCCGAGATCCGCGATTCGGCCGATGTGATCACCGAGACGATGATGCCGCGCTATCAGCTGCGGCTATTGCGCGACAATACCGAACTCGAGCTCGTCGGGCCGATGGATTTCGGCGTCGCCGACACGATCGCCGCGTCTCTCGCCGACAACCCCGCGGTCGTCACGCTGCATGTGAACAGTCCCGGCGGAAGGTTGAGTGAAGCCGACAGGCTGGCCGACACCGTCCTCAAGAAGAACTTGAACACCTATGTCTCGACCTTCTGCCTGGGCGACTGCGCGACCGTGTTCGCCGCCGGCAGGAATCGCTGGCTGTCGAGGAGCGCCGTGCTCGCCCTACACCAGCCGGCGGCGGAAGCGTCCGATCTCGAGGCTGAGACCGCCAAGACCAAGGCTTTCCTGGAGGGCCGCGGCATTGCCGTCAAGTTCATCGACCGCGGCCTTGCGAGCCGGCGCGACGCCGCCTGGCGCCCGACCCATGCCGAGCTGTTCAATGCCGGTTTTGCGACGTCTTATGCCACCGATGCCGAGGTTGCAACCGCCGGCATCCCGATGCGCGAGATCGAGGACGCGCAGAAGGCCTTGGACGAGATCGCCCTCTATCGCGTGCTGCGCGAGAAGCACCCAGAGGCGCATAGGGCGATCTATGCGCTCGTCCGCAATGGCTATGTCAAGGGCCAGCCGGCGGCGGCGATGCGCCAGCGCATCTGGTCCGTCATCCTGCCGATCGTGAGCAAGAGTCTGTCGTCCGCGTCCGATGCGGCGCTCATTTCATTCTATGGCGTCGCCGTCGACGAGGCTGAGACCTTCGCCACAAAAGATGCGCGAAGCTGCGAAGCCTACTTGCGCGGAAGGAGCGAGGGGTTCGACCAGAGCCTGCTTTCCGCAGACCTGCAGGCGCGCGAGCTTGCCGCAACGGCTGAGTTGATCCGCACCAGCGGCAGCTATGTCGGCAGGCCGATCGAGGCGAAGGAAGCGCAAGCCGTCCTAGCGCAGTTGCTTCCCGATGCGTTGAGCAAGGGCTTCACGCCCGATGACCTGGAGAAGGCGATCCAGTTCAAGCTCAGCCCTGAGCGCAACTGCCAGGGCCTGATCCTGTTCTTCCGCGCTCTGCTGCAGCTCGCCGATCCGCATCGCACAGCCCTCCTGCGCTTCATGGCCCAGCAATCGGGGACGTGATCAACGCAGGGCAAAATACCGCCCGGCTCTCTTTCCGGCCAGCTCGATCGCGAGATTGATCAGGAAATAGAGGAGGCCGGCGAGGCCGTAGAATTCCAGTGTCATGAAATTCCGCCCGACGACTTCCTGGGTGCGGAACAGAAGCTCGCCGGTGCCGATGACCGAGAGAAGGGTCGAGGTCTTGACCAGTTCGACGCTGGCATTGATCCAGACCGGCACGACCATGCGCAAGGCCTGCGGCAAGAGCACCAGGACGAGGATGAGCGGAAAGCTCAAGCCCAGCGCGCGCCCCGCATCGATCTGCGCCACGGGGATGGACTGCAGCGCGCCGCGCAGGATCTCGGCCATATGCGCCGCGCTGAAGATGGTGAGGGCGAGCAGGCCGGACTGGACGGCGGTGAAATTGATGCCGGCCAGGGCGAGGAGGTAGAAGATGGCGAGGATCAGCACCAGCACGGGAATGCCGCGCAGGGCATCGACCGCGAGGCGGATCGGCCAGCGGAGCCAGGGCGCGCCATAAGTGAGGCCGATGCCGCCGAGGAAGCCGAGCAGGCTGCCGCCGGCGATCGACACGAGCGAGATGGAGATCGTCAGCATGAGACCCTGGGCGAGTGGATAACGGGCGATCCAGATCTCGTGCAGGAACTGCTCCATGGCGCCTCAGAACTTCGGATAGAGCCGCTCGAGCCGGCGTAGACCGGCGGCGATGGCGAGGCAGGTGGCGAGATAGAGGACGCTTGCCGTGGCCCAGGCCTCCGCCACCCGGAAGGTCTCAGTATTGAGCTTGCGAGCCTCATAGGTGAGCTCAGGCACCGCGATCACCGCGGCGAGCGATGTGTCCTTGAACAAGGCGATGAAGGTGGTGCCGAGCGCCGGCAGGCAGTTGCGGATCATGATCGGCAGCAGGATGAGGCGCGCCGCCATCAGACGGCTCAGGCCGAGCGCGCGACCGGCATCGGACACGCCCGCGGGCACGCCGGCGAGGCCGGCACGAAAGACCTCGGTGAGATAGGCTCCGGAATAGACCGCGAGCGAGGCGATGAAGCTTTCATACTTGTCGAGCCGCACGCCTATGCGCGGCAGGGCGAAATAGACGAAGAGAATGATGACCAGCAACGGCGTGTTGCGGAAGAGCGAGACATAGACGGAAACGGTCCGCCGCCGAATCGGGCCGCCATTCGCCGCGAGCGCCGCGATGAACCCGATCGCCGTGCCGATGGCCAGCGCGGCGAGCGCGAGAGCAAGACCCAGTGCCAAGCCGAGGAGGAAGACATCGAGCCTGGCCCAGATCACTCCGAAATTGAAGGAGTATCCCATTGCTCCCGCGCTCTACTCGCTGCCGGCGCAACCCGCGTTGCTACCGCAGTTCCTCCGGGAAGCCGACCTTGGGCTCGGGCGGCTTCACGCCGAACCATTGCTCGAATGATTTCGCGTAAGTCCCGAACTCGACGCCCGTCAGCGCCTCGCGCAGCGCGATATTGACGAAATTCAGCCAGTCCTGCTCGCCGCGCTTGACCGCGCAGGAATAAGTCTGCGGATTCCAGCCATAGCCGCCATCGACATACTTCCCGGGGTTCTGCTTCATGAACCACTGCAGGGACGACATGTCGGTCGCCACCGCATCGGCGCGACCGGAATTGAGCGCCTGATAGGCGAGATCGACGCTCTCATATTGATCGACCTTGGCCTCGGGCAGCGCATAATGCACCATGTCCTCGGCATAGACGTTCTGCAGGACCGATACGGTGACGGCGTTGCCGGCGGCCTTCATGTCGTCGCGCGACGTGTACTTGCCGCCCGCCGCCAGCATCAGCCCCACGCCTTCGCGATAATAGGGAATGGTGAAATTGACCTGCTGCGCGCGCTCGGCGGTGACGGTCATGAACTGACAGGTGATGTCGACCTTGTCGGTGACGATATTGGGGATGCGCGCATCGGACGCCTGGTTGACGAATTCGACCTTGCTGTCGTCGCCGAACAGGCCCTTGGCCACGATCTTGGCGACATCGACATCGAAGCCCGCCATGTTGCCGGCCTCGTCGCGGAAATGCCAGGGCGGGTTGCCGGTTCCCGTGCCGACGACCAGTTTCCCGCGTCCGAGGACGTCCTGCAGCTTGTCGGCCTCCGCCGTGCCCGTCAGAGTGGCAAGACACACCGCCGCCATGAAGCCCCATGTGATCTGTCGCATCGCTACTCCTCCTCCCTTGAGCCGCTTCGCCGCCAACCGGCGAAGTCGGTAAATTCGTCGTTCAGCGGGCCAGCCATCCACCATCGACGGTCACCACCGTGCCGGTCACATAGGCGCTCGCCGGCGCCGCCAGGAACAGGACCGCGGTCGCGAGGTCTTCCGGCACGCCCCAGCGGCCCATCGGGATGCGCGCCAGAATCTCGGCCGAGCGTTGCGTGTCCTCGCGCAACGCCTCGGTATTGGCAGTCGCCATATAGCCGGGCGCGATCGCATTGACGGTGACGCCCTTGGGCGCCAGCTCATTGGCCATGGCCCGCGTCAGGCCGGCGACGCCGTGCTTGGCCGCGGCATAGGCGGCGACCCGGATGCCACCCTGGAAGGAGAGCAGCGAGGCCACATTGATGATGCGTCCGGCGCGTTGATAAGCGACCATGTGGCGTGCCGCGCTCTGGCTCAACAGGAACAGGCTGCGCAGATTGACGTCGAGCACGTCATCCCAGTCGCTCGCCGCCATGTCGGTGACGGACGCACGACGGATGATGCCGGCGCAGTTGACCAGTATGTCGATCGGTCCCGACGCCTGTGTCGCGCCGCATACAACTTCATCGGCGTCATCGAGCGCCGCGAGGTCGCACCGGATCTCCGCGAAATTGCGCCCGACTCGTTCGATCAGCCGCGCCGTCTCGGGCATGGGCGAGGAGCCGAGGCCCGCGATGTCGGCCCCTGCCGAGGCGAGCGCCAGCGCCATGGCCTGGCCGAGACCGCTGCGCGCGCCCGTCACCAGCGCCACCTTGCCGGTGAGATCGAAGAGACGGGCGAGCAACTCCGGCATCTCAGCGTACCTTGCCACGCGCCGCGACCGGCCAGGTGATCTCGACGAGCCCGTTCCGCACGCCATGGACCTCATCATTCATGTTGGACACCGAGCAGCAGTGATTGGGAATGACCTCAACTACGTCCCCGATTCCCGGACGCGCTTTTGCGTTCGTCAGGTCGACGATCGCGTGCTCCTCGGAGAGGGCGGAGATGAAGGCGCCGGGATAATGCGCGAGCCTGCCATAATGCTCTACATAATACTGGTCCGAGCTGAGCACCTTCGATCCGCAATCGAGCACCGCACGGTCGGAAGACGGCCGGCTCACCACGGTGGCACGCACTTGCAGGGCGCAGTCCTCCCAGGAAGCTACGCCCGAATGCACCATCATCACATCGTTGTAGACATAGGTACCGGCGCGATGCTCGGTCATCATCGGAAAGTCGGCGAGGCCGTTGAGCGCGGGCGTGCCGCCGCCCGAGACGACCGGCAAAGCGATGCCGGCGCCACTGAAGATCGCCAGCGCGCGGGTGAAGAAATCCCGGGTCCTGGGCGCAGTGTTGGGAAATACCATCAAGCCCTCGAAGCGGATACGCGGCAGCTTGAGAGCAGCCCGCGCGAGATCGAGAGCGGCGTCCGGCGACTGCACGCCGTTGCGCCCGAAACCCGTGTCGCATTCGATAAGGACCGGCACGTCGCGGCCATGCCGCACGCCCGCCTGCGACAGGCCGCCGAGCACGATATCGTTGTCGGCGACCACCGCCAGCCTCTTCACCCGGCTCGCGAGCTGCATCAGCCGGTCGGTCTTGCGTTCGCCGATGATGTTGTAGGTGAGGAGATAGTCCTCGCATATGCCGGCGTCGATGAACACTTCGGCCTCGCCGAGCTTCTGGCAGGTAAGGCCAACGGCGCCGGCCGTCAGCTGCATGCCGGCGATCGCCGGGATCTTGTGCGTCTTGATGTGCGGCCGGTTCGCGATGCCCTGCCGGGCGATCAGCCCCTGCACCCGCTCGATATTGCGCTGCAGCCGGTCGAGGAATATCACGACGGCCGGCGTATCGAGCTCCTCGATGCGCATCATCCTGGTCGATCTCCGTTATAATAATAATTTAATATGATAATTTGAAATGCAACCCCCGGAAGGGAGTATCCGGGGGTTGCCGATCGATCAGAACCCTTTGCCGAGGAACTGATCGACATTGCTGGCATCGACCTGATGGGTGGGCAGCACGATTTCCTTGTCGAGCTTCTCGCCCTTGGCGATCTTGTAGCCATATTGCACGCCTTCCGGCGCCACGAAGTGATAGGTGAAGGTGGCCACCATCTTGCCGGCCTTGATCGCGTCATAGGCGGCATTCTCGCCGTCGATGCCGACGACCATGACGCCCTTCTGGCGGTTCACCGCCTCCAGCGCCGTCACTGCGCCCAGCGCCATGTCGTCATTATGAGCATAGACGAGCTGGACCTCGCCGTCCTTGAAGCGCTGCAGCGTGTCCTCCATGAACTTGATCGCGGGCTCGCGCACATAATTGGCGACCTGACTCGCGACGATCTTCACATCGGGACACTCCTTGCCGATCGTCTCGACGAACAGGTCGTGACGGTCGACGGTGGCGGAGGCGCCCGCGGTGCCCTGGATCTCGACCACATTGCCCTTGCCATTCAGCGCCTTGCACACATAGCTGCCGGCCGACTTGCCGATCAGCTTGTTGTCGGCGCCGATATGGAGCGTCACGTCGGTATTGACCTTGCGATCGAGGGTGACGACCGGTATGCCGGCCTCCATGGCCTGCTTCACCACCGGGGTCAGCGCATCGGCGGTCACCGGGCTGATGATCAGCGTCTTGACGCCCTGCGCCAGCAGGCTCTCGACATCGGCGACCTGCTTCGACGCATTGTTCTCGCCATTGGTGACGAGAAGCTCGACATCCGGCAGGTTGGCTTCGGCATATTTGCGGTTGCCCTCGACCATATTGACCCGCCAGGAGCTTTCCATCGTGCCCTGCGAGAAGCCGATCTTCAGCTTGTCGCCACCGGCCTGGGTTGCCGCGACACCTGCACCCATGACGAATGCCGCTGCGAAGACCCATGTGCTGGCTTTCGACTTTCCTTTCATGGCTACCTCCCGTTCATCGCCCCGGTGGGCATGATTGCCCGCCGGCGGTCGTTCATCCGCGGCCTATGGCGCGGAATGGCTGCGTCTCCTGATGATCTCGAAAAGCACGGCGGCGACGATGATGGCGCCCTTGACGATCTGCTGGGTGAAGGGCGAGACGCCAAACAGATTGAGGATATTGGCGAGCACGGCCACGATCGCCGCACCCAGTATGGTGCCGCTGATCCGGCCTTCGCCGCCGAACAGGCTGGTGCCGCCAATGACGGTAATGGCGATGGCTTCGAGCTCGAGGCCGACGCCGGCGACCGGCTCGCCGACGGTGAGCCGTGAGATGAAGATGAGCGCCGTCAGCCCCGACAGGAAGCCGCTGATCAGATAAACGAAGAAGACCGTGCGCTTGACGTCGATCCCGGCGAGGCGGGCCGCTTCCGGATTGCTGCCGACCGCATAGACGTTACGGCCGAAGGCGGTGAAGCGCAGTGCGCCCGCCGCCAGGAGGGCTATGCCCGCGAACACCCAGACCGGCACAGGCAATCCCAGGACATGCCCCTGCCCGAGCCAGGAGAATTGCTCGGCGACGGCCCGGAAATGAATCGGATGGCCGTCGGAGATCGTCATGGCGAGGCCGCGTCCCATGACCATGGTGCCGAGCGTCATGATGAAGGGCGGGATGCCGCCGAGCGTGATCCCGGCGCCGTTGACGGCACCCATGAGCGATCCTATCGCGAGGCCCAGGATGACGACCAGCGGTATGGGCAGGCCGCTGTCGAGCAGCATCGCCGCCGTCACCGCGACCACGGCGACGATCGAGCCGACCGACAGGTCGATGCCGGCGGTGAGGATGACGAAGGTCATGCCGACCGAGACGATGCCGAACAGCGCGATCTGGCGCAGCACGTTGATGATGTTGAACGGGTTGAGGAACGCGTCCGAGATCAGCGCCGCGACGGCGCACATGATGAGGAGCACCCAGATGAGGCCGGAGGCGCGCAGCCGGCCGAGACGCTTGAGCTGCACGAGGCCGAGCTCCACGCCGCCGGTAGCTTGCCGCTCGAGCTTCTCGGTCATGCCGCCGCCCCCTCTCGTGGCGCGTCATTCACGCCGAGCGCGGCACGCATCAACACTTCCTCGGAAGCCTCCGCGCGCCCGAAGCACGCGACGACGCGCCCGGTTCGCATCACCAGGATGCGGTCGCTGAGGCCGAGGATCTCCGGCAGCTCGGAGGAGACCATGACGATGGCGACACCTTCCTCGTCGGCGAGCCTAGCCATGAGCTGATAGATCTCGCGCTTGGCGCCGACATCGACGCCGCGCGTCGGCTCGTCGATCAGGAGGACGCGGCATTGGGCGTTGAGGCCGCGGGCGATCAAACATTTCTGCTGGTTGCCGCCGGAGAGCTGGCTGATCCTCTCGCGCGGGCTACGCGTGCGGATGCGCAGGCGCTCGATGAGCGATCGGGCAGCGTCTTCCTCGCGACGCCGGCTCAGCAGGCCCTTGCGCATGATCCGGGCGAGGCTCGATATGGTGATGTTGAACGCGACGTCCTGCGACAGGAAGCAACCTTCGGCCTTGCGGTCCTCGGGCAGGAAATAGAGGCCCTGGGCGATGGAGCGCCGCGGGCTCAGCGGGCGCCGCGTACGGTCGAGCAGCCGGTAATCCCGCTGGGCGCTGCGGTCGGCACCGACCAGGGCGCGCAGCACCTCGGAGCGTCCTGAGCCGGCAAGGCCGCAAATGCCGAGGATCTCACCCGCGCGCACCTCGAGGCTGACATCATGCAGGACGCTGGCGCGGGTGAGGCCCGTGGTCGCGAGCGCGACCGGGCCTGGCTTGCGCCGACGCTCGGGATAGATATCCTCGATCTTGCGCCCGACCATCATGGCGATGAGGTCCTGGCTGTCGAGTGCCGCCGTGGCACCGCCGCCGACAACGCGGCCGTCGCGCAACACCGTGACCCGGCTGCAGATCTCGAACACTTCCGCGAGCCGGTGCGAGATATAGATGAAGGCCACACCTTCGGAAGCGAGGCGGCGGATGATCTGAAAGAGCTTCTCCAGTTCCTTTGCGCCAAGCACCGCCGAGGGCTCGTCGAGGACGACCAGCCTCGCATTGCGCGACAGGGCGCCCGCGATCTCGGTCATCTGGCGCTGCGCGACGCTCAGGCCGCCCACTCTGGCCCTGGGGTCGAGGGAGAAGCCGAGGCGCGCCAGCACGTCGCGGCTTTGCCGCATGGTCCGGCGCCAGTCGATGAGTCCTGCCCGCCCTCTGGGCATCCGGCCGAGCCACATATTCTCCGCCACGCTCAGATGCGGCGCCAGCATGGTCTCCTGATAGATGACCGAGATACCGCGTTCGAGCATCTGCGCCGGCGTCGGCTGTTGCACCCTTTCGCCGGCGATGACGATCTCGCCCGCATCGGCATGATGGGCGCCGGACAGGATCTTGATGAGGGTGGATTTACCGGCGCCGTTCTCGCCGACGAGGCCCAGCACTTCGCCGCTTCTGACCTCGAGATCGACCTCCGCGAGGGCTAGGACGCCGGGAAAGCTCTTGCTGACGCCGCGCATCGCGAGGACCGCCGCCGCGGGGCGTCTTGCCTCTGCTTCAGCCGAAACCGGCGCTTGTCCTGCGATCGACCGCACCTGACCGTTCACCCCTGTCCACAAGATCGTTTTCTTTTATCATATTATCAGATAATATGCCGACGATTGTCAAGCCCGCCTGGAACCCTCTCCAATGCCGCAGCACGACCGCAGAGCCTCCGGCCGGCGCGACCCGAAACGCAATCTTTTCGCTTATGTGGTCGAAAGCCTGGGAGCTCGCATCGTCAAGGGCGAGTTTGGTCCCGCCACGCCTTTTCCCAAAGAGGCCGATCTCGCGGTGGAGTTCGGCGCCAGCCGCTCGGTCATTCGTGAGGCTGTCAAGGCGCTCGCCGCGCGCGGCCTTCTCGCCTCGCAGACCCGCACCGGCATCCGCGTTCTCGAGCCCTTCAATTGGAATCTGCTCGACGCCGAAGTCTTGAACTGGCGCTACCGGACGATGCCGGCCCAGCAGTTCTATGGCGAGCTGTTCGAGATCCGCCGGATGATCGAGCCCTCCGCCGCCCGCCTCGCGGCGCGGCGCGGCACCCACCGGGAGATTACAGCCATCGCGGAGGCCTTCGCGCGCATGAGCCAGGCGTCAGCCGGCGACCGCTCAGGCGTCGCGGCCGACCTCCTGTTTCACCGCTCGATCCTCGCTGCGAGCCACAATGCCTTGCTGCTCCAGATGGGCAGTCTGATTGCCGTCGGCCTCGACACGGCGCATCGCATCTCGGCCGAATCCTTTCAGGTCTTCCTGCCGATGCACCAGGCGGTCTACGAGGCCATCGCCAGGCGCGATGGTGAAGCGGCAGGCGCCGCGATGGAGCATCTCCTCCTCACGACGCACGACTTCATGCACGGCCGTATCCGGTCCCTGCCGCTCTCGTAACGCCCGGACAGGGCGTCTGCTGACAGATCATGAGTTTCGGCTAGAGTGCAATCCGTTGCCATCCAAAAAAGAAGCTCCCGCTGCAGGCTTGCAGCAGGAGCTCCCTGTAAGGGGATCGGACCTGGCGTAGAGAAGTGGGAACAACCCACGCCAGGCTCAATCCATTCTGTTTTACGGGAAGCGGAACCAGGTGCCGAAGAAGATCTGGAGATCGTCGCTGTCCTCTTCTGCCAGCACGACACCCGGCTGAGTGCCGGCCGTCACCGGATCGATATCGGCCACAGTGAACTCGCCGACGTTCTTATAGTCGACGTAGGTGGCGCCGACACCCAGCGTGAGCTGGCTGACCGGATCCCAGTAGATGCCGCCGCCGAAGCCGAGAGCTTCGCCCGCGAGGTCATAGTCTTCGTAGCCCGCACCAAGCTCGAGGCGGGTGTCTTCGGAGATGTTGACGAGCAAGCCGACCGACGCCGCCCAGAACTCTTCGTCCGTGGTGATCGGCCCCAGGTTGTTGGCATAACCGCTCGTGCCTTCGCCGACCACGGCAGCCGCCGTGAGCGTGAAGGAGTCGGCGATGCCGAGATTGGCACCACCACCGATGGCCCAGTCATCCGAGCCGAACTCGTCGTCCTGATACAGGCCGACCAGCTGCGCCGTGAAGGCATCGCTCGAATACATCAAGTAAGCCTGGATATTCGGAATGTCGGACTTGTCGGTGGTAGTTCCGTCGACGAGCGCCAGGACATCACCCGGATCGGTGAAATCTGCATCACCGTCGAGGTCGACCGCGACCAGCGAAGAGCCGGTGATGTTATCCGCATCTTCGAGCGCGATCGCGAAGGACAGCGGGCCGCTCGAATAGGTCAACCGCATCTGCTCGTTGCTGGTCAGCTGCGACGGACCGAAGGATGCGACGGGACCCGTCGCCGCCATCCAGTCCCAACCGACCTGCAGAGAGGCGGTCATGTCGTTGACACCGGCCATCAGTTCCCAGGCCGGGGCGAACTTCCACCAGCCATAGGCTTTGTCCATGGTGGTCGATTCGCTGTAGTCGTTCGAGCTGAAGAGGCCGCCACCTTGCGCTTCGAGACGGAAGTAGCCGCCGACTTCGCCGACCGCCGTGTCCGCCTTGCCGCGGATGAAGATACGGCCGCGGACGTTGAGGTCGACATGGTCGTCGCCACCACCGCCGTCGATGCCGACATCCTGGTAGATCAACGCCGTGCGGATCTCACCCGACACCGACACTTCGGCGGCCGGAGCCGCATCAGCCGTCGGCATGACCGAGAGCGTGAAGCCCGAGTCGTCCCGAATACGATCCTCGGCGCGCACACCCGCGAAGTTTTCGTATGTGCCCTGACCGTCGCGGAAGGTCAGCAGGCTGTAGCCCGACGGCATCGACGCCTGCGGCTGAGCCTCGAGCTGCGATACCCTGGTTTGCAGCGCTTCGATCTGTGTCTTGAGATCAGACAGGTCGTCAGCGCGGGCAGCCGTAGCCGTTACGGCGAGAGCCGCACCGCCCAGAAGTGCCCACTTCATCATCTTCATTATTGTTCTCCCTCAAAACAGTGAAGCTCACTGTGTTGCGATATCACTACCAAATGCCCCTTCGGAGCCCACTCAACCCCCCACGCGGTGAATCGAGATCGACGCATACTTACCTTCGACGAATTGGATTACAATCACTCCGCCCGCTGACGAGCGCGATTAATTTTCGTTGCGGGTTTTATGCAACAGGAACATCTAGGTTACTCGCAGACAGATATGCGCCGGTGTTTTTCGCCTAGCGACCGCGGAAAGCGCGAATGTCGCGCGGCAAACGACATGAAGTTGGCGGTCTGCACAGCCGACTTACAGTTACATCCATGTCACTTGCTGACCTGCGGGCCGCTTATGCCGCGCGGTAATCCAGCTTTACGTCTTTCGTTGCGTAACGAAAGTTCATCGACGACCTTTTCGCTACTGGCGTGTGGCTTGCGCCTCGAATTCGCGACGCGCCGTTTCGAAGTCGTCCTGATTCTCGAGCGTCCAGTCGATGACTTCATTGGCGAGAGAAAGAAAACGCTCGCCGAGACGCGTGAGGCTGTATTCGACGCGCGGTGGAATGATCGGATAGACCTGGCGGTAGATCAGGCCGTCGCGCTCGAGCTGCTTCAGCGTGCGCGTGAGAACGCGTGAGGAAATAGGCGACACTCGATCGATCTTGCGCTTGAGATCGCTGAAGCGGATCGGCGCTCCGGCGGCTTGATAGACGACGCGTACGCTCCATCTGTCGCCGAGGCGGGAAAGAATCTCACGCACGATCACGCACTTCTCGTCACTAACCGTGAGGCGCCTTAGTGACATCGATGTCTCTTCTTGTGCAGGAAGTTTCATGTCTTATACCCTCTGAGCTTACGCATATAAGGAAACGACGCGATGCTCACAATGGCAAAAGAAGCAAAGCTGATCAGCCGCGAAGTGATGAGCGACGATTCCGAAACGCGTGTCATCGCGCGCGAACTTCTCGATCACGTCGGCGACGCTCTCACGTTGAAAGTTACGCTTCGTCTGCATGAGGGTTCAGCGGGATTGGACGAGCTTCGCCAGTCCATCGACGGAATTTCGCAACGGAAGCTCGCCCTCTCGCTGCGCGAATTGATCAGAAATGGACTCGCTCTGCGGAAACATTCTGAAACATTCCCGTCGCGCACGCTGTACAGCCTGACGCCGCTCGGCGTCATGTTTGTCGCGCAGGTGACTGGACTGATGCGGTGGGTCGACGAGCATGGCGCGGAGATAAGATCAGCGCGCAGCCAGTTCAGGGAGCGCGCTTACAAATGGCTGGGTCCGTCCCGGCTGCACATGTAGCGCGATCCGCGCGTCGGCGCCGATCAAACCGCCGTGATCGTGCAAGTTGCGGAAGGGCCGGCGGGGCCGATCATTACATTCTTGTAATCGCTATTCCGTGATCGTGACAGGCAGTGCGGCCACGGCCTCGGTCATTGCACCGCTTGCGGACTCACGTCCATGCCGGGAAAGATCTTCTGCAGGTTGCCCGCGATGACCATGTCGCTTTCCTTGACGCCGCTTCCACCGAAGAGAAAGGCCGAAGCCAGCGCCGTGCAATGGCGCAACATTCTCTGGCTTAACAAGATTCCTTCATACTGTAGCAATTCCGCCACAAGAACTGCCGTTCCGATTTAGGCTTAAAAGCCTTATTCTTCCGGCGCAATCACTTGATCCGACCATAGGCTTCGGTGAAACCGGTGAGCGACATCGGCAGCGTGAAGGGCTTTTTATCCAGATATTGGAAGATGATATTCAGCTTGCCGCCATTGAACATGCGGGTCAGCAGCTGGTCGGTGATGGGGAAGCCGGCATAGCAGCCATTTGCGTTGCAGGTCTGCAGCGGATAGTTCTGCGCCATGTCGCCATCGACATCGACGGTGATCCCGGCCGGGAGGAAGAGGCCGAGCGGCGCCTGGATCATGGCCACGGGCTTCTTGGTGTCGGCGGGAACCCGGATGGTGATCAGCCCGACGAGCTGACGGGTCTCGCGCACGAAAGCACGCTGCTCGAGGACGCATTCGAGCGGCAGGGCGCGGCCGCCCGACGAGCAGGTGC
>JBFWNN010000096.1:0-17957 GCA_050251035.1 Parvibaculaceae bacterium
CGGCATCGAGGAGAACAGCACTGTGATGGTGGAGCGGCTCACCGCCTCCACCTCCGCCGCTGCCAACGCCATCGGCGAATCGAGCGCCAAGCTCATCACTCTGGTCGAGACCAGCCGCGCCGGCATGACCGACGGGCTCGAGGACATCATCAAGAACTATGTCGAGCAGGTCGACCGGGCCCGCAATGGTCTCGCCGTCTATGTCGACGAGGCCGGCAACGAGATCGCCGGCCGGGTCGACGACTCGACCAGCCGCCTGTTCACCAAGCTCGACGAGGCCGCCCGCGCCATCCATGTCGGCATCGAGGAGAACAGCAACGTCCTGGTCGAGCGGTTGAACACCTCGACCGCGGCGGCCGCCAACGCCATCGGCACGTCCAGCGCCGAGCTGATCCGCCTGGTCGAGACCAGCCGCGCCGGCATGACCGACGGGCTCGAGAGCATCATCAAGAACTATGTCGACCAGGTCGACCGCGCCCGCATCGATCTGTCGACCTATGTCGATCAGGCCGGCAGCGAGATCGCCGGCCGGGTCGACGACTCCACCGGCGCCCTCCTCGCCAAGCTCGACGAGGCCTCGCGCACGCTGGAAGGCGGCCGGCTCAGCATGACCGAGAATCTCGAAACCACGGTCAAGAACTATGTCGAGCACTTCGAGCGCGTGCGCAGCGGGCTCACGGCCTATGTCGATCAGGCGGGCGTCCATTTCGCCGGCCGCCTGGAGGACTCGACCAACCGCTTGTTCGCCAAGCTCGACGACGCCGCGCAGAGCATCCATGTCGGCATCGAGGAGAACAGCAATGTCCTGGTCGAACGCCTGACCGCGTCGACCACGTCGGCGTCCGATGCCATCAGCACGTCCAGCGCCGAGCTGATCCGCCTGGTCGAGACCAGCCGCACCGGAATGACCGACGGGCTCGAAAGCATCATCAAGAACTATGTCGACCAGGTCGACCGCGCCCGCATCGATCTATCGACCTACGTCGATCAGGCGGGCGGCGAGATTGCCGGCCGCGTCGACGATCAGACCGGCGCCCTCCTCGCCAAGCTCGACGAGGCCTCGCGGCTCATGGAATCCGGCCGGATCGGCATGAGCGAGAGCCTCGACACGTCCATCAAGACCTATGTCGAGCGCTTCGAGCGCGTGCGCGCCGGGCTTTCGAACTATGTCGACGAGGCCGGTCTCCACATCACCGGCCGCATGGAGGAATCGACCAGCCGCCTGTTCGCCAAGCTCGACGAGGCGGCCCAGCATATCCATGTCGGCATCGAGGAGAACAGCCATGCGCTGGTCGAGCGCCTCAGCGCCTCGACCGATCTCGCCGCCTCGACGATCGCTTCCGCCAGCGACAAGCTGATCAACCGCGTCGACGAGACGTCCGGCCGCGTCGTCGGCCATCTCAACGTGACGAGCTCGCAGCTCGTCGCCAGCATGGACCAGGCGGCATCGGGCATCCTCAACCAGCTCAACGTGGCCGGCAGCGAGATCACCGGCAAGGTTGAGGACACCACCACCCGCTTCTTCAACGTGCTGGGCGACCAGACGGCGCTCGTCACCTCGAAGCTCGACGACTCCGCCAACCGGCTGGCCAGCGTCATCGGCGACTCGTCGCAGCAGATGGAGACCCGCATCGAGGAGGCGGCCGAGCGGCTGTTCGGCCACATGGGCGCCACGGCGACCGCCATCACCGGCAAGATCGACGAGACCACCAACGGCGTCTATGCGCGCCTGCGCGACACGGCCGCAGGGATAACCTCGGAACTGCAGACGACCGGCTCGTCGGTCACCGACCTCGTCGCCTCGACCAGCTCGGCGATCACTTCGCATATCCGCGAGACCTCCGAGATCGTCACGCGGCAGCTTCAGGATTCGGGCCTCGCCGTCTCGCAGAACATCGAGGGCGTCGGCGGCATCGTCACCGAGAAGCTCATCGGCGTCTCCGGCGACTTCATGCAGAATGTCAACCGCGCCCGCGACGACGTCTTCAACCTGTTGGAGAACGCTTCATCGCAGATGACCGGCCGGCTCGAGGAGACCACCCATCAGCTGTTCGGCCGGCTGGAACGGTCGTCGGGCGACATTTCCTCCCAGCTCGAGCAGACCACCCAGCAGCTCTTCGGCCGGCTCGAGAACACCTCTGGCCAGCTCACCACCCAGCTCGAGGAGACGACCAACCGCATCACCGATCAGATCAGCGGCACGGCGAACCTCATGACTTCGAGCGTCGGACGGGTTGCCGGCGATCTGGCCAAGGACCTGCACGACACCTCCACCCTCCTCACCTCGCAGCTCGACGAGACGTCGGGCCGCCTGACCTCGCAGCTCGAAAGCACCGCGGCGCAGCTGTTCTCGCAGCTCAACCGTACCTCGGAGGACCTGGGCTCGCAGCTCATCGAGACCTCGGACCGGCTGACCAGCCAGCTCGAAAGCACCTCGACACAGCTCTTCACCCAGCTCGACAGCGCCTCAGGCCTCCTCGGCAACCAGCTGAGCGAGACCTCGACCCAGATGACGGCACAGCTCGAGGGCACGTCGACACGTATCTTCGAGCAGCTCGACTCGACCCGCAACACCATGACCGAGCGGCTCGAGCTCACCGCCGCCGAGGTCGCCGACCGGCTCGACCGGGCCGGCAACTCGATGTTCACGCGCATCGACAACACGGTGCGCGACCTCGGCGAGCGCTTCGATGTCGCGACCGATCTTCTCGACAAGATCACCACCGACGTGTCGGGCCGCATGGAAGGCGCCAGCCTCTCCTTCGCCCAGACGCTCGACACCGCGAGCACCAACATCATCACCAATCTCGGCAAGGCGTCGGACGCCTTCTCCGAAGGGCTTGGCCAGACGACTTTGCAGATCTCCGGCCAGTTCGAGCAGCAGTCGGGTCTCCTGATCGATCATATCGACCGGGCCGCTCGCGATCTCGAGCGCAGCTCCGTCGGCTCGACCAAGAAGCTGGAAGAGGCCGGCAGCAAGTTCTCCAAGCACTTGGAGACGGCCAATGCCTTCCTCGCCAATCAGCTGTCGAGCACGGCCGAGGCCATCGACGAACGGCTCGAAGGCATCAGCCTGCAGTTCACCGGCAAGCTCGAGACCGCCGGCAGCCGCATCTCCGAGCGCCTCGAGGACGTGTCGGGCGTCGTCCAGCGCTCGCTCGACAAGTTCAATACCGACATGGAGCACATGCTGACCAGCCGCGAGGACACTTTGGGCGGCCTGGTCGACAGCCTCGGCAAGCGCGCCCAGGATGTCGACGCGATGATGCGCAACTACATGGCGCTCATCGAGGAATCCCTGAGCTCGGCCGAACGGCGCTCCGCCGAGGTCGGCAAGTTCATCTCCGAGAACACGACCCAGGTCGCCTCGAACCTGGAAAAGGAGATCCGCAAGCTCGAGGCCTCGTCCGACTCGCAGATATCCAATGCCGCCCGCGTCATGCGCGAGCAGCATGAGCGCGCCGTCGGCTCGATGAACCAGATGATGGCCGAGACCGCATCGGGCTTCCAGCAGACGGCGCAGGACATGCGCGTCACCGCCCAGCAGGTCGTCAAGGACATCGAGTTCGCCCGCAACGAGCTGAAGCGCGCCATCTTCGACCTGCCGGACGAGACGCGTGCCAATGCGGACGCCATGCGCCAGGTCGTGGCCGACCAGATCTCGGCGCTCAACGCGCTCGCCGATGTGGTCAAGCGGCAGTCGAGCGCCCTCGATCTCTCAGGGCCAGGCATCTACATGCCGTCCGGACGAGGGTCCGGCGCGGGAAAATAGCAGGCGCCGGGTCCGACGCTCCGCCTCCCAGGACCTCAGGCGCCGAGAAACAAGCTGTACGGAGCGATGACGGGCCGAAAGTCCCATTGCGCGGCCGTGTCGAGGACGAGCCTGCGCCCAAGCCGCGCCGTCCGAGCGACGCCCTGGCCAAGCCCGCCAATGGCGGCGAGGCCAAGCCGAAGCTCCAGCTTTCGCGCAGCCTGACGCGCGAGGCCGAGACGTTGCTGCGCAAGCTCAACGGCGCCGCCCGTGACATCACCGAGGCGATCGATTCCGAGCTGCCGCGCGACCTCGAAAAGCGGTTCACGGCCGGCGAGGACGACGTCTATACCCACCATCTCCTGGAGAACCGCGGTGCCCGCCTGCCCCGGCTCATCGAGCGCCGCTACAAGGCGGAACGGCTGGTGCGCGGCCGGATCGACGCCTATATGCGCCTGTTCGAAAAGGTGCTCGACACCTTCGCGGAGACGCCGCAGGGTGACCAGCTGGTCGACGCCTCTCTTGCGTCGCAATCCGGAAAGCTCTACCTGCTGCTGGCACAAGCCTCGGGGCGGATCAGCCCGCAATAACAGGTAGTCGTTCATGGATATTGCCAAGCCCTATCTCCTGTTCCTGGGAGATGTGAAAGACCAGCTTGCGGCCAAAACCGCGCAAGGCGTCGTCGACTGGCGGCCCGACTGGTGCGTCGGTCAATTGCGCCTCGCGGGCTGCAAGGCCGATTGCGGCATTCCCGACCTCACCATCGCCGAAGCCAGGGCCAAGGGCGCCAAGACCATGGTCGTCGGCGTCGTCAATGCCGGCGGCGTGCTCCCCGATCATTGGGTGAGCCGGATCGTCGAGGCGCTCGACCAGGGCCTCGATGTCGCGACCGGGCTCCACAAGCGCCTGCGGTCGATACCGGAGATCGCCGCGGCCGCCGACCGCAACGGCCGCAAGCTCCATGATGTGCGCTACACCGACATGACCTTCGCCACCGGCAAGGGCGCCAAGCGGCCGGGCCTACGCCTTCTGGCGGTCGGCACCGACTGCTCGGTCGGCAAGAAATACACGACGCTCGCCATCGACAGGGAAATGCGCGCCCGCGGCATGAAGTCCGATTTCCGCGCCACCGGCCAGACCGGCGTCCTGATCTCGGGCCGCGGCGTAGCGCTTGACGCCGTCATCGCCGATTTCATTGCCGGTGCCGCCGAATGGCTGAGCCCGGCCAACGATCCCGATCACTGGGATGTCGTCGAAGGCCAGGGCTCGCTGTTCCATCCCTCCTTCGCCGGCGTGACCCTGGGCCTGCTCCACGGCGCGCAGCCCGACGCTTTCGTCGTCTGCCATGAGCCGACCCGCACCAAGATGCGCGGCGTCGAGCATCCCCTGCCCTCGATCGCCGAGGTCATCGACCGGACCATCGTCGAAGGCCGCCTGACCAACCCCGAGATCGCGTGCTGCGGCATCGCCATCAACACCGAGAATCTGGACGAGAAGGATGCGCTGGCGCTGCTCGAGCGCACCGGCAAGGATCATGGCCTGCCCTGCGTCGACCCGATCCGCACCGGCACCGGTCCCATCATCGACCTCCTGCAGAAACGCTATCACGCCTGATGCGGGTCCTGCTCGAAATCGCTCATGAGAGCTGGCCGATCGCCGGCTCCTTCACCATTTCGCGCGGCTCGAAGACCGCCGCCGATGTCGTCGTCGTTACCCTGACCGACGAGAATGGGGATTTCGGCCGTGGCGAATGCGTGCCCTATCCGCGCTATGACGAAACGGTGCCGCAGGTGATCGAGGCGCTGGAGGCCAAGCGCGAATACATCGAACGCGGCATGCCGCAGGACCATATCAGGCGCCAGATCGGCCCCAGAGCCGCGCAGAATGCGCTCGATTGCGCCATGTGGAACCTGAAGGCCAAGCGCGCGCGCAAGCCGGTCTGGCAGCTCGCCGGGCTTTCCGAGCCCAGGCCCGTCGTCACGGCCTATACGCTGAGTCTCGACACACCGGAGGCGATGGCCAAAGCTGCGGCGGACGCCGCCGACCGCCCCCTTCTCAAGCTCAAGCTCGGCCGCGAGGGCGATGAAGAGCGCCTCTACGCCATCCGCGCCGCCGCGCCGCAGGCGCGCCTGATCGTCGATGCCAATGAAGGCTGGAGCGAAGCGGTGCTGCCGCGCATGCTGCAGGCCTGCGGCAAGGTCGGCGTCGAGCTGGTCGAGCAGCCGCTGCCCGCCTCGGCCGACGACACGCTGCGCGGCCTCGCCCGGGAAGTCGTGATCTGTGCCGATGAATCGGCCCATGACGTTTCTGGACTCAAGCAGCTGATCGGCAAGTATGACGCGATCAATATCAAGCTCGACAAGACCGGCGGCCTGACTGGCGCCTTGGAGCTGGCGCGCGCCGCGCGTGAGAACAACCTCAAGATCATGGTCGGGTGCATGCTGGCGACGTCGCTCGCCATGGCGCCGGCCATGCTGCTCGCCCAATATGCGAGCTTCGTTGATCTCGACGGTCCTTTGCTGCTCAAGGAGGATCGCGTGCCGGGAATAAGCTTCGCGGGAAGTCTCATGCATCCCCCGCCGCCGGCGCTTTGGGGCTGAGCCGCGGAACGAGGACGGCGAGCCCGGCCGCGACGAGCGACATCGCCGCCATGGCGAGATAGGCGCGCCCGGCATAGGCGTCGAAGAGCGGCCCGACCGCTGCGGTCGCCAGCATAAGGAAGAGTCCGGCTGAACAGGCGGTGTAAAGTCCCTGGGCCGAGTTGCGCAAGCTGCCGGGCACGTTCTGCATGAGGTAATGCAGCGTGCCGAAATGGGTGAGCGCGAAGGTCGCGGCATGGAGCGCCTGCAGCGGCACGAGCAGCCACAGATGCGGATCGAGGGCGGTGACCGTCCACCGCAACACGCCCAGGAGGCAGCCAATCAGGATGAGCAGGATCGGCGCGAAGCGGGGAACGAACCGGCCGGAGAAGAAAAAGAACACGATCTCGGCCGAGACCCCGATGCCCCACAGGATTCCGATCATCGCCTTGGACAGCCCGAGCTGCTCCCAATGCAGCGATCCGAAGCCATAGAGCATCGCATGGCTCGCCTGGGCGAGGCTGACGGCGATCAGGAAGATGACGAACACCCGCGACCGGAAGAGCCGCAGTACGTCGCCGGGGCCGGCCCGCGTGACGGCCTCGCCCGCGATGGCCTTGGGCTTCACGTCCGGAAGGGCGAAGGCGGCGAGGCCCAGCGCCGCATAGCTCACCGCGATCAGGACGACCGCGGTGCTGGTCGCCATGATCTCGAGCGCGAAGCCTGATACGAGCGTGCCGACGATGAAGCTGACCGATGCCCACAGCCTTTGCCGTCCGTAGTCGAGCCCGGCCTTGGCGCTCTCCACCATGGCGAAGTTCTCGGCGATGGGGCCGACCGGCGACAGGAACACGGCCGCCAGCACCGCGACCAGCAGGATCGCCTCGAAGCCTTGCATGAAGCTCAAGGCCAGATAGCTCGCCCCGCACAGCAGCGGCAGCAGCCGGATGAGCGGAACCGGCCGGTTGTAGCGGTCGGCGAGGAACGTGCCGAGCGGCGCGCCGAGCGCGCGGATGAGGATCTGGCCCGAGAGGACGGCGGCGATCTCTCCCGTCGTCAGGCCGCGATCGGCCAGCCACAGCGGCAGGAACGGCAATTGCACGCCCAAGCCCAGGAACAGGAAGGACATGAAGAAGCAGAGGCGGAAATTGAGAGCCTGAGGCTGCATCGGAGAACAGAGGAGATCGAACCGCAGCCTCTAAACCAAACGCTAACCAGTTTCCAGAATAATCCCGGGGCGACCCAGTGAGTGAGTAAGTACCAGTTGGAGTAGTTGGAATGAATTCGCCCGGTCAGGATCCTGGCGCGGTCACTTTTCCACGCGAGCAGTATGACGCGCTGGAGAGTGCCGTCATGGAGTCGGCGCGCGGGCGCTGGTTCCTGGCGGAATATGCGCGCCGCAATCGTGCCGCCGACACGATGATGTTGCTCGACGCCCTGAAAAAGCTGGAAAACGTTGCGGCAACCGTCCCGAAGCCGCCACCCGAAATCGAGGAGCTTGCCTCGGCGATCAAGTCGGCGCGGTCGGAAATTGCGTCCGCGCACAATGACCGCCTGCCCGATGGCGGCTATCTCTCCGCCGATGCCGGACTATATGACCGCATCACGGCCGATGCCCGGACGGCGACCAGCGAGATCGCCAAGCGGTCGATCAGCCTGCGCGTCATTGCCGGCGGCCTCAAGGCCTCGACGGCGGATGAGGAGCACGCCGAGGCGGTCGAGGCGAATGCCCGCTCGCTCGAAACGCTGTCCTGGTCGCAGGAAATCCTGAGCGAGCGCATCGCCAAGGCAATGGGTCTGCTCAGCCATATCGACGAGGCCTTGACCGGCTTTTCCGGGAAGGCGGAGGACGATCCCCTGGCGCAGCGCCAGATGCCCTATTTCTCGCGCGATGAGGATCTCTTCGCGCCCACGCCCAAGACGATCGATGCGGCCGTCGGGCCGTCGGAGGCGGAAGCGGCTCCCGCTCAGGGCAAGCCGCGCATCGTGGTGATCCGCCGCGGCAAGGATGATCCCCTGGATATACCGCTGTCGGGCTAGTGGCCGTTTGTCAGGACGTCCGCGAACAGGCCCGGATCGACATTGCCGCCGGAGGCGATGACGGCGATGCTGCGTCCTTCTGTCGGGATTTTCCCGGCCAGGACCGCCGCAAGGCCGACAGCCCCGCCCGGCTCGATCACCAGCTTGAGATGCTGGAAGGCGAAGGCCATGGCGCGTTTCACCTCCGCCTCGCTCACCACCAGTCCCGGCGCCAGCCGCGGCTGATTGATCGTGAAGGTGAGCTCGCCCGGCGCCGGCGACAGCAGCGCATCGCAGATCGAACCCGAGGCCTTGGCATTGTGCTCGCGCCTGCCGCTCTCGAGCGAGCGGGCGTGATCGTCGAAACCTTCCGGCTCCACCGTATGGATCTGCGTGGCGGGCGATTGGGCCGTGAAAGCGAGCGTATTGCCGGCGGTCAGCCCGCCGCCGCTCACCGGGATGAGCACCGCATCGAGGCGGACGTCGCTGGAAGCCGCCTGCTCGATCGCTTCGAGGCCCGATGTGCCCTGCCCGGCGATGATCTGCGGATGATCGAACGGCGGCACGATGACGGCGCCGCGCTCGGCGGCGATCCGGTTGGCGATCGCCTCGCGGTCTTCCGTCGCGCGGTCATAGGTCACGATCTCCGCCCCGTAGGAGCGGGTGTTGGCTTTCTTGATCTCCGGCGTGTCCTCAGGCATCACGATGAGCGCTGGAAGCTTCATCATCTGCGCCGCGGCCGCAACGCCTTGCGCGTGATTGCCCGATGAATAGGCGACGACACCACCCTTGGCGGTCGCCGCCGAGAGCCGCGATATGCAGTTCCACGCGCCGCGGAACTTGAACGAGCCGGTGCGCTGCAGGCATTCCGCCTTGATGAGCACCCGGCCCTTGGCGAGCGCATTGAGAGCGGGCACCTCGATCAAGGGGGTGACGACCGCATGGCCCGAAAGGCGCTCGCGGGCTTCGAGGACATCAGCGAAGCTGGGAATGTGTGTCATGGCGGGCCGGCCCTTACAGCATTCCGGCGGGTCGCGCCACCGCTTCGCTCTTGAATGCGCTCGCGGTCCCCCCATATCAGCCGGTGCAACTGGAAGGGAGGAGTTCCATGACATCGTCGCAGTCCCGCCATGGCCGCTGGACGCCGCTCAGCATTCTCGCCGTCGTCGCGGGCTTCATCGTCTGGTGGCCGCTCGGCCTTTCGGCCCTCGCTTATGTCCTCTGGGCAGGCCCCGTCGACAGGCTGGCCGATGACGGCGCGCGCCGACTGCGCGAGGCCTTCGGCACCAGGAGCGCGCCCAAAGGGTCCGGCAACGCCGCCTTCGACGCCTATAAGGCCGAGACCTTGCGGCGGCTGGAAGCCGAGCAGGCCGCCTTCGCCGAGCATCTCGACCGCCTGCGCGAGGCGCGCGACCGCGAGGAGTTCGAACGCTTCATCGCGGAGCGCCAGCAGCCGGAGCGACAGCAATCGTGACCGATTGAATGATCCATCGCATCATGCGAGAAACCCGGCGCGAGCCGGGTTTTTTGTTTGGAGTGTCGAATGGATCTGGGATTGAAGGGGCGCACCGCCATTGTCTGCGCATCGAGCCGCGGATTGGGCAAGGCCTGCGCGCTGTCGCTGGCGCGGGAAGGCGCCGCCGTCGTCATCAATGGCCGCGATGAAAAGACGCTCGCCGCCGCACGCGATGAGATCGTCAAAGCCACGGGCGCCAGCGTCATCGCGGTCGCCGCCGACGTCGGCACGCCCGCGGGCCAGGAGGCCCTCATTGCCGCGGCGCCCGAGCCCGATATCCTGGTCAACAACAATGGCGGGCCCCCGGGCCGGGATTTCCGCGAGATCGATCGCGACGCCCTGCTGGCAGGCGTGGTCCAGAACATGGTGACGCCGATCGAGCTCATCCAGCGCGTCCTCCCCGCCATGCAGCGCCGGAAGTTCGGCCGCATCGTCAACATCACCTCGGTATCGGTGAAGATGCCGATCCTGGGCCTCGACCTCTCCTCCGGCGCCCGCGCCGGCCTCGTCGCCTTCATGGCGGGTCCGGCGCGCGATCTGGCGCAGCACAATATCACCGTGAACCATCTCCTGCCGGGCATGTTCGACACCGACCGGCTGCGCCACACCACGGGCCGCATGGCGAAGATGCAGGGCAAGAGCGACGCCGACATGGCGGCGCAGCGCAAGGCGACGGTGCCGGCGAGACGTTTCGGCGAAGCCGGCGAGATCGGCGAGATCTGCGCCTTCCTGTGCTCGGTCCAGGCCGGCTACATCACCGGCCAGAGCATCATCGTCGACGGCGGATTGTTCAACGCCGTGTGATTGGACGCGCCCGGCGCGCCTCCTCATAGTGGCGGCGATGAGAGCTCTTGCCATCGTCTTCCTCTTCCTGCTGATCGCCGCCGCGGCGCGTGCCGAGGATGTCGATCTCGAGCTCGTCCTCCTTGCCGATGCGTCGGGCTCGATCGACGACAGCGAGATCGCCTTCCAGCGCGGCGGTTATGCCGGCGCCATCACCGATCCTGCCGTGCTTGCCGCCATAACCGGCGGCGCCGTGCAGAAGATCGCCGTCACCTATGTCGAATGGGGCAGCGTCGGCTCCCAGGACGTCGTGGTGGGCTGGACGATCATCGACGGCGAGAACAGCGCCAGGGCCTTCGCCGAAGCCCTCACTGCCGCGCCCCGCAAGGCGCAAGGGCGCAACGCCATCGGCAATGCGCTGGCCGTCGCCGAGGCGCTGATCGAAGGCAACGCGATCACGGGTACCCGCAAGGTCATCGATTTCTCGGGCGACAGCGCCTATAGCTGGGGCGGCGTTCCGGTCGCCCTCGCCCGCATGAATGCGCTCGCCAAGGATATCGTCATCAACGGCCTGGCCATACTCTGCCGCGATTGCACCTCGGGCCGGCCGGTCGGCTATGACCTCGAAAAGGCCTTCGCCGACACGATCATCGGCGGGCCCGGCAGCTTCGTGATCACCGCCGAGACGCGCGCCACCTTCGCCGATGCCGTCAGGCGCAAGCTCCTGCTCGAGATCGCCGGCGACCTGCCTTCCCTTGCCGGTGCCGTCATTTCACCAGCGGCGTATTCGCCGCTTCCGCGAGGATCCACTCCCTGAAGGACTTGATCAGGGGATCGTCCTGTGTCGCCATGGGCGAGATGACGTAATAGGCGAATTGCGGCGGCCCTTTGATGGTGAGGGAGAAGGGCTGCACCAGGCGCCCGGCGGCGAGATCGTCGGAGACGAGCGAGGAATCGCCGAGCGCCACGCCCTGGCCCTCGACCGCCGCCTGCAAAGCGAGGCCGGAATTGTCGAGATAGAGGCCACCCGCCTCGTTGAAGTCGCTGACCCCCGCCGCCAGCATCCACATGCGCCAATTGGGCCAGGTGATCCCCTGCCCGCTCCATTCGACATGGATCAGGCGGTGCTGCAACAGGTCGCGTGGATGCTTCAACGTCCCTTTCGACGCCAAGAGCGCCGGGCTGCAGACGGGGAAGATCGTGTTCTCGAACAGGCGGTCGGCGCGGGCGCCGGGATAGTTCCCATTGCCGAAGCGGATCGCGGCGTCGATGTCGTCGCGATCGAAATCGCGCACCCGGTCCGAGACGTCGAGCTGAACCTCGACGCCGGGATAGAGCTTCATATAGTCATCGAGCCGCGGCACCAGCCATTTGGCCGCGACCGACGTCGAGGCGCTGACCTTGAGCCGCGTGTGGTCGCGGCCCTTGTGCATCTGCCCCATGGCGCGGTTGAGGCCGGCCAGCGCCTCGCTGACGGCGGCATGCAGGATCTGTCCGGCCTCCGTAAGACGCATCGACCGGCTGGTGCGCTCGATGAGGCGCTGGCCCAGCTGGTCCTCGAATTCCTTGATCTGATGGCTGACGGCGGCGGGCGTGACATTGAGCTCCTGGGCTGCGCGGGTGAAGTTGAGGTGCCGGCCGGCGGCTTCGAACACCTTCAGCGAGCCGGTCCCCGGGAGGAAGCGCATGGCTGTCCAATCTTCAAAAATATCTAACAGATGGAATGAAAACTACTCGTTTGTTCGTGCAATTACAATAGCATATCTACTGGACAGCCACTTAACTTCAAGAATATCTGAAAGGTTGCCCCCATGTCGAATTCCACCAGCTTCCCCCTCCGCCAGACCCGTGACCCGCTTCTCGTCACCCTCTTCAAGCGCGCTTTCAGCGGGATCGGCCGGCATGTCGGCCGTATCCGGGCGGTGAACGAACTCGAGCAATTGTCCGACCGTCAGCTGCGCGATATCGGCATCGAACGTCGCCAGATCGAACAGATAGCCGAGCGCGAGATCGCCCGGCTCAGGGCCCAGTGAAGCACGTCAAGAAAAAGGAGAACAAATGTTCCTCTGCGCTTGAACGGAAACGGCCATTTGCGAAAACAGGCTAGGAACAAATGACCCCAATTCTTGACGTGGTCTCAATCACGACATTTCCCTGGCATCAATGTGAATCTGATTTCCAGATCGGCGCAGGGCTGCAGGCACTTTCATACGTTTGAACACTGCAACTTCCACAGTGAAATCAACGGGCCGGAAGCGCCACCGACGGGGTCGATTGCTGGCTTTGGAACTCTACGCACCCGCTCGCGGATCGAGGCTTTGTCGGCCTCACCCAGGCGTCTCAGATCGCGATCGGAACCCGGCGGATAGGCGCCGACGACTAGGAGATCCGCGCTCGCCGACAGCCTCTGATGCCCGGTGCCGGCAGGCAGCAGCACTGCGTCGCCCTTCTTCACCGTGAAATCCCGCCCCGCGCCGCCCCCCAGCCGGACGAGCGCTTCGCCCTCGGCTATCCCCAAGACCTCATGGGCATTGGAATGATAATGGGGGAAGGCGAATATGCCGTTGCGCCAAGCATCGCCCCAGCCATGGCGCGCGAAAATCGCCTCGAAGGCTGCAGCCGCATCGCTTTCCGCCTCGCTGACGGCATCCCGATAAACGATCATCGGCCAGTGTGGATGATTGGGGATATCGCCGTCGTCGGAGAATGTGAATATTGCAACCTTCATGGCTGGCCTCAAGGAACCTCGAGTTCCTGCAATTTGAGAAGCGGCAGATAGTCTGCCGGGTTCCAGGGCGCCTGCTTCTTTCTGATCTCGAACCGGAGCTCCGGCCGCGACACGAAGCCGGTCCTGCCGCTCTTGGCGATGACGTCGCCCGCCTGGACCGGTTCGCCGCGATTGACGAAGAGCTCGCTGTTGTGGCCATAGACGCTGACCCATCCGCCCTCATGGCGGATGAGAACGAGATTGCCGAGGGCCTCGAGCCCGTTGCCGGCATAGATCACCGTGCCGGCGAGGCTCGCCCTGACCTCCGTTCCTTCCGGCACCAGGATGTCGATGCCTTCCGCACTCGCGAGGCTTCGTTTGCCGTCCTCCTCATCGATGACCTTGCCTTCGACCGGCCAGGCGAAACCGGGCAGGCTGATGCTCTCCGCCGCCGTCAGCGCCGGAAACACCGCCATCAGGACAGGAAGGACGAAGGCGTGCGCGGTAACCATTTCCCAGCCGAGCCTATCAGACGGGCGGCCGGCCGTCGAATTACGAACGCTGGCCCGTCACCTGTGAGAGCGCCGGGAATCGAAAGAAAAAAAGGCCGGCGCCCCGCACCCATAGCAACAGCAAAGCGCCGGCAAGGGCCAAATCGTCCCAGTTACCTTCTTCCTGACCTTCGCAATGGATCCGATGATCATGATGCACCAAGACATCGGGCGGGTTGGCGGAATGTTGTGGCGGTCTCCACTGATATGGTCATATGCGTTGGCCGTGGCAGGAGAGAGGGAGAGCCATGATCGACCATGTCACGCTTCAGGTGAGCGATCTGGCGAAGAGCAAGCTGTTCTATGAGACGGTCTTCGCGGCGCTCGGCTATCGCCTGGCCTTCGGCGAGGACGGCGTCTTCTGGGCCTTCGACATCGACGACGGGCTGTTCGAGATCATGCAGGCGAAGGCTACGGCGCCTCTGACCCGCGTCCATGTGGCGCTCAGGGTCAAGAGCACGGCCGATGTCGATGCCTTTCATCGCGCCGCTCTGGCGGCGGGCGCCCGCGACAACGGCGCCCCGGGCCCCCGCCCCCAATACACCCCCAATTATTATGCCGCCTTCGTCCTCGACCCCGATGGCTACAATATCGAGGTCATGATCGACGAGGTGGCCTGACCCCTGCCCGCCAGCCCCTGCCCCCGGCGCCCCGGGCCCAGTCGGGGAGCTCGGCCGGCGCCTGCGGCTTTATCCACCGATCCCCTTGATATGGCTGGACTCGCCCTAGCCGCTTTGCTAGAGAGGCGCCCGCGAGACGGCCTGCGGCCGCTCGCCATTCCGTGATGGGACGGGCGCATAGCTCAGGTGGTAGAGCAGCTGACTCTTAATCAGCGGGTCGTAGGTTCGAGTCCTACTGCGCCCACCAAGGAAATCAATAACTTAGCGAAAATCCACATCCTGACGATCTAATTTAAGGTCACAAATAGGTCACACTGGCAAGCGCTGTCGGAAACGCTCATGAAATCGAGCGTGAGGCCTGTCGCGTGTTCGACGCATCACCTACCCGCCTTCGAAAGCTCCAAAGCGCCCTATTGGCTCGCCTTACGCGATCCTAGCAGTAGCGCAACAAGCGAAGGTACGATGCTCAAAGACTACGCAACCGCGTGCGGAGAGAGAACTCTAACATGGACCTTCTCGGTTGCCGGCCAATGGTGTGGGCGTCACCGTAATGCGTGTGATTATATCGAAATAATTCTCACTTAACCGACCCCTTTGGGCAGCCGGATGCGGCGCCCCGCGGTAGCAACGATCCCTCGGAACACTTACGTTTATGAGGGAATCCAGCAATGCCGTACCATTCGCATCATAGAACTGCACTCGCAAATACTGGCTGCCCCTCCAAGTATTGGCACCATTGTGGTGCTGAAACTGAAAAACATATCTAGTACTAATGATCCGTCTTGCGTCGGTTTCTTCTATTATAGTGATCCTCGTGTTCCACACCCTATGACTGGTTGTCCGGTGTCTATTCACAAGCCTAATGTAATCGGGGCCGTCGATCCGTTTCGAACGTGTGCTGGGATAGTCTAGATCGGCGGAATAGGCCATCGTTCCGAAAAAAACCGAAAACAAGATAGCTAACACGAACCCGCGCATGTTTCCCTCCAAGAAGTTGGACGTCTCTAACGCGACTAGTGATTCGACCCCCGGCTGCATTTAGCTTAGTTTTCAACCCTTCTCCTGTCATCAGATCTCATGAATCAATTGAGTTTGGTGCTGGGGGTCCAAACAGCTGGCGATCAGCAAGACCCTCCCCTCGGGAGGTATCCGTGAAGGTTCGAGCGTTCGGTCGTTGATTGTCCACAGGTGCCTGATCGCCATCCCTTGAACCGTGTCGCCCCTTTCTATATTTCACGCCAACGCGAGTCAGCCGAAGCTGTGTGGTGGACACCTCGGGGCTGATTGAAACCGTAAAACCACCGGACTGCTGGTCTTGTGTACGGTGCTCGGCTCATCAAGAGACCCGTACAAGGTAGGAGACACCCATGGTGGTCGTCCTCGCTATCGAAACCAGTGAGCCGAGCGGAATGAGACACCGCATCGCGGTCGGGTGCATATTGCCCCCGTCAGTGGTGTGGTTGGCCATCAGTCTGATACGGCTGTTCTGATGAGTAAAGGGCACTCCGGAAACGGGGTGCGAGCGCCCAGCCTGGTCTCGTGTGCCGACATGACTTGCATCCAGATTGGCCACGAACTCACTTCCGCCTTGCGGCGGGCAGTTGACCGAAGGCCGCATGCACACAGGCCGAGAACAGCGTCTCGGCCACCCGGTGGGCGGCCACCGCGTCGGCGGCGAGACAGCGCACGCCCCAGCCGGTGTCATTGGCCATCGCGCCGACACCCACGACCGCGCCCGGATCGGAGCCGAGGCCGGCCAGCGTCTCGCGTCCGGGCAGGCGCGAGGCCGGGCCGAGCAGCAGGAAATTGGCGACGATCCGCCAGCGCCCCATCGGCGATGCGGCATCGGCGAGCTCGGCGCCGGTGATGCGGAAGCAGTCACGCATCAAGAGGCGCCCGCCGGCATCGCGGATGGTGGTGTCGGAGGTGAACCGGTCGAACGGCCGCGCCTTCGCCTGCGGATCATGCATGGCGAAGGCCTCGGCCACCAGGCACACCGCATCGGGCGCCAGCCGGACGTCGAGCGTGGATGAAACCGAGGCGCCGGGAAACAGCACATAGGGGTCGGGCGTCAGCGCCAGGAAAGCGCCCTCCTCCAGCGTGGCCTCGGTCATCTGCCGGGCCGGCATGCCGTGGCAATCATGCACCACGGTCGCCGCCTGGGTGGTGACATGACACGCCGCGCCGGCTGAGAGCCTGAACCGGCTCGAAAGATTGTCGGCCCGATAGAGGCCGCCCGAGGACGACTGCTGATAGACGGTCAGAAGCGCCGGGATGGCGGCATCGAGCGAAAACGGCCGCGTCAGGTGGAAGGGATAGGAGACATGCTGGCGGCCGATCACGCTGCGGCCGCCATGGCGCAGGACTTCGAGGTCGAAGACCCCGGTCCGGCTGCGGCCCGAAGCCTCACTGGCCGCCGCCTCCTGCGGCCAGGGCGAAGGCCAGTGGCTGGTCATCGGAACAGGACGGCGGACATGATGCGCTCGACGACCGCGTCGATGCCCTCCCCCTTGCGGCAATTGGTCAGCGCCATCGGCCGCCCGGCCCGCGCCGCCGTCGCCTCGGCGGTCATGCGCGCCAGATCCACCCCCACATGCGGCGCGAGGTCGGTCTTGTTGATGACCAGCAGGTCGCATTTGAGCACGCCGGGGCCGTTCTTGCGCGGAATGTCGTCGCCACCCGCCACGTCGATGACGAACATCCACCAGTCGACGAGGTCGAGCGAGAAGGTCGACGCCAGATTGTCGCCGCCGCTCTCGATCAGGATGAGCTCGACATCGGGAAAGCGGTCCTCGAGCTCGTCGGCGGCGGCGATATTGAGCGTCGGATCCTCGCGGATGACGGTGTGCGGACAGGCGCCGGCCTCGACCGCGGCGACGCGCGCCGGATCGATCAGGCCGGAGCGGCGGATGCGCTCGGCGTCCTCGGCGGTGACGAGGTCGTTGGTCACCACGGCGAGCGACACGCCGCGCGCCGCGAAGGCCGGGATCAGCCGCTCGATGAGCGCGGTCTTGCCCGAGCCGACCGGCCCGCCGATGCCGATGCGCGCCGCGCCCACCCGCTGGGCGCCTTGGGTCTCGGTCTTCACTTTCACCAGCATCGCCTCACCTCAGCATGTAGCGCTGCGCCAGCGGCAGCTCCTGCGCCGGCTCGCAGGTGGCGAGATCGCCGTCGACGAACACGTCGAAGGTCTGCGGATCGACGCGGATCTCCGGACAGGCGTCGTTGTGCAGCATGTCCTTCTTCGCGAGGCCGCGGCAGCCGCGCGACGGCAGCAGCATCTTCTTCAGGTCCAGGGTCCCCGCAATGTCGCGGGCGATGGCCGCCGGATTGACGAAACAGGCCGAGAGCGCCTGCTTGGCGCGCCCGAAGGCGCCCCATTGCGGCCGCAGCATCAAGGGCTCGCAGGTCATGAGCGAAGCCGCGCTGTC
>JBFWNN010000097.1:0-17243 GCA_050251035.1 Parvibaculaceae bacterium
TCGATTTCGGCTTGCACCTTCTCCAGGCCCCGCCTTATTTCAGCCGCGTCTGACTTCGAGATGATGCCCGTTTCGGCAAGCATCCTGGCATGGGCGAGCGACCCCTTGATATCCTGCGCAAACAATCTCTGGTCGAAGGAGATCGAGGCATTGATCTCTTCCATGATGGCATCGGGTCCGCCGCCGAACCGTCCGCCCCACATTTTGTTGGTCATTCCCCGCCTCGCACCTGGTAACCCGAATGAGTGAAAAAGCCCGCACCATGAAGCCCGCAATCCTGATCGTCGTCCTGGCCCTCATCGCTGCGACCTTCGGGGTTTACTTGAAGGGGGAAGGCGATGGCAAGGTCGAGACCTCGGCGGCGCCTCCGGCGCAAGGCGCGGTGAGCAAGGCGCTGGCGACGGGCGCCATGACCGCCTTCGTTGTCAAGTCCGAGCGCAAGCCGGTGCCGGAGGTCAGCTTCACGCTGGAGGACGGCACGGCGACGTCGTTCACGGCGTGGAAGGGCCGCGTCCTCCTGGTCAATCTGTGGGCCACCTGGTGCGCGCCCTGCCGCAAGGAGATGCCCGCGCTCGCCGCATTGCAGAGCGAGATGGGCTCGAAAGATTTCGAGGTCGTCGCCATCAGCGTCGACCGTAAGGGCCTCGAGGTCTCGGGCCAGTTCCTCAAGGAGGTCGGCGCCACGGCGCTCAAGCTCTATGCCGATCCCTCGACCGAGACCTTGAGCAGTTTCCAGGCGGTGGGCCTCCCCGCCTCCATCCTCATCGACCGCGAAGGCCGCGAGATCGGCCGCCTGCTCGGCCCCGCCGAATGGAATTCGCCGGAAGCGAAAGCGCTGATCACCGCGGCGCTGGCGGAGAAGTAATTCATTCGTCACCCCGGCGAAAGCCGGGGCCCAATGAATAAGTCCAGTCTGGGCGGCGCTGGTCGCGTGGCAAGAATTTTATGGGCCCCGGCTTTCGCCGGGGTGACGGAAGTTTGGATTACCGCGTCGGCACCGGCTTCTCGCCGCGATAGTCGTAGAAGCCGCGATTGGTCTTGCGGCCGAGCCAGCCGGCCTCGACATATTTCACGAGCAGCGGGCAGGGGCGGTATTTCGAATCGGCGAGGCCCTCATAGAGCACCTGCATGATCGACAGGCAGGTATCGAGGCCGATGAAGTCGGCGAGTTCGAGCGGGCCCATCGGATGATGGGCGCCGAGCTTCATCGACAGGTCGATGGCCTCGACATTGCCCACACCTTCATAAAGCGTATAGACCGCCTCATTGATCATCGGCATCAGGATGCGGTTGACGATGAAGGCCGGGAAATCCTCGGCGACCGCGATGGTCTTCTTCAGCTTGAGCGAGAATTCCTTCACCGACGTGAAGGTCGGCTCGTCGGTGGCGATGCCGCGGATGAGCTCGACCAGCTCCATCAGCGGCACCGGATTCATGAAATGTATGCCCATGAATTTTTCCGGCCGGTCGGTCGAGGCGGCGAGACGCGTGATCGAGATCGACGAGGTGTTGGTGCCGAGAAGTGCTGTGTCGGAGAGATGCGGGCAGACCGCGGTGAAGATCTTGCGCTTGACCGTCTCGTCCTCGACGGCGCTCTCGATCACCAGATCGCAGGCGCCGAAATCCTCATAGGACGGGGCGAGCGAGATGTTCTTCAGCGCCGTATCGCGCTGGGCCTCGGTGATCTTGCTGGAGCGGACCTGGCGGGAGAGATTGCCGTTGATGGTGGCGAGCCCCGCCTCCATCCGCTCCTTGCTCACATCGTTGAGAAGCACCTCGAAGCCCGAAAGGGCGCATACATGGGCGATGCCGTTGCCCATCTGCCCGGCGCCGATGACGCCGACTTTCTTAATTTCCATATCCGTCTACTACCCATCTGGTAAAGGCGTGGGAGCCTATATCGGGCCTGTTTGCGGGGCAAGTGCATTTCGCATGTGCGAAATCGTCTGGTCTGACATGCTCGCAGGGGCAATATACGGCTTCCGCACGGATCGGCCATAGTCGGGAATGACCCAGGACACCGCCAGCTCGCCCCAGGTCCCGCCTTCACCCTCTGCGCAAGCGGCGCTCTGGGCCCTGTTCGCCGGCAATTTCATCATCGGCACCGGCATCCTCTTACCCGCCGGCATGCTGAACGACCTGTCGGCCGGCCTCGCCGTCAGCCCGGCCACCGCCGGCATATTGATGGTGGCGGGCGGCATCGTCATCGGCTTCGGAGCGCCGGTCTTCGCCACGCTGACCAGCGGCATCGACCGCCGTCTGCTGCTCGTCGGCTCGCTCGTCTATTATGCGCTCGGCCACGCGCTCTCGGCGCTGGCGCCGGAATTCTGGAGCCTGCTCGGCATCCGGGCGCTGATGGTCGTCTCGGCCGGCATCTTCACGCCGCAGGCCGCCGCCGCCGTCGGCCTCCTGGTCCCGCCGGAGAAGCGGGCGGGCGCCGTCGCCTTCATCTTCATCGGCTGGTCGATCGCCTCCGTCGCCGGCCTGCCTGCCGGCAGCCTCATCGGCGCCTTCGTCGGCTGGCGCCTGGCCTATGCGCTGATGGCGGTGCTGGCGCTCATCGCGGCCGTCCTCGTGTGGCGCACCTTGCCGAAAGGGCTCCATATCGGACGACTGTCGCTCACGGCCTGGCGCGACGTGTTCTTCGATCCGGTGCTGGTGGTCATCCTCCTGGTGACGCTCGCCAGCGCCTCCGGCCAGTTCGCGGTGTTCAGCTATCTGGCGCTCTTGTTCAAGGAGATGCTTGGCGCATCGCCCGGCCTCATCGCCGGTCTGCTCGCGGGCTTCGGCCTTGCCGGCGTCATCGGCAATTCGATTGCCGCGCGCTTCGTCGCCCGCCTGGGAATCGACCGGCTGATCCTGCTGGCGCTCGCAGCGCTTCTCGTCGGCATGATCGCCTTCTCGCTCTTCGCCGGGTTCATGATCGGCGTCGTCCTGAGCATCGCCGTCTGGGGCCTCGGCACCTTCTCGTCCAACTCGCTGCAGCAGAGCCGGCTCATCGCCCATGCGCCGGCGCTCGCCTCGGCGTCGGTGGCGCTCAACACCTCGACCATCTATCTGGGCCAGGCGATCGGCTCGGCCGTCGGCGCCAAGCTCGTCGCCGAGCGGGCGCTCCAGTGGCTCACGCCCGCCGGCGCGCTCTTCGCCGCGGCGGCGATCGGGCTGACGTTGCTGGCGAGCCGGCTGACGCGACGGCGGTAAATACTCTCCCTCCCACGCGCCAGCAGGCGTGGGGGAGGGAGCGTCTTCTACTTCCCGAGCTTGCCCAGCTCGGCGTCGAGCTCCGGCACGGCCTGGAAGAGATCGGCGACGAGGCCGTAATCGGCGACCTGGAAGATCGGCGCTTCCTCGTCCTTGTTGATGGCCACGATCACCTTCGAGTCCTTCATGCCGGCCAAGTGCTGGATGGCGCCGGAAATGCCGACCGCGATATAGAGATCGGGCGCCACGACCTTGCCGGTCTGGCCGACCTGGTAGTCGTTCGGCACGAAGCCCGCATCGACCGCCGCGCGCGACGCACCCACCGCGGCGCCGAGCTTGTCGGCAACCTTGTCGAGCATATGGAAGTTCTCGCCGTTCTGCATGCCGCGGCCGCCGGAGATGATGATCTTGGCCGAGGTGAGCTCGGGGCGGTCGGACTTCGAGAGATTCTCGCTCTGGTAGGAGGAGAGGCCTGGATCGGCGGGAGCGCCCGTCTTTTCGATCGGCGCAGAACCACCTTCGCCCGTCGCCTGGAAGGCTGCGGTGCGCACGGTGATCACCTTCTTCTTGTCGCTCGACTGCACCGTCTGCACGGCGTTGCCGGCATAGATGAGGCGCACGAAGGTGTCGGGCGATTTCACTTCCGAGATGTCGGAGATCTGCATGACATCGAGGAGGGCCGCGGCGCGCGGCATGTAATTCTTGCCGTTGGTGGTGGCGGGCGCCACGATGTGGTCATAGGGGCCGGCCAGCGAAACGATGAGGGCGGCCATCGGCTCGGCGAGCGGGCGCTCATATTGCGGCGCATCGACATGCACCACCTTGGCGACGCCCGTGAGCTTCGCCGCATGCGCCGCCGCGCCATCGGCCTTGTTGCCGGCGACGAGCACATGCACGTCGCCGCCGAGTTTGGCCGCAGCGCTCAGCGCCTTGTGGGTCGCGTCCTTGAGATGAGCATTGTCATGCTCGGCAATGAGGAGAACAGCCATCTCAGATCACTCCCGCTTCCTTGAGCTTCGACACGAGTTCGTTGACCGACTTCACCTTGACGCCGGCCTGGCGCTTCGGCGGCTCGGCGGTGTTGACGACCTTGAGGCGGGGCGCGACATCGGCGCCATAATCGGCCGGAGTCTTCTCCTCGAGCGGCTTCTTCTTCGCCTTCATGATGTTGGGCAGCGAGGCATAACGCGGCTGGTTGAGACGCAGATCGGTGGTCATGATCAGCGGCATCTTGACCTTGATGGTCTGAAGCCCGCCGTCGATCTCGCGCGTCACCGTCGCTTCGCCACCATCGACCTCGAGCTTGGAGGCGAAGGTCGCCTGGGCCCAGCCGAGGAGCGCCGAGAGCATCTGGCCGGTCTGGTTGCAATCGTCGTCGATCGCCTGCTTGCCGAGGATCACGAGATCGGGCTTCTCCGCCTCGATCACGCCTTTGAGGATCTTGGCGATGCCCAGCGGCTCGACATAGGCGTCGCTCTTGACCAGGATGCCGCGGTCGGCGCCCATGGCGAGCGCGGTACGAATGGTCTCCTGCGCCTGGGCCGGGCCCACCGACACGGCGATGATCTCGGTCGCCTTGCCGGCCTCCTTCAGCCGGACCGCTTCCTCGACGCCGATCTCGTCGAAGGGGTTCATCGACATCTTCACATTGGCGAGCTCGACGCCCGAGCCGTCGGCCTTGACCCTGATCTTGACGTTGTAATCGACGACGCGCTTGACCGCGACCAGAACCTTCATGGGCACTCCTCATGGGGTTACCGCCTATGCGGCGGTGCACAAATCGCGCCGGAAACTAGAGATCACACCCCCGTGAGTCAACGCCGATAGCGGCAAAACCGTGCCGCCTGCGACGTTGCAGGCACCCTTCTCCGAGTTCCCGCGCTAGGACGGGGTTTTCACCAGAAGCCGCGAGCGCAGCACGAACGTGAGGATGAGGCCGGCGAGGAACCCACCAATATGGGCCCACCAGGCGACCTCGACGTCATCCTGGGTGGTGATGAAAGCGCTGACAAGCTGCAACACGAACCAGCCGCTCAAGGCCCAGAAGGCCGAGATCGGCAAGGGAATGCGCAGGAACAGCAATATCCACACGCGCGCCTTCGGATAGAGCAGGAGATAGGAGGCGAGCACGCCCGACACGGCGCCCGAGGCGCCGATGAGGGGGGCGGGCGATTGCGACTGCACCAGCGTGTGCAGCATGCCGGCGGCGGCGCCGCACAGCAGATAGAAGATCAAAAAGCCCACATGGCCGAAGGCGTCCTCGACATTGTCGGCGAAGACCCAGAGGAACAGCATGTTGGAGATCAGATGCATCCAGCCGCCATGCAGGAACTGATAGGTGATGAGGGTCAAAGGCTCGGGGACGAGGTTATAGACCTCGGGCGGATCGACGAAATGGATGAGCTCGATGGGGATGATGCCGTAGCCCGAGGCATAGGCCCACAGGCCCTCCTCGCTGGTGAAGGCGCCGGTCATCAGGAAGACCACGACATTGACGACGATGAGGGCGCCGGTCACATATTGGAAGCGGATGACCTGCAGAGGCGTGTTGTCGTGGAGCGGCACGAACATCAGCGGTTCGCTCCCTTCACCCAGAGCACGTCGCCGTCGCCTTGCGCATTGACCCAGCGGCTGGCCACGAAGAAGAAATCGGACAACCGGTTGACGAAAGTGAGCACGCCGTCGCTCACATCCTCCTTGGGATCGAGGCTGAGCTCGACGATGAGACGCTCGGCGCGCCGGCACACGGTGCGGCAGAGATGCAGATGCGCCGCCGCCGGATGGCCGCCCGGCAGCACGAAGGAGCGCAAGGGCTGCAGGCTGGCATTGAGCTCGTCGATCTCGGCCTCGAGGCGCTGCGTCTGATGCGCCGTCATGCGCAGGGGTTCGTAGCCCAAATCCTTGCCGGTGTCGGGCACGCAGAGATCGGCGCCGAGATCGAAGAGATCGTTCTGGATGCGGGCCAGCATGGCGTCGAGCCTGGCGAAGCGCCTGTCCTTGATATCGAGCCGGGTGATGCCGAGGACGGCATTGGTCTCGTCCACCGTGCCGTAGGCCTGGATGCGCAAATGCGTCTTGGACACCCGCTCGCCCGAGCCCAGTGCCGTGTCACCCTTGTCGCCGGTGCGCGTATAGATGCGGTTGAGAACGACCATGAACCAGCCCTAACGCATGGACCTCGCGAATTCTACCCGTTTCTGATGGCCCGGCTAACGCTGCGGCGACCGGCGCTCGCGGAACGCGGTGGCCAGGATGCGCAGCGCCTCGCGCGATCTGGCGTCGGTCAGAGTCGAATGCAGCACGATGTCGGTTGCGGGCAATGGCGGCAGACCCAACTGCCGGCTCACCTCGACGGTGCCGGCGGGCGCCACCTGATAAGCGAGGGGCGCCACCGCGAGCCCGGCCGACACGGCGGCGGCGATCGCCATGATGCCGCCCCCGACGAAGGTCTCGCTCCAGGCGATGCCGGCGGCGTCCAGGGCGCGCGTCGCCAGGAGCCGTTCCGGACAGCTCGCGGCAAAGGAGGCCAGCCGCAAGGGCGTGCCTTCGGCCCAGACGAAGCCTGGCGCCGCGAACCAGCCGAGATGATCGTGCATCACGACCTCGCCGTCACGGCGGCCGTCTTCGCGGCGAACGATCACCGCATCGAGCGCGCCCTTGTCGAAGGCCTCGAGGAGGCGTTGCGAGACGTCGATGCGGACCTCGATCACCAGCGCGGGGTCGTGGGCATGGAGACGCGCCAGCAGCCCGGGAAAGTCCGGGCCGGCGACATGGTCCAGGAAGCCCAGAGCGAGCCGGCGCGGCGTCGTCGAGAGGCCGGCGACGGCGCGGTCATGCGCGGCGATGAAGTCGCGGGCCGAACAGAGAAAGGCGGCGCCGCGCTCCGACAGACGCACGCGCCGCGGTGTCCGCTCGATCAGGCGGAAGCCCAGCCGGTCCTCCAGCCGCTTCAGCTTCACGCTGACCGCGGCCTGGGTGGTGCCCAGCGCCTCGGCGGCCCGGGTGAAGCTCTTGAGGTCCGCCACCATCACGAAAGCCTGGACCGCGTCCACGTCGAGCGTCGTCGTCATGTTCTCATTCCGGTTTGTTATCTCTGAAATATGAAATCATCCCATTTTTATATGGTTGAATCCTGACTATCTCGCAAGGACCGAAATCTATGGGGACCTTGTGAGATGACGACATCCGAACCGCGCCAGAACCACCTTGCTCTCGCCGCCACATGTCTCGCCGCCCTGATGTTCGGCCTCGAGATCTCGAGCGTGCCGGTGATCCTGCCGACGCTCGAGACGGTGCTCGGCGCCACCTTCAAGGACATGCAGTGGATCATGAACGCCTATACGATCGCCTGCACCACGGTGCTGATGGCGGTGGGCACCCTGGCCGACCGCTTCGGCCGACGGCGCGTCTTCGGGCTAAGCATTGCGGCTTTCGCCGTCACCTCGCTGCTCTGCGGCCTCGCGGCGAACGCCCCGCTCCTGATCGTCAGCCGCTTCCTGCAAGGCATGGCGGGCGGCGCCATCTTCATCTGCTCGATCGCCGTCCTCTCGCATCAGTTTCGTGATGGCGCGGAGCGCGGCCGCGCTTTCGCTCTGTGGGGCGTCGTCGCCGGCATCGGTCTTGGCTTCGGCCCGGCCATTGGCGGCATGATCGTCGCGCTCTCGACCTGGCAGTGGGTGTTCCTGGTGCATGTGCCCTTGGCCGCGGCGACCTTGCTCCTGACCGCCGCCGGCGTGCGCGAGTCGCGTGACCCTGAAGCCAAGCGTCTCGACATCGCCGGCATCATCACTTTGACCGCCGCGGTGTTCGGCCTGACCTTTTACATCACGCAGGGTCCCGGTCTCGGTTTCGCCAGCATCGTGGCGCTCGCCATCCTCGCCGCCGCGGGGTTGAGCTTCGTCGCCTTCATCTTCGCGGAGCAGCTCAATCCGCATCCGATGTTCGATTTCTCGGTGTTCAAGGTGCGCAATTTCTCCGGCGCGATCATCGGCTGCATCGGCATGAATTTCAGCTACTGGCCGCTGATGATCTATCTGCCGATCTATTTCACCGCCGGCCTCGGCTATGACAGCACGACGACGGGCATCGTGCTGCTCGCCTATACGATGCCCTTCCTGGTGATGACGCCGGTGGCGCAGTACCTGCTGCATCGCCACGGCGCCCGGGTCGTCATCCCGCTCGGCCTCTTCACCATCGGCCTCGGCTTCCTGCTGCTGCGTTTCGGCAGCGCCGGTCCCGCGGCAAGCTGGCTGACCCTGCTGCCCGGCGCCCTCATCGCCGGCATCGGCATCGGGCTCACCAACACGCCGGTCACCGACACGACGACCGGCTCGGTCTCGGCCGACCGTTCCGGCATGGCCTCCGGCATCGACACCAGCGCCAGGCTCATCGCGCTCGCCGTCAACATCGCGGTGATGGGCTTCGTGCTGGTGGAAGGGGTGCTCGCGCATCTCGAGCGCGCGCTGCCGGTGGCGCTCGACATGTCACAATTGCGCGGCATCGCCGAAGGCATCGCCTCGGGCAGCATCACTTCCCTCACCGAGAAGATCCCGCACGCCTCGGGCAGGATCGTCCACGACGCCCTCGCCCAGGGCTTCGGCTGGGTGATGCTCTATGGCGGCATCGGGGTGTGGATCCTGGCGCTGACGAGCTTCGCCATCCTCAATTTCAGGAGGGCGCCGCGATGTGTGGCGCCTACTCGTCCCTGAGGATCGGCGCGGGCTTGGCGGTGAGCGCCCGCCAGGTGACGGTGAGGCCGGCGGCGATGGCGAGCACCATGGCGAGCAAAGCGGTGATGATCGCCGTCGACCAGGAGAAGGCCCAGGGCATTTCGAGGACCCAGAAGCTCAGAAACCAGGAGCCCAAGGCGCCGACCGTGATGCCGAAGACCGCCGAGGCGAGGCCCAGTATCGCATATTCGATGATGAAGGCCTGGATGAGTTCGCGCCGGGTCGCGCCATAGGTCTTGAGCACGACGGCGTCATAGAGCCGGCCCGAAAGCCCGGCGCTGAGCGCGCCGGCGAGGACGAGGATGCCGGTGACGAGGGTCAGCGCATTGGCGCCGCGGATTGCCGCCAGCATCTGGATCAGGAGATCGGTCACGGTTGCGACCACGTCCTTGACCCTTATCGCCGTCACTGTCGGGAAGGCGCGCGCGACGTCGTTCAGGAGCTTGCCCTCGTCGCCCGCCGCCATCTCGACGGTGACGATGTTCTGATGCGGCGCCTTGGAAAGCGTGTCGGGCGTGAAGATCATCAGGAAATTGATGTCGAGCGAGCGCCAGTTCACCTTGCGCAGGCTGGCGATCTTCGCCGTCACGTCGCGGCCGAGCACATTGACGGTGATGTCGTCGCCAAGCCCGACGCCCAGGCCCTTGGCCACCTCATCGACGAAGGAGACGAGCGGCGGCCCGGAATAATTCGCGGGCCACCACTCACCGGCCGTGATGGCCGAGCCCTGCGGCAGGTCGCTCGCATAGGTCAGGCCGCGGTCGCCGCGCAGGGCCCAGGCGGCATCGGGCGACGCCTGGACCTTGTCCGCCGTGACGCCCTTGAGATGGGTGATCCGTCCCCGGAGCATCGGCGCCGTCTCGACGGCGGTGACGCCCGGCGCCTTGCCGACCAGATCGAGGAAGGCCTGCTTCTCGTCATTGCGGATGTCGAGGAAGAAGAAGGACGGCGCGCGGTCGGGAATGCCGGAGGTGAGCTCGGTCGAGATGGTGCGGTCGGTGAGGGCCAGAGTCACGAAGAGCGTCAGGCCGAGGCCCAAGGCCAGGATCACCGAGATCGCCGCCGATCCCGGGCGATGGACGTTGGAGAGGGCATAGCGCCAGATGGCGCTGCGCGGCCGCGGCAGCTTGCTTGTCAGGCGGACGATGGCCGCCGCGAGGCCGAGCAGCACGACGAAGCTTCCGGCGAGGCCCGAGAGATAGATGGTGGTGATGCGCGCATCGGCGAAGCTCGCATAGACGAGGATCGCCATGAGGCCGAGCGAGACGGCGATGGTGACGAGGGCGCCCATGCCCGGCCAGCCGGCAAAAGACTGCACGTGATGGCGGAACAAGGCCGACGCCGGCACATGCCGGGTGCGGGCGAGCGGCCACATGGTGAAAGCGAGCGTGATCAGGAGGCCGAAGACGGCAGCGAGCGCCAAGGGTCGCCACTCGATCCCCGCCGTCAGGGGCAAGGGGATCAGGTCGCCGATCGTCGCCTTGGCGATGGCCGGCGCCACGGCGCCCGCCGCGAGGCCGATCGCGATGGCGAGCATCGCGACGATGAGGATCTCGGTCAGATAGATGCCGGTGATGGTGCGCTGGGTGGCACCGAGGCATTTGAGCGTCGCGATCGCGTCGGTGCGGCGGTTTATGAAAGCCGAGGCCGCATTGGCGATGCCGGCGCCGCCGATGATGAGCGCGGTCAGGCCGACCAGCGTCATGAAATAGGAGAGCCGCTCGATATATTGATCGGCGCCGGGCGCGGCGCTGCCGCGGTTGCGCACCCGCCAGCCGGAATCGCGGTGGTCCTCCTGCGCCTGGCGCACCACCTCGCGTACCTCGGCGAGACTCGTGCCCGCCGGCATCTTCACCCGGTATTTCCAGGTGATGAGGCTGCCCGGCTGGATGAGGCCGGTCGCGCCGAGCGAAGGCTCGCTCATCATCACCCGAGGGCCGAGCGCGAGACCGTCCGAGATGCGGTCGGGCTCCTTGGCGATACTGGCCTTGACGGTGAAATCCGTCTCGCCGATGCGGATCTTGTCGCCGACGCGCAGGCTCAGGCGCTCGAGCAATATCGGATCGACGGCGACGCCGTCGCCCGCGAGCGCCGATCCGAGATCGCCTGCCGGTGCGAGGTCGACCGTGCCATAGAGCGGATAGAGATCGTCGATCGCCTTGATCTCGACGAGCGCCGTCATGTCGTTGCCGCGCGCCATGGCCCTGAGGCTTCCGACCTTGGAGACGCTGCCTTTGCTCGCGAGGAAGGCGAGCTCCTGCGGCGTCGCCTCACGATGGATGAGCGCCACTTCGACATCGCCGCCGAGCAAGGGCTGGCCCTGCTCGATGAGGCCGCGATCGATGGCGGCGCCCAAGGAGCCGACGATGGCGATCGCCGCGGTGCCGAGCGCCAGGCAGGTGAGGAAGATCCAGAAGCCCTGCAGCCCCGAGCGCAGGTCGCGCCAGGCATAGGTCAGCCACAGGCCCGGCCTCATGGATGGGCGCCCGAGACGATGCGGCCGTCGCGCACGCTGGCGATGCGGTCGCAGCGCTTGGCGAGGACCGGATCATGGGTGATGAGGAGCAAGGTGCCGCCTTCCTCCCGCCGGAGCGTGAACAGCAGGTCCATGATGGCGGCACCGGTGTCGATGTCGAGATTGCCGGTCGGTTCGTCGGCGAGGATGATCCTGGCACCGGATGCGAGGGCGCGGGCGATGGCGACGCGCTGCTGCTCGCCGCCCGACAGCTGGCCCGGATAATGGCTCAGGCGATGGCCGAGGCCGACGCGCTCGAGGTGTTTCTCGGCGCGCGGCAGCGCATCGGCCAGGCCCTTGAATTCGAGCGGCACGGCGACATTCTCGAGCGCGGTCATGGTCGGGATCAGATGGAAGGACTGGAAGACGATGCCGATGTGATCGCGGCGGAAATGGGCGAGAGCGTCCTCGTTCTTGCCGGTGAGCGGCGTGCCGTCGACGGTGATGGTGCCGGAGCTCACGCGCTCGAGGCCGGCGATCACCATAAGCAAGGTGGTCTTGCCGGAGCCCGACGGGCCGACGATGCCGAGCGCCTCGCCCGCGGCGACGGTGAGGTCGATGCCGCGCAATATGTCGACCGGGCCGGCGCGGCTCTTCAGGGTCAGATGGACGTCTTCCAGGGAGATAAACGGGGCGGGCATTGCGCCTAGATGGGAGGGAAGCTCGGAATTGTCCATATGATCCCATGACTTGCTCTTGTCACACGGAGTTCCTACCTATTGGGCATGCGATTCGGGTTATTCGCACTCTTCTTCGGCGTCCTTCTTTCCGCCTCGCCGCTCCAGGCGCAAACCATCCATATTCTGGCTTTTGGCGACAGTCTGACCGCCGGCCTCGGTCTCGAGCCCCAGCAGGCTTTCCCGGCCCGGCTCGAAGCCGCCCTCAAGGCCCGGGGTCACGACATTGTGATCGCCAATGCCGGGGTTTCCGGCGACACCTCGACCGCCGGCGCCGAGCGGCTCGACTGGTCGCTGGTGCCGGACATCGACGGGGTCATCGTCGAGCTGGGCGCCAATGACGCGCTGCGCGGCATCGACCCCGAGGAAACCGAAAAGGCGCTCGACGGCATATTGAGCGAGCTCAAGCGGCGCAAGCTGCCGGTGCTCTTCGCCGGCATGCTCGCCCCCCGCAATCTCGGCGCCGACTATGGGAAGAAATTCGACGCCGTCTTCCCGCGCCTCGCCGAGAAACATGGCGTCCTGTTCTACCCCTTCTTCCTCGATGGCGTCGCCGCCGAGCCGGCCCTCAACCAGCCGGACGGGCTCCATCCCAACAGCAAAGGAGTGGATATGATCGTTCAGAGAATTCTTCCGATCACGGAAGACCTGCTCGAGCAGGCGTCCCCCAAATAACCCTTTTCTTCTTCACGAATCGCGTTAGCGTAAGGTTGCTCACGCGACAAACGAGCTTTCGCTTTCGAAAGGAGGCCCGCCATGCCGCGCTTGTTCACTGGTGTCGAAATCCCGAGCGACGTCGCCTTCGAGCTTGAACTCATGAAGGGCGGCATATGGGGAGCTCGCTGGATCGACCGGGACTCCTACCACATCACGCTGCGCTTCATCGGCGATATCGACGACGGCCTGGCGCGTGAAATCGCCGCCGAGCTCGATGCCGTCACAGCCAAGCCCTTCACGCTGAGACTGAAGGGCATCGACGCGTTCGGCGGCAACAAACCGCATTCGCTCTATGCCGGCGTCGCCGAGAGCCCCGAGCTTCGCCGGCTGCAGAGCACGCACGAGCGGATCTGCCAGATGCTTGGGCTTCCGCCCGAGCAGCGCAAATTCACCCCGCATGTGACTTTGGCGCGCCTGCGCGATACGACGCTCGACCATGTCCACCGCTTCATCGCGGCGCACAGCCTGTTCGCCAGCCGCTTCTTCGAGGTCGACCGCTTCGTGCTGTTCTCCTCCAGACCGTCGCGCGGCGGCGGCCCCTATGCGGTCGAGGAAGCCTATGCGCTCGGGGCGGCGCTCTGACCATGGCGCAGAAGCTCACCCCGGCCGAGCGGGCGAAGGCGCTCGGCGGATTGTCCGGCTGGAGCGAGCTCTCCGGCCGGGAGGCCATCGCCAAAAGCTTCAAGTTCAAGACCTTCAACGAGGCCTGGGGCTTCATGGCCCGGGTGGCGCTCGAGGCCGAGAAAATGGACCACCATCCGGAATGGACCAATGTCTACAACAAGGTGGACGTCGTGCTGGCGACCCACAGCGCCGGCGGGTTAACCGAGCTCGACGTGAAACTTGCCCAAAAGATGGACCTCATCGCAAAGTTGTGAGAGAGTTCAATATCTTGCCTGCTTGACGGTGGGGCCCCGAGCCCCCATATGCGGTGGCGTGTTTCGAATTCCTGGAGGGAGCACCTAAATGGCTGACGTGAGATACCAAAACCAGGCGCAGACCCGCGCCGGCACACAAGCCGAGATAGATCAGGGCCTCAGGTCCTATATGCTCGGCGTCTACAACTACATGGCCTCCGGCCTCGCGGTGACGGGCGCCGTCGCCGCCGGCACCTATATGCTGGCGGTCCAGAACGGCCAGCTCACCCCCTTTGGCCAGACCCTGTTCCAGTCGCCCCTGATGTGGGTGTTCGTGCTGGCCCCGGTGGCGCTGGTGTTCTTCCTGTCGTTCCGCGTCCATGCGATGCGGGCCGCCACCGCCCAGGCGGTGTTCTGGATCTATGCCGCCCTCAACGGCGTCGCCTTCTCGACGCTCGGCCTCGTCTATTCCGGCAACAGCATCACCCGGGTGTTCTTCATCTCGGCGGCGACCTTCGGCGCTCTGAGCCTGTGGGGCTATACGACCAAGCGCGACCTCACCGGCTGGGGCTCGTTCCTGTTCATGGGCCTCATCGGCATCATCATCGCCAGCCTCGTCAACCTGTTCATGGCGTCGACGGCGCTGCAGTTCGTGATCTCGGTGGTGGGCGTGCTGGTCTTCGCCGGTCTGACCGCCTACGACACCCAGAAGATCAAGGAAATGTATTTCGAGGCCGACGATAGCGAGACCATGAGCAAGAAAATCCTCATGGGCGCGCTCAACCTCTATCTCGACTTCATCAACCTGTTCCTCATGATGCTCAGGCTGTTCGGCAACCGCGAATAAGCCTCGGCGCAAAGCGAAAAACTCGAAACCCCGGATGGCGACATCCGGGGTTTTCTTTGTGGCCGGCCTTGAGCCGGCCATCCCGTCAAGAGCCTAAACCGGCACCAGCTTGGGCTTGCCGAAGAGCACGCGCAGGACCTGGGCCAGGTCATGGCCGCGCCTGAGGATGAGCCCGCCCTGGGCCACCACCGAATAGGCGCCCTGGCGGCGGGCGAGCGTCATGTCCTTGACGATCCGGTAGAGCGGCATCTCGCTGGCGCGGCGGTAGATGGAAAAAGTCGCGGTGTCGCTGTCGAAATCCAGCGCATAATCGCGCCATTCGCCCTCGGCGACCTTGGAGCCATAGAGATTGAGAATAATATTGAGTTCCTTCCGGTCGAAAGCGGTCTTCTTCACCGGGGGGCTGGTGTCTTTCGGTTCCGGACGCGTGCCAGCCTGACGCGGCCGGAAGGAAACTATCGGCTCGAAATCGCTCACCGGGATTTCCGCGCCTCCTTCACGAGCGGAAGCATGGACCGAGACCGAGGGCTTGGCAAGCGCGCTTTTGAACCATGCCGCACAAGTTGTTGGAATCGATGAGATTCGTCTCGCAAGGCGAGAGACGCGGCTTCCCCGCGGGTAAGAAAGTTTCACATTGCCGCCGCATTCCGGCCCTTCGGGAGACATCATGGGCGGGCACATTCCAATCGTTGCCTCAATGGCCCGGCTGGTGCGAAGCGTCGGAAATCTCAGCCCCCCAGCCCCCCGTAGCCAAGTGCCGCCGGGCCGATACCATCTCCCCTTCTGTGAGTGAGGCGTATTGAGAGTTCGCGGCCGGTGCAAACCGGCCGCTTCTTTTTGGGCCTGTCACGGACATCTTGACGAGCCTTCCGCCTTTCCCCAAATGCCTCAGAAAAATCTGGCAGAAGGGTTCTTCAAGATGGCGAAGGCTGAGGCGAAAACGCCGCCGGCGAATGAGGCGCACTCCCACAATTTCCAAGCGGAAGTCGCGAAGCTCCTGCATCTGATGGTGCATTCGGTCTATTCCGACCGCGACGTCTTCCTGCGCGAGCTCATCTCCAACGCCGCCGATGCCCTCGACAAATTGCGCTACGAGGCGATCGCCAGGCCCGACCTCACTTCGGGCGACGCCGATCTCGCCATCACCATTACCCCCGACAAGGCGGCCAAGGCGCTCACCATCGCCGACAACGGCATCGGCATGAGCGAGGCCGAGCTCATCGACAATCTCGGCACCATCGCCAAATCCGGGACCCAGGCCTTCATGGAGCAGGCCAAGACGGCCAAGACCGACGTCCATCTCATCGGCCAGTTCGGCATCGGCTTCTATTCGTCCTTCATGGTGGCGGGGAAGGTCGAGGTGATCTCGCGCAAGGCGGGCGACGCTCAGGCCTTTCTCTGGTCGTCGGACGGCAGCGGCACCTTCGCGGTCGAGCCTGCGCCCGAGGACCAAGCGCCGGCGCGCGGAACGCGCATCGTCCTCCATCTCAAGGAGGACGCGCAGGAATTTCTCGAGGACTGGAAGATCGAGCAGGTGGTGCGCGCCTATTCCGACCACATCGCGCATCCGATCCGGCTCGCCGCCGGTCCTGAGACGACGCGCCAGATCAACGAGGCTTCGGCGATCTGGACGAGGCCCAGGTCTGAGATCACGCCCGACCAGTACAAGGAGTTCTTCGGCCATATCAGCGGCGCCTATGCCGATCCGGCGCTCACCATCCATTACAAGGCGGAAGGCCGGCATGAATATACGGTGTTGCTCTTCGTGCCGGGCGAGAAGCCCTTCGATCTCTATGATCCGGAGCGGCGCGGCCGGCAGAAGCTCTATGTGCGCCGCGTCCTCATCACCAACGACGCCGAGTTGCTGCCGCCCTATCTGCGCTTCGTGCGCGGCGTGATCGACTCGGAGGACATGCCGCTCAACATCTCGCGCGAGATGCTGCAGCACAATCCGCAAGTGGCGGCGATCCGCAAGGCGGTGACCAACAAGGTTTTGGGCGAACTCAAGAAGTGCTTCGAGGCCGAGCCCGAGACGGCGAAGAAGATCTGGGAGATCTTCGGGCCCGTGATCAAGGAGGGCCTCTATGAAGACATGGAGCGGCGCGACCAGCTGTTCGAGATCGTCCGCTTCACCACCACGCGGCGCGACGGCGTCACGCTCAAGGACTATGTCGCCGACCTCAAGGCCAACCAGACGGCGATCTATTACCTCACCGCCGAGGACGAGGCGAAGGCCAAGGCGAGCCCGCAGCTCGAAGGTTTCGCCGCGCGCGGCATTGAGGTCCTGCTCCTCACCGACGCGGTCGATTCCTTCTGGGTGCGCCTGGCGCTGGGCTTCGACGGCAAGCCCTTCAAATCGGTGACGCAAGGGGCCGCCGATCTCGACCTCGTGCCGCTCGAAAAGGACGCGCCCGCGGAGGATGCCGACCAAGGCGCCACGGCGATGCTCATCGCCGTCGTCAAGCAGACGCTCGGCGATCGGGTCGCCGACGTGCGCAGGTCTTCGCGCCTCACCGATAGCCCCGTCTGCCTCGTCGCCAGCGACCAGGCCCTCGACCGCACGCTGGAGAAACTGCTGGCGCGGCAAGGCACGACGGATGTGAAGGTCTCCAAGCCGGTGCTCGAGCTCAATGCCGGCCATGTGCTGATCCAGGCCTTGGCCGCGACCGCCAAGGCACAGGGTGCCTCGCCCGAGCTCAA
>JBFWNN010000098.1:0-16714 GCA_050251035.1 Parvibaculaceae bacterium
GCGTTGAATCCAGGCCTGGATGCGATCTCCGAAAGCAAAGGCGAGCGTCGCCGCGGCGAGCAGAAAGGGCACCATGACGGAGAAGGCTTCGTTCGACGACACGAGCAGGAGCGCAGAACCCATCAGACCGCCAACCGCCGTGAAAACGACGATCCGCAACAACCGCTTGCCGTCATAGGCGGCAATTTCGTTCTTGAAGCCGATCGCGCCCCCGAGATAACCCGGAAACACGGCTATCGCGCTGGTCGCATTGGCCGCGACCGGCGGCACTCCGGTGTAGATCAGAGCCGGAAAGGTGAGGAAGGTCCCACCCCCGGCAAGGGTATTGAGCCCCCCGGCGAGGAAGGCGGCAATGGCTAGGATGAGATAATCCGGCATGGGGAATGTGATTTCGTCACAGGAGCCTGGGGTTTGGTCGCCGCTTCGCGCTCATCTGCGCCAGGCCCGGATTTCCTCCGGGCCCGCCGACACAGCGCGCCGGACGATTTCCCAGGCCAATCTTGCGGCGCCGAGAAGCTGATCGCGGGTTGCAAGATCACGGCGATCCCGGGGTGTGAGAACATGACGTGTCGCGGCAGCGTGATCGTTGAAGCCGGCAACGAGCCTGAAGGCGGGAATGCCGGCCAGCGCAAAATTGCCGTGATCTGAATTCACCTGAAGCGGCCTGAACAGGCCCAGCGGGACAGCGGCCGCCTCGGAACATGCCAGAAGGAAAGGCTCGATCCCGGAGAAGCCCGAGGTCAAGGCGGTCAGCCGATCCGCGCCGGCCACGGTGTCGAGATTGACATTGAGAGCGACGGCGTCGCGCTCGGCCTGCGCCATGGCCTCCATATGAATGCGCGAACCGGTCAGCGCCCATTCCTCGGCGTTGAAGAAGGCAAGGCGCAGGGACCGCCGTCTCGAGGAATGATCCCGCAAAGCGCGGGCAACGGCGAGGCCCACGGCGAGGCCCGATGCATTGTCGAGCGCGCTTTCCCCGAGCGCATGACCGTCGGCATGGGCCGACAAGACCACGAGACCCGGATCTTCGCCGGCCATATCGAAAATGAGGTTGCTGGCGGTTTCGTCCCGATCCTGGCCTTTCACCTCCAGCCTGATCATCGGATAGCCGGCGCTGCCGCGCCGGAGGGCCGCTGCGGTTTCCGGCGAGATCCCGGCGGCCGGAATGCCTCCCTCCTTGCCTCTGCCGGAGGACCCCGCGACCAATGCGCCGGACAGCGGACCAGCGATCAGAAAGCCCACAGCTCCCGACTCGATGGCCATGTTGTACTTCAACCGACGGTGCACCGTGCCGGCGGCGAACATCAGTTCGTGGCGGACCAACGCGATGCGACCGGCAATCTCGTCGCGATGCGCCGCGAATTCGTCGGGCGTTCCGCGTCCCAGGTCGACAACTTCGGCTTCGAGACCGGAAGCGGGCGTCGACACCGAGCGCAGCAGCGGATTTGCCGGCATGCATGTGCCGTCCGCGAGAATGACGCCACCGGAAATCGCCCTCCAGCCATCATAGGGGAACGGCTCGCGCCGGGGGAGGACTCCTGTCGCCTCTTCACCGAGCCTGGCCAGCAGATCGGTGGCGGCCATTTCCGAGCTGGTGCCGGTCTGGCGTCCGCCGCATTCGCAGATCGCCTCGAAATCCCGCCAGATCCGCGCGGCGTCGAACATCATGCCTTTCCAGCCGCGGCCAATTCCGACCGGGGCGCTTTCAGGCGCTGATCGAGAAGGACCATGAATTCGTCGAAGATCGATGCTGCCGGAGGATTCAGACGGGTGAAGACACCGATCTCATAGAGGATGGTGGGCTGGAAGCTGCGGACCGTGAGGCCGAGCGGCCGGAACATCTCAGCCGACCACTGGTCGACGATGCCGACCCCGCATCCGGTCGCCACCAACGCGCACATGGAGCTGAAATATTCGCTCTCGACGACGGGCGTGAAGTCCACGTCGCATTCGACGAACGCATTCTGGATCTGATGCCCGATGAGCCGCGTGACAGGCATGCCGACCAAAGGCGTGCCGGCCAGATCGGTGGGCGTGATGACCTGCTTGGCAGCGAGCGGGTGGGTGGCGGGCAGGACGGCCACGCAAGGCACCTTGTAGCGCTTCAGGTTTATGTCCGGAATGTGGATAGGCCATTCGGCGACCGCCACATCGACGCCTCCGGTCTCGAAGATCGCGCGCACCTCTTCGGAGGTCCTGTTGATCATGCGAATGCGCGCCATCGGCCGACGCTGGCGCAAGTCCGCGACGACCGCCGGCAGGACCGAGATCGATGCGCTCGGATGGCTCGCCACGGTGATGATCTCCGAGGTCCCCTTGCGGATGGTGTCGGCGTCTTGCGCAAGACGCTCGATCATGCCGAGCGCATTGCGCACCTCGGCGTAGAACAGCCTGCCCTGCCGGCTTGCCTTGAGGCGTCCCTTGACACGCTCGAAAAGCGCAAATCCCACCTGCGCTTCCAGCCGCGCGATCTGCGTGCTGATGGCCGGTTGGGTTACCCCCAGCACGCGCGCGGCGCCTGTCATCGACTGCGATTCGATAACGGCCTGGAATGTCTCAAGTAGCTTTATATCCATGTTCATAAAAAATATTTATTGACTTATTCCTTATTTTACGCTCAAAATTTCGTATAGCAAGAAGAAAAAGACAATATCATAATAGATTTTTATACTCTTGGGAGGTGGATGATGGCCGCAGGCTCATCCCGCGAACAGCCCGGCAACTGCCTGATCGAGGCCAGGCGCATGAGCAAGAATTTCGGGACCTTACGGGTCCTCGAGACTGTCGATCTCGCCGTGCTGGAAGGTGAGGTGGTCTGCCTGATCGGACCATCAGGGTCAGGCAAGACCACGTTGCTCCGCTGCTTCGCTCTGCTCGAACAGCCATCCGAGGGGGTGGTCATGTTGCGCAACAAGACGATCGGCTCTCCAGCCCAGACCGGAGAGGTGCGGCAGAACGCCAAGACGGCGCGCGGCGACATCGGGATGGTGTTCCAGCATTTCAATCTCTGGCCGCATTTCAATGTCCTGCAGAACATCATCGAAGCGCCGATCCGCGCCAAAGGCGAAACGCGAGCCGCCGCCGAGGCGAACGCGATGCGCCTGCTCGAGAAGGTCGGCCTTGCCGACAAGCGCGACAGCTATCCCTCGCGCCTCTCGGGCGGCCAGCAGCAGCGCGTCGCCATCGCCCGGGCCTTGGCCATGAAGCCGAGCGTGATGCTCTTCGACGAAGCAACCTCGGCGCTCGACCCGGAACTCAAGCACGAAGTGCTGCTGGTCATGCGCGGCCTCGCTGAAGAAGGGATGACGATGCTCGTCGTCACGCACGAAATGGCCTTTGCGCGCAATGTCGGCTCGCGCGTCATCTTCATGGACCAGGGCCACATCGTGGAGGATGCCGATCCGGTCACGTTCTTCGGCAGTCCGAAAACCGACCGTGCGCAGCGGTTTCTGCGCCAAATGCAAGACTAGTCAGAGTCAGGGAGTTGAACGATGGATAGGATCTCGAAATCTGTTGCCGTTTTCATTCTGTCTGCTGCAGCCATGCTGGCGCTTGCCGCCCCATCTGCAGCACAACAAGCGGATTCACGCCTGTACCAGGTCACGAAAGCAGGCACGCTGCACGTGTGCCAGTATCCGCTCTACTACTCCATTTCCTTCCGAAATCCGGCCACCGGCCAGATCGAAGGCATCGATGCCGATCTCGCAAAAGAACTGGCGAAGGAGCTCGGAGCCCAACTGGAAATCGTCGAATCCAGCTTCGGCACCTTCATTGCCGACCTTCAGGCCAACAAATGCGAAATCGGCATGTTCGGCATCGGGGCCACGCTGAAGCGCGCCGAGGCCGTGGCGTTCTCTCAGCCCTATCTGATCTCCGGTCTCTATGCCGTCACGCGCAAGGGGAGCGAGGTCAAGAGCTGGAACGACATCGATCAGCCCGGCCGGCGCGTGGCGGTTTCCTTGGGAAGCTACATCGAACCCTTCATGAGGGACTATCTGAAACAGGCCGAGCTCGTCGTCGTGGCGCCGCCCGCGACCCGTGAGGCCGAGCTGGTGGCCAACCGCGTCGACGTCATCATGACCGACTTTCCCACCGCGGTGAAGGTGACGGACGAATTCGACTGGGCGGCGGCGATCGAGCCGAGCGAAAAGCTGCTTCTCACTCCTTACGCTTATGTCGCTACGCAAGGCGACCAGATCTGGCTCAACTACATCAACCTGTTCATCGACACCATCAAGCGGGATGGCCGGCTGAAGCACTTCGCCGAGAAGAACAAGCTTGGCCCGATCGTCGCGCCATAGCCAAGGTGGAAAGGCTTCGCAGGCGAAGCCGCAATCGGATCGATGGAGGGTTTGATGGGCGACTATCAGTTTCGTTGGGATATAATCCCCCAGAATATCGATTTTCTTCTGAGCGGCCTCCAGCAGACCCTCGTCATATCGGCAATCACCCTCTGTCTGGCCATGCTGGGAGGATTGCTGATCGCGACGCTGGACATGTCGCGCTTCGCCATACTGCGCTTCGTCGGACTGGCATCCGGCGAAATCGTCCGGAACACGCCGATCCTCGTCCAACTGCTCTGGATATATTATGTCCTTCCCATCGTGATGAACATCAATCTCGATTCATGGTGGGCGCTGATCGTCGGCCTCAGCATCTATTCTTCCGCATTCATCGCCGAAGCCTATCGCGCCGGAATACAGGCCGTGCCGAAGGGACATCGCGAGGCGGCACAAGTGCTGGGCCTGTCGCCGCTGCAGACCTTCGCGAGAATAACGCTGCCGCAGGCGATCCGGCTGACGCTTCCGCCGTTGGCCGCCAACTTCGTCCAGCTCATCAAATATTCCTCGCTGGGCGCCGTCATCTCGGTCGGCGAGATCACCCGCCGCGGCATGGAATTGTCGTCGTCCATATTCAGGCCGCTCGAAGTCTTCACCTTCATCGCCCTGGTCTATTTCCTGATCTGCTGGCCGCTGGCGATGGCCATCCGGATGTGGGAGCGGCGACTCTCGAACCGGTGAACCCTCCCTCAACGCAGCCCCGAAGCATTTCATGACCAGCCCTCACGCGCTCCCGGCCGGCGATCTCTACACCAGGCCGATGACCTTCATGGACGTCCCTTCCCGGACCGACGCCGATGGCGCCGGCGCCGCGATACTCGGCTGCCCGTTCGATTGCGGCACGCACAAATTCAGGATCGGGGCCCGGCAGGGGCCGATGGCCATTCGAGCCCAGTCGGGACTGGTGCGTCGTTATGAGTCCGAAATCGCCGATCGCGATATCCTCACGGAACTCGCGGTCATAGATGCCGGCGACGTCGCCCTCACGCCGTCCAGGCCGGACGAGGCCTTTCCTGTGATCGAGGAAGCCGCCTACAGGCTCGGCGCCGCCGGCGCGGTGCCGATTGGCTTTGGCGGAGACGGCAGCGTTTCCCTGCCGCTGATCCGCGCCGTTTCGCGTCTTCATCCGGGGCTGGCGGTGTTGCACATCGACAGCCACACGGATGCCTATCCGCTCGATCCGGTTCATCGCTACGATGCCGCGACCCAGTTCACCCATGCGGCGCGGGAACAGCGGGTGCTCGCGAGCGCGTCGTGGCATGTCGGCCTGCGCGGCTCGACCATGCAAGCGGGCGCGCACGACCATACGCGAGAGCTCGGCTACAATCTCATGTCGATGGCCGAGTTCCAGCGACAAGGCCTGGGCGAGGCCGTCGCCGTCCTGAAGCGGTCGCTCGACGGACGGCCCGTCTATCTCTCATGGGACATGGATGTGTTCGACCCCTCCTGCGCGCCGGGCGTATGCACGCCGGTATGGGGCGGATTGTCGTCACGCGAGGGAATAGGCCTGCTGCGCGCGCTGGACGGCCTGAACATCGTCGGCGCCGACGTCAATACGGTGAGCCCTCCGCACGACGTCAACGGAATGACCGCGTTCCTCGCCGCTGCCGTCACCTATGAGATCCTGCTCCTGATCTGGCGCGCCCGCGCGGGCGGCATCCATTGAGCCCCGAACGCGAGCTCGAAATGCTTGTCGCGATGACGCAAGCGCTGGTTCGGGTGGACAGCCAGACGCCGCCGAGCGCCACCGGCGATGTCGCGCATGTCGCGCGGGACTTCATGGCCGACATGCCCGGCCTTCTCCTGCGTCCCTATGTAAGCGAGCATCCGGTCGAAAATCTCGTCGCTGTGCTCGACGGAGGATTGCCAGGCCCACGAACCATACTGAGCGGCCATCTCGATACTTATCCGATCGGCGATGCCGGCGCCTGGGCCTTCGATCCTCTCGGCGGCTGCATCAAGGATGGCTATCTGTATGGCCGCGGCTCGGCCGACATGAAGGGCGGCGTGGCCGTTCTGATTGCGGCCGTCCTCCGCTGGGCAAAGCGCCGCCCGTTTCACGGAAGCCTGGTCCTGGCGCTGGCCGGAGACGAGGAGCGCATGGGCGAGCTCGGCACCCAATGGCTCATCGACAATGCCGAGGAGATCCGCGGCGACGGCGTGCTGGTGGCGGATGTCGGAGGCGCTTCCACGATCAGGCTCGGCGAAAAGGGCATGCTTTGGCTCGACATCGCAGCCGAGGGTCGGCAAGCCCATGGCGCTCATACCTATGCCGGCACAAACGCCGCCGATCGCCTCCTGGATGCGCTGGTTTCCCTGCGTGCGGTCGAGTCGCTCGCGCCCGAGCCGCCCATGGATGCATGCCGCATCATGGCAGCCGCAGCACGGCTCTCGGGAGACAGCGTCGAACTCCGCCGCACGATGAACGCCGTCACCGTCAATGTCGGGCTGATGCGCGCGGGAACCTCGCCCAATCTGGTACCGGCGACCGCGGCGGCGGCCATCGATATCCGAATACCGGTCGGGTTGACGACAAACGCGGTCGAAGCCGCCTTGGCTGCCGAGCTCGACCATCGGGAGGGCATCTCCTGGAAAATCACACGGCGCTACGAACCAAGCTGGACGTTCTCGAATTCCGCCTTTGCCCAGGCATGCCTGAAGGGTGCGAATGCCGCCGGCAGGGGTGACATCCGGTTCGACAACCGGATCGGCGGATCGGACGCACGGCTCTGGCGCCGCGCCGGACTTCCCTGCGCCGTCGTCGGATTGTCGCCGATAAACCTGGGCGCTCCCGACGAAGCCTGCCGAACCGGCGAGCTGTTCGACCTGCTCGAGATCTACGATCACATGCTGATGTCGCTTCACGGCCGGGAATGTGACGGCGATCCGGCTGACGCTTCAGGATCGCTCCAGCGCCGCGGCGAAACCCGCAGCGGCGAGTGATTCGCTGCGGATCGCGTCCATCACCTCGCGATGCAGCGCCTGGAATTCCGGGCTCGCCGTCATCGTGTAGCGCCGCGGACGCGCGAGCGTGATCGGCACCACGAGCTTGATGCGGCCGGGCCGGTTGGTCATCACCGCCACCCGGTCGGAGAGATAGACCGCTTCTTCGACATCATGGGTGATGAACAGCACGGTGAGCCGGTGTCTTTCCCAGATGCCGGTCAGGAGCTCCTGCATGTGATGGCGGGTCAAGGCGTCGAGCGCGCCGAAGGGCTCGTCCATCAACAGCATCTTCGGCCGATAGGCGAGCGCCCGGGCGATGGCGACGCGCTGCTTCATGCCGCCCGACAGCTCCGCCGGATAGGCCGCCTCGAAGCCGTCGAGCCCGACCAGATGCATGTGGTCGCGGGCGATCTCGGCCGCCTCCCGTGAGGATTTCCCCGCCGCCTTGAGGGCGAATTCGACATTGGCCTGCGCGCTGAGCCAGGGCAGAAGCGTGTAGCTCTGGAAGACGACGCCGCGGTCGAGGCCGGGCCCTTCGATCGAGGTGCCGTCCATCCGGACCGTGCCGGCGCTCTCAGTCTCGAGCCCGGCCGCGATCGCGAGCAAGGTCGACTTGCCGCAGCCCGAGGTGCCGACCAGCGCCACGAACTCGTTCTCGCCGACATCGAGATCGACGCCGTCGAGCGCCACGGTCTCGCCCCGATCGGTGACGAAGGTCTTGCCGAGGCCCCGGATGGAGAGCTTCGCCTCGGCCATCACCTGACCTCGAGATAACGGAAGAGGCGGCGGCCCAGATATTTCATCGCCTGGTCGGTCGTGAGGCCCAGGAGCCCGAGGATGAGCAGATAGCCGAAAATGAGATCGGTCTGAAAGAAGCGCTGCGCCGTGGTGATGCGGTAGCCCAGGCCCGATGTCGCGGCGACGAGCTCGGCGACGACGAGCCAGGTCCAGGCCCAGCCGAGGCTGATGCGCATCGAATCCCAGATCGCCGGCAGGGCGGAGGGGAGCACGATGCCCTTGAGGATGCGCCATTCCGGCATCTCCAGCGTGCGGCCGAGATTGATGAAGTCGCGCGGCACCGATTTCACATTGTCCATCACCAGCAGCACCTGCTGGAAGAAGGTGCCGATGAAGATGATGAGGAATTTCTGCATGTCGCCGGTGCCGGTCCACAATATGGTGAGCGGCACGAAGGCGACGACCGGCATATAGCGGATGAAATCGACGAAAGGCTCGATCGCCGCCTCCCAGCCGCGATAGCTGCCGATCAGGATGCCGGTCGGCAAGGCGATGGCGGTCGAGATGAGGAAGCCCAGAGTGATGCGGTAGATGCTGATGCCCATGTCGGCGAGGAGCTGGCCCGAGGCCCACAATTCGCCGAGCCGCGCCAGGACCTGGCCGGGCGAGGGCAGGAACAGCGGCCGCACCAGGTCCGCCGCCGTGCTCGCGAACCACAAGATGCCGAGGACGGCGAAGACCGCGGCGGCGATGCCCAGGAATTCCGCCGTCCTGATACGCCCGCCGAGCGTAAAGAGACGAGAAAGGCCAGCCTTATTTCGTCGCGGCATCCACGAACCGCGGATCGATGGTGCTCGAAAGATCGACGTCCTTCTGCAGGATGCCGGCGGTGCGCGCCGCCTTGTGCACCTCCGGCACGACCTTGCCGGTGAAATTTGCCATTTCCGTCTTGTTCTCGGCCAGCGAATAATAGACGACGCCGTCGAAAGCGGTGGCCAGCTCCTCGGGCTTGGCGCCCACGGCGGCCGAGATGATGGCGCGTCCGCCCGCCGTGTCCTTGCGGTAATCGGCGAGTGCCGCGTCCCAGGCCTTGAGCAGAGCGACGATCTGGCCGGGCTTGTCCTTCAGGAACTCGTCGCGCACCACGAAGACGTCGGAGATGAGGCCCGGATTCTCGCCGGCGCTGTAGACCATCTTGACCTTGGGATTCTGCTGTATCGCCAGCGTCAGATAGGGCTCATAGGTGACGGCGACCGGCACCTTGCCGGCGATCAGCGCCGAGCCCGCATCGGAGGCCGGCATCGGCACCTTCTCGACATCGACGATGGTCATGCCGTTCTGGCTCAGCGCATAGTTGAGCAGAATGTCGCTGGTCGTGCCTTCCTCATAGGCCACCTGCTTGCCCTTGAGGCCCTTGATGTCGGTGACCGAGCCGTCGGAGACGATGGCATCGGCGGTCTTCGACACGTCGAGCAAAGCCACGATCTTGAGCGGCAGGCCGGCGGCGATGAAGTTCATCGCCGTGTGGGTGGCGATGTTGCCGCACTGCAGCTGGCCCGCGGCGAGCGCCGCATTGATGTCGGCATCGGTGTTGAAATTGATGACCTCGACGCTTTCGAGGCCTTGCGCCGTGAACAGGTCCTTCTTGGCGGCGATATGCCACTGGCCGTAGCCGAGCCACGGCTCGATGCCCATTTTCACGGCACCAGCCTCGGGCTTCGCCGGAATGTCCTGGGCGAAGGCGGCCGGCAGGCCGAAGCCGGCAAAGCTTGCGGCGGCGCCCGCCTTGATGAAATCGCGACGATTGGGAAACCAGACCATGGACGCACCCTCTCCCTGTTATCCATTCAAGCCGCGGATCAAACGCCAAACAGGCAGCGCCGTCAATGTTGCGCAAGATACCCTCGCCCCCCTCGGGGGAGAGGGAGGGCCGGTTCCCCCTCATCCTACCCTCTCCCCCGATGGCGAAGAGGGTATTCATGGAGTATCTCGTCGCGCAATTCCGACACCGCATTGGCGTGGCCGTCGAAGCCCTCATAGGTCGCGAGCACCTTCGCGTTCCGGGCGAGCTCCGGATAGGCCTTGCCCGTCACATAGGCGATCGAGGTGCGCTTCATGAAGTCGAACACCGAGACCGGCGAGGCGGTGCGGGCCCAGCCCGATGTCGGCAGCACGTGATTGGGGCCGAGCACGAAATTGCCGAGCGTCGTCGGCGTGTGCTCGCCGAGCAGGATCTCACCCGCGTGGTCGAGGCGGCCCAGATACTGGAACGGCTCCTTGGCCAGCACCTCGAGATGTTCGGGCGCATAGTCGTTGACGAAGGCGATCGCTTCCTCCTCGTCGCGCGCCAGCACGATGCCGCCGATCGGGCCGCCGAGCACCGCGGATGAGAAGCCCGCGCGCTGCGGACTCATCTTCGCCCAATAGGCCGGAATGGCGGCGAGCGCCGCCTCGGCGACGCGCCGGCTCCAGGTCACCAGATAGGCCGAGCTGTCGGGCCCGTGCTCGCTCTCGATCAGGAGATCGAGCGCCGCCAGCCGGCCGTCCACCGTGTCGTCGGCGAGCACGATCAGTTCGCTGGGGCCGGCGGGCGTCCCCGTGTCGATCACATGGCTGACCAGGCGCTTGGCCGCGGCGACCCAGGGACTGCCCGGGCCTACCACCTTGGCGACCTTCGGCACCGTCTCGGTGCCATAGGCGACGGCGGCGATGGCTTGCGCGCCGCCCGCCTTGAACACCTTACCGACGCCCGCCATGCGCGCCGCCACCAGGGTCGCATCGTCGATCTTCCCGTCGGGGCCGGGCGGTGTCACGATGATCAGCTCCTTGACACCCGCGACCTTGGCCGGGATCGCGGTCATCAGCGCGACCGAGGGAAAGGCGCCCTTGCCGCGCGGCACATAGCAGGCGGCGGAGGGAATGGCGCGCATGCGGTCGCCGGCGAAGGCGCCCGGCCGCATCTCATGCAGCCACATCTCTTCCGGCTTCTGGTCCTCGTGGAACTTGCGGATCTGGGCGGCGGCATAATCCATCGCCGCCTTGACGTCGCCGGCGAGCGCTTTCTCGGCTTCCGCGAAATCAGCCTCGGTCGCCGCGATCTCGGAGACCTTCACCGGCGCCTTGTCGAGTTCGCGCGCGAAACGGGCGAGCGCTTCATCGCCGTCCTGGCGCACGGCGGCGATGATGGTCCTGACCTTCTCTTCGTAAGCGGAAAGATCGGCCTCGGTGCGCAGGAGAAGCTTCCGGCGCGCCTCCGGCGACAGAGAAGCAAGCTCATGGAAATTGACGGTGCGGGTCATGATCTGTCCAGAGATTTAAAGAGCGGCGAGCGTGCCGCCATCGACGGGCAGGCACACGCCCGTCACATAGCGCGACGCATCGGAACAGAGGAAGACGCCGGCGCCGATGAGGTCCTCGAGCTCGCCGAAGCGGCCCATGGGGATCTTGCCGAGCATGGCGGTCTGCCAGTCCTCGCTCTTATAGAAGGCCTCGGTGAGGTCGGTGCGGAAATAGCCGGGCGCCAGGGCATTGACCCTGATGCCGATCGGCGCCCATTCGGCGGCGAGCGCGCGGGTGGCGCCGAGCAGCCCCGATTTGGACGAGCCATAGGGCACGGCGGTCGGCACGCCGCGCTCGGAGGTGAGCGAGCAGATATTGAGGATGACGCCGCCCTTCTTCATGAGCCGGGCGGCCGACTGCGCGGTGAAGAACGCGCCTTTCAGATTGGTGTCGACGATGCGGTTCCAATGCGCCTCCTCGATGTCGAGCGCCGGTGCCACCTGCTCCATGCCGGCATTGTTGATCAGGATGTCGAGCCCGCCCAGCGTGACCGCCGCCTCGGCCACGCCGGCGCGGATGCTGGCGAGCTGGGTGACGTCCATGGCGACCGGCATGGCCTTGCGGCCGAATTCGCGGATCGAGCTGAGCGTGTTGTCGAGCGCCTCGAGGCGCCGCGCGGCGACCGCCATGTCGGCGCCCGCGGCCGCAAGCCCGATGGCCAGAGCGCGGCCGATGCCGCGGCTGGCGCCGGTGACCAGTGCCCGCTTCCCCTGCAGCGAAAACAACCCGTCGATCATCCCCCGATGTTGCAGGCTTTCCGCCGAGCCTGGCAAGAGGGATCGCATCGGGCGAGGCGGAGATCGCCATTTACTTTCCTCTTTGCGGCAATCGCATATGGAATTTATTAGCTGCGAGAGGCCTCTCCGGCTTTCCCCCTCTTCCGCCTTGCGGGAGAAGGGAAATCTCGAGAGGTCGTCCCGCATCTTAGCGTCTGGACTCGCGGGCGGATGTCGATATTGTATGACAAACACGCGATAATTCAGGCCATATGGGAGGACATCAGATGAGATTTGCTTGCTGGCTGGCCGGCGTTTCGGCCGTGTGCGCCCTTGCCGTCAATCCCGCGGCGGCGCAGGACAAGCCCTTTGCCGGGGTGACGGTGAATGTCATCACCCAGACCGGCGCCATCCAGGAGCCGCTGCAGCGGCGCGCCCCCGACTTCGAGAAGCTGACCGGCGCCAAGATCAATGTCGTCGCCGTGCCTTTCTCCGATCTCTATCAGAAGATCCTCACCGACTGGTCGAGCGGCACCAACTCGGTCGACGCCGCGGTCTTCGCGCCGCAATGGATGGTCGATTATATCGCCGGCGGCTTCCTCGAGGATCTCACCCCGCGCGTCGATGCCGACAAGGACATAAAGCAGGACGATGTCGGCGCGTTCTTCCGCGACTTCTCCGAGAAGTACAACGGCAAGACCTACATGATCACCCTCGATGGCGACTTCCACATGATGTATTACCGCAAGGACATCCTCGAGGAAGCCGGCCAGAAGGTGCCGACGACCTGGGACGAATATCTGGCCGTCGCCAAGGCCACCCACGGCAAGGACATGAATGGCGACGGCACGCCCGATTTCGGCTCCTGCATCGCCAAGAAGCGCAACGCCCAGAGCTACTGGTTCGTCTCCGACGTGGTCGGCTCGATGACCCAGTCAAAGGGCACGAGCCAGGGCACCTTCTTCAACACCAAGGACATGACGCCGCTCGTCGACAACGAGGCCTTCCGCAAGGCGCTCGACTTCCTGAAGGAGTCGACCCAATACGGACCGCCCGACGAGCTCAATCTCGACGTCAGCGACACGCGGCCGCTCTTCGCCTCGGGACGCTGCGCCCTCAATCTCGACTGGGGCGATGTCGGCACCATCGCCATCGACGCGAAACAGTCCAAGGTCATGGGCAAATGGGGTGCGGCCGTCATGCCGGGCGCCAAGGAAGTGCTCAACTGGGACACGGGCAAGCTCGAAGCCTGCTCGGCCGAGGTCTGTCCGCATGCCATCGATGGCGTCAACCACGCGCCCTTCGCGGCCTTCGGCGGCTGGGGCGGCGGCATCAACGCCAAGGCTGGGGACAAGGTCAAGGACGCGGCCTACGCCTATTTCTCCTATATGACGCAGCCGGCGCAGTCGAATTCCGACGTGACCATCGGCGGCACCGGCTTCAATCCCTACCGCACCTCGCAGCTCTCCTACAGCGACCTGTGGAAGAATGCCGGCATGAGCGAGGCCGAGGCCAAGATCTATCTCGGCGCCATCAATCAGAGCATGAGCAGCCCGAACATGATCCTCGATCTGCGCATCCCGCAGAACCAGAAATACCAACAGGTGGTGCTGGACGAGGCCGTGTCGCGCTTCCTCGCCGGCGAGATCGACAAGGAGGCGACGGTGAAGGCGGTCGCCGACGGCTGGACCGAGCTCAATGACGAGATCGGCAAGGACGAGCAGCTCCAATTCTACAAGGCCACGATCGGCGCGAAGTAAGGAAGGCATGCACCTTATCCTTCCCCCTTGCGGGGAAGGTGGCTCTCTCGGCAAAGCCGGGAGAGACGGATGGGGGTTTCGGTGTCGAGAACGAGAGCCCGGCAATTGCGAAAGACAATGACCCCGCAAGAGGTGAGGTTGTGGGTTCAGCTGAAATGTCTCAATCGCCGGGGATTTCATTTCCGCCGACAGGTCCCCATTGATCGCTACATCGTCGATTTCGCGGAGTTCGGGCAAAGGCTCATCATCGAGGTCGACGGCTCGCAGCACAGCTTCGAGAAAGGCGAGATGGCAGATCGCATCCGTGACGAAGTTCTCGCGAGCGTCGGATTCCGCGTTCTCCGTTTCTGGAACAATGACGTCGACTACAACATGGACGGCGTGATCGACGCCGTACAGGCGGCACTGACCCCCATCCGTCACCCCCGGCCGACGGCCGGGGGTGACACCTTCCCCACAAGGGGGAAGGAATAGAATGGCCGTCGCGCAAAATCCCGCCGCCCCCGAAACCCGCGGCTTCACCGAATGGCTCGACCGCCATTGCGGGCCGGTGATGGTGCTGCCGGCGGTGATCGTCATCCTCGCCTTCGCCCTCTTCCCGCTCATCGTCTCGGCCTATCTGGCGCTGTCGCGCTTCGCGCTCGCGCCGGGCGGCTTCACTCTGCGCTTCATCGGCCTCGCCAATTTCAGGAAGCTGCTGTTCGGATCGCAGCAATATCACCTGCTCGGCGCCTTCGGGTCGCTCGGCGTGCTCCAATGGCTGCTGATCATCCTCATCGCCGGTCTCCTGCTCTATCTGCTCTATCGCTATTTCACGAGCGGGCAGGTTTCGATCATGGGCGCGCTCGGCCGGCTGATCGCGGCGGCCACCGCCATGGGCCTCGTCCTGTGCGTCATCCTCACCACGGCACAGGGCGGCGTGCCCGGCACGATCGTCAACACGCTGCTCTATGTGGTCCTGGGCGTCGCCGTCCAGTTCGCGTTGGGCCTCGGCCTGGCGCTTCTCTGCGGCCAGCCGATCCGCGGGCGCAATGTCTTCCGCGTCCTGTTCTTCATCCCGCTGATGGTGACGCCGGTCGGCATCGCCTACACTTTCCGCATGCTCGCCGACATGCAGAAAGGGCCTTTCGCGCCCTTGACCCAGGCCTTCGGCATCACCGAATGGTCCTGGGCGACGGAAGCCTGGTCGGCGCGACTCATGGTGCTGGTCGGCGACACCTGGCAATGGACGCCCTTCATGTTCATCGTGCTGCTTGCCGCGATCGAGAACCAGCCGCGCGACCAGGTCGAGGCGGCGAAGCTCGACGGCGCCAACGGCTTGCAGATCTTCCGCGACATCACCTGGCCCGCCATCGCGCCCATCGCCGCGACCGTGGTGCTCATCCGCCTCATCGAGGCCTTCAAGATCATCGACCTGCCCAATGTGCTGACCGGCGGCGGCCCCGGCCTCGCCACCGAATCCCTGACGCTCCATTCCTTCATCGCCTGGCGCACCCAGGACCTGGGTGGCTCGGCCGCGGTCGGCTACATGCTGCTCTTCATCTCGACCGTCACTTGCGTATCCTTCTTCAATTTCGTGGTGCGGCCGGCGCGGAGGCATGAAGCATGAGCGCAAGCCCCGAACGGTCCCTGGCCCGGCGCCTGTTCGAGCCGGCGGCGATCGACAAGCAGTCGCCCGTCGCCCTCGTCGTCACCTATGCGTTGCTCTTCCTCTGGGCCCTCGTCGTGCTGGTGCCGCTCTATTGGGTGCTGATCACCTCCTTCAAGGGGCCGGCTGAGGTCGACAATGGCCCGTTCTACATCCCCTTCGTCGATTTCGCGCCCTCGCTCGCCGCCTGGGACTTCATGCTCTTGCAGAACTACACGCTCGGGCCCTATCTCAATTCGGTCGTCGTGGCGCTCGCCTCCACCATCCTCGCGGTGCTGATCGGCGCGCTCGCGGCCTATGCGCTGGTGCGCATCCGCTTCGCCGTCAAGCTCGCAGGGGTCGCCCTCTTCATCCTGCTCCTCGTCGCCGTCATCGCCGCGGTGGCGGGCTTGGGTGTCCCCTGGCCGATCGCCGCGGTGGTGGCGCTCGTGCTCTTCGTCATCGCCCTCGTCACCCTGGTCACCCGCACGCGGGCCGCGCTCGGCAACACCGACATCGAGTTCTGGATCATCTCCAACCGCATCATGCCGCCGATCGTCGCGGTGCTGCCGATCTATGTGATGTTCCAGCATTTGCGGCTGCTCGACACGCAGGCGGCGCTGATCGCCACCTATACCGCCGTCAACCTGCCGATCGTGGTGTGGCTGACGCGCGACTTCTTCGCCAGCATCCCGCGCGATCTCGAGGAGAGTGCCGAGATCGACGGCGCCTCGAAACTGCGCGTCTTCGCCACCATCGCTTTGCCCCTGGTGCGCTCCGGCCTCGTCGCCACCTTCCTCCTGGTGCTGATCCTCGCCTGGAACGAATATCTGCTCGCCCTCTTTCTCTCCAATGCCAAGGCGCAGACCATGCCGGTGCTGGTCTCGGCGCAGAACACGACGCGCGGCCCGCAATGGTGGAACATGTCGGTGCTGATCGTCGTCATGATCGCGCCGGTGATCGTGATCGCCAGCCTGCTGCAGAAGCACATAGCGCGCGGGCTGCTGGTCGGCGCGGTGAAAGGATAGAGGGATGAATTTTATCACCCTCATTATCCCCTCTCCCCCTGCGGGGGAGAGGGCTAGGGTGAGGGGGAGCCGGCGGCAAAGCCAGCTCAGAAGCTTGGACGTCTGTTCCCCCTCACCCTCCCATTGCTTCGCAATGGGTCCCTCCCTCTCCCCCGTTGGGGGCGAGGGGTTTTTGCGAAAGTCATCCCTATGAAGGTCACGCGCGCCGCTTTCCACCAGT
>JBFWNN010000099.1:0-16704 GCA_050251035.1 Parvibaculaceae bacterium
ATCATCGCCAATGCCAGGCGCACCATCCTGGTCTCCGACGCGATGAAGTTCACCCGTTCGGCGCCGGTGCGTATCGGGCATCTGAGCCAGATCGACACGTTCGTCACCGACCAGCCGCCGCCCGACACGATCGTCGATATTTGCCGCCACAATGGCGTGACGCTGGAAGTGGCGCCGCCGCCGGAAGAGCCGGCGAGCGGTTTGTCGGCGGCCTGATCGACAATTCTCCGGACGTAAATCCGCTTCCGCAGATGCGGATTACCAAACCGTAATTTTCATTGTGTTTCGGTTTTTTTCGGAATATAGCGATTAAGAGAAGATTGCAGGTTCATTTATTTCGCATTGCACAAGATTTTCTTTCGCATGTGCAAAACCCGAATCCAAATGAATCGCGGGCGTCGACGGGAGAGGCATGGCGGAGGAAGCGGGCGTCTACGACCTGGCCATCATTGGCGGTGGCATCAATGGCGTCGGCATCGCCCGCGACGCCACCGGCCGCGGCCTCAAGGTCGTCCTGGCCGAGCAGGGCGATCTCGCCTCCGGCACGTCGTCGGCCTCGACCAAGCTCATCCATGGCGGCCTGCGCTATCTCGAGCATTACGAATTCCGCCTGGTGCGCGAGGCGCTGATCGAGCGCGAGGTGCTGCTTCAGGCCGCCCCCCACATCATCAGGCCGCTGCGCTTCGTGCTGCCGCATCACAAGGGCTTGCGGCCCTGGCCGGTGCTCAGGCTCGGCCTCTTTCTCTATGACCATCTCGGCGGCCGCGAGATCCTGCCCGCGACGCGCAGCGTCGATCTCACCAGCGACGAGACCGGCGTGCCGCTCAAAACCGAATTCACCCGCGGCTTCGAATATTCGGACTGCTGGGTCGAGGATGCGCGTCTCGTCGTCCTCAATGCGCGCGATGCCGCCGAGCGCGGCGCCGACATCAGGCCGCGCACGCGCTGCGTGGCGGCGCGCCGCGACGGCGGCCGCTGGACCTGCACGCTCGAAGACGCGCAAGGCGGCAAGAGCGAAGTCAAGGCGAAATTTCTCATCAATACCGGCGGCCCGTGGGTGAGCGAGGTGCTGGGCGCGGTGATCGGACAGAACAATCCTGACAAGATCCGCATGGTCAAAGGCAGCCACATCGTGGTCGACAAGCTCTATGACCATGACCGCTGCTACATCTTCCAGAACGCCGACGGGCGCATCTGCTTCGCCATCCCCTATGAGGGCAACTTCACCCTGATCGGCACGACCGACGAAGACCACAAGGGCGATCCCGGCAAGCCAGAAATATCGGTGTCCGAGCGCGACTATCTGCTCGCCGCGGTCAGCGAATATTTCAAGCGCCCGGTCACCGACGCCATGGTGCGCTGGTCCTATGCCGGCATCCGCCCGCTTTACGACGACGGCGCCAGCAAGGCCCAGGAAGCGACGCGCGAATATGTGCTGAAGCTCGAATCTGCAGAAGGTGACGCGCCGCTGCTCTCGGTCTTCGGCGGCAAAATCACCACCTTCCGCAAGCTCGCCGAAGCGGTCATGGAGAAGATCGGGCCGTTCTTCCCCGATCTCAAGCCGGCCTGGACCGCAACCGCGGCGCTGCCCGGCGGCGATTTCCCCTATGCCGAGGTCGAGAGCCGCATCAGCGATTTCCAGCGCCGCTACTCTTTCCTCACGCCGCGCAATGCGCGCCGCATCTTCCGGGCCTATGGGACGCGGGCGGAGCGTTTCTTCGCGGGGGCTCGGTTCGCTGCAGACCTGGGCGAGAATTTCGGGCTGCTGAGCGCGCGCGAGGTCGACTACCTCGTGCAGGAGGAATGGGCGCACACGCCCGAAGACATTCTATGGCGACGTTCCAAGCTCGGGCTGCATCTTCAGGCTTCCGAGCAGGCGGCGCTCACCACCTATATGGGCGAGAAAGCGGACGACAAGATCCGCAAGCGTGCATCATCGAGATGAGCTTAACCGGAAGAGCATGCGCTCCGGGCCTTTTGGCTAAGCCGCATGCATAATGGGAGGACTGAAGCGATGTCGCTTTTCAAGACTGTATCGGCGGCTGCCTTGCTGCTGGCACTCGGCGCCGCCCCGGCCTTCGCGGATGCAGAAGCCGCGAAGAAATGGGCGGAGAGCGAGTTCCAGCCGACGACGCTGTCGAAGGAAGATCAACTGAAGGAGCTCGAATGGTTCGTCAAGGCGGCCGAGCCGTTCAAGGGCATGGAGATCAACGTGCTGTCGGAAACCATCCCGACGCATGAATATGAATCGAAGACGCTGACCAAGGCGTTCGAGGAGATCACCGGCATCAAGGTGAACCACCAGCTGCTCGGCGAGGGCGAAGTCGTCCAGGCGGTGCAGACGCAGATGCAGACCAACCGCAATCTGTATGACGCCTATATCAACGACTCGGACCTCATCGGCACGCATTCGCGCCTGCAGAGCGCCGTCAACCTGACCGACTGGATGGCGGGCGAGGGCAAGGACGTCACCCTGCCGACGCTCGATATCGACGACTTCATCGGCAAATCCTTCACCACGGGGCCGGACGGCAAGCTGTGGCAGCTGCCCGACCAGCAATTCGCCAATCTCTACTGGTTCCGCAAGGACTGGTTCGATCGCCCCGATCTCAAGGAGAAGTTCAAGGCCAAATATGGCTATGACCTCGGCGTGCCGGTCAACTGGTCGGCCTATGAGGACATTGCCGAGTTCTTCACCAATGACGTGAAGGAGATCGACGGCGTCAAGGTCTATGGCCACATGGACTACGGCAAGCGCGCGCCCGACCTCGGCTGGCGCATGACCGACGCGTGGCTCTCGATGGCGGGATCAGGCTCGCCCGGCCTTCCCAATGGCCGCCCGATCGATGAATGGGGCATCCGCATGGAGAAGGATTCGTGCAACCCGGCGGGCGCTTCGGTGTCGCGCGGCGGCGAGACGAACGGCCCGGCTTCGGTCTATGCCATCGCCAAATGGGACGAGTGGCTCAGGAAATACGCGCCTCCGGGCGCCGCCGACTACGACTTCTACCAGTCGCTGCCGGCCTTGAGCCAGGGCAACGTCGCACAGCAGATCTTCTGGTACACCGCCTTCACCGCCTCGATGGTGGCGCCGAAGAGCTCCGGCAACAACACGGTCGACGACACCGACACGCCGCTCTGGCGCATGGCGCCGTCGCCGCATGGCGTCTATTGGAAAGAGGGCCAGAAGCTCGGCTATCAGGACACGGGCTCATGGACCATGTTCAAGTCGACCCCGACCGACCGCGCCAAGGCGGCCTGGCTCTATGCGCAGTTCACGGTGTCCAAATCCGTGTCGCTCAAGAAGAGCCATGTCGGTCTCACCATCATCCGTGACTCGGACATCCGGCATCAGTCCTTCACCGACCGGGCGCCCAAGCTCGGCGGTCTGGTCGAGTTCTATCGCTCGCCCGACCGGGTGAACTGGACGCCGACCGGGGTCAACGTGCCCGACTATCCGAAGCTGGCGCAGCTCTGGTGGCAGCAGATCGGCGACGTCAATTCCGGCGCCTTCACGCCGCAGGAAGCGATGGACCGTCTGGCCAGCGAAATGGACCAGGTGATGTCGCGCATGCAGGCGGCTGATGAAGCCAACAAGACCTATGGCGGCTGCGGCCCCCGGCTCAATGCGGAGAAGGATCCGTCCGAATGGCTCGGCAAGGAGGGCGGCCCCCATGCCAAGATCGAGAACGAGAAAGAGAAAGGGCAGACCATCGCCTATGACGAGCTGATCAAGCGCTGGACCGGCGCCCAATAAGCTCGCCTCCTCCCAGGGTTCCCGGGGAAGGCCGCTGGCTTTCCCCGGGAAACCGGCATTAGAGTAGCGGGTGGCTTTGGACGATGTGAATTCTCTCAGTATCCTCATCAGGATAAGGCGAGAGCGCTGGAGCACACCCTTCGAGGCTCGCTTCGCCCGCACCTCAGGGTGAGGGTAGTGGGATGAGTTGAACTGATTGTGTCTTAGGAAGAAAGCCCGGACGGCCGATGGCCCTTGAACTCAAGACTGTGACCAAGCGTGTAGGTGCTGACGTCTATATCCACGAGACGAGCCTCACGCTCGAGCCCAGAACCTTCAACATCCTTTTGGGCACGACGCTGGCCGGCAAGACGACGCTGATGCAATTGATGGCGGGCCTCGACAAGCCGAGCTCGGGCGAGGTCTGGTTCAACGGCCGGAACGTGACGGGCATTCCGGTGCAGAAGCGCAATGTCTCGATGGTCTATCAGCAGTTCATCAACTATCCGAACTTCACCGTCTATGACAATATCGCCTCGCCGCTGCGGGTCGCCGGCATGGCGCAGAACGAGATCGAGGCCAGGGTCGAGAAGGCCGCCGAGCTCCTGCGGCTCAAGCCCATGCTCAAGCGGCGGCCGAACGAGCTGTCGGGCGGCCAGCAGCAGCGCACCGCCATCGCCCGCGCCCTGGTCAAGGATTCGGACCTCATCCTGCTCGACGAGCCGCTGGCCAATCTCGACTACAAGCTGCGCGAGGAGCTGCGCGACGAATTGCCAAAGCTTTTTGCCGGGCGCGACTGCATCGTCGTCTATGCGACGACCGAGCCGGTCGAGGCGCTGCTCTTCGGCGGCAATACCGCGCTCCTGTTCGAAGGCCGCGTCACCCAGTTCGGATCCACATCGGCCATCTACCGCAAGCCCTCCGACCTCACGAGCGCCAAGGTGTTCTCCGATCCGCCGATCAACACCGCCAGGGTAGTGAAGAAGGGCGAGGAGATCGTGCTCGAGAACCAGGTGACCTGGCGCTCGCCCAGGATCGCGCAAGCAGTTCCCGACGGGACCTATACGATCGGCATCAGGCCGCATCACATCACGCCGGCCGCGCCGGCGAAGGGCGCCTCGGTCATCGAAGGCCGCGTGCTGGTGACCGAGCTCTCAGGCTCGGAAAGCGTCGTCCATTTCGACATGAACGGGCAGACCTGGGTGTCGCAATCGCATGGCATCCATCCCTTCGAAGTGGGCTCGACCGCCAGGCTCTTCGTCGATGTCGAGCAGAGCTTTTTCTTCGACGGCGACAACCGGCTGGTCGGAGGGGCTGCCTGATGGCCAAGATCACGCTCCAGGATATCCGGCATGCCTATGGGCCCAATCCGCAGAGCGACGAGGACTGGGCGCTGAAGAAGCTTTCCCTCGAGCTATCGGACGGCGGCGCCTATGCACTGCTCGGCCCCTCGGGCTGCGGCAAGACGACCTTGCTCAATCTGATCTCGGGGCTGCTCACGCCGACCGAAGGGCGGATCCTGTTCGACAATACCGACGTCACCCAGGCGAGCCCCGAGCAGCGCAACATCGCCCAGGTTTTCCAATTCCCGGTCATCTATGACACCATGACGGTGCATGACAATCTCGCCTTCCCCTTGCGCAACCGCGGCATCGGCGAGACGGAGGTCGAGGCCCGCGTGCACGAGATCGGCAAGATGCTCGAGCTCGATCACATGCTGGGCAAGCGTGCCTCCGGGCTCACCGCCGATGGCAAGCAGAAGATATCGCTCGGCCGCGGCCTGGTGCGCTCTGACGTCAATGTCATCATGTTCGACGAGCCGCTGACCGTCATCGACCCGCATCTCAAATGGGTGCTGCGCTCGAAGCTGAAGGAACTGCATCACCGCATCCGGCGGACCATGATCTATGTGACGCATGACCAGACGGAGGCGCTGACCTTCGCCGAGAAGGTCGTGGTCATGAAGGACGGCCAGATCGTCCAGATCGGCACGCCGATCGAGCTCTTCGAACGGCCTCGGCATACTTTCGTTGGCCATTTCATCGGCTCGCCCGGCATGAACGTGCTGCCCTGCGAGGTCAAGGACGGCGCGGCAATCTTCGCCGGCACTCCGGTCGCCGCCGTCAACGCGGCGGCCTACAAGGGCAACGGCAAGGCGCTCGAGCTGGGCGTCCGGCCGGAATTCGTGAGCTTCGACCCGGCCGGCTTCCCGGTCGATATCGTGAAGGTCGCCGATGCCGGGCGCTACCGGATCGTCGAGACGCGCCACCGGGACCACAGCATCAAGCTCCTGGTCGCCGAAGGGGTGGCGCTGCCCGAGGCCCGAGCGCATCTCCAGTTCGATCCGACGCATACGCAGATCTATGAAGACGGATGGATGGTGTCCTGATGAACAAGACCGTCAACCAGAAGGCCTGGTTCTTCGTCCTGCCGGTCGTGCTGCTGGTCGCCTTCAACGCCATCATCCCCCTGATGACGGTGGTGAATTTCTCGGTTCAGGAGACCTTCGGCGACAATATGTTCTTCTGGGCCGGGGTGCAGTGGTTCGAGCAGGTGCTGCAGTCCGACCGCTTCCATGCCGCACTCGGCCGTCAGATCCTGTTCACCGCCATCATCCTCCTGATCGAGATCCCGCTCGGCCTCGCCATCGCGCTCACCATGCCGCGCAAGGGGCCCTGGGTCTCGGTGTGCCTGGTGCTCATGGCCCTGCCGCTCCTCATTCCGTGGAACGTCGTCGGCGCCATGTGGAATATCTTCGCGCTGCCCGATATCGGGCTGCTCGGACGCATGATCAACGGCCTCGGCATCGAATACAACTACACCCGACAGATCTTCTCGGCCTGGTTCACAATGGTGCTCATGGATGTCTGGCACTGGACGTCGCTGGTCGTGCTGCTCTGCTATGCCGGCCTCGTCTCGATCCCCGACGCCTATTACCAGGCGGCCAAGGTCGACGGCGCCAGGCCATGGGCGGTGTTCCGCTATATCCAGCTGCCGAAGCTCAAATATGTGCTGACCATCGCCATCCTGCTGCGCTTCATGGACAGCTTCATGATCTATACCGAAGCCGTCGTCTTGACCGGCGGCGGGCCCGGTAATGCGACGACCTTCCTATCGATCGACCTGCAGAAGATCGCGCTCGGCCAGTTCGACCTGGGCCCGGCGGGCGCCATGTCGATCATCTATTTCCTGATCATCCTGTTCTTCAGCTGGCTGTTCTACACGCTGATGATGAAAGACGAGGCCCGGTGATGAAACGCGTTCCCTGGCTGGTGCCGGCGCTCTACATCCTCTTCCTGATGCTCCCGATCTACTGGCTGATCAACATGTCGTTCAAGACGACGAACGAGATCCTGGGGTCCTTCACGCTGTGGCCGCAGAACTTCACCTTCGAGAACTATGCGAAGATCTTCACCGATCCCACCTGGTACAACGGCTACATCAACTCGATCACCTATGTGGTGATCAACACCGTGCTCTCGGTCGTCGTGGCGCTGCCGGCGGCCTATGCCTTCTCGCGCTACCGCTTCCTCGGCGACAAGCATCTGTTCTTCTGGCTCCTGACCAATCGCATGGCACCGCCCGCGGTCTTCGCGCTGCCCTTCCTGCAGCTCTATTCGGCGGTCGGCCTGTTCGACACGCCGATCGCGGTGGCGCTGGCGCACACGCTGTTCAACATCCCGCTCGCGGTATGGATTCTCGAGGGTTTCATGTCGGGGGTGCCGAAGGAGCTCGACGAGACCGCCTATGTCGACGGCTATTCCTTCTGGGGCTTCTTCTTCAAGATCTTCGTGCCGACGATCGCCGCCGGCATCGGCGTCGCCTGCTTCTTTTGCTTCATGTTCTCCTGGGTCGAATTGCTGCTCGCCAAGACGCTGACCTCGGTCGCGGCCAAGCCCATCGCCGCCACCATGACGCGCACCGCCAGCACGTCGGGCTATGAGCTGGGGCTCCTCGCGGCGGCCGGCACGCTCACCATCGTGCCCGGCGCCTTCGTGATCTACTTCGTGCGCAATTACATCGCCAAGGGCTTCGCCCTTGGCCGCGTGTGACGGGAGGCTCGGATGGAAGCGGCTTCGTTCCTCTCCTGGATGGCCTGGACTTGGCCGACAGCGGCCTTCTTCCTGTTCATCTTCCTCTGCCTCGTCGGCATGTCGGTGTGGGAGTATCATGCGCCGGGCGGCGATCCGCGGCACGGCATACTGGGCCTCGACACGACGCGCGGCGACCGCCTGTTCATCTCGCTCCTCGGCAGCGCCTTCATCTTCCTGGCCTGGCTCGGCCTCGTCGGCACGCCGCTCTGGGGGCCGCTCGTCATCTCGCTGGCCTACGCGTTTGTCGTGTTCAGGTGGGTGTGATTATGATGCGTGGATGGCGCGGGCGGCGCTGGTGACGTCGCCGATGCCGGTGAGTTTCTCGGCGTCGAGGACGAGCCGGCGGGCGAGGGTCAGCGCCTTGATCTCGCATCTGGCGCGCATCGCCGGGTCCGCGATGCTTTCGAGATCCTCCGTATGGGCGAGGCCCAATATGCGGCGGATCATCTTGATGCCGGCGAAGGAAACCGTGTCGACGAACAGGGCGCGCATGAAGCGCTGCTTCTCGGCGGCGAAGAGGGTGGCCCCTTCGGCCTCGGTGAAGAGCTCCGGCATATAGGCGTCGCCCGCCTTGCTCTTGTCCCAGAGCTCGAGGAAGCGCTTGCTGAACAGCCGCCAGACCTGCTCGACCTGCATCAGGATCCAATGGCGATAGGGGTTGCGGGCATAGAGCCGCGGCTCATGACCGTCCTGCGAGAAATAGGCGATGAGCAGGTTGCCGATCACCGCGCCGACATCGAAGCCCATGGGGCCTATGAAGGCGAATTCGGGATCGATGACGCGCGTGTCCTCGGGCGTCAGCATGATCGAGCCGGTATGGAGGTCGCCATGGATCATGGCCTCGGCCGAGGTCAGGAACTGCAGCTTGCGCCGCTGCACCGCGATCTTGAGCGGCTCGTCGCGGCGGAACTCGGCGGCGATGTCGTCGAGATAGGGCGTGGTCCAGCGGTTGAGCTTGGCCACGCGATAGGGGTCGGTAAAGACCAGATCCTCGGTGATCTTGCACAATTCGACATTGTCGGCGAAGGCCCAGATCCGCCGCTTGTGATCGCCCGCCGAGGTCGCGAGAGCCGAGGTGTTGAACAGGGTCTGAGCCATGAATTCAGCGATATGGCCGGCGAACAGCGGATATTCGATACCGCGGATGAGACCCTTGCGCATGATGATATGCGGGCTCAGATACTGCATCACGATCAGCGCCAGATTGCGTTCGTAATGATGGACCTTGGGTACCAGCTTGGGCGCGTGCCTGGCGTGCTCGATCAGCGCCATATGCTCATAATAGGAGCGCGACAGCGGCAAGGGCCAGGAATCGCCGACGAGGCGCACATAGGGCAAGGCCTGCTTGACGACGATGCCGGCCTTCGGACTCTTGACGATGAAGACCAGGTTGAGGTTGCCGTCGCCGACCTCCTCGACGGTCCAGCCCTGCGGTTCGCCGCCGAGGATATCCCTTATCTCCGGCAGGCCGCCGAGGAAGTCCGGCAGGCTGCCGTCATTCAGAGCGCGATAAAGAGCCATGGTGCCTCAAGGAGCGGCCTGGCGCGAGACGCGCAGGCGTTCGGCATAGATATTGATGATCAGGGCGGCAAGCAAGATCAGACCGCGGATCAGGATCTTGAGGAAGCTGTCGATGTTGATGTGATCGAGGCCGTTGTTGAGCACACCGAGGACGAACAGGCCGATGATCGTGTTGGGAATGCCGCCGCGTCCGCCGAACAGGCTGGTGCCGCCGACCACCACGGCGGCGATGGCATCGAGCAGGTAGGTGGTGAACTCGTTCTGCTGGGCGCTGCCGAAATAGGCGACGCCGAGCATGCCGGCGAGCCCCGAGCAGAAGGCCGAGATCATCAGCACGGCGGCGATGATGAGCTTGACGTTGACGCCCGAATATTCGGCCGCCTCGCGGTTACCGCCCACCATGTAGACGTAGCGGCCGAAGCGCGTATAGGTCAGCACCAGATGGCCGATGGCGAGCGCCAGCGCCGCGATGATGATGAGCCAGGGAATGCCGAAGAGGGAGCGCGAGCCGAGCGTCGTGATGAGCGAGGGCACCGCATAGGCGATCTGCCCCCTGACCAGCATGGCGCTGACGCCGTCGCAAATCTGCATCATGGCGAGCGTCATGATGAAGGACGGTATGCCGATCTTGGTTACCCCGAAGGCGGTGATGCCGCCGAGCGCCAGGCAGGTCGAGATCGCCAGGATGATGGCGAAGCCGCCGGCGAGCGGGATGTTGGCGATGTTGACGCTCGCATCCTGCAGCGTGAAGAAGGCGACGACGATGCCGGTCGCATTGGCGACGCTGGCGACGCTGAGGTCGATCTCGGCGGTCAGGATGACGAAGGTCAGCCCGACGGCGATGATGCCGGTGATCGACACCTGCTGCAGGATGTTCTGCATATTGCCGAAGGACAGGAAGGAGGGACTGGCGATCGAGAAGAAGAGGACCAGGAAGAGCAGCGTCAGGAAGGGCGCGATATTGCTGAGCTGGTTGCGGACCCAGTGGCCGGCGGACTGCCGAGGCGCTTTCACTTCCGACGTCGAGGTCATCGATTGCGTCCTATCCCGTTGTCTCGTTCTCAAATTCAGGCCGCCGCGAGCAGGCGGTCTTTGCTGATCGTTTCATTGGCGAATTCCTGCGATACGGCGCCCTTGCGCATCACCATGATCCGGTCGGCGAGCGACAGCACCGTCTCGGGTTCAGTCGAGATGACAACCACACCTACACCCTGGTCGCGCAGGCCGCGCACGATCTTGACCACATCCTCCTTGGCGCCGACATCCATGCCGCGCGTCGGCTCGCTGAGAATCAGGACCTTGGGCAGATAGGTCAGCCATTTGGCGACGCCGACCTTCTGCTGGTTGCCGCCGGAGAGATGGCCGAGCAGAGCTTCGGTCCCCGGGGTCTTGATGCTGAGGCGCTCGATATGCTTGCGCGCCAGGGCGCGCTCGACATCGGGCTTGAGCCAGAGCCGCGACAGGCGCTCGAGAATGGCGATCGACATGTTCTTGTAGATGGGCTCGTGATGGAACAGCATGCTGCGCCGGCTCTCCGGCACATAGGCGATGCCGGCGTCCGCCGCCTGGGCGGTGTTTTTCAGCCGGAACGGCTTGCCGTCGACGGCAAGCGTGCCGGCGTCGCATCTGAGCTTGCCGAACAGCGCGCGCGCCAGCTCGATCTGGCCGCAGCCCATGAAACCGTAGATGCCGAGGATCTCGCCGCTCCGGACGGTGAGATCGACGCCCGAGAAGGCGCCGGCCTTGCTCAAGTTCCGGGCCTCGAGCACCGTCTTCGCGTCCGCGGGGCTCGCCAGCGCGACGTCGCCCAGATAGCTCGATTCCAGTTCCTCATGGCCTTTGCCGATCATGCGCTGGATGATCCAGGCCTTGTCGATCTCAGGGCTCACGGCAGCGGTCACCACCTTGCGGCCGTTGCGGAAGACGGTGATCTGGTCGGCGATCGACAGCACGTCCTCGAGGAAATGCGAGATGAAGACGAGGCTGTTGCCGGCGTCGCGCAATTTGCGCAAGGAGCGGAACAGACGCTCGATCTCGGGCGGCGACAGAGCCGAGGTCGGCTCGTCGAGGATGATGATGCTGGCGCCCGAGAACAGCACCCGCGACAGCTCGACCAGTTGCTGGATGCCGATCGGGAGCTCGCCCAATGTGGTCTTGGGGTCGAGGTCGAGCCCCAGCTTCTTGAGCTGCTCGCGCGCGCCCTTGGCCATGGACGGCCAGTCGACGGCGCCCAGCCGGTTGACCGGCTGAACGCCCAGATAGACATTCTCGGCCACGGTGAGCTGCGGCACGACGCTCAGTTCCTGATGCACCATGCCGATGCCGTGCTTCAGGGCATCGCGGGCCGAATGGAAATGCACCGGCTTGCCGTCGAGCAGCATCTCGCCGTCGAAGCCCGAATGGACCCCGGCGATGATCTTCATCAGGGTCGACTTGCCGGCGCCGTTCTCGCCGACCAGCGCATGGATCTCGCCGCGGCGCAAGGTGAAGTCCACACCCCGAAGCGCTTCGACACCGCCGAAGGACTTCGAGATGTGGGACATTTGCAGCCTTATATCGGCGTCATTCATCTCCGATCGACTTCAACCTGTCTGCAGGAGCCTCGTCCCGCCAAGACTGGCCCCGGATCGGCTCCGGCGCAAGCCTCGGCGAGAGGTTGTCGGGTCAGATCAGGAACTGCTCCTCCATCCAAGCCATGCCGGGGGCGTTGGCCTTGGTGACGACCGGACCGTCGGTGATGATGTGCTTGGGAATGCCCTCGCCGGTCTTGGTGCCGTGCACGACGGCGGCGACGCCGGCGATGATGGAGCCGCCATGGATGCGGCAGGAGGGATTGCGCACGGTCGCGAACATGCGCCCGTCCTGCACCGCGGCAATGGCCGGCGGCATGGCGTCGACTCCGCCGATCAATATGCCTTCGCGGCCCTTGGCCTTCATCACATTGTGGGCGGCGAGCGCCATGTCGTCATTGTGGAAGAAGGCGGCGTCGATTTGCGGATGCTTGGTCAGCAGCGTCTCCCAGATGCGCGCGACCTTGGTCACGTCCCAATCGGCCGGCTGCTCGTCCAGGACCTCGATGTCGGGGAACTTCTCGACCACCGACTTGAAGCCCCTGGCGCGGCCCTGGGCACCCGTATGGCCGAGCGCCCCTTGCGTCATGATGATCTTGCCCTTGCCGCCCAGCTGGTTGACGAGGGCCTGGGTCACCGAGGCGCCCATGAACTCGTTGTCGGGGGCAAGGAAGGTGTGGACGTTGATCGTGTCGAGGGGGGCGATCAGCGTGTCCATGTCCATGACCGGAATGCCGGCGTCGATCATCTTGTTCACCGGCGCCGTCAGCGTGCCGATGCCGAAGGCCTGGATGGCAACGAAGTCCCATTGCTGGGACGCCATGTTGTCGATGGCGGCGCGCTGCTTCACCGCGTCGAGCTGGCCGTCGAACCAGGTCACCTCGACATTGAAGAGCTTTCCCCAATATTCCGCCGCCTGCTTGCCCTGGGCGCACCATGTCGCCTGCAGACCCGCATTGGAGAAGGCGGCCTTCAGCGGCTTTTCCGACTTGCCTGCCTCTTTGGCGAGCGCCGCAAGGCCCGGCGCGAACAGGCCGGCGGCGCCGGCGACGGATGCGAGCTTCAGAAGATCGCGGCGTGACTGCACGTTGTTGTCCGACATGGGGGTTCCTCCGTTGGCGTCATGACATTTGTCATACTTTTATGTTGCTCGATTTTATAAAGTGACTTTTTGGCTTTGCCTAGTGTCCCGATCCTAACATTCGCATCTGTTTGCAGCGGGCAGGTTGCGAATGTTAGGATCGAAGGGACACTAGCAAATGTAAGATTCCAGTGTGGTTTTGGATTTGACATTCGCTTTCGCGCGGGCCGGGATACCGAGCGAATGTCAAATCCACCACTTGGCGCGCATCCCGGCGAAGTGGCCTCACTTCGCCGAAAAGGATTCGCGCCAAATCAACATGTTGGAGCAAATCCTTATCGCCAAAGTCTCCAACTATGGCGGGATTTGCTCTGGCCGATATAAAAGTCCTCTTGAAAAACCTGACGCCATGGTCTATCTCTTCGGTAACAATGATTGTTACAATTTAGGAGAGACGATGGCTGTTCCCCAATCGGCGCCGATCGCGGCCCAAACGCGCATCGGCCATGTGCATCTGAAGGTCGCCGATATCCAGCGCGCGCTCGATTTCTATTGCGGCGTGCTCGGCTTCGAGCTTGTCCAAAAATTGGGCAATCAGGCGGCCTTCATCTCGGCCGGCGGCTATCACCATCATATCGGCCTCAACACCTGGGAGAGCGCCGGCGGCACGCCGCCGCCGCCCGGCACCACCGGCCTTTATCATCTGGCCATCCTCTATCCGACCCGCGCCGACCTCGCCGACGCGCTGAAACGGCTCATCACCCACGGCATTCCGCTTGACGGCGCGTCCGATCACGGCGTCAGCGAAGCGCTCTATCTGCGCGATCCCGACGAGAACGGCGTCGAGCTCTATCGTGACCGCCCGCAGGAGGAATGGCCGCGCAATCCGGACGGATCGCTCGGCATGTTCACGCGCCGGCTCGACCTCGAAGATCTGCTCGCCGCAGCAAAATCCTGAAACTCGCAACCGAAAAAGGGGTATGCCCATGACCAAGGTCCTCGTTCTGTATTATTCGTCCTACGGCCATATCGAGCAGATGGCCTATGCCGCCGCCGACGGCGCCAAATCCGCCGGAGCGCAAGTCGACGTCAAGCGCGTGCCGGAGCTCGTGCCGGAAGATGTCGCCAGGAAATCGGGCTTCAAGCTCGACCAGAAGGCGCCCATCGCCACGGTGGACGATCTGCCCAATTACGATGCGATCATCTTCGGATCGGGTACCAGGTTCGGCAATGTGACTGCGCAGCTGCGTAATTTCATGGATCAGACCGGGTCCTTGTGGATGAAGGGCGCGCTCGTCGGCAAGGTCGGGTCGGTCATCACCTCGTCCGCGACCCAGCATGGCGGACAGGAATCGACCATCCTGACCTTCATCCCCACGCTCATGCATCAGGGCATGGTGGTGGTCGGTCTGCCCTATTCCTTCCAGGGTCAGATGGGGCTCGATGAGATCAAGGGCGGCTCGCCCTATGGCGCCTCCACCATCACCGGCGGCGACGGCAGCCGCCAGCCTTCGGCGGTCGAGCTCGAAGCCGCGCGCTACCAGGGCCGGCATGTGGCCGAGATCGCCGGAAAGCTCAGAAGCAAAGGTTGACCGCAGCAGCCTTCCCTTGGAAACTCTTCGTGATAGAGCGGCGGGCGTTCCCAAGACCGCCCACCACTCCATCTCTCTTTTGTTTTGCGCATCGGATTACCCGAAAACCGCGTGGCACTTTTCGGTCCGATGCTTTCCGGGGAGTTCTTCATGCCGTCCTACCTTCTGGCCATCGACCAGGGCACCACGTCGACGCGCAGCATCCTGTTCCGGCCGGACCTTTCCGTGGCCGCCGTCGCCCAGCAGGAATTCCCGCAGCATTTCCCGTCCTCGGGTTGGGTCGAGCATGAGCCCGAAGACCTGTGGCGCACGACCGTCGACACGGTCAAGGCAGCGCTCGCCAAGGCCTCGGCCACGGCCTCCGACATCGCCGCCATCGGCATCACCAACCAGCGCGAGACGACACTCGTCTGGGACAGGAAGACCGGCAAGGCCATCCATAAGGCCATCGTCTGGCAGGACCGGCGCACCGCCGATCAGTGCGCCGTCCTGAAGCAGGCCGGGCATGAGGCGACGGTTTCGCGCAAGACCGGGCTTCTGCTCGATCCCTATTTCTCGGGCACCAAGATCGCCTGGCTCATCGACAATGTGGACGGCGCCCGGCAGAAAGCGGAAGCGGGCGAGCTCGCTTTCGGCACCGTCGACACGTTCCTGCTATGGCGGCTGACCCAAGGCAAGGTGCACGCCACCGATGCGACCAATGCGTCGCGCACGCTGCTCTTCGACATCCATCGCGGCCAATGGGACGACGAACTGTGCCGGCTCCTGCGCGTGCCGAAATCGCTGCTTCCCGAAGTGCGCGATTCATCGGGTGATTTCGGAGAAACCGAAGCCCAGCTCTTCGGCCGGCCCATCCCGATCACGGGCATTGCCGGCGATCAGCAGGCGGCGACGGTGGGGCAGGCGTGCTTCGCGCCGGGCATGATCAAGTCGACCTATGGCACGGGCTGCTTCGCGCTGCTCAATACCGGCCCTGAACCCGTCGCCTCGCGCAACCGGCTCCTCTCGACCATCGCCTATCAGCTCAAGGGCAAGCGCACATATGCGCTGGAGGGTGCCATCTTCATCGCCGGTGCCGCGGTGCAATGGCTGCGCGACGGCCTCAGGATCATCGACACGGCGCAGCGGACGGGAGAGCTGGCGCAGAACGCCGATCCCGAGCAGCAGGTCTATCTCATCCCCGCCTTCGTCGGATTGGGGGCGCCCTATTGGAAGCCCGAAGTGCGGGGCGCGCTCTTCGGACTGACTCGCGCCACCGGCCCCAATGAGCTGGCGCGGGCGGCGCTCGAGGCCGTGTGCTATCAGACGCGCGATCTCCTCGAGGCGATGCGCGGCGACTGGGGCGGCAAGGCCAGCACCATCCTGCGCGTCGATGGCGGCATGGTCGCCTCGGACTGGACCATGCAGTGCCTGGCCGACATCCTCGACGCGCCGGTCGACCGGCCGCGGATCCTCGAGACCACCGCGGTGGGCGCCGCCTATCTCGCGGGGCTCGCCCAAGGGCTTTGCCCGGAGCCTGATGAGTTCGCCAAGGGCTGGAAGCTCGAACGGCGCTTCACCCCTGAGATGCCGGCTCCCCTCAGGGCGCGGAAATATGACGGCTGGAAAGAGGCGATGCGCAAGCTCTTGAGCTAGTCGCACCCGATGGGGGACAAGGTGAACGGGTGTCGTTCCGGTTTGCCGCCCTGTCATATGCTGGTCATGGAAGCGCCGCATAGGCGACGCTGAGACAGCATATGACGGAGAGAATCAGCGATGACCGCCATAACCGCCGACAGCGAGCTTTCTTCCGCGGACGCCCTCAAGGCGGCAGTGCACCAGCACCGCGCGGTATCCCTCAACGGCGTCCTCGAGCGGCTCTTCACCATGGCCTTCGGCGGGCTCGTCTATCCGCAGATCTGGGAGGACCCGGTCGTCGACCTGGCGGCCATGGAGCTCGGACCCGAGCATCGCGTGATCACCATCGCGTCGGGCGGCTGCAATGCGCTCTCCTACATGTCGGCATCGCCGCAAAGCCTCATCGCCGTCGACCTCAATCCGGCGCATATCGCGCTGACCAGGCTCAAGCTCGCGGCGGCCCGGCATCTGTCGGTCTATGAGCAGTTCCGCC
>JBFWNN010000100.1:0-16572 GCA_050251035.1 Parvibaculaceae bacterium
AGAGTGACTGGAGCTCAGACGTGCGCTCTTCCGCTCTTGTCGGCGAGCTGGCCGCACAGGCCGACGGCCACCGCCTCCTGGCCGATATAGAGATGAACCGGCCCCGGCAGCTTGCCGTTGGCGCAGTCCGCGCCGAGCTGTTCTTCGGCGGCCCGGATGAGCTTCATCCGGCGATAGAGTTCCAAAAGCTGTTCGGCAGGGAGATTGGTCGTCACTGGGTCCTCCGCGCGGTCACTATAGAGCGGGCCGCCATGGTTTGCTGTCATAAGTGAAAGTCCTTTTTGATCTTGGACAAAGGGATGGCCGGGATTCCACTATCGCCGCCGTGATTCCCGGCACCGACAGAGACGCGACCGAGCACGCCCGCAGCATGCAGGCGCAGGACATCGTGTCCGCCCGCCTCGTTGGGGAATTCCAGGCAACCTTCGGGACGCTGATGGCGCCGGCCGATGCCGGCCTGGCGCCCCTGGCGCTGCATTGGTGCCTGGCGCCCGACCGGGCGCCGACCGGCGACCTCGGCCCCGACGGGCACGCCGCGTCAGGCGCGTTCCTGCCCGATCTCGGGCTGCCGCGGCGCATGTGGGCAGGAAGCGCCATCGACTTCATCGACCCCTTGCGCCTCGGCGATACGGTGTCCAGGCGCTCCACCATCGCGCGCATCGAGCGCAAGCAGGGGCGCTCGGGCCCCTTCGCCCTCGTCACCGTCGAGCACGATTACAGGACGAGCCGCGGCCTCGCTCTGCGCGAGCGCCAGGACCTGGTCTTCCTGGCAACCGGCCGCCGCGAGACGCCGGCGCAACGGGCCTGCGCCACGCCCCATCTCCAATGGTCGATCTCGGCCGATGCGCCGTTGCTGTTCCGCTATTCCGCCCTCACCTTCAACGCCCACCGCATCCATTATGACCTTCCCTATGCGCGGGACGTCGAAGGCCTCCCAGGGCTCCTGGTGCATGGCCCCTTGCAGGCGACGATCCTCACCCATCTCGCGGCGACGCTCGCCGAGGTCCCGCCCCGGCGCATGACCTACCGGGCGACCGCGCCCCTGGTCGCCGGCCGGACCTTCACCGCCGCGGCGCGGCGCGGCGGCGAGACGATCGAATGCTGGATCGCGGATGCGGACGGCGTGGTGACGATGACGGCGGATTTCACAGGAGGAGAACGGGAATGATCACGGGCTGCGACCATATCGGCATCCAGGTGCGCGACGTCGAGCGATCGACGCAATTCTATGTCGACAATCTCGGCTTCACGCGCGTGGCGCGCTGGACCATGTCGAAGCCCTATGTGCAGAAGCTCGTCGGCTATTACCCCGATGTCGTGCTCGAGATCGCCATGCTGACGATCCCCGGCACCGACGTCTTTCTCGAGATCCTCGAATATCGCAATGTCGACAAGACTCCGGTCGACGCGGCGCTCGCCAATCCCGGCACCGGTCATTTCTGCCTGTTCTGCGACAATCTCGACGAGCTCTATGAGAAGCTCGTCGCCAAGGGCGTCGATTTCATATCGCCGGTGCAGACGCCGGTCTCGGGGCCGGCCGAAGGCGGCCGGATCGTCTATCTGAGGGATCCCGACGGGATCGGGGTCGAGCTGGTGCAGGCCAGGACAAGGGGCGACGGCTCGCTCCGGCGCGAGGCGCGCGCGTGAGCCGCGAGGTCGAAGGCAAGGTCTGCGTCGTCACCGGCGGCAGCCGCGGCATTGGGGCCGCCATCTGCGCGCTCTTCGCCGAGCATGGCGGGCGGGTGGTCAATCTCGACCGCGATCCGCCGCAAGCCGAGACGGGCATCCCCTTCCATCGCCTCGACGTCACCCGCGAGAAGGATGTCGTCGCGATCGCCCAGCAACTCGCCCGCGACCATGGCGGCGTCGATATCCTGGTCAACAATGCCGGCATCGGCCGCCTCGGTCCGAGCATGAGCTTCCCCCTGAAGGACTGGCAGGCGTCCTTCGACGTGCTCACCACCGGCGTGTTCCTGTGCAGCCGCGAATTCGGCAAGATCATGCGCGAGCGCGGCCGTGGCGGCATCGTCAACATCTCGTCGATCAACGGCCTCGCCAACTTCCCCATGCGGCTCGCCTACAGCGCCGCCAAGGCGGCCGTCATCTCGATGACCAAGGTGCTGGCGGTCGAATGGGCTGCCTTCGGCATCAGGGTCAACGCGGTGGCGCCGGGCATGACCGAGACCGAGATGCTCAAGGAGGCGATTGATCAGGGCCTCATCGATGTCGACGTCTATATGGACCACATGCCGCTGCGCCGCTTCGGCCAGCCGCGCGACATCGCCGAAGCCGTGCTCTTTCTCGCCTCCGACCGGTCGAGCTATCTCACCGGGCAGGTCATCGTGCCGGACGGCGGGTGGACGACCTTCAACTGGATCCCGTGGAGCGGCGATCCCGACAAACCCGACATCAAGAAGAGGTAGGCCCGATGGAAACGGTCAAGACAATCGATGCTTTCGCCTTGCGCTACAAGGAGCCTCATTATCGCGGCCTCGAGCGCTGGGTCACCCTGGTGCGGCTCGAGACCACGGGCGGCGCGGTCGGATGGGGCGAGGCCCTGACGCGCTATCGCGGTGCGGCGCTCGCCACCAGGGTGCTGGCGCTCGAAGCCTTCGCGCCGATCGTCCAGGGTCAGAGCCCCATCGATGTCGAGGTGCTGTGGCGCAAGATGTGCGCCAGCGCCAACTGGTTCGGCACCGAAGGCCTCGCGGCCCTCGCCATCAGCGCCTTCGACATGGCGCTGTGGGACCTCAAGGGCAAGCTTCTCGGCCAGCCGGTGTCGAAGCTGCTCGGCGGCCAGGTCCATTCGGAAATTCCGGCCATGGCCTCGATCATCTTCGACATGGACGACCTCGACTGGACGCTGAACGAGTTCCGAGGTTTCCGCGAGGCGGGCTACCGCATCGTCAAGGCCGGCTGGGGCATGCGGGTCGAGGCGATGTTCGGACAGGACCGCCAGCGCGACCTCCATTATCTGCGCGAGATCCGGAAAGTCATCGGCACGGACATCTCGCTCGTGGTCGACATCCCCGGCCCCTTCGGCGTCTGGGACAGCGCGACGGCGATCCGCCGCATCCGCGAATGGGAGGAGTTCGACCTGCGCTGGGTCGAGCAGCCCTTGAAATCGGCCGACCTCGACGGCTATGCGCGGCTGCGCGCCGCGGTGACGACGCCGATCGGCACCGGCGAGGACGAATGGGGGCTCGAGAGCTACACGCATCTCATCCGGTCGCAGGGCGCCGACATCCTGCAGCTCGATCCGGCCTGGGCCCTGGGCCTCACCGGCTGCCGCCAGGTGGTGATGGCGGTCGAGGCGGCCGGCCTCAAATACAACGCCCATACCTGGAGCAGCGCCGTCAACACGGCGGCCAGCCTGCATATGGTGGCGCTGTCGCCCGCCGGCGACACGCTCGACTTCAAGCCGCATGACTCGCCCATGCAGCACGACCTGGTCGAGGATCCGTGGGTGCCCGTGAACGGCATGCTGGCGCTGCGCGACATCCCGGGTCTCGGCATCACGGTGCGCGAGGACGCCATGAAGAAATACGCCGTCACATGAGTTCCGGCATGCTCTCGGGACGCCTGGCTCTGGTGACCGGCAGTGGACGCGGCATCGGCGCGGCCATTGCCCAGGGCCTCGCCGCCCATGGCGCCAAGGTCGTCATCGCCGACATGACTGTGGACAAAGCCTCGGCCACGGTCGCGGCGATCAGGGCGGCCGGCGGCGAGGCCTTCGGCGTCGCCATGGACGTCACCGACCGCGGCGCCATCGACCGCGCGGCGGCCGAGATCGCGTCCGGACACGGGCCGATCGGCATTCTGGTCAACAATGCCGGCATCGCGCCCTATGCCCGCTTCGACGAGCCGCACGCGGCGGAGGCCTGGCAGCAGGTCATGACCGTCAATCTCGACAGCGTCTTCCACGTGACCCGCGCCTTCCTGCCGGCCCTGCGCGTGACCCGGGGCGTCATCGTCAATGTCGCCTCGATCGCCGCCTTCGTCAGCGGCACGTCGAGCGCCGGCTACACCGCCGCCAAGGGCGGCGTCAGGTCGCTCACCCAGTATCTCGCCCGCGAGCTGGCACCCGACGGCATCCGCGTCAATGCGATCGCGCCCGGCTGGACGCTGACGGAAATGACCGCGGGCGAGATCCGCGACAGCGACGATCCCAATCTCTACCGCGCCAGGACGCCCATGGCCCGTTATGCGCGTCCGGAGGAAATGGCCGGCCCGGTGGTGTTCCTGGCTTCCGAGCTCGCGAGCTACGTCAACGGCGTGACCCTGCCGGTGGATGGCGGCCACCTCGCCGCTTAGAAAACGCGAACATCAGCAGGACTGCCACGAGCACTCCCCTTCTCCCGCTTGCGGGAGAAGGGGGCGCGAAGCGCCGGATGAGGGTGTCCTTTCGTGACGATGGCAAGAATTTGAAAGAGTATGAAAGCTTAGCCGACACCTCACCCGCCCTCTCGCCTTCGCGAAGCCGGAGTGTCGTTTCGGTGGAGCAAGGTTGCTTCGCTTCGGCGGAGCAAGGTCGGGTCCCCTCTCCCGCAAGCGGGAGAGGGAAAAATTTGAAGCTTACCACTGCAAAGCATTCTATTCGACGTTCGGGATCTTCACGATGCTGCCCTTGTATTCGGGGTCGTTCAGGTCGACCGCGACGGCGACGAACATGTTCTTCTCGTCGTCGTCGAAGGCGAGGTTCATCGTGCCGGCGCCGGCCGCGACGTCGAACACATGCGCGAGCTTTCCATCGGGCGCAATCTTCAGGATGCGGCCGCCCTCCCACTGCGCGACATAGACATTGCCCTTCCGGTCGGTCTTCATGCCGTCGGGACCCACCCACCATGTCTCGGCCTTGTTCTTGACCAGCACATTGAGGAGCGCGAAGTTCTGCCGGTCGTGCAAGGTGCCGTCATCCTTGACTGTGAACTTCTTGATGCTGTTGCCGACGGTCTCGGCGACATAGAGCGTCTTCTGGTCGGGCGAGAGGGCAATGCCGTTGGCGTAATTGAAGTCGCTCGCCACATGCACCCATTTGTCGCTGCCGGGCGCGCGGTACACCACCCGGCCGGCGACCGCCGCGGGCGGCGTGGCGAAGGGACCGCAGATCGTGGCATAGACGCCGCCGTCCTTGGCGACGACGAAATCGTTCACGCCGCCCTCGAACTTCCGGCCGTCGCTGTCGGCATCCCAGCGGCGGATCTCCTTGCCCTGCAGGTCGGTCTCGATGATCGCTGCGTTCTTCAGATCGAGGCAGGCGATCAGGAACGTCTTCTCAGCTGTCAAGGCCAGGCCGTTATGGGCGCAGCCCGGCGCCTCGTGCACGACGCTCGTCGCCTTGCCGTCCCATTTGTAGAGCTTGCTGGCGCCGGCGCCGACGAAATAGACATTCCCGTCGAGATACAGCGGCCCCTCCGGCGACAGGATCTTGTCGACGAGGACGGTCTCCTCGGCCATTGCCGCGCCGGCGGTCATGCCCAGCAGGAAACCGAATGCCGCGCGCACGACGATCGAGGCGGGTCTGCGTGCCAAACCGATGCACTTCATCTGAAGTCTCCTTCCACGATATGAGTGACGTCATGCAGCCCGGCGTGAAATTGCAATTCTGAAACGCGGCCGACTGCCCGTCGAATATCCGCCAATGCGATGGGTGACGATACTGCGCCCGCTGCAATAACAGTTATGATCACGCTCCGACTGGGCGCGCAGATCACATGCCGGCGGCTGCGACCGCCGCCATCATCCGCGACGTCCGTGGCTTCAAGCCTTCGCCTTGCGCTGGCCGAAGCGGGCGAACAGCAGCAGGCCCAGGCAGATCATCAGGATCTGCAACACGGAGATCGCCGCGACCGTCGGGTCGACCTCGGTGCGGATGTTCTCGAACATCCGCTTCGGCAGCGTGCTGTTGGCGCCGGCGAGGAAGATCGCGACGACGAGCTCGTCGAAGGAGGTGATGAAGGCCAGGAGCGCCGCCGAGACCAGGCTCGGGACCATCTGCGGCATCACGATGCGGCGGAAGATGGTCAGACGTCCGGCGCCGAGCCCGGCGGCGGCCCGTTCGAGATTTTCGTCCAGCCCGCGCAGTCCGGCCTTGAGCACGATCAGCGCGAAGGGCAAGGCCAGGATCGCATGGGCGATCGCCAGCCCGAACATCGAGCCGACGAGGCGCATTTGCGCGAATATGCCGTAGATGGCGATCGCCGTGACGATCGTCGGAACGATCAGCGGCGCCAGCAGCAGCCGGTCGAGCACCAGGCGCCCGCGGAACGTCCCGCGGGTGAGCGCCAAAGCGAGCGGCAAGGCCAGCAGCAAGGTGAGCACGACGGTCGCCGCCGCCACCTGGAGGCTGCGCCAGGTCGCATCCATCCAGGCGGGGTTCGTCAGGTAGTTCTCGAACCACCGCAGCGAGAAGCCGGGCGGCGGGAACTGGAGATAGGACGACGAGCTCAGCGACACCGGGAAGATGATCGCCAGCGGCAGCGTCAGGAACAGGAACACCGCGCCGACGAACAGGCGCAGGAGCACGCGTCCCCGTCCGGTGCGGCGGGTCATGGCTTCTTGTTCCCGTCCTCGACTGCCCAGTTCATCGCGCTGTAGACCACGATGGTGAGGACGAGGAGAATGCCGGCGAGCGCGCTGGCGAAGGGCCAGTTGAAGACCTGCCGTACCTGCTGGTCGATGAGCGGGGCGATCATGATGACGCGGCCGCCGCCGAGAAGTGCGGGCGTGATGTAGAAGCCGAGCGAGGTCACGAAGACGAGGCTGCAGCCGGCGACGATGCCGGTGCGGGTGAGCGGCAGATAGATCCGGGCGAAGATGCGCCAGGGCCCGGCGCCGAGCCCCTGCGCCGCCTCTACCAGCCGCGGATCGAGCCGCCGGAACGCGGCATAGAGCGGCAGGATCATGAATGGCAGGAGGACATGCACCATGCCGATCAGGACGCCGGAAAAATTATAGAGGAAGGCGATCGGCTCATCGGTCAGGCCGAGGCCGATCAGGGTCTGGTTGAAGATGCCGTTGCGTCCGAGAAGCACCATCCAGGCATAGGTGCGCACCAGGATGCTGGTCCACAGCGGCAGGAGGACGAGGACGAACCCCACCGTGCGCCATAACGGTGTCGTCGTCGACAGCCAATAGGCGACGGGATAGCCCAGAATGAGGGTAATGGCCGTCACCGCCAGCGAGATCTGGAAGGTCAGCAGGAAGATCTGCTGATAGACGGCGCCGGTCAGGGCCTTGGCGTAATGCTGCAGCGTGCCGCCCTCGAGCCCCAGATACAGGAGGCGAACGACCGGCACGCCGAAGAACAGGAGGAACAGCAGGAGCGCCGGCAGCATGACGAGGATGAGCCGCGCATTGCGGCTCATCCTGTCGAGCGCCGGCGCGCGGCTTGCGGCAACGATATTCACCAGGGGGACCCTATCCCGGAAGCGGTCAAAAGAATAGCGCGGCGCGGCGTGGCGCCGTGCGGCCGAATGATCGGCCGACACGGGCCGCGCCTGCGTCCGCGCCGCGGCGTGCCTATGCGCCGGAGCCGCCACTCAGGTGAGTATCCACGCGTTCCAGCGCTCGAGCGTGGTGGCGGCATTCGCGTCCCACCATTCGTAGTTGCTGCGGAACATCTTGCTCATGTTCTGCGGCGCGGTCGGCATGGATGCGAGCAGCGCCGGATCGAGATGCTTGAGCATGTCCGGGTTGGGGCTCGGATAGGGAATTTCCGCCGCATAGACGGCCTGCCGCTCGGGATCGGCCATGACGGCCAGCAGACGTTGCGCCCAATAGGCGTCTTTCGCGCCTTTCGGTATGCACCAGGTGCCGTCGATCATCATGGCCTGCGTCCATTCGATGGCGACCGGGGCATTCGGGTCCTTGCGCAGGACGTCGGTGAAGCGTCCGTTCCAGGTGGTCACCAGCACCACTTCCTTGTCGAGGATGAGCTGCACCGCCTGGGCGCCCGAATCCCACCACACCGCGATGTTCTTCTTGATCTGGTCGAGCTTCTTGAAGGCGCGATCGAGGTCGAGCGGGTAGAGCTTGTCCATCGCCACGCCGTCGGCGATGAGCGCGAATTCCAGGTTGCCGCTCGGATGATTGCGCAAGGCGCGCGGTCCGGGAAATTTCTCGATGTTCCAGAAATCCGCCCAGCCCTTGGGCTGCGCGCCGTCCTTGAACACGTCGGTGCGATAGCCGAGGATGACCGCGCCGACCGCATCGGTGAAGATGTCCTTGGCCTTGTACTCGGCCGGGTAGGACGCGCGATTGATCACCGTATCGTCGATCGGATCGAGCAGATCGAGCTTGCGCGCCAGTCCGATGGCTTCCGGATCGATCTCGGTCAGGGCCCATTCGATGTTGCCCGATTCGACCATGGAGCGCAGCTTGGCGAAGTCCATGGGGCTCGAATCGACGACGCGGATGCCGGTCTGCTTCTCGAACGGGTCGAAATAGGCCTTGCGCAAGGCGATGCCGACGGCGCCGCCCGAATTGTTGACGACGATGCTTTCGGGCTTCGCCGGCTCTTCCGCCGACGCGCCGAACGGGGATGCCGCGACGAACGATGCCGCGGCCGCTGTTCCCAGGAATTCACGACGAGTGTATTTCATGCGTTCCTCCATGATGTGCGCTTATGCGCGCCTTGCTTGTCGAGCGAGAAAAGATGGACGGCCTGCGGTGTGACGCCGACCGAAATGCGGCTCCCCTCTTGCGGTGCGCTTTGCTCCGCCGTGGCGGGCAGGCGGACACAGAGATCGATCCCCTCGGGCAGGCGCATCCGGTAGCGCCAGGCATTGCCGATGAAGATGCTTTCGACGACGGTCCCCGCGAAGATGTTCGCTTCGCTGCCGGTCGACAGCGACATGCGTTCGGGCCGGAACAGCACGCCCACTTGCCGGTCGCGCGCCCATTCGCCGGCGGCGATCAGGCGGAGCCCGCCATCGAGCGAGACCTCGCTCAAGCCGTTGCCGGAGCCCGTGACCCGTCCGGTGACGATCGTCGATTCGCCGACAAAGTCGGCAACGAAGGCGCTGGCCGGGCTGTTATAGACCTCGACCGGCGTTCCGATCTGCTCGATGCCGCCGCGGTCCATCACCACGATGCGGTCCGACAGGATGAGCGCTTCTTCCTGGTCGTGGGTGATGAAGATCGTGGTGATGCCGAGCCGCTGCTGGAGGCGGCGGACCTCGAGCTGCAGTCCCTCGCGCAGCTTGCGGTCGAGCGCGCCGAAAGGCTCGTCGAGGAGAAGCAGGGATGGCTCGAAGACCAGCGCCCGGGCCAGCGCCACGCGCTGCTGCTGGCCGCCCGACAGCTGCGACGGCAGGCGATCGCCGAGATCGGCAAGGTCGACCAGCGTGAGCGCCGCGGCGACGCGCTCGGCGATCTGGAGCTTCGGCAGCGCGCGCATCTCGAGCGGAAAGGCGACATTGCCGCTGACGGTCATATGCGGGAAGAGCGCATAGTTCTGGAACACCATGCCGATATTGCGCGCCGCGGCGGGGCGATCGGTGATGTCATGCCCCTCGAGATGCACGCCGCCGGCGTCAGGCTGCTCGAATCCCGCGATCACGCGCAGCAACGTGGTCTTGCCGGAGCCCGAGGGACCCAGAAGGGTCAGGAGCTCGCCAGGGCGGACCGCAAGATCGATCGCGTCGAGCGCCGTGAACGCGCCGAAGGTCTTGCGGATGCCACGAAGTTCGAGATGTGGTGTCTCAGTCGTCACGCCCTTCCCCTACATGAGCGGCCGCGCCGCATCCGTCCCGGCCATTCATGTAACGTCGTCGTCGAGCTGTCAAATAGTCAGCTTGATATCACTATATGATACTATACGGAAATCATTGATAATACCGGGATTTTCGTGACGACCGCGCCGCAACCCCACATCGCATCCCCGTATATCAGATATGGATGACCACTCTCCGGCCGCTTCTGTAATATCGCTCTCGCATCTATGAAGAGGGAGCGCAGCATGGAATTCCTTGTCGAGATCGATGTGAATCTGCCGCCTGATTTCGACGCCGGCAAGGCGGAGGACTTACGCAAGGCGGAGGCCAGGCGCGGCGTCGAGCTCTATGAAGCCGGAACGATCCGGCGGGTGTGGCGCGTGCCCGGACGGCGCGCGGCGGTGGCGATCTGGGAAGCGCCGGACGCGACCGCGCTGCATGCGGCCTTGGCCTCGCTGCCCCTCTTCCCGTGGCTCGACATCAAGGTGCGGCCGCTGGCGCGGCACTATGTCGAAGATCTCATCGCGCAGAAGGCGGCCCAAGGCGGCAAACCCGCTGCCTGAATCAGGCGATGATCACCGCATTCGACTTCAGGATCCGCAGATAGCGCTCGAAATTCCCGCCGAACCTTTCGGTCGGGACGGCGATGCCGATGGCGAACGTATGTCCCAGTCCCGCCAAGGGCGCGGCGATGCAGCACAGCCCTTGCGAGAACTCCTCGTCGTCCAGCGCATAGCCGCGCCGCCTTGTCAGCGCGAGATCGTCGCGCAGCCTTCGGGCCGAAGTGATCGTATGCGGCGTGCGGGCCACCAGCTTGTTCTCGGCCAGGAAGTCATCGACGATCGCCGGGTCGGCCAGCGCCAGGAGCAGCTTGCCGGAGGCGCGCGCATGCGCATGTTCGCCATAGCCCAGAGGCAGCTCGCCGGCATGGACCGGCAGATGCCCGCGGGCCGAAGCCAGGGTCACGATCCGCCCGTCGAGCCAGCCCGAGGCGTAGGCCGTCTCGCCGGTCGCCGCCGCGACCGAGCGCACCAGCGGCGCCAGATGCTCGGAGGGCGCCAGCTGGCGGCGGAAGCCGTCGGCGATCGCCGCCGCGGCGAGGCCCAGAAAATAGCGGTTGTCCTCGTTCTTGCGGATGATGCCGGTGGCGAGCAGAGTGTGCACCATGTGATAGGTGACCTGGCGCGGCAGCTTCAGGCGCTCCCTGATGTCGACGGCGCGCAGGCCCTCGCCGCTGCGCGCGATCTCGAGCAGCACCGATACCGACCGCGCCACCGACTGGATGCGCGGCTTTGCCCGGGCGATAGGTGGCGGTTCGCTGCGCAGCGTTTTCTTGGCCATGGCCATCCCTCTTCCACGGAGTCTTTCTGGTATCAGATAATGATATGACTCTTATAATTTGACAACTGCTGTTCTTATCGGAATTCTGGCGCGCGAAAGGAACAAGCATGTCCAGGCGGCTCAAGGGGAAACGGGCACTGATCTACGGCGGCGGCACCGGCATCGGCCTGGCCATGGCGCAGGCTTTGGCGCGCGAAGGATCGTCCGTCTTCATTTCCGGCCGGCGGGAGCATGTCCTCAGCGAGGCGATCGCCGCGATCGGCGCCGGCGCCGGCTATGCGGCCGGCGATGCGACCTCGGTTGCCGACGTCCAACAGGTGACCCAGGCCGCCGAGGCCTTCATGGGCGGCATCGATACGATCGTGGTCAGCGCCGCGGCCGTCGGCCGCACGACGATCTTCGACGCCGACCCGGACGAGTTCCAGCGCATCATGGACAATACGCTGCGCCCGACCTTTCTCGCGGTGCGCTATGCCTCGCCGCAGCTCCTTGCGGCGGGGAACGCATCCGTCATCATCATCTCGTCCACTTTCGGCCTGGTGGGCATGCGCGACCGCGTCGCCTATTGCGGTGCCAAAGCCGGCGTCATCGGCATGGTGCGCGCCATGGCGCTCGACTTCGCCGAGCGCGGGGTGCGGGTGAATGCCATCTGCCCCGGCTATGTGCTCACGCCGCTGGCGCTTGAAACCGCGAGGCGCGAGCCCGATCCCGATGCCTTGTTGCGGGCGCGCAGTCTCATGCATCCGATACCGCGCACCGGCAAGCTCGAGGAAATGGGCGAGCTCGCCGTCTATCTGGCGTCGGACCTCTCCGCCTTCATGACCGGCCAGGCGATCGCGATCGATGGCGGCTATTCCATTCGTTAGGGAGCTTCACCACATGTTCGATTTCTCTGATCGCGTATTGCTGTTGACCGGAGCCGGCGGCGGAATCGGCCGCGCCATCGCCGAGATGTTCCACACCGCCGGCGCCGCCATGCTGCTCGCCGACCTCGACGAGGCCGGCACGCTCGCTTTCGCGCGCACGCTCGACCCCGAGCTGCGCCGCATCGCCGTCATGCGCATGGATGCCGGAGACCCGGCTCATTCGCGTGCCGCCGTGGCCCGCTGCATCGAGCGCTTCGGCCGGCTTGATTTCCTCGTTCCCGCCGCCGCGATCTATGAGGAGCAGGCCTTCGCCGGCATGACCAACGAGCAGTGGCGCAAGACCATGGCCGTCAATGTCGACGGCGTGTTCTATCTCTGCCGCGATGCGGTGGCGGTGATGAAGGGCGGCGCCATCGTCGCCATCGCCTCCGATGCGGCGCATCAGGGGTCGACGCCGAAGCATGCGCATTACGGCACCTCGAAGGGCGCCGTCGTCGGCCTCGTCCGCGCGCTCGCCCGCGAGCTCGCGCCCGATATCCGGGTGAATGCCGTGTCGCCCGGAACCATCGAGACGCCCATGGTCGGCGATCTTCTGCTGGAATGGCGCGACAGGCTGGTGGCCGGCACGCCGATGGGGCGGCTGGGCCAGCCCGGCGAGGTGGCGAGCGTCGTGGCCTTCCTGTGCAGCGACGCCGCGAGCTATGTCACCGGCCAGGCCATCCATCCGAATGGCGGCTCCTATATCGGCGGGTAGTCAGTCGGCCGCCGCCAGGAAATCACTCACCTTTTCATCCTCGAGCACGAACAGCCGGTCCTTGTCGCTCTTGACGAAGCCCTGGCGCTCGTAGAAACGCGCCGCCCCGGCATTGGTACGGTCGACCTCGAGCTTGATGAAGCGCGCGCCCTTGGCGCGGCCGCGGCGCGCCGCCGCGCGCAGCAGCTTCAGCCCGATGCCGCCATTGCGGGCGCGGGCGTGGACGAAGAGATCGACCACATAGAGACCCTTGGCGCCGCGCCAGGTCGAATAGGTGAGAAGCGTGAGGCACGCACCCAGGAGCCCCTTCTCGTCCGCGGCGATCGTGACGTCGATCAGGTCGCGGCTGGCGACGAGGTTTTCAGGCGTGAGCTTCGGAATGACGTCGGTGCCCGTGTCACGGGCAAGGCCCTGGACCATCGCCACGACCTGCGGCGCATCTTCGTCCCGCATCGGCCGGATGGCGAGCGTCATGATCCGAGCCCCGCGAGCAGCGATGCCAGATTGACGCCGAGGCTGGGCGAGGGATAGCCGCCCTCCTGCACCACCAGCACCGGCAGCTTCAGGCCGGCGATGTCGCGCCCGATGGTGGCGAAATCCGCCGTCGTGACGGCGAAGCCCCGGAACGGATCGTCGATGGCGATGTCGAGGCCCGCGGCCAGGACGAGCATGGTCGGACGGAAGTCGGCGATGCGGCGCAGCGCCTTGGCGAGGGCGGCGCGGTAATCGTCGATCGCGGTGCCGCGCGGCAGCGGCAGGTTGAGATTGTGTCCCTCGCCCGCGCCTCTTCCCGTCTCCTCGGCATGACCCCAGAAAAAAGGATAGAAGCGTTTCGGATCGGCATGGAGCGAGACGGTGAGAATGTCGGCGCGGTCATAGAAGATCGCTTCGGTGCCGTTGCCGTGATGGACATCGATGTCGAGGACCGCCACGCGCTGGCCGGCGCGGGTGAGGATTTCCGCGGCGAGGGCCGAATTGTTGATGTAGCAGAAGCCCGCCGCGACATCGCCCGCCGCATGATGGCCGGGCGGGCGGCAGAGCGCATAGGCCAGGTGCTCGCCCGCAAGCATCAGCGTCGCCGCATGGGCGGCGCTGGCCGCGCTGGCGCGCGCCGCGCTCCAGGTCTTGTCCATGAACGGGCAGGACCCGTCGCCCAGGTGATAGCCGCATTGGCCGACGACGGAGTCGGGATAAAAGACTGGCGCGAGGTTCGGCCGGCCGAGCGCATGGATATTGGGCGCCGGAGTATCCGCCGCCTCCGGCTGGCGATGCCAGCGCTCCCACAGCGTGTCCATGAAAGCCAGATAGCGCGGCGTATGGACGAGCGCCAATGTCTCGTTGCCTATGGGCGGGGGCGCGACGACGGCGCTCCCGGCCCGCTTCACGCCAGTGAGCAGCATGTCGATGCGCTCGGGCCGTTCCGGCATGGGTTGAGGCCTGCCGGCGACGATGAAGCTCGGCGGATTGTGCAGACGTTGCATATCGTCGAAGACGGTGAACATGATTTGCCCTGGCCGTGACGGCTCTGCTAGTAGCTCAGTCTCGACGATCACGCCAGATCACGGACTCAAAGCCTTATGACCAAGCAGCCTCTTCCCCAAAGCATCACCACCGCCGGCGCCAGCCTGCCCAAGGCCAAATGGGCCAAGGGCAGCTATATCCATGACGCGAACGGCAAGCAGTATATCGACGGATCGTGCGGGCCCGCCGTCTATTGCATCGGCCACGGCAATGAAGAGGTGAACGCCGCGATCGCCGACCAGCTCAAGCGCATCGCTCATGGCTATCGCTACAATTTCACCACCGATGCGCTGGAGGAACTGACCGAGATCGTGGCGCGCAACTGCGGCGGCAGCCTAAAGCACATGGTGTTCGTCACCGGCGGCTCGGAAGCGGTCGAGAGCTGCCTGAAGCTCGCGCTGCAATATCACGCCGCCACGGGCCAGATGAGCCGGCGGCGCTTCATCGCGCGCGAACGGTCCTGGCATGGCAACACCATCGGCGCGCTGTCGGTCTCGGGCTTCCTCGAAAGACGGGCCGCCTTCGAAGGCGCCCTCGTCCCCGCCTCGCTGCTGTCGCCCGCCAATGTCTATCGCCCGCCGGCAGGCGCCACGCCGGAGACCACGGCGGAAGCCTGCGCCAGGGAGCTCGAGGACGAGATCCGGCACCTCGGTCCTGAGAACGTCGCCGCCTTCATCTTCGAGCCGGTCGTCGGCGCGGCGGGCGCCTGCGTCCCGGCGCCTGCGGGCTATGCCAAAAAGGTGCGCGAGATCTGCGACCGGCATGGCGTGCTCCTCATCGCGGATGAGGTCATGTCGGGGGCGGGCCGCTGCGGTCCCTGGCGGGCGCTCGCCCATGACGAGGTCGAGCCCGACATCATGTCGGTGGCCAAGGGACTGGCGGCGGGCTACCTGCCGCTCGGCGCCGCCGTCTATTCGCAGAAGCTCGCCGATGCCTTCGCCCCCGTGCATGGCGGGCCGCAGACCGGCCACACCTTCACCGGCCATACCGCCTGCTGTGCCGCGGGCGTCGCAGTGCAGAAGATCGTGACGCGCGAGAAGCTGGTCGAGCGGGTCATGGACTGGGGGCCGAAGCTCCGGGCGATGATGGCGGAGGCGACGTCCGACATCGAGGCGGTGGGCGACATCCGCGGCCGGGGCTTCTTCCAGGCGCTCGAGCTGGTCAAGGACCGCAAGACCAAGACGCCGTTCCCGGCCGAACTCAAGCTCTATCTGCGCATCCGCCAGCAAGCCCTTGAAAACGGACTCATTTGTTATCCCGTGGGCGGCAATGCCGACGGCCTCGCCGGCGACTGCGTCATCCTCGCCCCGCCCTACAACGCGTCGGAAGACGAGCTCCACGAGATCGTCGACAAGATGGCGAAATCCGTCCGCCAGGTGCTGGCCGGCGTGCGGTAACCGCGATCGGTTCTTGCCATCGTGGGCGAAATGTGCGATTTGGGAAATATCAGGATCGGATGATGTGCGCCCGCGGCGGAAGCTCGCGGGCGTTCGTGTTACCAGAGCAACCATTTCCAAATGGAAAAAATCGCTGAACCGCCCGCAATCCCGACGCCTTAGCGTCCCTGCTCCGTCATCGCTCAGGCTATCCTGCTCGCGCCTACCAAATCGCTTCTATGGCCCAGGGTCGTGTAGTGTTTGAATTCCCTGCTCGGTTTGCCAAGCCATTGAAATCGTTGAGGCGGGCATTTTTTCAAGAAATTCCCTGATAATCCCTGATAATCCCTGAAACCGGGTCGCCTTTTCTGCCGCGTAAACCTGTGCGCCAGTCCTATTGCGGCTTGCCGTTGCCCGAGAGAACCAGGGCAGCACCGCGCAGCGCGCCGCGGAAGGCATCGTCGAAGCTGACATCGGCATTCGTCCAGGCCGTGACGCCCGTGCCGTCGAAGAGCTTCCACTCCGCCGCCCAGCCGCGCGCGCCCTTGTTCCAGACGAGGCTGCCGCGCAGGACGAGGTCGGCGCCCATGCTCTTGGCCAGGAGGTCGAGCTTGGCCGGCTCCATGGCGGCGAGGACATTCGCGGTGAGGCCTTCCCTGGCGAGATCGGCCTCGCTCGGCAGCGTGACCGGCATGCCGGTGAGCCAGGAAGCATCGGCCAATGCTTCCCGCTGATCGCGGCCGAAGACGCTGTCGCCGGCGAGGACATAGATGTTGCCGTTGTTGTTGACGGCGAGGAACAGGGCGAGATTCGGACGGGTCGTCCAGGGCTTGCGGCCCAAGGTCCCGAGCGCGTCGTCGACCCGCTGCTGATCGAACGTCACGGTCAGATAATAGGGCCGGTCGCGGGTGCCCTGCTCGTCATGGATCTGGCGCAGCGCGTAACGGTCGCGATAGCTGTATTCGGTGGCATGCAGCGTGGCCGAAGCGGCAATCTCC
>JBFWNN010000101.1:0-16407 GCA_050251035.1 Parvibaculaceae bacterium
CCGTTCGCGAAGATCCATTGAATAGGGCTTGCTCATTCAGGCCGGCCTCCACTCCAGCCAGCATCTTGAATCAGAACCCAACTGATTTGGGAATCCCCTTTCGATTCACCGTTATCCCATCACGCTCGAGCGTAGCGAGCCTCGAAGCATGATCCAGGTCGGCTTAAACTCATCGCGCTTTAGTCGAAGCTCACTTCTTCTCCGCCGCCGGCCGCCGGCCGCCGGCCGAAATCGGGCGCTGCCGTCTCCTGGCCCGCGGCGATGATGCTGCGGCGGATCTCGCGCGAGCGCGTGAACAGGTTGAACAGCGTGTCGCCGTCGCCCCAGCGTATGGCGCGCTGCAATACCGAGAGGTCTTCCGAGAAGCGGCCCAGGGTCTCGAGCACCGCATCCTTGTTGTTGAGGAAGACGTCGCGCCACATGGTCGGATCGGACGCGGCGATGCGGGTGAAGTCGCGGAAGCCGCCGGCAGAGAATTTGATCACCTCGGAATTGGTCACGTCCTCGATGTCGGCGGCCGTCGCCACGATGTTGTAGGCGATGAGATGCGGCAGATGGCTGGTGATGGCGAGCACCACGTCGTGATGCGCCGGGTCCATCTTCTCGACATTGGAGCCGCAGGCGCGCCAGAAGGCCTCGAGCCGCGCCACCGCCGCTGCGTCGGCGCCGGGCAGCGGGGTGAGGATGCACCAGCGGTTGGCGAAGAGCTCGGCGAAGCCCGATTCCGGGCCCGAATGCTCGGTGCCCGCCACCGGATGGCCGGGGATGAAATGCACATTCGCCGGCATGAACGGGCCGACGTCGCGCACTACGGCACCCTTGACCGAGCCCACATCGCTGACGGTGGCGCCCGCCTTCAGATGAGGCGCGATCTCCGCCGCCACCGTGCCATAGGCGCCGACCGGCGTGCACAGGATGACGAGATCGGCGTCCTCGACGCAGGTGGCAGCGCTCTCATGCACCTGATCGACGAGGCCGATGCGCCGGACGATGCTGCGCGTCTCGGCGCTCCGCGCATAGCCCGCGATGTGGTGCGTGAGCTTCTCGCGGCGCATCACATGCGCCAGCGACGAGCCGATGAGGCCGAGACCGATCAGCGCCACGCGCTCATAGAGGACGCCGGTCATGCCAGGAACTCTTTCAGAGCGGCGACGACGGCGCGGTTGGCCTCTTCCGATCCGACGGTGAGGCGCAGCGCGCCGGGCAGGCCGTAGCCGTCCATGCGGCGCAGGATGATGCCGCGCGTGCTGAGGAAGGCATCGGCCTTGGCGGCGCCGTGCTCGGCGGTGCACGGGAAATGCACCAGCAGGAAATTGCCGACGCTCGGCGTCACCTCGAGGCCCTGCGCTGTGAGCTCCCGCGTCAGGAAGGCCAGCCATTCGTCATTATGCGCGATGGCGCGCTCGACATGCGCCTTGTCGGCGATCGCCGCGGCGCCGGCGAGAAGGGTGGGGGCGCCGACATTGAAGGGGCCGCGGATGCGGTTCAGCACGTCGGCGACATGGGACGGGCAATAGGCCCAGCCGAGGCGCAGTGCGGCGAGGCCATGGATCTTCGAGAAGGTGCGCGTCATCACCACATTGTCGTTGGTCGCGACGAGCTCGATGCCCGATTCATAGTCGTTGCGCCGCACATATTCGGCATAGGCGGCGTCGAGCACCAGGAGGCAGTCCTTGGGCAGGCCCGCCTGCAGGCGCTTCACCTCCGGCACCGGAATATAGGTGCCGGTCGGGTTGTTGGGATTGGCGAGGAAGACGATCCGCGTCTTCGGCGTGACGCAGGACAGCATCCGGTCGACATCGGTGGTGTGACGGGTCTCGCGCGCCACCATGGCCGTGGCGCCGTTCGCGGCGATGGCGATCGGATAGACGAGGAAGCCGAATTCGGAATAGACCGCTTCGTCGCCCGGCCCCAGATAGGCATGGGCCAGGAGCTGCAGGATCTCGTCCGAGCCCGCGCCGCAGACGATGTTCTCCGCCTTGAGCCCGTAGCGATTGGCGATCGCCTCGCGCAGGTCGTGCGCCGCACCATCGGGATAGAATTCGAGCGTGTCGGCGGCGCTGCGATAGGCTTCGATCGCGGCCGGGCTGGCGCCCAGCGGGCTCTCATTGGCCGACAGCTTATGGACCTTCTGGCCCTTGCTGCCCGACTTGCCCGGCACATAGGGCGCAATGTCCAGAATGCCCGGCTTCGGCATGGGCCGGGCGGCGGCGGGTGCGGCGGTCATAGGCTAGGTTCCGATTTCGATCGGGCTGGGGTAGCGCCCCAGGACGGAGAGCGCAAGTGAGCCATTTGAGCGCGCGAGGCCGACCAGCGGCGCATTGTGCTCGGACAGGAAGCCCGGCAGGCTGGTCAGCTGCACGTCGCCGGTCTTCACCTGCCACAAAGGCTGGGGCGCGAAGTCGCGCGGCAGCTGTCCGTCGGTGAGGACCAGCGTCTCGTCCGTCCCGGTCTGCTCGGGCGCGGCATGGCCGAAGACCAGGAGCCGCGGTATGGCCTGGGTCGTGAGGAAGGGCAGCACGCCGATTACCTGGGTAGGGCCGGCATGACCTGCCATCCAGGCCTTGGCCCAGGGCCCGTCGATGGCGACGGCGGCGAGGTCGCCCGGATTGCGGACCAGGGCCTCGAAGGCCACGGCCTCGCCCGGATGATCGGCGAAGGCCGCCGCGCCGAAATATTCGCGCAGCAGCGTCTGCGCCGCGGCGGAGGCGAAGAAGACGGCGCTGCCATGGATGCGCACCGGCGCCTGCTTCAAGGTGGCGGCGGAGATGAGCGCCCGCCAGATGCGGAAGCACAGATCGGCCGGCACCTGGCCGCGGCCCTTGTCGATCAGGCGGCGCAGGATCAGGGCTTCGCGGCCGGGCCGGATCGGCGAGGCCGCGGCGCCGGCGGTCCGAAGCTTGTGGGCCTTGACCCGGTCGACGATGCCGAGCCTCTGGCCGACGAGCGCAAGGATATCGTCGTCGATCCGGTCGATCTCGCGGCGGATATCGGCGAGGCTTTCCTGCGGGGCTTGCGGCTGTTCCATGACGAGAGGCTATTCATAAGCAAGCCCGCCAGCAAAAGCAAAGGCTTGGAGAAATCTCCCTCCCCGCGGGCGGGGAGGGTGGCGCGAAGCGCCGGGTGGGGGCTGGCCACCGTACTATGCGAAGGGACCTTCTCCGTGCAGAAAGGCCCAAATCGTGTCCGCGGCAGCATCGGGATCGCGATTGACGTCTGCGTTCCACACGCGCGCGATGCGATAGCCTTTCGATCGGAAATGCGCATCCCGCTTCGCATCATGTGCTGAACCGCGGTCCTCACCATGCTGGCTGCCGTCGACCTCGACGATCAGCCTGTGTGTCTTGCATACGAAATCGAGGACGTAACCATCGACCGCAGCCTGTCTGCGAAAGTGATAGCCTTTGCTGCGCCAGGTCCTGAGTCTTACCCAGAGCTTCACCTCCTCGGGTGTCATATGTTTGCGAAGCGAACGAGCGAAGGCGATAGGGTTGGCCATGGACGAGGCATCCGGGTGCCTGCAGACGCTACTCGGCAAAAGGCCAAGGGCAAAGCGGAAAGACCCACCCCCGCTTCCTTCCCACGCAAAGCGGGGGAAGGTGGTGCGAAGCACCGGATGGGGGCCGTGCCGCGTCGACCATGCCGAAGGTCTAAGCGTCTGATGGCCACCCGGATGACGACATGGTCTCGGGGTTTTGGATGTTTCGTCGGTTGCCCGACCCCATCCGGCGCTCCGCGCCACCTTCCCCGCGCCTCGCGCGGGGAAGGAGAAGGGTGTGTGAATGCGATAGCAACTAAGCGGGAAGGGAGAAATTTGCCCGGGGGAGGGGAATTGGCTCAATACAGTCCGCGCAGCAGGCGCTCGATATAGTCGCGGTCGATGCGCGGCAGGTCGGGGTTGTTGGCGCGGTTGCGCAGGAAATCGAGGATCTCGCGCGCCCGCCTGATTGCCGCCTCGCCCGGCAGGATGTTGCGGTCGGGCCCGTAATCCTCGCCGCGATTGGCGCGCGGCCTCCCCAGGGGATCGCGGTCATCGCCACGCGCCTGGCCATGGCGGCCGACATTGCCGGTGTTGCCCTGGCCCTGCTGCATCATCTGGCGGGCCATCGACTGCGCCCCGTCGCGCAGCGCGTTGAGCGCCTCGCTCTGCTGCTCGAGGGCGGGGTCGCGCTGGCCTTCGCGCAGCGAGCCCGTGGCGCCTTCCATCGACTTGCCGGCCTGGCCGAAGGACTGCGGCGCCTCCATGCCCTGCTGGCCCAGGCGGCCCATCAGGTCTTCCAGCATCTGGCGAAGCGCGCCCTGCTGCTGCGACAGGCCCCGGCCGGGATTGCCGCTCTGGCCTTCCTGCGGCGCGCTGTTGGGCTGGCCCTCCTGCGGCTCGCCGCCTTCGCCCGGCATGCGCATCGTCTCGTCCATCAACTGCTGCTGGCGGCGCATCAGCTCGGAGAGATCGCCCAGCATCTCGGACAAGGGCGTGTCGCCCTGCGGCTGCTGGGCCATGCCCGGCTGCAGGTTGCGCAACAGGTTCTCGAGTTGCGACAGCATCTCCTGGGCCGCCTCGTTGGCCCCCGACTCGGCCAGCTTCTGGATCGTGTCCAGCATCTTCTGCAGGTCGTCCTGGCTCAAGAGCCGCGAGGGATCGACCGGCTGTGGTTGCGCGTCGCCATTCTGCTGCATGCGCCGGCGCGTCTCTTCCGCCATGGACTGCAGATAGCGGTTCATGGCCTCGCGCAATTTGTCCATGAGCTCGGCGATGCGCTCAGGCGAAGCCCCTTCGGCCAGCGCCTTCTGCAATTCCTTGCGGATGGCGTCGAGCTCGGCCCGCGCATCGGCGAGGTCGCCGTCCTCGACCGCGAGCGCCAGCTTCCACAGTTCGTTCACCGCGCTCTTGATGTCGTCCTGGTCACGGGCATTGGCGATATGCGAGCGGATGGCGCGCATCGAAATATGGATGCCGCTGCGGTCGATGAGGCCTTCCGGCCACATCAGCAGGGCGTCGAGCATCAGCTCGACCTTGCGGCGGTCGTCGGGATCGAGGATCAGCGCCTTCCTCTGCTCGATCAGCGCCTTGGCCAGCGGCTTGATGAACAGGCGCTCGGGCAGCACCACCGTCTTCACCTCGGACTTGCCGGTCTTGCCGGCCTGGTCCTTCGCCTCGAGCGTGATGTCGACATTGAGCCCGGCCCAGGGATGGGCGGTCAGGTCGTTGGTGGTGCGGTCGTCGATCTCGCGCGGCGACGACTTCTTGAGCGCGATCGGGAAAGCGGGCGGATCGAACAGGAACACACCGTTCGAGGCGAAGCCCGGCCCGTCGGCCTGGGTGTCGGACAGCACCATCTTGGCGGTGACGGCGGCGATGCCGTAATCGTCCGCGGCCTTCCAGTCGAGGGCGAGCGCGCCCGAGGCTTCCGCTTCCGGATCGGCGGTGAAGCCGACCTTGGGCGCCATGTCGGGAATGACCGAGAGACGCCATTGCGCCAGCTCGTTGCCGCCGTCATAGACGCGAATCTCGGCCGGCCGGTCGAGACGGAGCTGCGCCGTGAAGGTGCCGCTCTCGGTGCCCGTCTTGGGCTTGAGATCCTTGATCTCCTCGCCGGCGATCAGGTCGAAGAAGGCGAGCCGGGGCTCCTCCGCGCCCGCGAGGCGCAGGACCAGGAGACTCGCCTCCGGCACCAGGAGCTCGTTGTCGCGCTGCAGCCGCTCCTTGATCGCGGCGCTGGTGAGCAGCAGCGGCGGCTTCGCCGTATAGGCCGGCGGCCTGACCCAGGCGTCGAGCGCAAGAGTGGCCTGCGCCTGCGACGGCGCGATGCGCACCGCATCGGCGAAATTCGACACCGGATCGCCGCGATAGAGGAAAGCGGCTGCCAGCACGCCGAGGAGGGCCACGAGGCGCAGCGCGTAAGGATCGCGCCATTTGAGGTCGGAGCGCGGCGTGCCGGCGCTGAGCTGCTTCAGCCGGGCCAGCTGGCGGGCGACATGCTCCTCCCAGATGGCGGAGGCCGCGGGTGAGGGGTTCGCCGGCTGGTCCTCGCTCGCCGAAACCGGGCGGTGGTCGAGGGCGGAGGCGGTCTCGATGCGGCGCAGGGCTTCGCTCCGCTCCGGGAAGGCCAGGCGGAACAGCGGGCGCAGGCTCCAGAGGAAGGCGACGGCGAAGAGGGCCAAAGCCGCATAGCGGACGAGATCGGGCAGGTGGCCGAGGAGCCCGGTGAGCACCGCCATGGCGAAGAGGGCCAGCACCATGACCAGGGGGAAGGCCGCCGACCACAGGCGCTCCCAATAGAGCGCCAGCCTGGCGCGCCACACGGTTCTTTTGAGTTTCGGACTCATGGCCTGATGATCCTAGCATAAAACGGCGAAATCACGCCCTCACGCCCGTGCGAGGGTAAAGGCCCGGAAACCCGTTACTTGGGCAATCCCTTGAGGGTTCCCGAGGTTCCTCGCAAAGAAGTGATGAGCGACCCCCTCCGGCCTTTTCCTCCTTCCCCCGCGAAGCGCGGGGAAGGTGGCGCGAAGCGCCGGATGGGGGTCGGGCAACAACCTGCAACGCCAGCCAGTGCGAGATCGGCATCTCAGGGTCGGAGTCGACAGATTTGTGTAATCCGACACCACTGTCCCGCGTCACGACCCCCATCCGGCTCCCCGGCCTGGCCGGGGAGCCACCTTCCAAGGATAAAGATGCGCAATGGAAGCTACCGCCGCTTCTCCTGCCAGGCGGCCAGGTGATCGAGGCCGATCAGCTCCTCATAGGTCTGGCGCGGTCGCACGATGTCGAATTTCGAGCCCTTGACCAGGATCTCGGCGATGAGCGGGCGCGAATTGTAGGTGCCGGACTGCGCCGCGCCATAGGCGCCCGCCGTCATCACCGCCAGGAGATCGCCCGCCTCGACCTCCGGCAGCTTGCGATCGATGGCGAAATAATCGCCGGTCTCGCAGACCGGCCCGACGACGTCGGCGGTCATCTCGCGGATGCCGTCCACCGGCTCGGTCACCGGGATGATCTCGTGCCAGGCGTCATAGAGCGTCGGGCGGATGAGGTCGTTCATCGCCGCGTCCTGGATGACGAAGCTCTTGGCCGCGCCCCTTTTCACATAGATGACGCGCGAGACCAGGATGCCGGCATTGCCGGTGATCATGCGCCCGGGCTCCAGCACCAGCTTGCAGCCCAGGGGCCCCAGCGTGCGCTTCACCATGGCGGCATATTCGTCGGGATGCGGCGGCACGTCGTTGGTGCCGCGATAGGGCACGCCCAGGCCCCCGCCCAGGTCGATATGGCGGATGTCGTGGCCGTCGTTCTTGAGCTCGCGGGTGAGCTCGGCGATGCGCTTGAAGGCCGTCTCGAAAGGGGCAAGCTCGGTGATCTGACTGCCGATATGGGTGTCGATGCCGCTCACCTCGATGCCGTCCAGGGCGCGCGCCTTGGCATAGACGCGCTTGGCGTCGGCATAGGCGATGCCGAACTTGTTCTCGGCCTTGCCGGTGGTGATCTTGGCATGGGTCTTGGCGTCGACGTCGGGATTGACGCGCAGCGAGATGTTGGCCCTGGTGCCGAGACGGACCGCGACGCTCGCCAGGAGTTCGAGCTCGGGCTCGGATTCGACATTGAAGCAGGCGATGCGCTCCTTGAGCGCCAGCGCCATCTCGCGCGCGGTCTTGCCGACGCCGGAAAAGACGATCTTGCGGCCGGGCACGCCCAGCGCCAGAGCGCGGCGCAGCTCGCCTTCCGAGACGACGTCGATCCCCGAGCCCAGGTCGACCAGGGTCTTCACCACCGCCTGGTTGGAATTGGCCTTCATCGAATAGCAGATGGCGTGATCCTGGCCGTGGAAGGCCTCGTCATAGACGCGGTAATGGCGCTCGAGGGTGGCGGTCGAATAGCAATAGAAGGGCGTGCCGACCTCCTCGGCGATCACCCGGAGGCTCACCTCCTCGGCATGGAGATGCCCGTCTTTATAAGCGAAATGGTGCATGGGCTCAGCCGGCTCTCAACGACGCCCTCCCTCCCCCTTGCGGGGAGGGTCCGCCCGAAGGGCGGGGGTGGGGGTCGGGCAGCCCAGCCACGCTCTCAACCATCACAAACCCGCTCACTCGATCAAGGGATCGAGCACGACCGGGTCGTCCTTGTTGGACTTGGCGCCCTCGGGCGCCTCGGGCTTGCCGCGCACGCCACAGGCGGCGACGAGGCCGGAAACGAGCAGCATGGCAAGAAGGGCGCGGATGGTCATGACGGGAGAGGATTAGACCAAGCCGGGCGAAGGGGGAAGGGGGATATGGCCAAGTCAGTAGAAGCTCAGGGCAGAAGCCGACCAGCTTTTGTGCGCTCGTTCTGCTGATCACCGCTGCGCGTTGGTCTTGCCAACGTCCGAGGGTCCAATCTCCTGCGACGGTCGCCGCCAGCGGAACACCAGGCTTGCCGCAAGCCCGGCTTTTGCGCGCCGCCGCCGACACCGATGTCGCTGCCGCATCGGCGAGGATCGCCTGCTTCTCGGCTTCGCTCCACCGATCTGGTCACCTCAAACTCAACTCGTTGGTTCGCCGTGTGACCACTCCCCGGGGATGGTCGCATGTCTCGCTAACTGACCCAATCTGCAAGTCGGCTGCTAAGGGTCATGCAATTCGGCCACGCGGATTTGATGGCTGGCGATACATATTTGGCTACGCGCCTAGGACAATTGGGCACTTGCCAATGTCCGACCCATCTGGTGGATTTTATTTAGTTCGAGTGCGAAACATTCAAGGAAATACAGTTGCAGTAAACACCAAGCAAATAAACCTGAATTGGAGGGGTAGATGAAATTGGCTTCAGCATCAGTTTTTATTGGAGCATGTTTTGTCGTGGCTGGTTTGACAATCTACCCTTCCGATGCTGATGCAGCGTATCCCGACAAGCCGGTAAAGCTCATAGTCGGCTTTGGTCCAGGAGGGCCATCTGATATCGGCGCCCGTTTCCTGCAAAGGTACTTTCATGAAATCACGGGCCAGAATCTCATAATCATCAACAAGCCAGGCGGTGCTGGTGCCCATGCCTGGGCGGAAATGAATAAGCACGAGCCCGATGGCTATACGCTGACGCTGATGAGTCTCCCGCATCAGATTTTGCAGCCGGCAGTCACACCAGATACCGGTTACAAGGCTGATGAGCTGAATACCATTCTTGTATATACGGCTTCTCCGCAGCTTCTGGTGGTCCCAAAAGCCTCCAAGATCGAGACCCTTCAGGGGTTTATTCAAGCAGCCAAGGAACAACCTGGTGTTCTGACCGTAGGCGGGGCAGGGGCCGGAGGGGCGGCCAATCATGCTGCATTCCAACGGTTCCGAAAGGTGACCGGAGGCGAATTCGTCTATATCCCGTTTAGCGATACTGCGAGCAGCATGTTGGCAGTCAAAGGTTCACAGGTGACGGCATCCTGGACCTGGTCCACTCAAGGTTCGCACGACCTCGACTCCGTCCGGTTGCTGGGTATCGCTTCGGACGAAAGGATGAAGCTCTTTCCGGATGTTCCCACCTTGCGGGAATCAGGCATCGACATCGTCGAGCAGAACTGGTGGGGGATCGGCGTTCCTGAAGGCACTCCCGAAGAGCTGAGACGAACAATAGCCGAGACGTTCCGGAAGGTGGCTGAGCATCCGGAGATGCTCAAGCAGATGACTTCAGCCGGCTTCACTCCATACCTTGTAGAATATGAGGGTATCGGGAAGTTCGAGGATTGGTTGACCAAGACGTATGAGCCGGTCATCGAGCTCCTGAAACAGTAGGGGTGGGACAAGCGCCAGGGAGCGCATCGGTGCTGGATTGGAGACATCAGGTGAACCGATGCGAATTCACCAATCAGCGACTGAAGCCGCAAATCGCATCCCTCCGGAATCTGGCGCTGTGAGGGCGACGGGAGCGAGTGGACGGCCGCGCATGATGTAGGGCCAGGCTCCATTGCATCAAGCCAACGAGATCTGGCTGCGTCGGTGAGCCTCCGACATCTGGACTGGAATGCAGATGAATTTTTGAGGAATCGATTATCGGTTCATGAGCAACTGACCTTGAGACTTGAGGGATCATGGCATGGAATTCTTGAGCTATGTGGCGGGCGTACTTACGCCGATTAATATCGCCATTATCGCCATATCGGTAGTCATTGGCATTGTCCTGGGCGCGCTTCCGGGAATTTCATCCGCAGTCGCTGTTGCCTTGGTCCTGCCGGTGACATTCACCATGGAGCCAGCTACCGCCTTGATCTTTCTGGGAAGCATATACATGGCGTCCTGTTATGGCGGGTCCTATGGTGCAATCCTCCTCAATGCACCTGGAACGCCACAGTCCATCGCAACGACCTTTGACGGATTCCCCATGACGCGCCGAGGCGAAGGGGCGCTGGCCATGTACCTGTCGTGCCTTGTGTCGGTCGTCGGTGGTCTCACAGGTATCATCTGCTTTGTCCTCCTGGCGCCTCCTTTGTCCAAGATTGCGCTGATGTTTGGCCCCTCGGAATTGTTCTGGCTCGGGATATTTGGAGTCTCGATCATGTCGACCTTGAGCGGGGAAGGGGGCCCCTTGAAGGGCTTGATTTCGGGCGTGCTGGGCCTGGCTTTGTCGCTTGTGGGAATTGCCGTGATATCGAGCGACACTCGTTACACGCTGGGCATGCCCGGACTGGTCGGCGGGATCGGCATCGTGCCCGCCTGCATAGGTTTGCTGGTCATCCCTGTCGTAATCGATATGATGAGAACGAAGGACGAGTACATCCAGATGCCGGTGTCCAGGCAGAGGAAGGTTCGTTTCCTCGAAGACGCAATGCCCGTTCTCAGGTCGAACAGACTCAATCTCCTGCGGAGCAATATAATTGGTTTGTTCGTCGGAGTCGTTCCCGCTGCTGGTGGTGCAATCGCCAGTCTGCTGGCCTATTCAGCCGCCATGCGGAGCTCGGGCGATCCCGCCAGCTACGGCAAAGGCAATCCCGGAGGCGTGATCGCCTCGGAAACGGCAAACAACGCGACAGTCGCCAGCAGCTTCGTTCCTACCTTTGTGCTGGCGGTTCCCGGCACTCCCGCCGATGCCGTAATTCTCGCCGCCATGCTGATACATGGACTTCAGGTAGGGCCGGCCCTCTTTACACATCATGCGGACATTCTTTGGACATTCATGTTGGGTTTGTCGCTTGCAACAGCTCTCATTCTGCCGATTGGCCTGTTTATGGGACGGCATGCCTATCAGTTCATTGTGGCGGTGCCCAAAAGCTATCTGGCGCCACTGATCGCGACGACAGCCCTCGTAGGTTCGTTCTCGTATCAGAACTCACATTTCGACATGGTGATTGCACTGGTCCTGGGTGGATTCGGCTGGCTGATTGCTCGCTGTGGGTTCTCTGCGCCTCCCATGGTGCTCGGTCTCTTGCTGGGGCCGATTATAGAGCGCAGCTTCACGCAGGCTTTCCTTATTGGCAGAGCTACGAATGATCAGATTGGCATTTTCCTCGGACGTCCGATCTCGATTGTCATCATCATCTGTGTACTGATCAGCGTATTTGCCCCTCATATCATGAGCAATATTACGAAAAGAAGGGGTGCCCGCCATGTCTCCTGACCGTAAATTTCCTGCGGAGATGGCGATTGCCGTCTTCCTCGCGTTGTTGGGCATTTATATCCTGTTCTCCTCGCGCAGTTTTTCGGCCTTAGGGTCGCTTTTCCCGCGCATAATAGGGGTGCTCCTGCTCATTCTGTCGTTGTCGCTGGTCGGGTCTCTTCTCAACAAGCTCAGGAAAGCTCGAGCTGTCTTATCCGAAAGCGTACATGACCCGGCAAGTCCTCCAAAAGAAGTCATGCTGTGGCGCAGCTTTGCCTCCGTGGCCATTATGGGGCTGTGGGTTGGCTTGGTTCCGATCGGCGGATTTATCACAACGAGCCTGTTGAGCTTTCTGGCCATTGCATTTCTCGTTCCGCGCGAGGCGCCATGGACACCGAGGAGTGCCGCCGGGATGGCGGTAAGCGGGCTTGTCACAGTGTCGGCAATCTACTTGCTTCTGACAAAGCTACTCCTTGTGCCATTGCCGAGCGGATATCTGTTTTGACGGATGTTGAGTCCTGCGCTTGATTGCGAACGTCACCTGTCGCTTCTGGCCGTGCATTTGGGGATCGGGATGCTTCTCACTCCCGCACCAGCTCCGGATCGATCGTGTAGAGATCCTGCGCGCGGCTGACGCCTCTCAGCGCGAAGCGGCCGACGGAAACGAGGCGAGAGCGCTCGGGCTCGGGCGTCGCGGCGAAGAAATCCGACGAAAAGAGATTGTCGCGGTCGACCGAGCGGCACAAAGCCACGATGCGGCTGACCTCGTTCACCGCCGGTCCGACGACGGTGAAATCGAGCCGCGTCGCCGAGCCGATATTGCCGTAGAAGACATCGCCGATATGGAGGCCCAGATTGACGCCCGCCACCGGGCGGCCCTCGCCTGCACGCTTCTCGTTCAGCTCGGCGATGCGCTTTCTCATCTTGGCTTCGGCGAGGAGTGCGCGCCGGCAGGTCTCTTCCGGCGCGGCGCCGCCGAAGATCGCCAGCACGCCGTCGCCGATCAGCTTCAGCACGTCCCCGCCCTTGTCGTGGATGGCGGAGACCACCGCCTCGGCATAATCGTTGAGGAGCGGGATCACCTCATCCGGCCCCGCGGCGTCGGTGATGGTGGTGAAGTTCTTGAGATCGGAATACCACAGAACCGCATTGATGCGGTCGGCGACGCCGCGCACGATGCGGCCCTGCAGCACGCGGCGGCCGGGATCGCGGCCGAGATAGACCTCGGCGATGGTTTCGGCGACGCGGGTGACCGATGCCGTCTTGAGCGCCAGCGCCAAGAGCGGCACCAGCCGGCGCAGCGCGGCAAGCTCGGCGTCGCTGAAGCCGTCCGGCCGCGTCGTCGACCAGTGCGTATAGATGCAGTCCATCTCGCCGATGGCGCCCTCGCGGTCGAAACGCTGCAGGAAGGCGATGTAGTCGGTCTGGCCCTGCTCATCGAGCCGGTTGAGGAAGGCGAAGTCGCGCGCGCCGTCGTCATCGAGGCGGCGGCGCAATTCGTCGCCGCCATGATGCAGCAGATGATAGAAGACGCTCTGGCGCCAGTTCTCCTCCGAATAACTGGTCGGCGTATATTCGGTGACCTCCTTCTCCACCTTGCCGTCGGCGCGCCAGTGAAAGGCGCGGCCTTCATGGATCGGATGCAGCGTGTCGATGACGGCGGCGGCGATGGCGAGATCGAGGCCCGCCGCCGCGCAGTCGGCGCAGAAGCCCTGCAGCAGCGCGAGCTCGGACTCGCCGGCGAGGCCCTTGGCGATGATGGCGGCCGAGATGCGTTCGATATCGGCGTCCGTCATGCGGGCACGTCCGTCGCTTCGACCTGGGCGATGAGCTTCGCCAGCATGTCGCGGGTGGCGGCGAGGCCGGCGACATCGATGCCCAGGCTCACGCGATTGGCCCAGCCGGTCTGGCGGTCGGCGAGGCGCGCGATGCGGGCGTAGCCTTCCTGTGTCGGCGCCAGCAGCTTCGCCGACTTATGCGCCGGATTGTCCTCATAGGAAGCGAGGCCCTCGCTGACCAGAATGTCGGCCAGGCGCTGCACGCTCTGGCGGGCGAGGCCCATGACGCGCCCGATCTCGGCGACGCTGCGTTTTTCGTAAAGCACCGCCCCCAGCACCTTCCAGCGCGCCGCGGTGAGGCCGGCCGGGCCCGAGATCCTGTCGGCGGCGGCGAGGAAGCCGCCTTCGAGGCGAAAGGTCAGCAGCACGATCTCGGTCAGAAGTTTTCCGGCTTCGGTCTTCTCAAGGGGCACTGGTTTCAATCCCGGCAATGAAGCGGCGAATGGCGTCGGCCACGATATCGGGCGCGTCGAGCTGAAGCCAGTGGCCCGTGCCCTTCACCACCTCATGCGGGATCAGGCGCAGGCGATAGAGGGCGGCGCCCTGGTCCGACGCTTCGCTCGCTAGGATGAAGAGCGGGCCGGTCCAGGCGTCGAGCGCCGGCTCCGGATCCCAGTCGGCGAAAGCCTTGCCGAAGCCGAGGCGCGCCGCGGGAAGAACTTTTCCGCAATCGGCCAGCACGCGGGCGCGGACCCGTTCATTGGCGCCGGCGATGGTCGCATAGAACTGCGTCTGGACATCGAGGCTCCGTGGGCCGGAGAGCCCGGCGATGATTCCCTCACGGATGTCCTGCGGGATGACGCGCGGGTCGGTCGCCGGATCGAGCAGGAAGAGGCCGGCGACGCGCTCAGGATTCCGCGCGGCATAAAGGAGCGCCGCGGCGCCGCTGCCCGAATGGGTGACGATGGCGAAGCGGTCGAGCTGCTTCGCCGCGGCCACCGCGGCGATATCCCGGGCGCGGCCTTCATAAGAATAATCGCCGTCACTGGCCGCGCCGCTGGCGCCCGAGCCGCGCGTGTCGAGCGCCAGCACCGGGCGGTCGGCGGCGATGCGCGGCAGCACCTCCGCCCACTGCTCGGCGACGCCTGAATCGGCATGGAGGAAGAGGATGGGCAGGCTGTCGCCTTTTCCTTGCTCATAGACAGCGAGCCGGCCGTGAACTGTAGCGATGAAGGATGGGGTCATGGAACGTCACCTTTTGACAGCATGCTGTCATATTACACGAATGACAGTATGCTGTCAATAATCAGTCAAGACGTACGTTTTTTCCGTTTGACTTTGTGTGAAAAACGTGCGATTTGGGAAATATCAGGATCGAACGACGCGCGCCCGGAGCACAGGCTGCCGGGCTTCTTCATGGCCTGGGCCGCCGCGCGCGCACGATCTTCCCACCCATATCCCGGACGCCCTCATGAACCCCGCGCCGCTCTATCTGACCCTCATGCTCGTCCTCGCGCTCGGCCACCTGGCTTTCGTCCAGGTGGAGCGCCTGCTCGTCCTCGTGATCGGCCATGCCGATCCCGGCGCGGGCGCGGCGCGTGTGGCCGGTCTGGATAAGAAGGGTGGACTCGTCGGACTTGCCGATGCTGCAAGCGAGATGGCGGATCGCCGTGTCATCCGAGGGCGATCGCGCAGGCTCTACGCGTCGCCGCGCCTCCGGCGCCAAAGGCATGGCCGCGAGGCTTCCGTCACGTAAGACGGTGATGCGCTCGCTGGATTATGGCTGCTTCCCCAACACCTTCAGCCAGCGCGCCGCCTCACGCGCCACATTTTTGGGCGCGGTGCCGCCGAGGCTCACCCGCGAGGCGACCGAATTCTCGACCGACAGCACCTTGTAGACATCGGTGGTGATCCTATCGTTGACGCCGTGCATGTCGGTGAGACTCAGGCTCGCGAGATCGCAGTTCTTCTTCTCGGCCAGTGCCACCAGCGAACCCGTCACATGATGCGCCTCGCGGAACGGCAGGCCCAGCGTGCGCACCAGCCAGTCGGCGAGGTCGGTCGCGGTGGCGAAGCCTTGCGCCGCCGCGGCCCGCATCGCCTTGGCATTGGGCTCGAGATCCCTCACCATGCCGGTCATCGCCGCGATGGCGAGCGAGAGATTGTCGATCGCGTCGAAAGCCGGCTCCTTGTCCTCCTGCATGTCCTTGGCATAGGTGAGGGGCAGGCCCTTCATCACCACGACGAGCGACGTGAAGGCGCCGAGGATACGCCCCGGCTTGGCGCGGATGAGCTCGGCCGCGTCGGGATTGCGCTTCTGCGGCATGATCGAGGAGCCGGTGGTGAACTTGTCGGACAGCGTCACGAAGCGGAATTGCGCCGAGCACCAGATGACGATCTCCTCGGCGAGACGCGAGAGATGCATGGCCGCGATCGAGCCGGAGGCCAAAAGCTCGAGCACGAAATCGCGGTCGGCCACCGCGTCGAGCGAGTTGCGCATCGGCCGGTCGAAGCCCAGTTCCTTCGCCGTCATGGTGCGGTCGATGGGGAAGGAGGTGCCGGCGAGCGCCGCGGCGCCCAAGGGGGATTCGTTCATGCGCTTGCGCGCATCGCTTATGCGGCCGCGGTCGCGCGCCAGCATCTCGACATAGGCGAGGAGATGATGGCCGAAGGTCACGGGCTGGGCCACCTGCAGATGGGTGAAGCCCGGCATGATGGTGCCGGTATGTTTCTCGGCCTTGGCCGCGAGCGCGAGCTGCAGCTCGCGCAATTGGCCGTCGAGATGGTCGCAGACGTCGCGGATATAGAGCCGGAAATCGGTCGCCACCTGGTCGTTGCGCGAACGGGCGGTGTGCAGGCGGCCGGCCGGCGGGCCGATCACGTCCTTGAGCCGCGCTTCGACATTCATGTGAATGTCTTCCAGCGCGCGCGAAAAAGTGAAGGCGCCGGCTTCGATTTCGGCTTGCACCTTCTCCAGGCCCCGCCTTATTTCAGCCGCGTCTGACTTCGAGATGATGCCCGTTTCGGCAAGCATCCTGGCATGGGCGAGCGACCCCTTGATATCCTGCGCAAACAATC